>NZ_JANJZD010000026.1 GCF_024623325.1 Acetatifactor muris
AGAAAATATGTAATCAAGCTTACGGAAGATGAATACAAGGAGCTTAAATCCATAATCCGTAAGAAAGCAACTTCAAAAACAATACGCTGCAGATGCCAGATAATCCTTGACCTGGACGAGTCGCATGGAAAAGTTCTTACCCATGAGCAGAGTGCTAAGTCCAACGGCGTCTGTCTGGCAACAGTCACAAATACTGTTACAAAATACATAAACGGCGGTGTTAATGCTGTCACTGAATTTAAAAGAAGCATAAACTCAGATAATGCAAGGCGCAAGGTTGACGGGCGCGTGGAAGCCCGGCTTATCGAGCTTGCCTGCGGGCCGGTCCCGGAAGGCCACTCCCGCTGGACAATCCGCCTGCTTGAGGAGGAAGCCAGGGTCATTCTGGAAACACCTGTGAGCAGGGAGGCAATCCGGAACGCATTAAAAAAAACAAACTTCGACCTCACAAAAACGACTACTGGTGCATCCCGGCAAAAGAAGACCCGGAATTCATAGCCTGTATGGAGGATATCCTTGATGTATATGAGCTTCCTTATGACCCAAAGCGTCCCGTTGTCTGCATGGATGAAAAGCCTTACCAGCTTCTGGGCGAGGCCAGGGCGCCCCTGCCGATGGTACCTGGGAGCGACCGCAAAACGGATTCCGAATACATCCGAAATGGAACAGTCAGCATATTTGCTTTTGTGGAGCCGCTTGGCGGGACGCACCATGTAAGCGTGCGGGAGCACCGTACAGCCGTCGACTGGGCGGAGGAGATCAAATATCTCGTGGATGTCATGTACCCGGATGCTGAGAAAATCATCCTTGTAATGGACAACCTCAATACCCATAAGCCGGCTTCCCTCTATAAGAAGTATCCTCCGGAGGAAGCAAGACGCATCATCAAAAAACTGGAAATACATTATACCCCAAAGCACGGCAGTTGGCTGGACATCGCCGAAATAGAGCTGAATGTAATGACCCGGCAGTGCCTGTCCCGCCGTATAGCTGACATTGAGCTGCTGCGCAGCGAGCTGTCTGTATGGGAAGCAGAGCGTAATACAACAGCAGCAAAGGTTGACTGGCATTTTAGGACAGGTGATGCCAGAATAAAGCTTAAGTCTCTATACCCCAATTTTACTATCGCCTCTTAAAAGGCGGTAGTAAGGTTAAATATCGTCATGTCAGTACACTAGGCTTAAAATATTCCTCTAATACTTTCTTTGGATTAATAGTAACTATATGGTTTATTATCAATGAAATATTATCAATACTTGAAAATACTGGTAGAATGGGTTGTGAACTACCAGCTTTTTTAAAAAAGATTTTAGTAGAATTGAAAAAAAATATAAATGATAAAGGCACATAAGATTAATCTGAAAAAGTAATTATGCTCCTTGGATGTATTACTTCGTATATGAATAAAATATATACGTCTCCATTTGTTACACAAAAGGTCGATTTACATATCCTTTCGGAATTGGAGAATATTTATTAACAATAGGATGGAAATTAACTCCTAACGATCTAAAAATGCTACTTCTCTTTGGTCAAAAGAGCTCCCAGAAATATGATATAATAAGTACAACATCACTGATCAGTGGCCAAGGTCATTTAGTTAACACCTTAGCCAAAGGAGCTCTCCTCAAAATCCAAACAAGGAGATTCTGCGCCCTAAAATAGATACTGCTAAAAAAACAGTCCAGTAAAAATCCAGGGCATTGAAAAAGCCGGAATTTTTAAAGGACTGTTACTTTTTTACCTATCAGGAGCCTAAATTGTTATTTTCCGATAGCCCCCCTGTCCCGTTTTTCACAGCAGTTTTATTTTGGATGATATCGCTGCAACTCCTTGACTTTTCGACCTCTCCCCGACCTATAGTACCCTCTTTCGCTCCAACAGCCTGAAGCCACCTCACCCCGGCAGACTGGACGCCACGCATAATCCGCCCCAGCCAACCCTGGAGTTAGGGTATGCATCCTCCCCCCGCAGCGCCCGCGCCCCGGCCCGGAGGTAGGCCTTCACCTTCTCCCCGTACAGAAAGGGATCATTCCCCCGCACAATCCCCCACTCCATCAGAAGAGCCGCACTGCCCGCCACGATGGGTGTGGCGAAGGAGGTCCCCGTAAAAGGATTATAGCCTCCGTAAATATCCGGCGCCAGAATCCCCACCCCCGGTGCAGCAAGATCCGGCTTTGCCAGCCCTGCCGCCACTATACCGATGGTCCTGTTGGCATCCGCATATCCCCTTCCTGAGAAATCCGCATAGGACTCGTATGTGCTGTCATAGGCACCCACGGAAATCACTTTTGCGGCTGTGGAGGGAATGGTCAGCGTCACCTCCGGAGTAGACCTGTAAAAACCTGTTCCCGTTCCGCGGACAGCCGCCGAAGGCAGATAGAAATAATATCTTCCCGTCACTACCCGCACAGGCTCCAACCGGATGGTCCACACTCCACTGTTAATATAATTACGTTCCAGCGGCAGCATTTCAAAGTAAATCTCCTCCGGTACCGCATAAGGGGCGGGCTCGCCGAAATAGACCATGATTTCCGTCTGCTCCAGTCGGAGCACATATTTCCCGCCATTGATCATTTCAGGCAGCTGAGCCTCCCGGCCTCCCGGAGAGCGCAGATAAATCCGATAATCATCGCAGTAATTTTTCCACAGCTGGACATTCAGGCTGCGTTCATACTCCGCCACGGCAAGCTCCACGGAAGCCGGCCTGGCCACCGCATTTCCCATACGACTTGGAACCGCCGCACTGCTGCTTCCAAATGCGCTTCCAGAACCGCCCCCAAAACCGGCGCCCGGAATGCTGTCTGAACCCATCGCACCGCCTCCCCCGCCGGTGCCTGTGCGTCCGGCTGTACCTCCGTTCTCCTGTCCCTCCAGCAGATTACCCGCCAGATGTCCTCCGCTGTTTCCCTCGTTTCCGCTTCCCACACAGATCACTGTACGGCCGATCTCAGCCGAATTGTCCAAAAATCTTTCCAGCAGAGAGCTGCCGTCATGAGCACCGTAAGTATTGCCGAAGCTTAAATTGATAACCACTGGCATTTTCAGCTCAATGGCCTTTCTGACAGCATAGGTTACACCGCGCATGATTTCCGTTGTCCGGGGAAAAGAGGATACATCCGGCAGTCCAAGCTTTACAATCAACAGTTCTGCCTCCGGGGCAACTCCCTGATAGGCAGAACTGTTTCCTGCTGCGATGCCCGCCACTGCCGTTCCATGTCCGCTCGTGTCCACACTGGGGAGCAGCTCAAACTGTTGTCCGGCCGTAGCCGCGGATAGAGCCTGGTTAATCTGGTCGGAATCGAATTCCACCCCCAGGCGGAAGCCCTCGGGCGGGCGGCCCGCAAAACTGTCTGCAGTTCCCGGTTCCATTCTATCCTCTGTCTCCGAAATTCCTTCTGCCCCCAGTGTTTGATCCCATAGATACCGTATCCTGGTACTGCCGTCGCTGTTTCTGAATTCCTGCATTCTCCAGTCGATCCCACTGTCCAGAATTGCTACCAGCACACCCTCCCCGGTAAGATAAGGATCCCGAAGCGTCACCTGCGCAATACAGGAATTTGCCGTGGGCGTTTCCACTCCGTAGAAAAACCGTTTCGGCTTTTCCACATATTCTACCTCCTCCAGCTCTGCCACGCGCTCCACCAGCTGTTCCGGCACCGTCAATACCGCATATCCCGCAATCAGATATTCCACGCCTATATTCAATGCCTTCAGCGCATCCAGGCTGCCGTGGTACTTGACAATCAGCTCCCATGTGCGCGTATTTTCATCAAATCCGGTGTTCAGTTCTTCCGTTTTTTCTCTGACTTCCTCGGGTGTCTGCAATGCCAGCTGCAGCAAATCTTCCAGTTTCTGATTCATATAATCTCTGCCGGACCGTCTTGTTCCGTTCCCTTTTTCTTCTCTATACTATATCCGGGACCCGGGAAAATGGTGCTATTCCGAACTGCTTTCCTGTCCGCTGACAGATGCCGCCACTGTGGCGGCATCCGTCACTTCGGGCCCCTCCAAAGAGACTTCCGCATTCTCTGCCGCCTCTCCGGGATCGGCATATTCCTTCTCCTCCTCTTCTCCCCAGAGAGAATCGTATTTTTCCCGCTTCTGTCTCTGGACCATGGCGCCGACATTTTTCGCTGTCTGATACATTTCCATGCTGAATTCCATCAGCTTTTTCTCATCCGCCGCCGGCACAATGGCTCCGCGCATAATTCTGCGCGCCACTTCCATGATTTTCCCCATGTCTGCCGCATAGTCCCGGGCCGCATCCTTCTGCTGGTCCGCCACCGCCGCATTCCAGTATGCACAGTATTGCTCAGATAATTCGTTCAGATAGTCCTGATATTCATTCTGCTTTTCATCCAGCGCATTTAAGGTCAGTTCCAGAGTGGCCGCTTCCGAGGCATATTTCTCCTGTCCGCCCGGTGTCCGTTCCATTCTGGAACGCAGATTCTGCAGTTGTTTTGATACATTTGATTTCTTCAGCCGATAACTTTTTATCTGTTCTCTGTAAATTTTCTGAGCCTCTCCGATTTTCATGATTCCACCATCCTTATCCATGTACAAATGTCTGCATTTCATACCACAGTTTCTGCCGCAGCCTCTCTCCGGTTTTTACATATGCAAACCCGCTGAAAAGCAGCTTTCTCTATTTATATCGTCCTTTTTTCTGAAAAGCGCAATCCCTCACCTCTTCCTGTAAAACGGCAGGAACCTCTAATGATAAAATGCGGCCTGTATGCTGTCGTAGCCGGCTATGCCATCTGCTTTCAGGCCGAGCTTCCGCTGCAGGGCCAATGTCTCCTTTCTCGCCGTCTGCCCATACAGACCGTCTGTGTTCTGATGGTGTCCCAGAATTTCATTACATCTGCGCTGCCACCATCTTACTACCTGCCCCGAGGATCCCACAATGTATTGTCCCCCGGACATTTTGGCTCTCAGTCTGATCTGTTTCCTGACATATCTGGTTTTTGGTCCGTCCAGCCCGTCCTCCTGCAGCCTGGCTCCGTTCTGGTCCCGGATTCCGTCTTCATTTGCCGCAATCTGAAAGTCCAGTATGTTGAGATTCTTCTGAGCCTCCTGTTCCTTCCTGATCGTGCTGCCGGAAAAATCTGTGTAAAACCGGTTCAGGTCCACCTTTCCATGTACCCCCGCCAGTTTTCCTCCGGAAGTAAACTGCCAGATATCCGCCGCGTCCGCCTCGTCTTCCGGCAGCACGGAAATATAGCGGGCATACCAGACATATACCTTCTCCAGCGCCTTCGTAATTTCCGGCATATCGAAATAATTCTGCAGATAATCTCTGTTCGCATAAACCACCGGAACATAACCCGCATCCCGGACACGCCGCAGAAAGGCAACCGTCATATCCGTACACAATCTCTTCGTAACAGCCACACCATGTTTCCTGGCATAGTTAACCGAATCATATTCAAAGTCAAACGCAATCGGACAGGTACTCCAGTATTTTGCCGCCTGTGCTATGGCATAATCAGCTTCCTGCTCTGCCATTTCCACCGTATAAGCATAAGAAAACCAATACAGCACCACATCCACATCCAGATTACAGCATGCCTGGGCATTTACCACATACCGCTCATCAACATTATTTTTCCCGTATCCTGCCCTCAGACCTATGCATCTGCAGCCTGCATCCCGAATACGCTTCACATCCACCTGTCCCTGATGCGCGGAAAGGTCCGGTCCTTCTGTAATTACTTTCTTATTCATTATCGTCCTCCATATATGGACAACCACATTACTGCCGTTATCCGATTCCCAATACTATACGCGGACGATATGCTGCCTGTGCTTTCGGCTGTGAGATTCCCGCTCATTCTATAAAGTCAGATACCGCTGCCGGATTTTGTTCCCGACAGCGGTATCTTTATGTTATTACTTATTTCAGCTGGCCTTCCAGCACCTTTGCCGCCTCCGCAATGCATTCCGGAATGCCCGCGGGATTCTTGCCGCCGGCCTGTGCCATATTGGGACGTCCGCCTCCGCCTCCGCCTACTTTTCCGGCGATGCCTTTGATCAGATTACCCGCGTGGGCGCCTTTGGCAAGGGCGCCTTCTGTAGCCATGGCAATCATATTCACCTTACCGTTCTGGGCTGACAGAAGGACGACAACACCTTCTCCCATCTTCTCCTTCAGCTGATCGCCCAGATCCCTGAGCCCGTTCATATCCACATTGTCAACGCTGGTGGCCAGAAGCTTCACTCCTTTCACCTCCACCACGTTATCCGTTACATCCCCGAGAGCTTCCTTTGCCGCTTTCGCCTTCAATGACTCCAGCTCGGAGGAAAGCGTCTTCACCTCCGCCAGCAAATGCTCACATTTTTCCACCAGTGTTGCCGGAGTCGCTTTCAGCTTCCCGGCAGCCTCGTTCATGGTCCGCTCCAGTTCTTTATAATAAGCAAATACACCATTTCCGGTCAGTGCCTCAATCCTGCGGATCCCTGCGGCAATGCCGTTCTCAGCCAGAATCTTGAAAGCGGAAATGGACGCTGTATTCGCCACATGGGTACCGCCGCAGAGCTCCACGGAGAAATCCCCCATCTTCACCACCCGGACTTCCTCGCCGTATTTCTCTCCGAACAGGGCCATAGCGCCGGTCTTCCTGGCATCCTCCACATTCATGATCTCTGTCACCACAGGCAGGTTCGCCGCAATCTGATCGTTTACGATCTGCTCCACCCGCTCCAGCTCTTCTTTTGTCATGGCGGCAAAATGACTGAAGTCAAACCGCAGTCTCTCACCGTCCACATAAGAACCGGACTGTTCCACATGAGACCCCAGCACTTCCCGAAGTGCCTTGTGCAGCAGATGTGTGGCACTGTGGTTCTTACTGGTATCCCCTCGCTTTGCAGCATCCACGGTAAGCGTTGCGGTATCGCCGACTTTGATCATTCCCTTCGTGACAGTGCCGATATGTCCTACCTTGCCTCCCAGAAGCTTCACCGTGTCCTTTACCTCAAAGCTGCCGTCCGCCGTGGCAATGACTCCCGTATCTGCATTCTGACCGCCCATAGTGGCATAAAATGGAGTCTCTTCCACGATAATGGTACCGTTCTGTCCGTCCGTCAGCGCCTGGACCAGTTCCGTTTCCGTGGTCAGCACGGTGACTTTGGAATTGTGCTGCAGTCTGTCATACCCCACGAACTGTGTGGTAACGGAAGGATCGATGGATTCATACACAGTCACATCCGCCCCCATATAATTGGTCACTTTCCGGGCCTTTCTGGCAGTCTCTCTCTGCTTCTGCATACAGACACCGAACCCCGCTTCATCAATGGTGAAGCCCTTCTCCTCCAGAATCTCCTGTGTCAAATCCACAGGGAACCCGAATGTATCATATAATTTAAAAGCGTTCTCTCCGGACAGCTCTGTGACACCTGCGGCTTTCATCTCCGACTCCATCTGTCCCAGAATGCTCAGGCCCTGATCGATGGTCCTGTCAAACTTGTCCTCTTCCTGAGTAAGTACATTCAGAATAAATGCTTTCTTTTCTTCCAGTTCAGGGTACCCGTCCCTGCTCTCGCGGATCACGGTCTCGCTTAAGACAGCCATAAACTTGTCCCTGATGCCCAGCAGCCTGCCATGCCTTGCCGCACGGCGAATCAGTCGACGGAGTACATAGCCCCGCCCTTCGTTGGAGGGAAGAATGCCGTCGCTGATCATGAATGTAGTAGAACGAATATGATCTGTAATCAGACGGATGGAGACATCCTTCACCGGATCCTTTCCATACTCCGCATTTGCTATCCGGCAGATTCTGTCCCGAATTGCCTTCATGGTATCGATGTCGAACACAGATTCCACATCCTGCACTACCACGGCCAGACGCTCCAGTCCCATTCCGGTATCAATATTTTTCTGGGACAGTTCTGTATAATTTCCGTGTCCGTCATTGTCATACTGGGTGAATACATTGTTCCACACTTCTATGAAGCGGTCACATTCACAGCCCACCCTGCAGTCCGGCCTGCCGCAGCCATACTTGATTCCACGGTCATAGTAAATCTCGGAACAGGGGCCGCAGGGACCTGCGCCATGCTCCCAGAAATTATCGCATTTTCCGTCTTCATCCCGGTAAAAACGGGTGATCTTCTCCCCCGGCACACCGATTTCCCTGGTCCAGATATCGTATGCTTCCTCATCCTCACAGTAAATAGAAGGGTAGAGACGCTCCGGGTCCATGCCTGCCACTTCCGTCAGAAATTCCCAGCTCCAGCGAATGGCCTCATGCTTGAAATAATCTCCGAAAGAAAAATTCCCCAGCATCTCGAAGAAAGTAAGATGACGGGCAGTCTTACCCACATTCTCAATATCACCTGTCCTGACACATTTCTGGCAGGTGGTCACTCTACGTCTGGGCGGAATCTCCTGCCCTGTGAAATAAGGTTTTAAGGGTGCCATTCCGGAATTGATGATCAATAAGCTGTTGTCATTATGCGGCACCAGCGAAAAGCTTTTCATTTTTAAATGCTCTTTGCTCTCGAAAAAGTCAAGAAACATCCTTCTCAGTTCGTTTACACCTATGGGTTTCATGTGTTCCTCCTCCAGAATCCATTGTATACCTTCCGCCGAAAACGCCTTTTTGTGTTTCCGGTATCCATTCCATTATAGCACTTATTTTTGTTTTGTCATTAAAAAATTACCCCTGCATCACGAATTCTGCATCACAAATTTCCCTGCCAGCTGGTACACCTGCCGCACCTTTTTCGAAGACAGATTCCATCTTCTCAGCTCCTCCAGAATCAGCTCCGGATGCCTTCTGCTGATATCCCGCAGAGCATTTCCGGCAGATTTCCGCACATATTCGCTGCCATCCTCCCTGCGCGCCGCCAGAAGCTCCACGGCGATCCGGGGATTTTCCCTGAAAAAGGGACGGTTGGTCCAGATGCGCAGGCCTTCTGACACTGCTCTGCGCACATTGGCATTGTCATCGTTTATCCATTCCTGAATCAGAGGCAGCGCCTGCTCATAACCCACGATTTTACAGTGATTGTCGAAGGCCATTGCCAGAATTTCCTGTACCTTCCAGCTCTTATGCCGGCTTACAGTCTCCCTGAGAAAGGAAAGGGCATCCGGATATTGATGAGCACAGTACCCCAGAAGAAGTACTCCCACTTCCTGAAGCTGGAAATTCGCCTTCTCCCAGAGCGTATATCCTGTCTGAAGGCATTCTTCCAGAGAATTGGAATGATAGAATTTCTGCGCCTCTGTCTTAACCAGCTTTAAGCTGTCCTTTTCCGGAATCGTCTCCTCCAGATAAGTGATAAAATCGTTCATGTCCCTCTCCTCAAACTCCTTAAAATGCAAATTCCTGCTGCTCCATCACTTCGATCTGCGACACGATCACGGTCTCTTCCTCCGACCCCCGCATGTGCTCCGCCTTCAGATACTGCATATCATTCCTCAGATTCGCAGCAATCAATGTCAGCACATAGATATTGTCAAATCGGTTATAGATGGATTCTCCTCCCAGTCCGGAGAGACAGATCAGCTGCGTGTTGGCCTTTCTCGCCATATCCATCAGCGGTTTCAACAGATGCGAGGCATTGGTCTGCGCAAAAGGATTGTCCATCAGCAGAACCTTTCCCTCGTTTCTCTCGGCGAAAATGTCCGAGTCATCCCTGCGCATATAATAAAGCAGCGCCGAAAGAATCACGAATGCGGACAGAAAGCCCTCTCCGCCGGAATTCTTCGCCACATCGGCCCAGGTGATGGGATATTCCCGCTGGGCCTCTATCTTGTACAGTCGAATCTGCACATTGCCGATTCCCACCACAGCGTCATAAAGGCCTTTGGTGGTTATCCTGGTGCCCAGGAACTCCTGTACATTCTGATTCTCCTCCAGCAATGCGATTCCCCTTGCCGTGATGTCATCGAGATAGTCCTCGAGACGCAGCTGGTAAATGCTTTCGTTCTCCGCCCAGTCCGGAGGTTCTATCTTCAGCATCTTCACCGTCCGCTCCCGCACGGTTATGGTGGAATTGCGGTCTATTCTGTTCAGATTATCATGCACCTCTTTCAGATAATCTCCGGTCAGTTCCACTATCTTCGCCTTTTCCTTCTCCACCAGTGAAATATCCACCTGGAGCTTCTCCATCAGGCTCCTGTAAGAGGCAAGGGTGGTCTCCAACTGTCGGATCACGCGTTCCGGCTCCGCTGTCAGCTGCAGCATGGCTTCCAGGGGCTTCTGATAGAATTCTTCCGCAAATCTTTCCTGCCGTATCATCCTGTTCAGAGCCCGCTCCAACTCTGCCCGGGCTTCTCTTCGCCGCTCCATGCAGGAATTATAATCCCGAATCAGAAGACCTTTCTGCTTTGTCAGTTCCGCTCCGATGAGACGGGAGAAATCAAATCCCCATTCCACAGCCTGTCCGCACTCAAAATCCTCATACTCGGCCAGAGCCGCCAGATTGCTTTCATATCCCTGAAGCTTTTTCTCTGTCTGCTTTTCCTCTTTCTCTGTCTCTTTCTGTTCGTATTCCAGTCTCCGGATTTCCTCGTCAAAGCGAATGGTCTGAATGGCCTCTCTGGCCATGGGGACGTCCTTCCGGCATCGCTCTCTGATCTGTCTCTGCTTGCCTTCCCTCTCCTGCCTGAGAAGCGCACAGCGGATTTCCTCTTCATGAACCAGACCGTTCTGCCTGTTTATCCGCTTCTCCTGGTCCTCCAGCAGAATTTCCTGGTGCGTCTCTTCCTTTTTATCATAGGGTACGGCTTTCCAGGCACTCTCTTCCAGAAGATACTTCTCTGCCAGTGATTTCAGCTCTTCCACTGCTCTTACATAACGCTTCTGCGCCTTCTCCGCCCGGCCTTCCAGTTCCTTCTGCTCCGCGCTGATACCCCCTGTGATTACCTCATAACGGGTTTCGGCCTCCTTCGCAGCCTGCTTTGAGATTACCTCCACAGCTTCCGAACCTGTACCGCCTGCTCCGGTATCCTCTTCCGCCAATAGAGAATACTGCCGGTATCCCGCCAGCCGTCCTCTGCTTACCTCCGCCTGACGTTCCAGTGCTGTCAGTTGATTCCCCCTCGTGACCAAAGCCTGCTCCAGTCCGGTGATTCTTTCTTTTTTCAGCTTCTGGAGATTCAGAATGCGCTCTTTTTCCTGACGGTTCTTCTCCAGCAGCCTGCAGTCCTCCCGGAAAGCTTCATAGCTTCGACAAAATCTGTCGAAATCTGACAGGCGCCTGCCCTGATTCAGAATCTGCCGCTCCAGTTGTGCCGCCTGCTGCTCCTTCCGCATCAGTTCATTCTCCTGCGCCTCCAGTTCCTCCCTGCCGCCCAGAATCTCCTGCTCCAGAGCGCAGATCTTCTCCTTCAGAGACCGTATCTCTTCCTTCAGCCCTTCGTAAGCTTCCCTGGTTACTCTCTGTCCCCTGATCTTCTCCTGATGACCGATGTATTCTGTATATTCCGCCTTCTTTGTATCAATCGCCTTTTGCAGCTTCCGGATCCGTATCTCCTGCTCCGAAAGCATTTGCCGCAGCTTCTCCTCATCCAGCAGGTTCTCATTGAACCACAGATAAAAATGCAGACCTCCAAAGGAATTCACCGCACCTTCCCGGGGCTCTCCCTTTTCCAGCTCTTCCCTGCGTATGATGGGAACCGGGGAAGCGGTGTAAACTTTCTCCGTAAATCCGGACAGTCTCTCCAGTTCCTGCCCTGACAAAATGAGAGAATAGGGCAGAAAGGGCTGCCCGGCCACCAGCTCCCTGTTTTGCTGTGCCGAAAGCTGATTCTTTTTCAGCCATTCCATTCCATAGACAAAATGAATCCCGGCTTCCTCCAGCATCCTCCTGAATTCCTCCGATAACTCCAGCACCTGGCCCCGAACCGTCTTCCTGTATTCCTTTTCCAGCCCGTCCGCTTCCTTCTCCATGCCCTGCCGCACCAGATCGGTATCCTGGAGCTTTCGCTGTACCGTCTGCAAAATTTTGTCCGTATCAAAAATTTCCTTCCGGTCCATACCAAAATACCGCAGAATCACCTCCCGGTCCGCCAGCTCCTTCTCGTAGGCAAGCTGCAGATTCTCCGCCTCCTTCCCGGCAGATTCCAGTCTGTTCTTCTCTGCTGTCTTATCTTCCACAAAACGCCTTGCGCTTCTGAGCTGTTCTCTGTACGCTTCGGCTCCCCTTTTTGCTTCGTTTTTCTCCCGTTCGCAAGCCTTCAGCTCCTTCTCATATTCTGCCTGTCTGATCTGCAGAGCTCCGGCCTCATATTCTCCCAGAAGATTTCTGTGCCATTCCTCCCCATAGTCCCGGTTAAACCGGTCCTCCTCTCCGTCAAATACCCTTAACCGCGCATTCAATGCCCCGATGGTTTCTGTCAGGCAGCTTTCCGACTCCCGCAGCTCCTCCAGCTTCTTCTGCTCCTGCACTTTCTCCTGCTCCATCTCCCCAATGGACAGAGAGCACTCTTCCTTTTCCGCTTCCTGCTTCCGGCACAGATCGGTGTAATACTGCCAAAGCACTGTGCCCAGCCGCACTCTTTCCGGCTCCAGATTCTCTCTTCTCTCCCTGCACAGCTGCAGCGCCTGAAATTCTCTGTCTCTCTCCTGCGCACACTCCTCCACATTCTCCTGCTGCTTTCCGCAGGCAAACAGATGAAGCTTTCCCGTGATTTCATCCCTTCTTCTGGTCAGGTCATCTCCCTCTATCCGCAGCATTTCCAGATTGCTCTGTGCAAAGCGTTCCCGGTCTGCAATCTCATGAAATTCTCCTGACAGTTTCCCATATTCCAGATTTTTAATCGCTTCCTCCAGCTCCTCCATCCGCCTGCTTATGGATTCCGCGTTGCTTCTCTCCTGCTCTTCCAGTTCATGCAGCCTGCGGATAAAGTCTGCTATCCGGCTCTTCTGTCCCTCCAGTTCTTCCGACATTTCCCGGTACCTGACAGCGTCTTCCCTGATCTCCTCCGCCTGCGTCTCGAAAGCACGGATGATATCTCTGCGCTGAATTTTGGACTGATTATCCTTGTACTGTCCGGTATATTTCTCCATGATATCCTGGAATTCCTTCATCCGGTTCCTGTCCTGATTCAGCTTATTCTCCACCGCCTCCAGCAGCCATTTTTCCACCAGTCCCTTTTCGTCCCTGCAGTCGGCGAACAGATCCGATAATCCGGACTCCTTCAGATTGACCTTCTTGATGATTGTCTCCCATTCCTTATAATAAATCTGGTATTCCGCCAGCTTCGAGAAATACTGTCTGGACTGAGAGGCATTGCTCATATCATAATAGGAAAACGGAACAGACCTCTCCCTTTTATAATTTTCAAAAAGCTGTCTGCAGGCGGCAAAACTCTTCAGTGTGATATCCTTTTTCGTCTTCTCAACCACAGGGAGATGATAAATATCCTGCTGACAGCGCGTCCGGTATTCCGCAATGAAATTAATCATCTCCAGCTCATCCTGGCGTTCCTCGGAAATCTCCTGACTTCTGCGGACCATCATTCCTGTCAGCACATATCCCGCACTCTGGTCCAGCTTCCATTCCACCAGAATAAATGTAGGCTTGCCGGTGGTAAAATAGCCGGCAAAAGGGCGATCCTTCGCATTCTGGTATCTCCTGTGCACAAAGGGCGCCGTAATCATCTGCACCAGCACCGACTTTCCTCCGCCGTTTCGAAGGGACAGCAGCGTGCTCTCCCCGTTAAACTGAAAGGTCTCGTCACTGATTCTGATGGCATTGTTATTGTAATTCAGATTAATCAGACGAACAGCATTTATTTTACTCAACTTCCTGTCCCTCCAGCACTCTCTTCACCCGCTGAAAATGATTCTGATTCAGCAGATTCCAGTCCATAAACTGATCCAGTTTCCTGGTGGTCTTGATCATCTCGTCCTGCTCCACATACTCAATCAGCCCCTGCTTCTGAAGGAAATTCAGAATATTGTACAGAAAGCCCTCCTTTGTGGTCCTGGCTCTGGAACCCTTTTCATCGGAGCGAAGCGCCTCATAGGCCTCCGCCATATTGGAAAAGGCAATTCCCTGCTTCTCCTCTTCCTCCTCGCCGAACCGCTCTGTCCCCTCTTTCAGCCTGGCGGAAATGCAGTTCTGAAGTTCTCCCACACGCATATAATCCCGGGTCTTACTGGTGGCCCCCTGCCCGTCGTAAAATTCTACCAGCAATGTGAGAATAACGAACTGAGAGAGGTAATAATCCCTGTCCGTCCCATTTGATTTACACAAAGTCTGCTTCAGCTGCGCCTTGGAAAAGCCCAGAAAGGTGTTGTCCTCCCTGGGAATCAGATAGATTACATTCCCATACCGCTCGATATCGCATTCCGCCGACTCGCCCTGAGATTTCACCAGATTCTGAATTTTCTCATTCTCGGCATAGGCGCGAAACAGTCTCTCCTGGGTCTCTTCGCTCAGCTCATGCTGCTCCAGCAGACAATAAAAAATCTCCTGTCCCATCCGAATCTCGTCCATTTCATATGCCATATGTCTTTCCCCCGGTCACCCGAATCAGCACATTTGAGCAACAGATATTTTTCAGCCTGCCCGACTCATCCGGTACATTCTCAAAAATGATGGCCTTTCCATCTTCTATTCTGTAGACCTCTATCTTTTCCATACGCATTCCCCGGCTGTCCTCCAGATTCAGGAGCATTTCATTCAGCTGAAAGCCCCCCGAGAACTCACTGATATAATTCCGCCTCTCCTCCCGCAATACTTCCACGTCAATTTCCCTGCCTTTCAGCAGTTCCACCATGATTTCCTTGAAAATCTGCACATTGGGAATCAGTCCGGAATAAAGCACAGGCTCCCGGCTTTCTCCATCCTGTGTAAACCCTGCCCTGATTTCCTCAAGAGATATCCCGTCCTTCCCCGCCTCCAGAGCCTTTTCCAGCAAAAAGCTCAGGCTCTCCTCATATTTTGCCAGTTTTTCCTGTCTGCGGCGCTCTTCCTCCTCCATCCATGCGTCATCCCCGAATTCCATCACAGCCTCCGCTTCTTCCGACTCCTTTTTCCTCAAAGGTCTCTGAAGCTCTGTGGACTTTTTCAGATTATAAATTTTATCCGGTTCGTTTCCGAAGAGAGGCCGCAGGAAAATCTCCAGCCGCTCCAGCCCTTCCGGCTGTTCCAGAATCTTTTCATACAGCGCATTGCGCAGAGAAAATCTGCGGATAAAAGACATCTGCGCCAACTGCTCCAGCTCCCTGGTATAGAGAGACTTCAGATCAAAATGGCTGTTCAGAATCTTCTGATGCTCGTCGATGGTACGGGCCAGATACCGCTCGATAATGCTGAGATTATTCAGTTTCTCCTCTTCCTTTTCGTCCAGACGCCGGACATTCAGATTCATTTCTTCCAGTTCCTTCGCCCGGCTCTTCACCAGTTCCCTGTAGCTTTGAAATTTCTGCTTGGTATCACTGATAGTATCCAGATTCGCCTCCAGAATCGACTCGTAATCCGCCACCGAATAACTCAGCGCATTCCTGCGAATCCGACCGCAGGCTTCCTCTATCTTCTGCAGCTGAATACGCAGAAGATTAAATACATTCTTAATATCGTCAACCGCCTTGTCATAGCTTTGCTTTTCCAGATGCATTCTGAAAATCATCTCATGAATGGTCAGTTTCATATTGCTTTCGATTTCCAGGGTGGACAGCAGCAGATTATAGCCGTCTTCCGTGAGGTAATAAGAGGTTCTGCGCACCTCCGCATCCACATACACAATCCGGTTTGCCACATAACTAACATTCATGGTCTGATACTGCCGCTCCTCAAAATCGAACCCGTCAAAGTACATAGCTTTCCCCTCATTGGAGAGCACCACATTGACAATGAAGTCTCCCAATGCCTTACAGTCCTCATAACCCATATTTTTCTCAAAATAACGCATGTTCAGGCTGTCCACATAAGCACCGATATCATCTATGGTGCAGTTCTCCTCTTTCAGAGACTGCTCCATGATATACAGCATCACGGCAAAAATCATATTAATCTGCTCGTCCGGCTTCTGGAATCCATGCTGTTTCCAGATGGTTTTCTGACTGCTGTTGGCAAAAAGCAGCACATATGCCCCTACATGCTTCATTCGCTTTGGAAATTGCTTTAAGAATTCGTACTGCATACTTCTCCTTTTGGGCCCCGTGGCTTCCTTTCCCCCCGTCTCACTCCCCTTCGCCGCAATTTTGGCCGGCTTCCCCGAAATCCGCAATATTGATAATCTCCTGGGGAATATACTTTCCGGACTCCAGAATCTGCCTCATACGTTTCCTCGTCTCTTCCGAAAAATGTCGAAAAAAACGTCCGCTCAGATTCCTGTTCTGCTTCTCGCTGGTCTCCGGCAGCAAGTCCAGACCGAACGCCCGTGCCTTTTCCAGCATTTTTTCATAAGCCTCTGCAAAAGGTCTGACCGTTTCAAAGAGTCCCTCCAGACGCTCATAGATGCCGATTCCCTCATAATCCAGATCACCGAAATAGAAAATCTGATTCCGGGAATCATTCATATACGGTTCCACACAAAAGCGAAAATCCTCAAAAGACCTGAGAATCCCCTTTCCCGCACCGTAAATCACCGTTCCAATCTCCACTCCGAAAATGGTCTGCCTGCACACCGCAGC
This sequence comes from Acetatifactor muris, assembly GCF_024623325.1. GTDB lineage: Bacteria > Bacillota > Clostridia > Lachnospirales > Lachnospiraceae > Acetatifactor > Acetatifactor muris. Next base: position 16,596 of record NZ_JANJZD010000026.1, read on the forward strand.
GTTCCGGGTGATACCATCCATAACGCCCAGGAATCTGCGCATACTGTAAAAAGTATCTTTATTTTCCAGAATCAGAAGTGTCTGAGGCGCTTTCCTGCTGCAGGAATAATAAGCCAGCGGTTCCGTGGTCTCATAGACGCTCAGCTGCTCCAGACGGATTCCGCAATGAGCCAGAATCCTTCTCCCCTGTTCCTTTTGCAGGAATTTCTCTCTGCCCCATATCTGAAAGCTTCTCTCGTTCAGCGACACCCGCTCCGGCTGCCCCCATCCCGCCTTTTGCTCTCGTCGTTCCAGGAAATACCGGTTCAGCATTCTGACCCACCGGGCCTCCGACCGGTATACCTCCGGATGTCTCAGATAATAGTCCGTACACAGAACCGGATCCATCCCGAAATTCAGCTCCTCCAGCTCTTCGTGATAATCCGGCTTCTCCTCCTCCGCCCAGTAATACAGATGCAGCGCCGGTTTTTTCCCATTCAGAGGAGAACTTTTCACCGGTCTGATTCTCTGCGCTTCCATCTGGGCAAGCACATAATCGTACTGTGCCTGGTAATCATCAGTCCTGCTTTCTCCAAGCAGCTGTTCCAGCGGGATTTTCTTCATATTTTATATCCCTCATATTTACAGACGACTAAACGCCTGGCACCGGCATTGGTATAAGCCATAATTTCACAACAGTTCAATGCCCTGTCTGAACAGTTACCATCTTGTGAATCTCTGTGGTCATATAGTCGGCAAATTGAACCGTCTTCTCTGTGTCAGCACTGATTTTTTCCCCGGAGGCGTAGCATTGAAGCGCCTTTTGAAGCAATACATGAAACGCTTCCGGCAGATGCTCCAGTCCCCACTCTCCACCGGATTTCTTCGACAGGACCAGCCCCTCCCGAAGATACCCCAGCACTCTGCACAGATTCAATGTCACATAGAGCGGATTTATCAGAATATCCTCCCGGGCATTTTCCATGTCATACAGAATGCTGTCCCTGTAAGCTTCGGCGGGAACTTCTCCGAAGACATCCTCTATGCCTGCTCCCCACAGACAAATTCCATATCTGCGTGTAATCATGAAATGCGCCGCCAGATCTCTGTCCGTTCCCCGCATTTTTTCCACATATTCCTGTGGGTTCCTTTTATACCATTCCAGGTGAGCTTCGGAAAAGTGGAGTTCAAAAGGCGTGGGGTAGACAAAGGGCCTGCAGAACTCCCTCTTTACCAGACTCAACTCCATTCCTTTTCCAGGCCCTTCTTCGTCAAGGCGTACCACATGTTCCATAAAGTCCGCTTTCACAGAATCCGGCACATCTGCATTTACAATCACCAGCAGATCCAGGTCGCTTATCTCCTGCTGAAAACAGCCCATGGCTGCAGACCCGTGCAGATAGACTCCTGTGAGATTCTCACCCAATACCCTTCTGCACATCTCTGTAAAACGGCACAGCAAATCCTCGTAATCCATCCCAGTCTTCTTTTTGTATATAGTTCTCATTCATCTCTTCCTGAACCTCCTCGAAGCGGTGATCTCTCCTTTCCCATACCGATGCCTCGCCCATGCTGTACTGGTACCTGGCGCATGCTGTGCTGATACTCGATGCACATGCCGCATTGGTGCCCGCACACATGCCGCATTATCACTTTGCCACAATGTTCTGCAGCCATACTCCTTTCTTCACCAGCACAAATCCGATAATACATTTCACCCAGTCTGCTATCTGAACCATGGCGAAAATGGCAATGACAGGCAGCGCTGTCATTCGGCTCAGACAGAATGCCACAGGCACGCTGACACACCAGACAAAGACACTGTCGAAGAGAAAAGTTACAATCGTCTTGCCGCCGGAGCGAAGGGTAAAATAGGTGGCGTGCATAAATGCCGCCTGAGGCATGAAAACTGCCTGGGCCAGAATAAACTGTACCGCCACAGCCCTGACTTCGTCGGTGGTCTTGTAAAGCTGTGGAAACAGCGGCGCAATAAAGACCATCAATATGGCTACCCCGATACAGCAGGTGACAGAAAATGCGATAATTTTATTATCCGTATCCCTTGCTTCCTCCATCTTACCCGCGCCGAGAAGCTGCCCTATGATAATTGCCACCGCATCTCCCAGGGCAATAAATACCACATTAAACATATTGTTGATTGTATTTGCTATATTCAGACCTGCGATCACACTCAGACCCCGCACGGAATAGCATTGTGTCAGCATGGCCATCCCCGAGGACCACAAGGTCTCATTAACCAGAAGAGGCGCACCTTTGATAAAAAATTTCCCCACAAGATAACCCGGCACTTTCAGCGTGCGGTAAATGCCTGTAATATAAGAATTCTTCTCCTTGTGCCCATGGGTCCACAGAATGACCACAGCTGCCTCCACATACCTGGAAATAACGGTTGCCACAGCAGCGCCTACCACCCCAAGGGCAGGCAGACCCAGCTTCCCGTATATCAGCAGATAATTCAGGCACAGGTTCACTGTCACTGCGGCTATGCCCGCCTTCATCGGTACCACAGTCTCCCCACATTCCCGAAGCGTACTGACATAAATCTGCAGCATCATAAATGCAGGAAGGCCCAGAAGCATCACCTGCAGATAATTTTTCCCATAATGTAAAGCCGCCGCCAGATCTCCTCCGTCATTGTTCCCGTTCAGATACATCTGAATCAGATTGTTCCCTGAGGTCAGCAGCAAAAGTACGGCGCCGGTGGTCAGAATCAACGCCATCCAGAATTTATAACGGAATGTATGTCTGATTCCCTCGTCGTCCTTCTGCCCGAAATACTGGGCCGTGAAAATCCCTGCGCCGGCCAGTCCGCCGAAAATGCACAGATAATACACCATCAGCAGCTGATTCACAATCGCAACCCCGGACATCTGCTCTGTTCCCACCTGACCTACCATAATATTGTCCAGGAGACCGACAAAATTCGTAATTCCGTTCTGAATCATGATGGGAACCGCCACTGCCAGAACCATTTTATAGAACGCTTTGTCACCGATAAATTTTTTCCCGAATCTTCCTGCCATAAGTCCTCCCCGACCGTCTTCTCTTCTGTCTCCGACCGCTTTTGTCTGTCTCCTGTCCGGCCGATTTCAATCTCGGCCCTCCCACAGAATGCCACTGTCCCGAAAATACATAACAGTTACAAATATATCATATAAAATGAGAAAAAACAAGCCCCCGCCTTGCGGCAGGGGCATTCCAGACAGTTTATTGGATTCCAAAGGTCCAGGCCCCTGGAAATTTACAAAGCAAATCAATAGTTGACGATCTGTCCGAAATCCGGTTTCAGAGATGCGCCGCCCACCAGGCCGCCGTCAATGTCAGCCTGTGCAAACAGCTCGGACGCGTTGGACGCAGATACGGAACCACCGTACTGGATACGGATAGCAGCAGCTGTCGCATCATCATAAATCTCTGCGATACAGTCGCGGATTGCCTTGCAGACTTCCTGTGCCTGCTCTGTGGTCGCCACCTTGCCGGTGCCAATCGCCCAGATAGGCTCATAGGCAACCACTGCGGAAGCAGCCTGCTGAGCAGTCACATTCAGGAACGCAATCTTAATCTGCTGACGAACAAAGTCAATGGTCACTCCCTGTTCTCTCTGGGTCAGAGTCTCACCGCAGCAGATAATCGGTGTAAGATTGTGCTCAAACGCCTTCAGCACTTTCTTATTCACAGTCTCGTCTGTCTCGGCAAAATACTCTCTTCTCTCGGAATGACCGATGATGACATATTTCACACCTGCATCCACCAGCATGGCGGGAGAAATCTCGCCTGTGTAGGCACCTTTCTCCTCGAAATACATATTCTCGGCGCCGATATGAATATTGGTGCCCTTTGCCGCCTCCATCGCAGGAATGATGTCGATGGCAGGTACACAGAATACCACGTCCACAGCGTCATTGGCCACAAGGGGCTTTAATGTATTTACCAGTTCTACGGCCTGACTGGGAGTCATGTTCATCTTCCAGTTGCCGGCAATGATTTTCTTTCTTGCCATAATATAAATCCTCGATTTCTTTTTATTTATCAGAAAAAGCCTTAAACCTTTTTCCTGTGATTTTCCGTCATGCTTACTTCTCAGCCCTGTCTCTTCAGCCAGCCATCAGGCAGACTGGTCAGAGGCGGCGGCAGAACCACACGCTTTCCCACCGCCTCAAATGCCTCTGCCAGATTTGCATCGACTTTTCCCGTGGGATTCGGAGAAATATTAAGCATAAAATTAATGTTTCTCGGAAAATACTCCCGCATTTTCTGCAGAGCCCATTCTGCTCCGGCAGGTTCCGTAACAGGATCTTCCTTTCTCCAGAACCAGGTACCCGTGAGCTTGTTACAGCTCACCCCCGGCCCGGCAAAGCATTCATCTGCTTCCTGACCTGCCGCATTCTCATAAAATACCACATCTGTGCCTTGAAGTCCCTGTGAGCATCCTATGTTCATGAACAGACAATCCGGCTGCAGTGACTTTACCAGACAATCCAGCTCTTCAAAGGGCAGCATTTCATATGACGGGCCTCCCCAGGGTGCATTCCAGCCGTCCACAATCAGAAAGGGAATTTCGCCGTATTGTGTCAGAAGCTCCGTAATCTGCCCTTTGATCAGTTTCTTATGCTCTGCCGTACAGGCCTTCCGGCCGATTCCGGCAGTCAGATCCAGAATGGAAAAATACAGTCCCGCTGTTATTCCCGATGCGCGAAATGCTTCCAGAAATTCTCTCACAACATCTCTCTTACATGCCGCATTTTTCACACAATGCTCCGAATAAGCGGAAGGCCACAATGCAAATCCCTCATGATGCTTTGTCGTCAGCGCTGCAAAACGGCATCCTGCGCTTTTTGCAATAGCCGCCCACTCGCAGCAGTTCAGTTCAGCTGGATTCCACCCCTTTTCATCAAAGGGATAACATCTGGGGGCCCCGCTGTTCTCATGATCAAATTCCCAGTCAATGATATCACTATCCTGAAACTGTACGGTTGCGCTGTTAAAATGGATGAACGTTCCCAGGCGCAAATTGATAAAATCCATCTGATTTTTCTGCAGTCTATCCATATTCCATTCCCTGCTGTTTATGAATTATTTGTCGTTTCTTTTATTTGTCGTCCGCTGCCGCGACCCACGGCGTCGCAGGACTTCTCCGCGGCATGTCTCCGTTTCTTTTATTTGTCGTCCGCTGCCGCGACGCCGGGAAGCACCTTGCCCTCCAGGAACTCCAGAGAAGCGCCGCCGCCGGTGGAGATATGGCTCATCTTGTCGCCGAAGCCCAGCTGATTTACCGCCGCTGCGGAATCACCGCCGCCGATGATGGTGGTTGCATCTGTCTCAGCCAGAGCCTTTGCCACTGCGATGGTACCTGCCGCCAGGGTAGGATTCTCGAATACGCCCATGGGGCCGTTCCATACCACGGTCTTCGCACTTTTTACGGCTTCCGCATACATCTCGGCAGTTTTGGGTCCGATATCGCAGCCCTCTCTGTCCGCGGGCATATTCTCCACACCGTACACTTCCACTTCAATGGGAGCGTCGATGGGGTTGGGGAATGCGGCCACCGTCACGGAGTCAACGGGAAGCAGCAGCTTCTTGCCCAGCTTCTGGGCCTTTTCGATCATTTCCTTACAGTAGTCCAGCTTCTCATTGTCCACCAGAGAACGGCCGATCTCATAGCCCTGTGCTTTCAGGAAAGTGTATGCCATACCGCCGCCGATGATCAGCGTATCACACTTCTCCAGCAGGTTGGAGATAACATTCAGCTTGTCTGCCACCTTTGCGCCGCCCAGGATAGCCACGAAAGGACGTACCGGATTCTCCACAGCATTGCCCAGGAAATTGATTTCCTTCTGCATCAGATAACCAACTGCATTCTCGCCGCCCTTTGCGGTGATGCACTTTGTGACACCTTCCACGGAGGCATGTGCTCTGTGGGAGGATCCGAATGCGTCGCATACATACAGATCAGCCAGGTCAGCCAGCTCTTTGCTGAACTCCTCGCCGTTCTTGGTCTCTTCCTTGCCGCGGAAACGTGTGTTCTGAAGCAGCACCACATCTCCTTCCTTCATGGCTTCCACAGCCTTGGTTGCCGCTTCGCCGGTCACATTGTAATCGGCAACGAACACGACTTCCTTACCCAGCTTCTCGGACAGTCTCTTTGCAACAGGTGCAAGAGATTCGCCTTCGTTGGGGCCGTTCTTCACCTTGCCCAGATGAGAACAGAGAATTACCTTTCCGCCGTCGTCAATCAGCTTCTGAATCGTGGGCAATGCAGCCACGATACGTGTCTCATCGGTAATCTCACCGTTCTTCAGAGGAACGTTAAAGTCACATCTGACCAGAACTCTTTTGCCCTTTGCGTTGATGTCATCAACGGATTTCTTATTCAAGCCCATTTCCTTAAAACCTCCATTTTATACGATTCCATGTCCGTCTGACAACGGACTTTCCTGTAAAGAAATAAAGAGGCCCGGTCCCTAAGACCGGACCCCATAAGGTCGTTATGCCTTTACACCATCTTAAGCCAGCTCGCTGAAATACTTGATGGTACGAACCATCTGAGAAGTATAGCTGTTCTCATTGTCATACCAGGAAACAACCTGTACCAGAGAGTTGCCGTCTTCCATCTTGGAAACCATGGTCTGGGTTGCATCGAAGATAGAACCATAGGTGCTTCCAACCACGTCGGAGGATACGATCTCGTCCTCATTGTAAGCGAAGGACTCAGTAGCTGCTGCCTTCATGGCTGCGTTGATGTCTTCCTTGGTAACCTCACCCTTTACAACCGCTACCAGAATGGTGGTAGAACCTGTAGGGGTAGGAACACGCTGCGCGGAGCCGATGAGCTTTCCATTCAGTTCAGGGATAACAAGGCCGATAGCCTTTGCAGCACCTGTGGAGTTGGGAACGATATTGCATGCGCCTGCACGGCTTCTTCTCAGATCGCCCTTTCTCTGAGGTCCGTCAAGGATCATCTGGTCACCGGTATAAGCATGAACAGTGGTCATGATACCGCTCTGGATTGCAGCGAAATCATTCAGAGCCTTAGCCATGGGAGCAAGGCAGTTGGTAGTACAGGAAGCTGCGGAGATAACAGTATCTTCGGGCTTCAGTGTATCATGGTTTACATTGTAAACGATAGTAGGAAGATCGTTTCCTGCGGGAGCAGAGATAACAACCTTACGTGCACCTGCGGTAATATGTGCGGATGCCTTGTCTTTGGAGGTGTAGAATCCGGTACACTCCAGAACAACGTCTACCTTCAGATCACCCCAGGGAAGATTCTTAGCGTCTGCTTCCTTGTAGATGGTGATGGTCTTGCCGTTCACGGTGATATTGTCCTCGCCTGCTTCCACGGAGTCAGCATATTTATACTTACCCTGGGAAGAGTCATACTTTAACAGATGTGCCAGCATTTTGGGGCTGGTCAGATCGTTGATTGCCACTACCTCATATCCTTCTGCATCGAACATCTGTCTGAATGCCAGACGGCCAATACGGCCAAAACCATTGATTGCAACTCTTACTGCCATTTTTAGATTCCTCCTGAAATATTTTTATATGTTTCGGCAATCCTTGTCCATCTTCGTGGATACAGCGAATTGTCAAAATTTTATCAGCAAGGATATTTTACCCAATCTCGCAGGATAATTCAAGATGTAATTGAAAAATAATTTCCAGATTTTCGGAAATTTTACACTTTGTTTAGAATTTTTGGGTATTTTCAAATTCCGTATTCTGGTATATGATGAGATCAGGCAGCAATTTCATACCAGAAAGGAAACCTTCTTATGATTACAGCAGATTGTCACTTACATTCCTCCTTCTCCGCCGATTCCGATACCCCCATGGAAGAAATGGTCTTACAGGGAATCCGCCTGGGACTGGATACCATGTGCTTTACGGAACACAATGATTTTGACTATCCTGTATCTTCTGATCTCACAGAGGATGCTCTCCTTCTGAACACAGATTCCTATCTTTACGACCTGGCCGGTCTGAAGGAGAAATATTCGGACAAAATCCGCCTGCTTTTCGGTGTGGAGCTGGGTCTGCAGCCGGAAGCCATGCGGCAGAACGCGGTTTATGTCAAATCTTACGAATTTGATTTCATTATCGGTTCCTCCCATGTCTGCCATGGAAAGGACCCCTATTATCCGGGCTTCTTCGAAGGTCGCAGCCGGGAGGCTGCCCTGAGAGAATATTTTGAATCCATACTGGAAAACGTTCGGAAATTCTCCAACTTTGATGTATACGGACACCTTGATTATGCCGTGAGATATGCCCCCGGAAAGGATGAATGGTATACTTATGAGGCATACAGGGACATCCTGGACGAAATTCTGAGCCTTTTAATTCACAAAGAAAAGGGAATCGAGCTGAATACCGGCGGAATCAAAAGCGGAATGCAGGATTTCCATCCCTGCATGGGCGCGCTGAAACGCTATCATGAGCTGGGCGGCGAAATTATCACCATCGGCTCCGACGCTCATAATACCCAGAATATTGCAGGGCATTTTAACCGTGCGGCAGAAGTGTTGAAGGAATGCGGATTCCGGTATTACTGTGTCTTCGAAAAGAGAACACCGGCCTATTACAGACTATAAGGTAAAAGCGCCGCAGCCTCGTTGTCCGGACTGCGGCGCTTACCTGTCGGCGCGGGCATGACATTATGTCCTTTATTCCCTGTCCTCTTCTTCCAGCACTTCGTTGAGTTCATTCCTGGCGTCCATAATCTCGCCGTGTTCACCGTTCTTCAGCGCCGCCTCAAAAGCGGTGATGTATTTATCCAGCTTCTTCCTGCGGCTGCCCAGCGACTCCTCGTACATTCTCTCCGCCCGAAGCAGCACCAGCCGGTTCTCTTCGTAATCCCGGGGCTGAATCTTCAGATAGGCCAGTTCCTCCATCCGCTTTCTGGCTTCTTCGTCCGTCATCTGGCTGTCCTGACCCCTGATAATCATTTTGCGCTTCTCTCCCGTGGATACCACCGTGACCTCAACTTCCAGAAGCGAGTTAATGTCATATGTATAGGTCACATCCACGGACTCCTGTCCCTTCGGCCCCTTTGGAATGTCAATCTCCAGTTCACCCAGAAAAAGGTTATTCCTGGCAAAACGGCTTTCCCCCTGGAGCACCTTGACACGCACCTTACTCTGATTGTCCCTGGCCGTGAACAGCCTCTCCGTATGCGAGGCCGGAATCACGGTATTCCGCTCGATAATCGGACAGAATCTCCCGTCCTCATACTTGCCTTCGTCGTACTCCACCACTACTTCCGTGCCCAGCGTAAAGGAACACACATCTGTGAGAATTACTTCCTTTACTTCCTCGCGCCTCTCCTTCATAGCCGCCTGTATTGCCGCTCCCAGAACCACCGTTTCGTCCGGATTCATCTTCGTGTCCGGGAACTTTCTGAACAGGCGTATCAGAAAATCACGTACAATGGACAGTCTGGTGGCGCCGCCAATCAGCAGCACCTCATCGATCTCTCCCAGCTTCAGTCCCGCATCCGAGAGACTTTTCTTCACAGGCTCCCGAATCTTCATCAGCAGCTCTTCACAGGCATCCTCATATTCTCTGTAGTAAATCGTCTGCTCCAGCTTTTCTTCTCTGTACAGGAAGCTGATTGTCACCTTGTCTGTCTCATTCAGGGCACATTTTGCTTTCTCCGCCTCCCGGAATAACCTGGCCTGCTCTTTCTCGGACAGATTCTGAAGCTGCTGATCTGCCTTCTGCAGAAAAAGTTTCACCATGACTTCCGTGAAGTCCTCTCCCCCGAGATAATTGTCTCCGGCCACCGCCCGGACTTCCAGAATATTGTGATACAGCTCCAGAATAGATACGTCAAAAGTTCCTCCCCCAAGGTCGAATACCAGGAATCTGGTATCTTTGGTTTTGTCATACAGGCCATAGGCCACAGCCGCGGCAGTGGGCTCGGAAATCATGCGCTCCACCTTCAGACCTGCCAGTTCTCCGGCACGCTTCGTGGCCTTTCTCCTCTTATCATCAAAATATGCCGGCACGCTGATCACAGCCTCTGTCACTTCTTCCCCCAGAAAGCTCTCCGCATCCTCCTTCAGAGAGCGAAGCACCATGCTGGACAGCTCCTCCGGTCTGAAATGTCTGCCGCTCAGAATATAGTCCCGTTCGGTACCCATGCTCCGCTTGAAGGTCTCCGCCACCGTATCGGGATACAGACTCTTCCGCTCTCTTGCGGTCTCTCCCACATATACATTGCCTTCTTCATCCACGCTGACCACAGAGGGCGTCAGATTTTTCCCAAGCCTGTTGGGAATGATTTTCGGTCCCTCTTCCGTAAAATATGCAACTAAACTGTTGGTTGTACCCAAGTCAATTCCTACTATCATTTGATTCCTCATTTCCTGTGCTGCTTTTTCTATGCCGCTTTTCAAAGCCCAAAGCCAATATGCGCTTTTTTCATTGTATCACCTGACTGCCTGCGGTGTCCACGGTAATTTTTGCAAATGCATCTCAGCATATCTTTTTCAACAGCCACACAACTGTCACAGAGCATGCATAAACAGCCACAATGGTAAGCGGCAATGTCAATAAGGGCATATGGACGCTTGAAATGCCACATGCTTTATGGCCAGCATATACTCATCCCAGGGCTGGATTTCCAGATTCCTTTGCAGCACTTTCCCGGCCTCTTCCCGCTGTCCCTTTCGCAGCAGCCAGAGAATCCGCGCGCCTTCCATCTCCTTGCACAGAGGACAGGTGCAGAAATGACAGATTTCCGCGCTGTTCTCTCTGTTCAGGATTTCCTCCAGCGCAGCATCGGATTCCGTATAATACCCGGCCAGAAATTCTATCTGCAGATGCCCCTTTTCGCGGTTATAATATGTGCTCTTGCCGTCCCGCTTCTCCTTTTCCAGCCACTGGCAAAGCTTCTGCGCATACTTTTTCCCCTTTTCGTGGTTGCCGCAGAGGATACAGGCAAATACGGTATCACAGATTCTTCCCTCCATGGAATCCGTCTCCATCCCCCTTTGAAACATTTTTTCAAACGCTTTCACAGCGGCAGCTCCTTCACCGAACAAAAGCTCCGTCCAACCTTTGCTGTTATAATATGTCAGATAAGAATTCGTTTCCTTCTTCCTCCTGCCGCCCGAAGAAAATACAGCCTTCACAGCTCTGTCCACAAAATCGGCACGCAGTTCCTTTCTCCACTGTCTCAGAAGCCTGCGGGCTTTCTCTTCCTCTCCGGAGACCTGATACAGTCCCACAAGCTTTTCATAGAGAGTCCATTTTTCCTTCTGATAAAAGCGCTCATAGACTGCAGCAGCCTCCCCGATGCGTCCTGTGCGCAGATGATACTCCGCCAGATTGTCTCCAAATTGCCGGCCTTTGATTTCTCCCGCCAGACTCTCATATTGCCTGTAAGCCTTCAGCGCACTCTCATAATCGCCCAGCAGCGAATACAGATTCCCCATATCCGCATAAATCACCGGCGACATTTCCTTATCCATATACAGAATCGCCTTTTTGATGAAAAAAAGAGCCTTCTCGTATTCTCCAAGGTATTTATGTACAAAGCTCAGACCGTTCAGCGCATAGGGGTTGGCAGGATTTATCAGAAGGGCCTTCTCAAAATCCTCCCGCGCCTCCCCGTGACGATGGGCCGCCCTGTGGAAAATCGCTCTCTCCACCAGCATAAAATCATCCGGATAATTGTATAAATATTCCGTCAATACCGGCAGACCTTTCTCATAGAATCCCTTTCTCCCATTTTCCACATATTTCAGAAAATTTTCCCGAAAGAGTTTCAGTTTGCCGTTCAGCTCACTGATTTCCATGGCTCCGTGCTCCATCTGATATGCGTACGCATCCAGAATCACACTTTTCACCCCGTTTTTCTCCGCATCCTCCAGCACTGATTTCAAATCATCCTGCCTGTCCAAATCCAGAAATACCTTCGCCAAATATTCGTAGGATTTCGGAAAACTGGGAAAATAGCGAATGCACTGGCTGGCGGATTTGATGACGCCGCCTGCATTCAGCTGCCTTCTGTATGCCTCCAGGGAAGAGGCGAACGCAGCGAACACCTGGTACTCATCCGCCAGCTGCTGAGAGAGCTCCAGACTCTTCTCATATTCCTCCAGCTCCATATAAATCTGAGCCTTCTCCAGCAGTACTCCCACATCCTTTGCACCGCCTGTGAGAATGCTGTCGCCTTCTTCCAGCGCCAGCAGAAAATTCTCCCTGTCCCGGAATCCCAGATTATGATAACACTGCATTCGGATTAAATGCGACTGCCGCAGTCTGTCCCTGTCCTTTTTATCCGCGGCTTCGTCGAATTCAGTTCTCTTTTCTATCTTCTCCTTCAGCAGAATTTCCCATTTCCGGGTCATTTCAATGGATTTCTCATACTCCGCCTGCTCCACATAAAGCTTTGCCAGCAGTCCGCTATACTCTGCTTCCTTCTTCGGCGGCAGCAATTTTTCCAGTTTCATGGCCAGCAGAATCCCTCCGGTGATCTTCCCGTCCTGCAGATAACACCAGCACAGCTCCAGAGCCGATTCCCATCCGGCCGTCTCCCGGTATCGTTCCTCCAGCTCCCTCTCCAGCTCCCTGTTCACTTTCCGGAGAATTTCCAGAAACCCATCGTCACTGCCTGCGGCAAGTACCTTTTCCGCACATTTTTTTGCCTCTCTGTATTTCTGTTTCTCATAATACCATTCTGTCAGGCGGACGTTGGCCATATAGTGAGAGGCATTCGCAGATTTCAGTTCCTGATAGCATTCCGCAGCCCGGTCTCTGTACGCTGCCCTTTCTTCTCCGCTGACTTCGCCTGAGGCCTGCCAGAACAGTTCGGCAAAGTTATAGCAGATCATGGCGTCCTTCGGGTACCTGGCCCTCTGCTCTTCCATAAGCGCTGTCGCTTCCGCCCTCTTCCCCTTCCGCAACAGGACATTGGCACGGCTGATCTCCATCACCGGATGCCGGATATTCAGCCTGTCCGCACACTGCACACAGTTTTCCGCCTCTTCCAGATTCTCGTCCCGAAGCGCCTGCCAGCAGCGGTCATAGTACTCCAGGAACAAATCATATTCTGCGTCATCCGCCCCTTCAAACTGATCAAATTCCAGATCTTCTCCCCGTTCACACCGGCCCACAATATAGTAGACGAAATTGGCGGGAAATCTCTCCCGCAGATTCCGGGCGTCTCTCACAATGGAAAGCTTCCGGTCAAAAAGCTTCCAGACCGCGGTAGGCAGCTTAAAATGCTCCGTCAGATAACGCAGCAGCTTCATGCGGCAGTTTTCCTCCTCCTCCAGAGACAGGAACAAATCGTCGTCAAACAGCGCCTTCCATGCCTCCGCATCCCGTCTGGTCCGGATATTGCCGTAAATTGCCGCCGCTCTCTCCAGCCACAGACCGGAAGGGGTCGTATCCCGGGGCATCTCCTCCTCGTCCTCATCCTCCTCGGCAGCATACCTGCAGGCTTCCTCGTACGCACTGCGCAGTCGCTTAAATCCTTCGGGATCATCCTCCGGATTGGTCACTGTAAGTCTGTCCCTGTATGCGTTCTTAATGACCTTCCCATCCTTTGTGCTTTCTATCCCCAATACCAGAAACGCTTCCGTCCGGTTCATGTCAGCTCCCCCTTCTTATTTGATTTCCGCCGGGCCATAATAGCCAAAAGGGGCAGAAGAATCCTTCCGCCCCCATGTTCCCACACTTTCGCAATACAGCCCTTAAAAGCTAAATTTATCTGCAAAATACGCAGCCAGCTTCCCGATTTCCACTCTCTCCTGCTCCATGGAATCCCGGAAACGAACCGTTACGCAGCCATCTGTCTCAGAATCAAAATCATAAGTGACACAGAAAGGCGTCCCGATTTCGTCCTGACGGCGATATCTTTTCCCTATGTTTCCTCTGTCGTCATATTCACAATTGTATTTCCTGGAAAGCTCCGCGTATATTTTCTCCGCGCCCTCCCCCAGCTTTTTCGAAAGGGGAAGCACACCGATTTTCACAGGCGCCAGAGCAGGGTGGAAGCGAAGCACGGTCCGCATATCCCCGCCTTCCAGCTCCTCCTCGTCGTAAGCCGCACACAGGAAGGCCAGCACTACACGGTCGGCCCCCAGAGAAGGTTCAATGACATAAGGTATGTATTTCTCCTTCTTCTCGTCGTCAAAGTAACTCATATCCTCTCCGGAAGTATTGGCGTGCTGTGTCAGGTCATAATCCGTCCTGTCGGCAATTCCCCAGAGTTCCCCCCAGCCAAAGGGGAATAAGAATTCTATATCCGTGGTGCCCTTGCTGTAGAAGCAAAGCTCCTCCGGGCTGTGGTCGCGAAGCCGCATCTCCTCCTCCCTGATTCCCAGAGAGAGCAGCCAGTCACGGCAGAAGCCTCTCCAATACTGGAACCATTCCAAATCTGTGCCCGGCTCACAGAAGAATTCCAGCTCCATCTGCTCAAATTCACGGGTCCGGAACGTAAAGTTCCCTGGGGTAATCTCGTTACGGAAGGACTTACCTATCTGCCCGATGCCGAAAGGAATCTTCTTCCGGGAAGTTCTCTGTACATTTTTAAAATTCACAAAAATTCCCTGGGCAGTCTCAGGCCGCAGATACACAACACTCTTTGCATCTTCCGTAACCCCCTGGAAAGTCTTGAACATCAGGTTAAACTGACGGATATCCGTAAAATTGTGCTTTCCGCAGCCGGGGCAGGGAATGTTATGTTCCTCCACAAATTCCTTCATCTGTTCCTGGCTCCATGCATCCACACTCTCGGTGAGCACAATGCCTTTCTCCGCGCAGAAGTCCTCGATCAGCTTATCTGCCCGGAATCGCTCATGACATTCCTTGCAGTCCATGAGAGGATCGGAAAAGCCGCCCAGATGTCCGCTGGCCACCCAGGTCTGCGGATTCATCAGGATGGCACAGTCCACCCCCACATTGTAGGGACTCTCCTGCACAAACTTCTGCCACCACGCCTTCTTTACGTTATTTTTCAGTTCCACACCCAGATTGCCGTAATCCCAGGTATTGGCAAGGCCGCCGTAAATCTCGGACCCGGGATAGATAAACCCTCTCGCCTTTGCCAGTGCCACTATTTTCTCCATTGTCTTTTCCATTTTCAGCCGTCCCTTTCTTCGTTATAAGTTCAGCAGCAGGCGTTTGCACCGTCCGCCGTCTCCATTCTCATTTCAGCAGAATATACAGAAGCCCGTCTTCCCCGGAAGGTTTTATGCTTCCGTCCTCATTCACCGACGCGCCTTCACTGATAGATTCCACCCTGCCCGGACAGTAAATATCCGCTTTCATATCGGTGATCAGCACCTTTTTATCCGCATCCCACGCAGCCTGAGGCGAACCGTCCTTCACGCTTTTCATGGCCGCATTCCCGGTGTCAAAACCGTTTATCCCGGCCTGCTGCACAGTGCCGAAGAAAAATGTCTCCCCCATATAATCAGAACAGCTCTCCCAGCCGTCAAAGCGATAGGCCACCACCACGCTGCCGCCGGCCAGAGCTTCCACCTTTTCAACGGTCACCGCCGCTTCCTTTCCTTTTTCCGCATTATAATCCGCCGCTTCCTGCTCTGCCATGGCAGCCAGCTCCGCCACATTATAATACGTTTCCCCGAATTCTCCTGTCTGCCATACCGTAACTTCTCCTTCTCCGCCCACAGATACGGCAGGTTTATCCACCACATCCGGCACCTTCGCTCCTCCGCATCCGGTCAGGAGTACCATACACAGACAAATGCTCACCGCAAACTTTCCAATTTTTTTCATAATCTGTACCAACTCTCTGAAATTCTTTAGTCATTGTATCAGAAAGATTTCCTTTTTTCAACACAGAGTTTGCAGAACTTCGAGACTTTTGAATTTATGTCCCACAAATCGCTTCATGTAACAGGCCGCCACCGTTTCCAGCTGCTCCAGAACAGTCTCTGTCACAGTGAAGGTATACAGCTTCTCCACAGGACTCACCGCTATGTACCGCAGTGCGTAAATCGTAGACGCTTCCGGCTCCATGTCACCCGGGAACAGGGAAGCGTCTGCGGAAAAATCCGCTGGAAATTCTCCGTTCACCGCCATTGCCCTGCATTCAAACACACAGCGGACCAGGGGGTTCGGGAGAGAGGCCGCTCCCAGCGCCCGAAGCGACTGGTACAGGAGCTTCAGCATCTCCCGCTCATCGTTGTTCTCCCTGGTGAGATAATCTGCTACTTCCGCAAAATAAATGCCGTAATATGCGCCAATATAATCCGTCCGAAGCTCTTCAAAATAATTCTGAATGTCCGCCTCGGCAAGTGTGTAAGCGTTCTTTCCCTCGTAAAGCTTAAAGCATCCGAAGGAGAAGGGATTGGTCGCTGCCGTCAGACGGCTGCCGGAGCGTCTGGCCCCCCGGGCAAAGGCCGTCAGCTTTCCCCTCTCCTTAGTCAGCAGGCTGATATGCCTGTCGTACTCCCCCACCGGGGTCTGCTTCAAAATGATGCCCGTCACCAATATATATTCCTGCATGGCCGCCTTCTCCCGCAATCCCTGCCATATCCGTCTCCTGTCTGTTGCTGGACACAAAAGACAGGTAGTCTTCTATTCTGCCGCTGTTTTCAAATTGCTTCCAGTATCTCTCTTCCATTTTGCATCCTCCGTATATAAAAAGATATCTTTAGAGTCTGCATTTTCAGCTTTTATATTCGCTTTCAGGTACTGGAAATATCTTTCGGGTTATAGCCGAAATTTTTCAGGAGAAAATCACTGTCACGCCAGTCCTTCTTCACCTTCACAAAAAGCTTCAGGTTAATTCTGGTCTCCATCATATCCTCAATTTCCCGTCTGGCCGCGGAGCCGATTCTTTTCAGCATCTGTCCGCCTTTGCCGATGATGATTCCCTTGTGCGTCTCTCTCTCACAGGTTATGACAGCTTCAATGTGACAGATACTGCCGCATTCCTTCATACTTTCTATACTCACGGCAATCCCGTGCGGAACCTCCTCTTCCAGCAGACGAAGCGCTTTCTCCCTGATCAGCTCCGCCACAATCTGCCGCATGGGCTGGTCAGTAACCGTATCTTCATCGTAAAGAGCGGGACCATAGGGCAGATACCGCAAAATGCATCCCAGCAGTTCGTCCACATTGTTCCCCTTCAGCGCCGATACCGGCACAATCTCCGCGAAGTCAAGCTCCTTCCGGTAGCTGTCGATAAAGGAAAATACTTCCTCCCGGTTCACAGTATCCGTCTTGTTGATTACGAGGATGACCGGAATTTTCACTTTTCGCAGCACTTCGATAATATGACGGTCTCCCGCACCGATATAGTTGGAAGGCTCCACCAGCCACAGGATTACGTCCACCCCTTCCAGAGTGTGCTCCGCCACATTGACCATATAATCGCCCAGCTTGTTTTTCGCTCTGTGGATTCCCGGCGTATCCAGAAATACAATCTGCCCCTCCTCCAGAGTCAGTATAGTGCGGATTCTGTTCCGCGTGGTCTGGGGCTTGTCGGAGGTAATGGCTATCTTCTGTCCGATCAGCCGGTTCATCAAAGTGGATTTCCCCACATTCGGCCTGCCCACCAGAGTGACAAAGCCCGATTTATATGACTTGTTCTCCATGCTTTCTCTTTTCCGCGGTTCGATTGCCCCGCTCTGTTTTATTCTTCCCTTTTTTCCGGCCCGTCATTTTTCTCATCCGGCGCAGGCTGCGGCTGCTTCTCCTGCCAGACAGGTGCCGGACGCTGAAGCTGCTCTTCCAGCTTCTGACGTTTCTTTCTGCGATGCCTCCGCAGAAGCACCACAGGCACCGCTATCCCGGCTCCCCAGATAATCAGATAGGGAATGCTCACCAGAAGCCAGACGGCAAAGTCCGTCGCGCCCTTCTGAATCTTTCCCACATTCTGCAGAAAGCCTTCCGAAATCCGTTCCCGGACTGTAGGTTCCGCTTCCGGCGTCAGGTCTTTCACCTCGGAAATATTCATATGTATCGTACTGTAATCCACCAGATTGTCAATGGTGCGCAGTTTCGATTCCATGCTTTCCAGCTGATAGCGTACTTCCGACAGACGCTCTTCCAGCGTGATGATCTCCTCCACATTCTCCGCCCTGTCCAGGAATTCCAGCAGTCTGTTCTGCTCCGTGCGGAGTGTGTTCCTGCGGCTTTCCATATCCACATAGGACAATGTCACATCATCTGTGCTTTCGCTGCATCTGACTATATTTCCCGCATCGGACACCTTCTCCAGAAAGCTGTCCGTCTTATCAGAGGGAATCCGCACTGTCATATCGGTGCTCCGCATACGCCGGCTGTCGGAAAAGCTGCTGCCGTTAAAGGTATCCATACTCTCCACATAACCGCCCAGCTCCCGAACCCGGGTCTCCAGAACCCTGACCAACTCCTCGAACTCTCTGGTCTCCACCTCCAGGCTGACTTCCCGGATAATCTTGCGGGCATCCCGTATTCCCACATCCTCCGTCTGCAGCAGGTCCGCCGCGTCCCCGCTTATGCTCTCCTGATAAGCTCCGCCCTCCGCATCATAAGCCCCGTTTTCGGAGAACATATCCTCAGCCATCCCCGTCGCTGTCACGTTTCCGTCAGAAGCCCCGCACCCCGTACATAACAGAGCCGCCAGCACAAATGCAGAAAATCCCCTCCAGTTCCCGTTCTTCCTCATAACCTTCCCTTTTCCTTTCCCGGCCAGTAAGCCGATACAATCTCCCTAAAACCGCGGCCGATTCTGTCCGCATATTTTTATAAAAGAATCCGCCTCTGACCTATAGAACGAAAAATGCTAGAAAAGGTTCTCAATTTTCATAAACTTATCCGCTTCCGCCTTTATTTTCTGCTCGCTTCCCACAACACAGAGACAGTCCTCCTCCATAAAGGCCCTGATATACTCTGCCAGTCCCCGGATGTCTTCCGGCTGTGCGGCGATAATTTCATCTCTTTCCCGCTGAATCATATCCAGAGTAATGCCCCTCATATAGGCTTCTCTGGAACGTCTGCCTTTGGCTGCGGCCGTCAGAGGTATATCCAGCTGGCTGAAAGTACCGATGATATACTGTGTCATGGTCCGTTCGTCGGCATCATACCGGGCGATAAAGTCTGCCGCATTCTCATACACATGGATGGTCTGTCCCAGATTGGGATCCCGGTAAGACACAAAATAGCAGTCTCCCATCCTTCCAAATCCGCACATACAGCCGTAAGCACCGCCTTTTACACGGATGTTCGTCCACAGATATTCATACCCCATCATCACGCTCAGCACTTTCAGCGTCCCTTTATAGGGAAGCCCTTTCTTCCGGAAATTCCCCGCACGACAGACATACTGTACCTGCCCGGAAGTCATGAATCCTTCGTTTTTCCTGGAAATTCCCGGCACATAGCTTTCCTGCTTCACTTCACAGGTGTACAGCTTATCCTTAAGCGCAGCCACGGAAGCCTCCAGATTCTCAAAAGCCTGTTCATCCCCGGTGAAGTCCACCATCAGATTCTCCGGGCGGAAAATCATTCTGCACAGGGTCTCAAGCCGTTCTGTCAGAGACTCTTTTTTCTGCTCAAACGCTTTCTCCAGACCGGAGGTAAGGCGATACTGTGCCACCCCCGTCAGCTCGTCGCTCACGGCATATTTCACATCGCCGTAAGACAGCGCCCTGGTCAGGGCCACACTGTGTCCCGCTTCCAGCATATATTCCTGATATCTGGAATTACCCTCCGCCAGAATTTCCTTCAGTCGCTTTGTATCTGTAAAGTCGCTGGTGAGAATCAGTTCCTCCATAAGCTCCATTGCCCTTTCCAGATTGGCATACAAAGCCTTTGTTCCCACTTCCAGCGTTATGGTATATTGTTCCGGCTTCTGCACGTTGGCATAACTGTTGCAGGAAACCACAATCTCTCCGGTGGCCAGATTGATTTCGTTGCACAATTCCGCATAGGAATAATGGGCAGTGTCCACACGGCTGAATACATTCTGCAGAATACCGATATAGGGGAAATAATCTCCGGGAATGTCCTGCACTTTGAACATCAGCCGCAGATAACCGATTCCATTGGTAAACACATTGTGATACAGCGCCGGAACGCCGGCCAGCGTTCTCTCCTGGTTAATCAGAGGCTCCGCCTTCTTTTTCATGTCCTCTCTGGTAAGCAGCGGAATCTTCGCCAGATCCTCCGGCGCATCCCCAGTCTCACGGAAAGCATCCAGTGCGTCCATCATGCTGTGCACATCTGCAATCTCCTCCTGAGACATCCGGCTCTTAATCTCTGCAAGCCTGTCTGCAAGGGCCTTCTCCTGCGCTTTCGCCAGCCCTTCCTTCGGCTGCAGGATCACCATGGCAGCATGAGGATTGTTCAGCAGCCAGCGGTCTATCAGCTTCTCAAAATAACCCTCCTCCACCTTTGCCCTCAGCTTCGCATAAGTCTCATTTGCCTCGATATGAATAAAGGGTTTCCCATCGTCATACATCCAGCTTCCCATCACCTGCAGGCCGTACATCAGTCCCTTCGGATAACTGCCGAAGTCCGCTTCTCTGTACTTGAATTCGTAATGGTTAATGGCCGCCAGCAGCGCCTTTCTGTCAAATCCTTTCCGGACAATCTCTCCCAGCACTTCCCTGATCGTATCCAGGAATTCCTGTTCCCTGCTCACAGCAGTCCCCTTTGCCACCACACTGAAATAGGGCTGCTTCAGATCGTTATCATAAATGCTGTACACATCTCTGCCGATTCCCTTCTCAATCAGGGCCTTCTTCAGCGGAGCCCCGGGCACAGTGCAGAGTGCAAAGTCAAGAATCTTAAACGCCACATACAGCTCTCTGTCCAGAGTGTCTCCCACGGACAGACTCCAGGCCAGATACGTATTCTCCTCCGCACTTTCCCCCTCTCCCACAGGAAATTCCCGCACTCTCCGGACAGGTACGGCAAAAGGTGCTTCTGAAGCCACCACAGAATCCACTTCCAGCGCATCGAATGCGGAAAGATAATGTTCGTCGATAAAGGCAAGCTTCTCCGCCATGTCCATATTGCCGTACAGATAAATGTAGCTGTTGGACGGATGATAATAGGTTCTGTGGAAATCCAGAAACTGCTCGTAGGACAGTTCCGGAATAGTATCCGGGGCACCGCCGGATTCATAACCATATGTGGTGTGAGGATACAGAGCTGTGCTGATCTCCCTGTACAGCACATTGTCGGGAGAGGAAAACGCACCTTTCATCTCATTGTAAACCACGCCGTTGTATGTCAGTTCTCCTGCTTCATCCAGCTCATAATGCCACCCTTCCTGCCGGAAAATGGCTTCATTCCCATAAATATTCGGATAAAAAACCGCATCCAGATAGACGTGCATCAGATTCTGGAAGTCCTGGTCATTGCAGCTGGCCACAGGATACACAGTGTGATCCGGATAGGTCATGGCATTCAAAAAGGTGTTCAGCGAGCCTTTGGCCAGCTCGATGAACGGGTCCTTAATGGGGAACTCCCTGGAACCGCAGAGAACGGAATGCTCCAGGATATGGGCCACGCCGGTGGAATCTCTGGGCGTAGTCCGAAAGCCGATGTAGAACACCTTGTTGTCATCGTCATTGGAGACAAGCGC
Source organism: Acetatifactor muris (assembly GCF_024623325.1). GTDB lineage: Bacteria > Bacillota > Clostridia > Lachnospirales > Lachnospiraceae > Acetatifactor > Acetatifactor muris. The sequence continues at coordinate 38,155 of NZ_JANJZD010000026.1, forward strand.
CACTTTCGCTCCGGTTTTCTTATGCCTGCACAGATAAGTCATACTGTTGATATCCTTAATCTCTCTCTTCTCGATGACCTCATAGGCTGTTAATTCTTCCACTCTCATTTTATTTCTGTTCTCCCTTCCTTACATTTTCGGTGTACTGTATGTCTGTCAGTTCCTTCCTGTCAGCCAGGGAATCTCCCGTCTCTTCCGTCCGGGGAGTCCCCTGTATTCCTCTCATGTGAGAGTAGCCAGAGCCAGCTTGCTGACACGCAGTTCCTGTATCACATATCCCTGCTTCTCTTTCTCCGCCGGCGGCACATTTACCAGCTGTTCCACGGTAAGCATTCTGGTCACATAGCGCTTCTTCCCCGGACCGTTCTGCTTCCTTCCGAATAAAAATTTCTTCTCCTCTATGACATTTACTTTGACTTTCGCCTTCATCTGCCTGTATATTTTTACCAGGAAGCTTTCGGGAGCCAGGTAATACAAATGTGTCTCCAGCGTATCCTCCGGGCTCGCTTCCGGCAGAATATAGTGCTGCATAATCAGCCTGAATTTGAACAGGATGTCCTCCTGTTCCAGAAGTTCCCCGAATGTATACTTACATCCCACATAGATGTTGCCTGTGTCCTGCATACTGTATTTATAATCTTCATATACCGTCTTCTGCATACTCAATATCCTCTATTTTGTATCCGCTCATCCGCATGGCATCCTGAATGGCCTTCATGGAAAGCCCTGTCTCCCGCATCAATTCTTCCGGTGTCACCTTCCTGTGATACTCTCCGGCAAGCTTTCTGGCCTTGTCTGCCACCCGGTTTACCCTGTCCGCAATGCGCTGATCCCTTTTCTCATTTTCCGCATGATCCCGAATAAAATCCTCCATGGCATCCATGATAAGCCGCACCAGCTTTTTCTGGGCCCCGGCGGCATCCGGAGCCCCTTCCAGCGAACTCACAGCCATGGACAACGCCACATTTCCCTCTCCGATCAGGTCCTCCAGCGGTACACCCTGTCCGGTGTAAAGCCTTGCAATATCCGCCACCTCTTTCAGATAACTCTCCGTCAGCCGCTGTCCCGCCTGCCTGTCTCCTGCCATTGCAGAAAGAATGCAGGCCTCCCTCTCTCCATCGCTGCAGACGGGAATCCCTGCTATCTCATCCAGGTAATCCTGCAGATAATTCCTCTCTTCCTCTGTCAGAAACGCATCCGAATCCGGCGGCTCGCCGATTCCCACCCCATGCTTACTCAGATAGTCGTATACCATCTGCAGCTGGGCATCGCTTAAATCCAGAGCGGCGAATTCTTCCCGTACCTGTTCCTCACTGACGCAGTTCCCCTGTTCCCTGGCAAGCCGGCGTACCTTCTCCAGACTCTGTACAAATACTCTCTCATCGGATATCATTTTCTTCCCTTCCCCCGTCTCCCTGTATTGTAACCCGTTCCATACCCATATGCCCGACAGACTACTTCACATGTGTATGCGTAAACAGGTGCTGCTGGCAGTACTCATAATTCCCGTTACATTTGGAACAGAAACGGAATTCCAGAGTCGGATCATCATCCTCCGTCTGGCCGCAGACAGCACATTTATGCTTCGTCACCCTGGAGTTGCGCCTGATGTCCTGTCGGAATTCCACTCTGCGCTTCATCTGCCTCGGCGTCATATGAATATGACTTCTTGAGGTGACAAAGAAAATCAGGAAATTCAGCAGAGAAGAGACAATGGCAATCCTGATTACAAGATTTCCGGAAAACAGGAAATCATACGCCAGTACCAGACCGTATAAAATTCCCAGCCATTTCACTTTCACCGGGACCAGGAACATCAGCAGCACCTGCACATCCGGAAAGGTGGCCGCAAAGGCAAGGAATATGGACATGTTAATATAATATGTGCTGAAAAACAGAGAAGCCATAAAGGAACCATTATAAAGGCCGATGCCTCTGCTTCCCATGAGATACTGAATTCCCAGCCAGACAAAGCTGCCAAGTACGGTGAACAGCATGCCCGACAGCAGATAGACATTATATCGGTAGGTTCCCCAGGTATGCTCCAGGCTGGTTCCAATGTTATAATAGAACAGAAGCATAATAATCGTAAAGGGGTCCAGGGAAGACGGCGGTATAATCACCCAGGTGAAAAGTCTCCAGACCTGCCCGTGCAGTATGGCATAGGGATTCAAGGTGAGATACATGAGAAAATCGGCATTAATCAAGTCAATCACATAACCCACCACATAGCAGAGAATCAATATCAGCGATATATTCTGAATCGCATATTTGCCAAATCTTTTTTCGAAATTACTCATTTTGTTCAGTCCTCCATCTGTTTTGTCCCGCATATATTTTATCATTCCCGTTTCCATAAGTAAACCAGACTTTTCCTTATTTTATATAAAAATCAGTTTTTTTATAAACTTTTCACAGCTTTTACTATTTGCATTTTGCTTTCCTGTGTACTATAATGTCTTAAGTTGTCATGAATTGTTTTAAACCTTTGGAAAGGATGATCTGAATGGACTTCACAAGCAAAACTGCAGTTTCTGACGATGCCAGTCTCGGCGATGCCGGTCTGTGCAATGCCAGTCTTGGAGATGCCAGCCTTGGCATTGATATCGGCTCCACCACAGTCAAAATTGCAATTCTGGACGAAGAACATAATATACTGTTTTGTGACTATCAGCGGCACTATGCCAATATCCGGGAGACACTTGCACAGCTTTTGGAGAAGGCATACCATCAGTTGGGAAATCTCACCCTGCATCCCATGATTACGGGGTCAGGAGGTCTGACTCTGGCCAACTGTCTGAAGGTCCCTTTTATACAGGAAGTCATATCCGTGGCCTCCGCCCTGCAGGAGATGGCCCCCAAAACCGATGTGGCCATCGAGCTGGGCGGCGAAGATGCCAAAATTATTTATTTCGAAGGCGGTAATGTAGAACAGCGGATGAACGGTATCTGTGCCGGCGGCACAGGTTCCTTCATTGACCAGATGGCCGCTCTGATTCAGACAGATGCCTCCGGACTGAACGAATATGCCAGAAATTATCAGTCCCTGTACACCATCGCGGCCCGGTGCGGCGTTTTCGCCAAAACGGATATTCAGCCGCTCATCAATGAAGGTGCCACCAAAGAGGACCTTGCCGCCTCCATCTTTCAGGCTGTGGTCAATCAGACCATTTCCGGGTTGGCCTGCGGCAAGCCTATCCGTGGGCATGTGGCCTTTCTGGGGGGGCCTCTGCACTTTTTATCGGAGTTAAAAGCCGCTTTTATCAGAACGCTGAAGCTGGATGACGAGCATGTGATTGATACGGCTAATTCCCATCTTTTCGCCGCCATCGGCTCCGCGCTGAATGCCGCGGCTGACACCTTCTGCACCATGGAAGAGATCCTCCGCAGGCTGTCTTCGGAGATTAAAATGGAATTTGAAGTGGAACGTATGGAACCTTTGTTTGCCGGTGAGGCAGACTATAATGCGTTTAAAGACCGGCACAGTCAAAGCCATGTGAGCACAGCGGAGCTTTCCGCTTATCACGGGAACGCCTTCCTGGGCATTGACGCCGGTTCCACCACCACCAAAATAGCCCTTGTGGGAGAGGACGGTTCCCTTCTGTATTCCTTTTACGCAGGCAATGACGGAAGTCCGTTAAAGACGGCAATCCGCTCCTTAAAGGAAATCTACGAACAGCTGCCGGAGGATGTACATATTGTCCGCTCCTGTTCCACCGGATACGGGGAAGCCCTGATGAAGGCGGCCTTCCTGCTGGACGACGGTGAAGTGGAGACAGTGGCTCATTACCATGCCGCCGCTTTCTTCAATCCGGAAGTGGATTGTATCCTTGATATCGGCGGACAGGATATGAAATGCATCAAAATCAAAGACCACACGGTGGACAGTGTGCTGCTGAATGAAGCCTGTTCCTCCGGATGCGGTTCTTTTATCGAGACATTTGCGAAATCCCTGAACTACAGTGTGAAAGATTTTGCGGATGCGGCCATTTTCGCTCCCCATCCCATTGATCTGGGCACACGCTGCACTGTGTTTATGAACTCAAGGGTAAAGCAGGCCCAGAAGGAAGGCGCCAGCGTCGCGGACATTTCCGCCGGTCTTGCCTACTCCGTCATTAAAAACGCTCTGTTTAAAGTGATCAAGGTATCCGATGCCTCTGAACTGGGAAAAGAAATCGTGGTCCAGGGCGGTACCTTCCATAATGATGCCGTCCTGCGAAGCTTTGAAAAAATCGCCGGCTGTCAGGCAATCCGTCCTGATATCGCCGGTATCATGGGCGCCTTCGGCGCTGCCCTTATCGCCAGAGAGCACTTCAGCAATGGTTATGAGACTACCATGCTCTCCTATGAGAAGCTCTGTGCTCTGAAGTATGAGACCAGTATGGCCAAATGCCGCGGCTGTACCAACAGCTGCAGACTCACCATCAACAGATTCTCCGGCGGACGCCAGTATATCTCCGGCAACCGCTGCGAACGTGGCATCGGCGGGCAGAAAAATGCTCACAATGTCCCCAACCTTTATGAGTATAAGCTGAAGCGTCTCTTCTCCTATTCTTCTCTGGAGGCGGATAAGGCCGCCCGGGGTGTGGTGGGAATTCCGAGAGTCCTGAACATGTATGAGAATTATCCTTTCTGGCATACCTTTTTCACCGGATTGGGATATCGCGTGATACTCTCCCCCATTTCCACACGTCAGATATACGAGCTGGGCATAGAATCCATTCCCAGCGAATCTGAATGCTATCCTGCCAAGCTGGCTCACGGGCATGTGGAGTGGCTGATCAGACAGAATGTGGATTTTGTATTTTATCCCGCTCTTTTTTATGAAAGAGATGAAGTGGAGGGAGCAAGCAACCATTACAATTGTCCCATTGTCACCTCCTACTCTGAGAATATTAAAAACAATATGGAAGCAATCAGCAGCGGAAAGGTAAAGCTGCGCAATCCGTTTATGTCTTTTCAGAATCTGGAGACAGTGACCGATGCCCTGACAGAGGAATTCTGCGAACTGCCTGCTGAAGAAGTCTGTGCAGCTGCCGCCGCAGGCTGGGAGGAACTGGCAAAGGCCCGAAAGGACATACAGCTAAAAGGAGAGGAAATTCTCGCCTGGCTTAAGGAAACAGGAAAGCACGGCATCGTTCTGGCAGGCCGTCCCTACCACATAGACCCGGAAATCAACCACGGCATCCCCGAGCTGATTACCTCCTTTGACATGGCAGTGCTGACGGAAGATTCCATCTCCCACCTGGGCTGCCCGGACAGACCTCTTATTGTATCCGACCAGTGGATGTATCATTCCCGGCTTTATGCCGCCGCAAGCTACGTGAGGCAACAGGAAAATCTGGATTTAATCCAGCTCAATTCCTTTGGCTGCGGCCTGGACGCAGTTACCACCGACCAGGTGAATGACATTTTATCCGGTTCCGGGAAAATCTATACCTGCCTGAAAATCGATGAGGTAAACAATCTGGGGGCCGCCAGAATCCGAATCCGCTCTCTGCTGTCCGCCATCCGTGTGCGGGAAAAGGCACAAAAGCATCCCGTCTGCTGTTCCACAGCCGCGGAGAAAGTTCCTTTCACAGAGGAAATGCGGGAAAATTATACCATCATCTGCCCGCAGATGTCGCCTGTTCATTTTGAAATCATAGAGCCGGCATTCCGCTCCTGCGGATATAATTTCGTAATATTAGGCAATGACAACCGGCACTCCGTGGACGTGGGACTGAAATATGTCAATAACGATGCCTGCTACCCTTCCCTTCTCGTGGTAGGGCAGCTTATGGAAGCTCTGCTGTCCGGAAAATATGACCTGAACAGAACCGCAATCGCCATGACCCAGACGGGAGGCGGCTGCCGCGCCACCAATTATGTGGGATTTATCCGCCGCGCACTGAAAAAGGCCGGTATGGAGCAGATCCCCGTTATCTCTCTGAATCTGGCCGGACTCGAAAGTAACCCGGGGTTCCATCTGAGCGCCTCCCTGTTGGTCCGGGTAGCCATGGCTGCGGAATTCGGCGATATTTTCATGCGCTGTATCTATCGGATGCGTCCTTACGAAGCCGCACCGGGCAGCGTGAATGCCGTACACAGGAAATGGGTGAGCGAAGTTCAGAAGTTTGTCTCCGCGAAACATATCAGCCTGCGGAAGTTCCGGAGACTGTGCAGAGAGATTATCCGGGATTTTGACCGGATTCCGACACTGGATGTGAAGAAGCCCCGGGTGGGTATCGTGGGAGAAATCCTGGTGAAATTCTCTCCCGCAGGGAACAATCATCTGGTAGAATTGCTGGAGGCGGAAGGTGCAGAGGCCGTGGTACCCGATCTGATGGATTTCATGCTGTACTGTTTTTATAATCAGCTCTACAAGGCAGATAAGCTGGGCATGAGCAAAAAAACGGCCCGCATCTCCTCTCTGGGAATCTGGGCCATTGAACACATTCTCCGGGGAACCATGACAAAAGAATTTAAGAAATCTGTGCACTTTACCCCGCCCATCCCCATCAGAGAAATCGCATCCTATGCGGAACCCATTGTCTCCATCGGCAATCAGACCGGGGAGGGATGGTTCCTGACCGGAGAAATGGTGGAACTAATTCGGGAAGGGGTACCGAATATCGTCTGCGCACAGCCCTTCGGATGCCTGCCCAACCATGTGGTGGGAAAAGGTGTCATCAAGGCTCTGCGGAAAGCCTATCCTGTATCCAACATTGTGGCTATCGATTATGATCCCGGCGCCAGCGAGGTAAATCAGCTGAACCGCATCAAACTGATGCTGTCCACCGCACAGAAAAATCTGATAAAATAACATATTACTTCAGTTCCAAAGTCTTCTCATAAGCGGCAATCACCGCGTTCATAACAGCTCCCCGGAAACCTGCCTCCTCCAGCTTCCGCACTCCCTGAATGGTGGCTCCTCCGGGAGAACAGACAGCATCCTTCAGCGCGCCGGGATGCTGTCCGGTTTCCAGCGCCAGCCTGGCAGCTCCCGTCATCATCTGAGCGGCAAATTTCAGCGCCTGTGCCCGGGACAGCCCACAGGCCACGCCGCCGTCCGCCATGGCCTCCAGAAACATATCCGCAAAAGCAGGTCCACAGCCCGCCACGGCAGACCCGGCATCTATTCCCGACTCCGCAATGTCAGAAAACTGCCCCGCCTCCGCACAGGCATCCAGGAAGAAATTCCTGCTCTCTTCCGTCACATTCCCGCTGCAGGTGTAAAGCACCATCCCTTCTCCAACAGCAACAGGAGTATTGGGCATAATCCGGATGACGGGATACGCCTTTCCTCCTGCCATCTCCCGGATTCTGTCAATAGTCAGACCCGCGGCCATAGTCACCAGCACAAATGGGGTTCGCCGCTGTGCCAGTGCAGGGTTGATTTCCTTCAGCATCCCCTCCATCATCTGAGGCTTCACCCCCAGGAAGAGGTAGTCCGCCTGACATGCTGCGTCACAGTTCGACACCACAGACGCCCCCAGTTCCTCCGCCAGCAGACAGGCTTTCTCCGGAGAACGGTTGGCCAGAAGAATCTGACTGCCCTCCATCCTTCGTCTGACTGCCCTTGCCAGGGCACCACCCATATTGCCGGTACCGATAAACCCAAAAATCAAATTATTCTTCTCCATTGATACACCTCTTACGCGCTTTGTCGTACATAGCAATCCGCATATTCTCTGTCTGCAGATTCCCCCGTCGCCTTCTATCTCACATGACCCTGGCCGTAAATCACATACTTGCTGCTGGTCAGTTCTTCCAGTCCCATAGGGCCTCTGGCATGCATCTTCTGGGTGGAGATACCGATTTCCGCACCCAGTCCAAATTCTCCGCCGTCCGTAAACCTTGTGGATGCATTGACATATACGGCCGCGGCGTCCACCGCGTCCAGAAACCGCTGCGCCTTGAAATAATTCCCGGTGACAATGCTCTCCGAGTGTCCGGTTCCGTGGGCATTGATAAATGCAATGGCCTCCTCCAGATTCTCCACTGTGCGTACCGCCAGAATATAATCGTCATATTCCGTATCCCAGTCGCTCTCCGAGGCGGGCACCGCCCGATCTCCCAGTATCTTCCGTGCCCTTTCATCCGCCCGCAGTTCCACCTTTTTCTGTTCCAGCGCAGGCAGCGCTTCTTTCCAGAAAGCCTCCGCCACATCCTCCTGTACCAGGACACATTCCACCGCATTGCAAACCGATGGCCTGGAACATTTTGCATTATAGAGAATCTCTGCCGCCATGCCCGGATCTGCTTCGTTGTCCACATAGATATGGCAGATTCCCTCACCGGTGCGGATGACCGGAACACTGGCCTCCCTGGCCACAGTCCGTATCAGATCCGCCCCGCCCCTGGGGATCAGTACATCCACATAACCATCCAGATGCATCAGTTCGTTTGCCGTCTCACGGCTGGTGTCCTGAACCAGCGAAATGCAGCCTTCCGGCAGCCCCGCAGAAACCAGTGCCTCCCGCATCAGTGACGTGACACAGCGGTTGGAATGAATGGCCTCCTTTCCGCCCCGCAGAATGCAGACATTGCCGGACTTCAGGCACAGCGCCGCCGCGTCAACAGTCACATTGGGCCTCGCTTCGTAAATAATGGCAATCACCCCCAGCGGCACTCTTCTGCGTCCGATGATCAGACCATTGGGACGGGTCTCCATTTTATCCACACGGCCGATGGGATCGGGCAGAGCAATAATCTGCCGCACTCCCTCCACAATTCCTTCTATCCGTTCCGGTGTCAATGTCAGCCTGTCCAGCAGTGCAGGCCGCATTCCGTCGGCCTGTGCGGCCTCAACATCCCGCCTGTTGGCATCCAGCCATTCCTGCTGCCTCTCTCTCAATATCCCGGCAATCGCCTCCAATGCGGCATTCTTTCCCGCAGTTCCTGCTGTGGCCAGCGTATGGGAAGCTTCCCTTGCCGCCTGTCCCTGCTGTTGTAATATAGTCATAGATTGCTTTCCTCCCGTCCCTGTTCTCATATAACTGACATGGCTGCATTTCCGGACACCGCCGTTTACTTTCCTTCTGCGGATGCCAGGAAACGAGTTCCGATAGCCCTTTCTTCCACGATTCCATATAGATCTTCCATTCTGGCTCCGTTTGCAATCACCATGTCGCATCCCGCCGCCATGGCAATTCCGGCTGCTGACAACTTGGTCGCCATCCCGCCGGTTCCCCGCCAGGTGCCCGCACCACCTGCCATCTCAAAGATCTCCGGTGTCAGTTCCTCCACGCGATGAAGCAGCTTTGCCCCGGGATTTTCTTTCGGGTCAGAATCATACAATCCGTCAATATCGCTGAGCAGCACCAGCAGATCCGCCCCACACAACTTTGCCACAATGGCGGAAAGGGTATCATTGTCGCCCAGAACCTTGTGATTCCCGGTCTCAATCTCGGCGGAGGAAACGGAATCATTCTCGTTTACCACCGGAATGACCCCCATCTCCAAAAGGGCGGAAAAAGTTCTCCGCAGATGTTCTTCTCTGACAGGAATCTCCACATCGTCTCCCGTCAGCAGAATCTGTGCCGCGGACTGATTGTACTCCGCAAAAAACTGGTCGAAAATGTGCATCATTCTGCACTGCCCCACGGCCGCTGCCGCCTGCTTCATCCGCAGTTCTTTCGGCCGTTCCTCCAGTCCCAGCCTGGATGTGCCCACTGCAATGGCACCGGAGAACACAAGTATCACCTCATGCCCGGCTCCTTTCAGATCCGCCAGAATTCTGGCCAGCTGTTCCATCCGCCGCAGATTCGGTGCGCCGGACTCATGGGTCAGAGTGGAGGTTCCTACCTTCACCACTATACGTTTTTTATCTTTCAAGGCCTGCCTCCCTGGTTGTAAAATATAAGCTGCCTGCTCTGAACTTTCCGGTAAAACGAGAGCAGGACAGTCAATAAACATTCCCAGTATAACACAGTTTATTTTCTTTTTAAACCTCTCTTTTTATTTTAAATATCTCTTGTCATTCCTTTCATTCTGTGCTATAATTTATTTCGTTGTGAAAGTCTTCCCATTGCTTTTTTGCAGTGGAGATGCCGGCGTGTCGGAATGGCAGACGAGGCAGACTCAAAATCTGTTGTGGGCAACCACGTGCGGGTTCAAGTCCCGCTGCCGGCATTGTTTTTGGTGGCTGAAAACGTTGATTTATCAAGGTTTTCAGCCATTTTCATTTTGTTAGCATTTTGATTACCTTGATTACCTTTTATACTCTCATTTATTTTTTTGACCACTTCACGCTTATATTCCATTCCTGTGATGTCATATGTGTAATTCTGCTGATTTACCTCTTCTGTATGACCAAGTAATGATGCAGCAACAGTTGACGAAACCCCTTCACACCTCATTCTACTGTTAAAAGTTCTTCTGATTGCATGTACACCTTTTACAGTTATCCCCGTTTGAATACATTTATTGCGCATACAATCTGAAATTGTTCTTCCATGGATTCTTCCCTCAGAATTAGAAAATACAAAATCGTCATAACATCCTGACTTTTCCTGTAAACGGATTATTTTGCGAAATAGAATTATCATTTCATCAGAAATTGGAAATTGTCTGGATTTATAGGTTTTTGTACCTGAAATAAAATAATCTCCATTAATGCGATCATATTTTTCTGATCTACATATTATCATAATTCTATTGTCTAACTGGATATCACTCCATTTCAAACCAGCCAACTCTCCTGTTCTCATTCCAGTATATATTGCAAGTTCTACTGCATACGAAGGAAGATATTCTGGTTTTTCAAGATGATCCGTGGTTAATTGCTTCATTATTATAGATATCTCATCATTACTTAACACACGTTCATCAATAGGACGTTTGTTCCTGTTATAGAATTTTACAAATGACTTAGTATCTACATACTGACATGGATTATCTACAATTTTCTTATTAATCTTTGCACTGTGGAATACACCAGAAATATATCCCCATAAGGCTTTACCGGCTTTTTCCTTCAAATCAAGTTCTTTAATCCTACTAATAATAAAAATTGTAATATCCTCTTCTGTCATATTCCTTATGTCCATTTTTTCAAAATATGATCCTTTGAAAAATCTTTGGTAATCAGAATTGTATTTCGAAACTGTATTAGAAGATACACCATATGCTATTTGTTTTCTCTTCCATGTTTCAAAATTTGTATCAAATCTATTTTCTACAATATCCTGTTCCCGTTTTAACTTATTTTGTTCTTTTACTTCGTCAGAATAATATTCTATTACCAGATTTTTTATAGCCTCTTCTGAGGCTCGTTTTTTCAACACCCTCCTATTTTTTTCATCAGGTAGATAAGTATACCATTTGCCATCCTTACCCTTCCAGATTGCATACTGATGTTTTTTTAACAATTCCTTTCTCTTATTCATTTCAATTTGTTCTTGCACGTATGATAAATCAATCATACCATTTGCAACAGCATATTTCAACAAACTTTCATCCATCTACTAATTTAAAGGAACCAGGATATCCTTTTGTGCGCACAGCTCCAGCTCCTTCCCTCTTTAATTTATGATGTATTTTTTATTTTCCAGTACTTCCAATACCTCCGTTTCGTTTTGCATCAATTTTATTGTTGTCTGCAGAACCATATTCTACAAAAACAGCCTGTACGAATGCTTCACCTGTTTTAACTTCTAATTCTTTGTCTCCGTAATTTCTTATGCATATAAAAATATGTCCTTCATTATCAGCATTTATGTAATCCGCATCTATTACTGGAATTGTGTTAGCGATAGCCATATGCTTCTTAATTCCAAGACTACTCCTTGGGAATAATAGCATTACATAATTAATATTCATTTGGCATCTTATACCTGTTGGAATCATCATTGAATCACCAGGCTTTATCCTTATATCACATGGAGTGAAAAAATCGTGTCCGGCACTATATTTTGTTTTACGAATTGGAAGTTTTATATTTTTATATATTTCTGTGATTATATGATCTGATCTGTTACCAAATGTGTCAATCCAGTCGCCTAGAAACTGTTTTAGACTTACTTTCTCAAACTGCGCTACTTTCTTCAAACTTTTCTTCCTCTTTTCGTTTCCTTTTGTTTTCGCATGGAATACACTGGCCATAATGGTATTCTTTGTTCTTTAAATTGCATTTTACCTTTATTCTGGCTTTGTTACTTTCATCAATTATTCCATAAGTACATTGTTCACATTCAGATGTTAAAATCATATTCATTCAGTTTACCTTTGTAGCTTTCAATTTATTTAACACTTTTAATATTTCTTTTTCTATCTGAGGTATAATTCTATTTTTACCAAATTCCTTATAATAATATGGAGAGTACAATATGTTATTTGAATCGCACACGTTAAACCATATTCGTTTTGTATCTTCATCAATTCCTAACTTACAAAAGATCAAAGGTATTCCATTATATTTATAAACGGGGAATTTATAAACATACTCTTCTAACTCATGATCAAATTTGAATCCAACTTTTTTCATTTGGTTTATATTAATATCAAGTTTATATTGGTTTTCTGCTAGTCTGTCCATAAAACTATTTCTCCTTTTTGCAATGATTGCTTAATATTAATAAGCCTTTGGTTTTTACTGCCTCTGTATGGAAGAGTTATGTCACGCTGTGAATCTATGTATCTTCCGTCTACTAAGACATCACAGTTTAATAAAATATTCTTTCGCTTCCATATATAGTAATCATATAAAATGTCACTATTATGTGCTGTTATAACATTATTAAATGATGTTTCGTATTCCATAATAGATTCCCATGTATACCCCGTGAGCATACTTCTTTAGTGAGCTATCTTTTATACATACCACTCTCCGTTTCGTTTTTTCCAAATTCTTTGATTACTGCTTCCACGAAATGATAGTGTTATGTCTCTTTTTTCAATTTCAAATTGCCCATCTATTAAAACATTACATAGATTCAATAACTCCCTCATCTCGTAGTTTTCTATTATTTGTTCCATTAAAAATCCTGTATAACACCAAATATTATTATTGGGAATATGAATTTTTAATATAAATTCTTTTATTTCTACTGCCGAATACATCGGATCTCCACCACTAAGAACCAATGCAGACAAAAATGGTCTTTTATCAATTTCAGAATTAATCACATTAATTAATTCATTAGATATTTCTTTTCCATAATTAAAATCCCATGTGTCTTTAGAGTGGCATCCATTGCAAAAATGTTTACACCCGCTGAAGAAAATGGTACAAGCCACTCCTTCAGCGTCAGCAGTAGACTCATAATTAATCCCTGCTACATGCAACATATTTATTCTCCAAAATTTGTATACGCACTATGCTTTACACGTTCTTTGACTTCTGCTTGTTTCCCATCGTTGAAATTTCTGTAGTCTGTTGTTAGATACCCCGTTACACGCCTTAATTGCTGAATATTTTTACTTCCACATTCAGGACAACAGTCATTAAATTCCCCTTGATAACCACAATCAAGACAACTGTCAATAGGGAAATTAAATGCAAGATATGGAATATCTAACTCATTAAAAGCATAGTCAATAATATCTTCTACTGCCTTTATATTCTTTACAAAAGTTGATTCAAGTTCAATGTATGTTATACAGCCAGATGTAGCGTACTTTGTAAACGGTGCTTCTACACGTAACTTGTCATAAATTGAAATCTTTTGCCACACTGGAACATGAATACTATTTGTCAGGAATTCATGACTCGTTACATTTCTAATTATTCCATATTGACTTCTAAGAACATTTAAAGCTGTTCTGCAAAGTCCTTCTGCTGGTGTAAAATATGTTCCAAAATTCAAATCATTTCTTTCACTTGCTTCTTTGGCATAATTATAAATATGTTTTACTACAGAAAGAGCAAACTTATGGACTTCTTCATCTTCTGCATGATTTTTACCAAACAATGCGACACAAGTTTCTGCCATTCCAATAAGACCAAACCCTAACGTTCCATGTTTAACTGCATTCTCAACCGTCTCATCACACTCCCTTGCTCCCTTGATTGTATTGTTTTGATACATAAAAGGTGCTGCTTTAGGAGATTGAGATTTTATAATTTCATATCTCTCTAACAATCCTTTTTCACAAATATGGAGTGCATCATCTAATGCATTCCAAAATCCATCTAAATCTGCTTTATCTCTTTTGCCAAGGCAAATACCATATTCAATACCAAGTTTGGGTAGAATAATTGTATTTGGTACATTGTTGCCTCTTCCTTGCCGAATATATCCAAGTCCATGACGATCATATCCTATTAACGTGCGACATCCCATAGTGCTTAAATATGTATCAATTTCTCCGTCAGTTTCATGTGCTTGTGACCAATTACCATTCACCCAATTTGGATAAATCCTTTTTGACATAGATTGTAATGCTAACTTTTTTAAATCATAATTTGGATCACATTCTTTTGCATTTACTCCATTTTTATATTGGAAAATGCTTATTGGGAAAATACTTGTCAAATGATGTTCGCCTATACCATCAATACTTGCTTCCATAATCCATTTTGTAACTAATCTTCCCTCAGTGGAAGTATCTCTGCCTAGATTAATTGATGTAAATGGCACCTGTGACCCTTGTCTGCTTTCAAGAGTGTTCAAATTATGGAAAAGACCTTGTGTTGCTTGTTTCCCTTCTGATTCAAGCATTTCAATAGCATACTTATATGCCTTTTGATACGTCTTTGCTTCTTTATTGTCTATATCTAGCTTTTTAGGAATAGAATTTATATATTCAATGGATACATCAGAAACCCATTTTAATCCATCCTTAAAATGTTTAGAAAAACTCATTTTTACAAATGGTGCCAAATCGTAATCTAAATGTATAGAACCAACACCACCGAATTGCACTTGACTTTGACATTGAAAAGCAACAGCTACTAATTGACAAGCCGTGCTGAATGAAGCAGGTGGTCTTACATCCCCATTTCTTGTTTTAAATCCATATGTAAAAATTTCTCCAAAATCAAGATTTAAACAATTGTGAACGCCATAAATTGCTTTCTCTAAATCATGCTGATACACCAACATATCTTTATGTGCTTGTGCGACTTCGTCACTTAATCCATCATATTCAAGAGCAATTGTTTTTCCAATATCAGCAGAAGCTTCTTTTTCTCTACCAGAAAATGAACGTTCATCTACATTAGCATTTGCATTTTCTATGTCAGAAGCACTTGCTCTTTTCATAATTTTTTGAATAATTTTACTATTTTTTTCTCGTATTCTATTTCTATCATTTCTATATATAATATATTTTCTTGCTACATCCTTACGATTGCTCGCCATTAGTCTCTCTTCTACCTGATCCTGAATCTCTTCAACAGTCATGCTTTTGTTCAACGATTCTATGTAATTTGCAATATCTCTAGCTTTTTCTTTTGCATAAGACGTTTCTTCACCATCAACATCAATGAATGCTTTTAGCACAGCTATTTTAATTTTCTCTTTGTCAAATTGAACTTTACGCCCATCTCTTTTCTGTACTGTCAATAAATACTTCCTCCGTTAATCTATATAATCTTTCTTTCCACACCTTAAACAAATATAAGCATGTCTTTTCTTACCTTTTTTGTCATATACCGTTCTTACTCCACCAGTATATTTATGTACAAATAACCACCTTTTCCAAAATGGTTTCATTTTTATTTCTGTAACTTTTATCTTATACCACCTACTTTCCTGAGCCAATGAAACAGGCATTTAATCATTATTTTCCGGTTTCCATTTTTGAATATTATTGTAGAATCCAATTTTAAAGTTGTCATTTTCAGAATCCATAATGACTTTTACAGGTTCTACCAAATTCAAACTAAAAATTCCGAATATGCTTTTTCCCTCTACCACATATTGATTCTGCTTAACAAGAAAGTCTCCATCATGATATTTACTACATATAGACACAAATTCTTTCGCTTTTCTATTGTATTAATACTAATCTTCATTTAATCTATATCTCTGTATATCTCCAAAAACATTCTTTTTACCTGATCATTCTTTAATGCTTCCTCATTATATTTGTACTCCTATACGTTATACATCCTTTCTGTTTCTAAAATTTCATTTACAACATCATTAATATCAGTTCCCTCATTGTTGTCAACTACAAGATTTACTTCTCTTTCTAATCCTAAAAACATTCCATAGTCTCTTTCAGTACGGTTACATATTTCGTCTTTGTCTTTATAGTCAAACTTATCAATTCCACATCTGTCTATATATCTCTTTACTCTTGTACCAAGATTACTTCTTACAAGAACAGTAAAAATATTATTTTGGGGACAGTTTTGTTTTACTTGTCTAAATCCATTCGGAGTAAGCACAACAACTTTATTACCCTCTAAATAATCTGATTTTAATGATCCATATAATCTGTCATATGTATATCTGTCATACTCTGCTAAAATGCCTGCGTTTAACATCGTGGCAAATGAATTCTGGTCAGTGAAATAGTAATCCTTGCCATTCACTTCTCCATCCCTCGGTTTCCTTGTGGTATACGAAATAATCTTTTCAAAACCATGATGTGTTGCCAGTTCATTCTCAATTGTAGATTTCCCTGACCCAGATGGCCCTAATAAAACAATAATCATATGTACTAATTCTCCTTTTTCTGTACTCTTCCACAAGATTTTTTCTCTGGGCAATAGCCAAGATAATCACATTTTGGTACAAATAAATTATCTACGATCCATGTCCATTCATCAGAGACTTTATATAATGCGGTACAAATATCTCCAAATAATTTTCTATATTCATGATACGCACGATTACACATGCGCTGGTGTGACATATCTACAAGATTACGTAAATTACGTTTATCAACAATTTTAGTTGTCATTCCAAGCGGAAGTAATAATGCTGAATCTTCTCTTGGAGTTCCAATATCTTCTAACTCTATCAGTGCTCTATTAATTTGATGAATTGCCTCTGTATAGATTTCATATCTTTTTTCATCATTTCTAATACTATCTGGGACAACATAACCAAATCCATGTTCATAATCTATATATCTTGTACTTGCCTGTAAACGTGTTGGTGCCCCACCCAAATGTGTATACCATTCACGAATTACTCTTGCAGAATATCCATCAATAATCATTTCTACATTTACATATTCGAGAGTCCTTCCATGATTAGCTGTAATACAATCCATCCCACGTTTATAATTCTTTTTATTGTCTGTAATATCTGCTCCCCAGCACACACCTGCTCTTTTACCGATTAATGTTATTGGATATTTTGTTGTTTCCTCTAGAATTATTACTGATCCCATTTAAATTCCTCCATTTCTTCATTGAATCTTATTACCTCTTCTTCATTGCAGCTATGTATTTCGACATCAAGTGGTTTTCTCAAATCAACTGTAAGAATTCCCAAAGTTGATTTAGCATCAACTCTATAACTATCTTTAATTACATCAATGTCGCTTTTAAATTTCATCGTAATGCCAGTAAAATGATTAACTTTTTCAATAGTATTTAACACTACAGTTATTTTTGTATTCGTTTTCTCACCTTCCTATTTTGTTTTTAATGTATAAAAATTATGAGCGCCATCTTCAAATACTGGTTCATATTTTAATTTTTTATTGCTATCAAAAAATAAACTTCCTTGTGTTGTATCATCAAATAAATATGCATATTCACATGCAAGTATTGTTTTGTCTGATACATCAACATTTTTATATCTTTCATTTGACATAGTTTCAAATTGTCCAGGAATGAGTATTTCAGAAAGCTTGTTTGGAAAACACTCATGATCAAGTCTGTTATAAATTACATTTACTACATTTACTTTTTGTTCAAATGAATATTCATCACCAACTTCAGCTTGTACCACACGAAAAAGTAACTCTAATTCTTCCTCAGTAAAGTGGTCATATATAGTTTCTGGTGGGTCTATTATGTGTGAATACTCATCAATAATATTTTTATAAGTAATAAACCATTCTCCTTTATCCGTAATGTTTTCTATTTCTATCATTTTTTGATTCATTTCTTCTGTTGCTATATCAATTTCAAAATTTGATGATATTGGTATTTCATCTACAAGTTCACAATTATTTTTCTCTATGACCTTTATCTCTATTTCTTGTGCTACCATAGGTTTAGCCTTACTCTTTTCACTATATCCAATTAGCGGAATAATAAGTAAGTATATAAAAAATGTCATTACTGATAGTAAAATTTTTATCATTTTATTCATTTGTTCTCCAGTAAATTTTGAGTTATATTTGATATGTCTATGAGTTACATTTATTACTTCTCTGTTTGAATTGTGTTAGAAGTTACAATAGATTAGTCATAACTTATACTTTTACCAATTTCTCTTAATCCTATATAGATTGGGAACTGCAAACTTTCAAGTCCTGTTTTCTTATCCTTACTAATTTCTTTATATTTTACTTCAACAACTCTTCCTATAAGATTATCCCTGTCTTTCCAAAATTTTGTTCTGGTTTCATCATCGAATCCACTGCCAACATTAACAGTATTATCCTTATATTTAACAACTAATGCTCCAAGAGTACCTTTTAATCTTCCATCACCTTCCAAAACCTTTATTACTGGAAGATCCATACTATAAAATCTCTTGATTTTTATCAAATCTGTAGTTCGTTTACATTTGTATAAGGCATCCTTGTTTAACATAAGACCTTCCCACCCTTGTTCAACAGCATAATCAAGCCATTTCATAATTTGTGATTGGTCTGTCCCCTCATAAACCATAGTCACTATTTCTATATTTTGAAGTTTCTTTTCTTTAATTACTTCACCCAAGGCATTCAGCATCTTTCTTCGCACCTTATACTTGGAAGATGATTGCTTATTTAAAATCTCTTCTTCTGGGAAATAGTCAAAGATTACGAATTTTATCTCTTCTTTTGACTCCGCATCTGAATTGATTATCCCTGTCCCAATTCGGAAATTCTCTCCATCTGGTAAATTATCAAAGTTTTTCCGGATAAGTTCTCCATCATAAAACCATCCCATTCCAAGCTGTTTTAAATCAGATATAATATGCTTCATGCCAGTAAATTCTTTACCTTGTCTACTGATGAGTTTACCTTGATAAAATGAAGCACGATTCCCATTCATCTTTTGGCTGAGAGCAAACCACTCTTCTTCCCTCAGTTTCAACTTGTCATATGAAGCGCCCAATTGTACTTCCCAGGTGTCAATTAATCTTGGGATACATTTATTCACCAGTTTTTCATCAACGCCTAACCTAAATTTCTTTGTAATTAACTGCTCATAGAATTCTCTATCGTCTTCATGGCCAAACAAGAATGCTTGAATCTCGTAAATATCTTCGTCTTTTCCAGTATTATTTTTTGAAAGATAATCCATTACGTTTTCAAAAGTGCTATATACACCTAAGAAATATGCGGCCGTTTCTGTGCTTGGCATTACTTTCTTTTTAATTTTCTTGGTACTAATCCCAGTTACAATATTTCCATCTAATAAGAACTTCAAACACATCTTAAATAACTCATTATCCTTGTTTGCTGTAATAATTGCTTTCTTATTATTCAGGCTATTTGTCTCTTGGATCTGTTTAAATAAATTAATTACCTCTACCAATCATATTCTCCTTCTAAAAAAACACTTTATCATTTCAAATTTACTTTAACCCATTCAGGATCAAAGGTAGGCCTACTATCTCCATGACATTGTAAAATAACTTCATCTCCAAAATGTAATCAATTATCTTTATCTTTTGAGTCCTTGCTAAACGCACATAGTATTGCAGCTATTGGAGAAGTAATGCAATATACGCCAATAATATAAAGAAGAATTACTGTCCCACAAAATATCCAAAAGTTACTAAATATAAATTGTAGTATTTCTAACATTGTTACCTCCTTTAAATTGCAATTCTGTTGTTTTTAGTCGTATCCATCATAATCATCATTTTTGTGTACAAAATCATATTCATCTCTATATTGTTCTAACAAACAAATTGCTCTACACAAATAGCCTTCTATCTCACAATAATTTGCAGAGTCAGCTAATTCTTTTAATTTCTCAATTAATTGTGTGGTTGACATACCACGATAAGATAATTCTTTTTTCATAACCGCCTCCTATAAAAGACTTGTTCTATCGCTATAGTAAATATGGTAGTGCTGCTAAATATTTTTCTTTTAGCTTGTCCGTCAATGTCTCAGTCTGAGTAAGATGATCTTTCATATCTGCCAACTTTACCCAATATACTTCTGGTCTTGTATCAGAATAATCTCTAATTTTCTTCACATATTCTATGTAATTTGTATTTTTAGACTTAGTAAGCAAATTTAAACATTCTTCAAAATGCTTATATTCAGCTCCAAAACAACCACCTGTGTATTCTGTATCCTCAATCAAATCATGCATTATCGCAAGAGCCACACAGTTATCCATTTTATCATCTGGAATCATTGGATTTTCTGCTACATACCCAGCTACTCTAAGTACATGATCATATGTTTTTGATTCATAATACTGCTTTGCCATCCTTAACGCATATCCTATTAAACTCATATTCTCTCACTTTCTCCTATCCTACCTTTAAAAGCGTGGATTCATTGGTTTTTAATTATAAAGTCTTTCTCCTGTGTTCTTATTAAAAATATATACATTTTCACATACTTCTTTGGCTTCATAATCCATCATATTTACACGAAAATATCCATTAGCTAATTCAATAAATTTACTTCTTGCATCCTCGATATCATTGTGCGAGTACTCATCCTCATAATCCCAGGTGTCAAGATATATTCCAAAATCTTCCTTTCTTATATCTTCTTTCATTTCTTCAAACACTTCATATGCTAATGCATTTCCCATATAATCTTTTCTCCTTTTTAATCAAATAAACAAATATATTTTAATTCATCTTCTAAATCACTTTCTCTACGAAACTTTTCAATATCTTCCTCTGTTTTTACTCCCTCAAGTTTATTCTTTGCTTTTTTAATCCTGCTCTGCAAAACTAAAATATCATTTTGTAACTCACTCAATGTATTTAAGTATTCTTGTTTTAATTTTTCAATATCCATTTTTATTTCCTTTCTGCATTGAAACGAGCGTTTTATTGCTTATATTCCATTAACTCATTATTCTCTAAAATAAATATTTTCTTTCCCATAGCAATTGCTTGTTTAATTCTGAGCGTAGTAGACTTTCCTATGTGTTCTGGAGTTACTATCACTAAGAAATCGCACATTAATAATTTTTCATAACACATATCATCTAGCATATTGGGACATTCTCCAAATGACAAATATTCTTCTATATTATAAAAGACAGGAGCAAATACAATATACCCTTTGCTTGTTAATATTTTTTCTGCACTTCTAAATTGTTTTTCATGTTCTCTTGTAATCCCTACTAAATGAGCAATTTCGTATTTTTTATTCACTCTTCATTTTCCTTCCCGCCAGTTATAAAATAGTGAGTATTTCCTTGGCTACACTCATATCATTCAAAGCAAGGTTTTACCACTAAATCATCATTCTTATATTCTCTAAACTGTAGAAATGTTTTGAATAATGTACAATATGGCAATAACTCAGAATTATTTGATTTATATTTCATCAGATCACAGTTTGACATTCATTTGTTACACCTATTGTTATTTTTCTTTTTGCCATAATTATTCTCCATATATTTCATATTTGATTGAATGATATACATATGAGAGTATTGATATATTCTTCATATTGGTTACTATCATATTTTTTACTTTACCTTGTACTTGTTGCTTATCCATAATGGGATATTTTGATTTTATTGGTCCTTTATTATTTACTAAATAAAAATACATCTGACATTCCTCTCTGGATAAAACCTATCTTTCATTGCCATTTTTAGTCTATATATAGTTGTTCTCCAAATACCAAGTTACTATATATAGACTATTTTTATGCTACTTTTTCTTCCAACATCATCCATGTGTTCCGTTTATTGTGACTTGTACGGATACACTGTAAAAATGCTTGTGGTTCTGCCAACAGTAGACATCTCTTCTTTGCTCTTGTGAGCAGCGTATATAACATACAGTTATCCAAAAGCTGATGATGTGTGTTATCAATAATTCCAATAACAATCTTTCTACCTGCACCTTGTAACTTATGTACTGTCATTGCATAAGCAAGATCCAATGCTGTTAGCTCTTTCTTTGTATACTCAATCAACTTTTTTTTCCCAAAAATATCAGTATAAGTTACTACACAATATTCTTCTTTCTTTTTGCCATTTTGTCTCTCACTAATTTCTGTTATATATCCTATTTCTCCATTGAACACATTCTTATCGTAATCATTTACTGTCTGCATTACTTTAGCACCCAATTTGAATGTCATTTCAAAACCAGATATACTTTGCAATACATCTCCCAACAACTTTTCCTGAATTGTTTTATTCAATTCATTTGTACTATTCAAGCAATCTTTTCTTCGTGGAACTGCAATAACCACATTATCAATTCCATCAGAATCCACAGACTTTACAAATGTATTAACAGCAATATCAAATAGTGACTGCCTATTTATACGAAACATATAATACATATCCTGTAGCTCACCATGAATAATTCTTGGCTGTAGTTTTTCAGTAATGGGATTAATATTCTCACGAATCAGATTTGCATCCACCAAAATACCAGACTTCTCAGCTTGTCTCATTGGCTTAACCAATTTACTTACCACTGTATCATCAAACATTTCTATCAAATCTGAAAATACATTACCAAACCCTATAGGTGGTAACTGCTTATGATCACCAGAAATAATGATTCTGGTGTTATCATCAATCGCTTCTAACCAATGTAAGAATAAACTGGCATTAACCATACTTCCTTCATCAAGAAATGCAACACTTGTAATCAGATGGTTATCTTTATTAAAATCAAACTTATTCAAACCTTTGCATCCCAATGTTCTATGAATCGTCATGGCTGGAAATGATGTTGCCTCAGTTATTCTCTGTGCTGCCATAGCCGATAAAGCAGATGCCGTTAATGTAAATTGGTTTTCTGTATATGCTTTCACAATCGCTCTCATAATGGATGTCTTGCCAGTACCAGCCTTCCCAGTTATTAAGCTGATTGTTCTATGTAGACTTTTATTAATTGTATCAAGCTGTTCTACTACATATTGGAACCCTTGTTCTTCCTCTGCATGTCTGATCGCCTGTTCTATTTTTTCATCAGAAATATTGATATCTGTCTGTTTCTTAGACTTTTCAAGCAGTATATTATAAATTTGCACTTCAATATCGTGATAATATTTTAGTCCTACTCTATCTTCTGATATGTGTAAAAACTCATTGTTTTCCAATAACCAATCCGTTTTATCAGAACACTCAGGAACACTATTACTTATTGCTGACTTTAGAATTTTGACAGAACACCATGTATGACCACTACTTTCTCCTAAATCTGTAAAATAGTATTTTATAAACGCAACCAATCTTTCAGTTGTATTTATAAGTTCTGGCTTCAATTTTAATGCTAAGTCATCGACTTTCTTAAACCCAAGCCCATTAATTTTCGTAAGAATATACGGATTTTCTTCTAATTGCTGTTTTAACAATGCCGGATTAGGTTCATCTGTTAGAAGTTTCTTAATCATCGTATATGTAACTCCTAATGGCTTTAACATTATTATAATGTCTGAAATCAGATAATTATTGATGATTTTATCCTTAATTCTGTTCCAGGTAAGTTCCCTAACCCCCTTTACTAAATCATAATCAATTTCTTTTAATGTCCCATTTGCCACATCATTTACTACATTTGGATATACACTTATTAGATTCTCTGCAATCCAAGGTGAAATAATGGATTGCAGAAACATCAACTGTGCCTCTTTTGTTTGTGGTATCAGCGCATATATGGCTATTGGTGTATACTGATGACCATATGTTTTGTCATACTTGTACTTCGCCTTTATCATATATTCTCCACCAACAACCAATTCCTGCATTTTGCCAGCTAAAGAACTGAACTTTTTATCTGGATCGACTTCTTTACTATCTTCAAATGGCAAATCCATTTTTGTTTCTTTTGTATATTGAGGAATATCATCGTTTGTGTAAAAACCATATACGCCCCAAGCGGTATCTGAATTGTAGTAGCGTTCATAAGTTATGACTGCTTTAAATTTCAAAATATCTTCATCGTTTTCAAACAAATTTATACTGCCACTCCTTTCTTTCTCATCTGATCCAACCAAGTGTTATATGGTTTTACCTTCTCTACAAAGAAATGTTCCTCTCTCTTTCTTCCAAGTATTGCAAGGCAATTTCCTTTCTTAATATCATCGCTATATTGTTTCAACTGGCTTGACCATATAGTTGCTTCAACAATACCAAATGGCGTATATAGGTCTAAATATGCAAATTGATTCCCGTTTTTATCTTTCTTCCTTTTAATATCAACAATGACACAAAACAATGTAGTTTTATCTCCGTCCTCTACCATATCCCAATCTGTTTTTGTATATTTGTAAGCATCTTTTAACGGATCATTCGTCAAGAACATAGACAATGTATCAAATTCCCACATATATTCGTCTTTTGCATATTTTTCTTGAAACTCTGTCATATGATTCTTATATTTTTGATTCTGTTCTTCTATAAATAATTTCTCTTTTGCTTTGTTATAATCTATCAGCAATGCTTCTCTATTTACTTTTTTACATTCTCTGTAATCATCAACATTCAATCCAAAAGGTATAAGTTTTGAGTATGGAGATGGTAATGTGGTTACAGGTTTATAGTCCTTTCTTTCAAAAAGTCTGTTGGCATATTTCTTCAAAGAGAGCATTTTATCTTTTGTTGGAATAGCACCAGCCTTAATTAATGTAATGATAGCTGTCTTATCAGCCACTTTCTCAATAAAATCATTCATACTTTGATATGGTCTATTTTCAATAATTTTGTCAACAATAGATTCACCAAGACCTTTTACAGCCAATAATCCAAACAAAATCTCATTATTTTCTGGCAAAGCAGTAAACTCAATATCTGATTTATTGACATTTGGTGGAGACACTTTAATACCCAATCTCTTGCAGTCGTTGATTACGATACTAATTTTCTGTACCTTGTCGCTTTTAGATGTAAGCAGTGCTGCCATAAAATAAATCGTGTAGTGAGTTTTTAAATATGCAGTCAGATAAGATAACAGACCATATGCAACAGCGTGACCACGATTAAAACAATATTCTGCTTGTTTGAGCATCAACTGCCAGATTTCAATTAACTGTTCATTGTTCCATCCTTTTTGAGTAAGACCAGCCCTGAAATCAACTTCAAGCTGTTCCATTACTTCCTTCTTCTTTTTGCCGATAGCCCTCCTTGCATTATCAACTTGTTCTTCTGGGAAACCTGCATGTCTGAATAATTGCAATGCCTGCTCCTGATACAATAAGATATAATGTGTTTTTCCAAATAGATCTCTTAAATCTTCATGTAAGACGGTTACATTTTCTGGGTGTAACTTATTCTGGCAATATGTCGGAAAACTTTCTTTTGTTCCTGGACGATTGGCTGCATTAACAACAATAACGTCCTCAACATTATCTGCCTGTGCTTCAATACACATTCGTCTTCCTTCTGCTGATTCCATCTGAAAAATACCAACTGTATTGCCATTCTTATATACCTTTTCAAAAACCTCTTTATCTTCTAAGTTCAAATGATTAATATCAACATCATCCCATGTAATACCAGCCTTCTTTAATGTGTCATCAACAATATCAAGAGTCTCCAGACCAAGATAGTCCATCTTAACAAGACCTAAATCATCCATTGCATTGTGCATCTCTAACTCGATCATAATATTTTTCTCAGAGTCATAACATAATGGACAATAATCTGTGACTGGTGTTGGTGTTATAAGTGTCCCCGCTGCGTGTCTTCCCATTGATTTAGGCAATCCCTCAACATCCATTACATACTTAAACCAAAGTGGGAACTTTTCATATACTTCTTTCAACTTCTCATTCTTATTTAGAATATCTTTGAGCAGAACGTCTTTTTCTTCCTCTTCTCCTAAATCATTTAGTGTCTTGATTGTAGGAATCATCTTTGCAACTTCGTCACGCAATTTATACGGAATCTGCTTGTAGTATGGAGAATAATCTTTCTCATCTAATACCTTGCCAATATCACGAATTGCAACTTTTGTACTTAATGTATTGAATGTAGCAATAGGAGCAACATTTTCTTTGCCAAATAACTCCTCAGAGATTTCAACCATTTCTTTTCTTCTTCGCTTTGATATATCCCAATCGAAATCTGCCATAGATTTCCTGCCAAGATTTGCAAAACGTGAAAAGTCTAAATCCCATCTAACACTATCTATCTGTGTCACATTCAACATAAATAAGCATAAACAGTTTGCTCCTGAACCTCTGGAATACCCCAATGGTATTTTTCTTTTTCTTGCCTCTTTTGCAAGCATATACAGCATAATAAAATAATCCGTATAATCAACTGCATATAATACTGGTAGTTCTGTTTCAAGTCTCTGTCTTCTTATTTCTTGATCTTCCTTAGACATATGACTAAATTTTTCATCAAAGATTTTGAATACCAAATATCTCAAATATTCTTCGTGGTTATCATAGCCATTTTCAATATTTATCTTTGGCATGATATTTCCTTTGTTCAGTCCAATATCAATATTTTCAATAATGTCTGTTATATTTACAGATTCTTCAATACCTTTTCTTATAACATCTTCTGAAAATTGATCAGATAACTTTTCATATATTTCACTCTCAGTCTGCAAATAACAGTCTATATAACTTTCTCCAACTTCTCTCCCTTCCCCTATTTCAACAAACATTGCGTGTGATTCCTTCAAAGAATCACTTAACATATGTGCATCTGTTGTAATTGTATATGGTAGATTATTATTCTGTGCAAAATCATAAATCAGTTGGTTTGCATTTGCCTGATCTTCTGTATTGTGTGACTGAAGTTCACATACCACATAATCAAATGTATTTTTCAGTTTATCAATATGCTGTTCTGCTTCTTCATATTTGCCGTTTACAAGGTATCTGCTCAGTCTTCCAGCCTGACAAGCCGTTAGACAGATAATACCTTTGCCAAGACCTTTTTCTTGTATGTATTTAATATCAATCCTTGGTTTCTTATAAAGACCTTCTGTTCTTGATATAGATGTGATTTTAATAAGGTTTTTATACCCTTCCTGAGTCCTGGCAAGTAAAATCAAATGATAACGTGGCTGAGTGTATTCTTTTGTATCTGCCTTTTCCCACATATCATCTACTTCATAAATCTCATTACCGATTATAGGCTTGATATTATATTCATTACACTCTTTGACAAAATCTACAAATGAAGCCATACTCCCATGATCCGTCAAAGCCATAGCTTTCATACCGTTTTCACTTGCAAATTTAACAGATTCTTCAACAGTCAATATAGAATCCAGCAGAGAGCCTTTAGTCGTATGTATATGTAAATGTGTAAACAATCAATCACCTACCATTCATCATCATCTGAATTATTCGTACTTACCACAACAACATCTTCTATAATTATTTGTGGTGTTCTAACTCCGTTATATTCGTTAATTGATGGTTTTCCAACAATATTGAAGACCACACTATCATTCTCATCCCAGGCATTTTGAAGCCAATCATACAGTTGATTACCCTCTTTACACTTAAATTGGATATATTTAATCTCATCAATCATAAAACTGATGGTATCCTCATTCTTACCAAATATATCAAATTGTTCTTTTGTAAGACTGATATTTTCAATGGCAAGCATCGGTTCCTCAATACCTTGTCCGATAATATCTTCAAGTCTTGCCAAATCAGTCACAATTTTTATAGTTACATCATCAATATCCATAATAAAGTCAACTCGGTATGTAGAATCATACTTAACATCTCGCAAGATATCATTGAGTCTGTTTAATGCGTCATCTTTCTTATCTATTTCTAACCCTACAATACCAAAAGCATTAGCATGACCTCTACCATCCAATATATTTGTGCTGTTGACTATATCCTTGAAACTATCAATAGGACTGTTATCAATATTTCTTGCACTACCTCTATAAATAATCTTCCCTGTTTTCTTATCTAAAAATTTATTTAGTAAGATACATGGCTTATTAAACATTTCAGCAATTTTAATAGCAACAATACCAGTCAATCCCTTATCAAGAATATCAGAAGTATCAATCATAACCACTTTATCTTCTTGTGGAATATGTTGTGCAATCTCAGCAATTTGTGATACACATTTTTCTTTCTGCTTGTCTTGCCTACTTTTTGAGTTTTTACATAATCTAGCCGCTCTATCATATATACTTTCTTGAATTGTTTCAGCATGTTTTGTCTTAGTGGCACGTTTCTTATATTCAAAAAATTCATCCTGTTCAATGAATGCCTTGAATAATAATTCCTTTTCTTCTGGTGATCCAATTCGGATCATTCCATTCAAAATGGGAGTGATATACCATTGGACGTTGTGTATATTTATTTTGCCTCCCATACTATAATCCTGTGCATCTACAAGGGCTTTTAAGCATTTGTTTTGAATATTTAGCAATCCCATATCTGTCAGATATCGTGTCTCAAAAGAACGCATATCCATTACATCACTTATATTTGCTAATGCACATAAATCCAAATACTCATCTGCAAATTCATTCCAATTCTCTTCATCCAATGCCTGTAAGAAACGATATACTACACCGGCTCCACACAGATTCTTATTGGAATAATTTTTACTCATTTGATTGTTGACAATTACCACATATGGATTTTCTTCTTCCTTTTCGTGATGGTCTAAAATCAAAATATCTATCTGACAATCTACTAATTTCTTACATTCAATTACATCATTTGTTCCTGCATCTGGAATAATCAATAATCTTATGTTTTCAGGAACGACTACATCATCTGATAGCCCATGTGCTTTTGCCCTTCCATGCAAAATATAATCAACAGGATAATTACTATCCATTTGTTTGATGTATAAATACATCATTGCCGCAGAACAAAACCCGTCTGGATCTTCATCCACCAATATTCCAATTTTATCTTTTTGATTGAAATGTTTCATAAAAAGACTAACTGCTTCTTCAATATTATCTAAGTTTTGGTATGGCTCAACGACACTCTCATCTAAATTTAAGTATCCGTAGTAATCATCTATTCCTCTATTTTTAAGAACTTCTACTAACACATTAGAAGTATCATTATTTCCATGTTCATATAATTTATATTGCAAATTCACACCTCTCTATCTCAATCATCAAACTCAACGCTGTAGTTATATAATGCTTCATATAATTTGCCAGGAATATTGCCCTTATATCTATCTGCTACTTCTTTTATATATTTTTCTTTTTCTATTTTATATTCCTTAAATGCATCTATCTCATTTTTATAGGTATGTAACCCTTTTTTGCTTTTCCATAGTTGCTGACATAAACCCTATACTCACCACTATCATTTTTAGATATGCCAATGCAACATTCACCTCTAACACTATCACCTTTTGTAAAAATACTATTTATCAGTGCAGGAACAAATATACATGTTTCTGGAGCATACATTTTATTTCCTTTTATTATAATGTCTTTATCAAGGCACATTTCTTCGCCTTCAATTTCATAATAATTTTCTTCAAACCATTTAGCAAAATTTTGATAATTATGCCACTCGTCACATACATAACATTGAATATATGTTGGTCTTGTTTTCAGATATTTTGGGTTGTAGCAACGATTTAACATATTAAACCAATAAACATATGCCTTATCATCACTTGTGTATTTTCCATATCCATAACAACCAATACCATAAATTGATTTATAATTATTATTTTTTACAGCACCTTTAACGAACGAATCATACTGAATACCCTTAATCACTGTGCCATCATCAAATTTAATTGTACAATGCCTTGTGTCTTCATAATTAATAATGGTCATTCCACATCCTTGATTGTTTATATTTCTTTCACCTATTCTATACAATTTTTGCATTTCTTTTTTTAAACCATTCAAAAAAGTTCCATACTGAACATTAAAAATCATTCCGTTATATGCCCTTACATCTACATCATGTTTACTTCGATAATCTATAAGCTCTAATACATTTCCTTTATAATCAACTACCTTTTCTCCTATATGTTCTTCCAATTTTCTTCCTATATTTATTTCACCTCATTCTATAAAGATTTTTGTTTACTAATTGTTGCCATTTTATTGGATCATCTGACGGACTCTCCTTTTCTCTTAAAATTCCATCTTCATCATATAAATAATAAATCGGTATTCCGTCAGGAAAATGATTTGCTATTTCTTCTATTTCATTCTTTTTAACATCCTTATCCATTGCTAAAATAATATCTGCCCCAAGCCTTACTATCATATCAATTTGTTGTTGTGAAAGTTCTTTTCCTCCTGTTGAAACTGCATTTCTATACCCATAGCTCCACAATTGTAATACTGCTTTTTCTGACTCAAGGATATAAATGCGGTTACTCTGTTTAATATAATTTATCGTTTTGTTCAAACCATATAATATTTTTGACTTAGCACATGATTCTAAATAAATATATTTGTTTTCACCATCTGGAACTTCTCTATAAAAGTATCTACCTTTAATTCCTACCAAATCACCAAGCTCTGAACGAATAGGAATTGTGTATCTGTTGCTTTCTTCATCAAAGCCAATTTCAAATTCTTTTTGTGTGGAATAATCTATGTTATCTTCATAGAACAAATCATTGCCATATCTTTTATAATAGGAAAGAACATTCTCACCAATTGGCTTTAATGGTTTCTCCTTTTCTATATTTGCATTAGAACTCATGTCATCTAGCATTTTCAAAATCTTAAAACTTTCTGGAATATCTTCTTCAAAGTCGTGGTAATAAGACATTCCAATTTCATCGCATATAAATTGCAATCCTTTAGGGAAAGTTAAATCTTTTGTATAACATACCAAATCAATAATATCTGTTTTTCGATTTGTTCTAATCATCTGTCTTGTGTAATTCTGACACATTAAATACTCGCTGTTATATAAAACAATTGCTCCATTGTTATCTCCTGTTGCATTTGCACAAGTCCAATAACCGTTTGAAGCATGGTATTTGATATGGTGGCAACCAATGGATTCTAGGATTTGCTCAACATATCGGTTTTCATATATGTAATTTTTTAATTCTTTTACATCCAAGTGCCACCCTCCAAATTATTCTGAACTTTTAGGTTTTTTAATGATATAACCTATATTTCTCCAAATATTAAAATTGAGATCTATTTCAAACAACATAACTTTGTCTTTGCTGCCAGCCCTGTTTTTATCGGGTTTAATACAAAAGTATTGCTTTTTTAAGTCTAAATCTTCTGTAACAGGCTCACCCCAACTATCATTTTCAGCAACCATTTGATATTTGTGATATTCGTCCTTATTCAGTTTCTTACCAATATTCAAGATGTCAGCAACGTGCTTTATCTGCTTTGCATTGGCAATATTGTTACTGCTTAGACTGAAAATGTCTGTAAACACAGTATCATCGCTCAACTGAAATACTGCATAACCACTCATTCTTAATTCTTTTGTCAATTCTTTCAGTCTGGTGGCGAACTGTTTTATCTGCGACCAATCATCTGTGTTATATCCTTTTAATGTGTCATATCCATAATATTTGATATTTTGAACCATCTTCGCTTTACGCAATTCAAACTCAATCTGCTCTGGACTATAATCATTGCCAACATCTTTAAATAGAACTTTACCTTTACGATCAGAACTGTCGATCCATTCTGTTACGGTTTTTACTTGCCAATATTCGTCTGATTCTACCTGTACTCTTTTTATGTATTCTTCATTAGATTCTATATAGATACCAAAATCATCTATTTTTCTTCTAATGATTCCTCCCCCTTTATCATGATATACACCAAGAACAATTTCCTTCTCTGGCTTTTCAAGTACAACACCATGTAAATCTTGAAATTCCTTATTGTTGATAACCGTTGTTATTAAACAGCTTCTCAAATCTTCTTCATCCATTTCATTACTCATAAGGAAAAAATTTTCATTCTGTACAAGCGCAACATAGGCTGCCAATAACATCAGTTTTCTTGTTTTACCTTCATTGGATAAGAAACCCTCAAATAACAGTTTCGTATCTCTCATACCAAGAAAATACTCATTATACATATACCAAGGGAACGGCAAACCAAAATTAGGTTTCTCAAGATACCTGTCAATTTGTTTTGTATTATTGTCTGTAAGTTTTACTGCTTCCTCACCTGCATTGATAACTGTGTGTATTTTATCTGCCTTAGTACGGATAATCCTATATATATCATTGGGCGACATCTTATCAAAATTTTTATGGGACAGAATTTTTTCAACTGGGAATCCATTTCTTCCATATTCCCTTACAAGAGAGTACTTTTTAATCGTATCAAAATAGTTTTTACAGTCGTTTTCATCCGCAAGATTCATATATTGCTGTATGGTTTTCCAGCCTTTATATTGTTTATATGTGCTTAGTCTCTCTGGATTTTGACTCATAAACACATTCATTTTCGTTTCATCTACTGTCTGTGAGAAAGTCAAATAGTATGTTTCAAAACTGTCATAAAAGAACTTCACTGCCGGATCAGAGAAGTCGTACTTACTTCTCATAAAATTGCCATAATTAACAAATGAATCAGGGTCTTTGAGGAGTGCGCCTACGAAACATATCTCCGCTTGAATGTTTGAAGCACTGTGTTCTTCTGTCAATCAATTACCACCACCAATCATCCGAAAATATCATCAACTAAAGCAGATATATCATCTGAAACATTTTTCTCAGAATTATTTGAAGCAGTATATCCAATACTCTTACCAACAATATTTTCGTTTTTTTCTATTTCTTTTTCTGATGCTATAATTTTCTGTTTTTCAAGCCATCTTAAATAGCTGTCGTATTTATTAACCAAAATTGACAAGTCATAGTTGATACGCTTATCAGAACTCATTACAATCCCTTTTGTTTTGTTCCTATCCGCAATACCATTTAACATATCAATCTTTCTTTTCCACATATCAAGTAAATGTTCTGGTGGTATTCCAACGGACATTCCCTTAAATGTACCATTATAAATTTCACCTAGTTTTTGCCATACAGTTGTCGGTACAATTGTGACATCATACGCATCCTTTATGAACTCAAAAACATTTTCTTTCGTAATTGACAAACTTAAATGTTGATAGGATTCTTTTCTTATCTGATCTAAATGATCCAGAACCCATGTCCATTTTTGCGAAATATCTTCTCTCTTCATTTTTGAGCGTTTGTTGCATATATTGATAAAGCAACTACTATGATATGTCTGTTTATCATAGTAGATTGCATCGTCAATATTGTTATTGCTTATGTAAAAGTATTCTTTGCAACATCCGCATTTTCTTTTTATTCCCATGTGTTGTTCATCTTTTATATACCGCATTAGTCCACCTTTACATAAGAAAATTCATTACTGAAACATATCAAGAACTTTCTGCAAAACAGTTACATCCGTTACATTCTTAAATGCTGTTGGAAGTCCTGCTGCTTTTAGCTTGTCTCCCATTTCTTTCTTATCAACAGGTGATAGCGCATTTTTCTTTGCAATAATTTCTTTCTTCATTGCTTCAATATCTACACCAGAGTTATGATCTTCCTCAGACTCCTCATTTGCAGGTTCACCAACCTTGCCAAGAATCTCCTTACTATAAATGTTCTGCTCAACATCAACAGCCTTAGTCAAGTCATTTTTAACAACAAATGCCTTTTTATCTGCTGTCTTATCAATAACTGCTTGCCAATCAACCAGCGTAGGATCTTCAATTATAATATTATCTTCATGCGTATGCGTCCTATCCTTCTTAACATGAGCGCATACAACACCATCTTCATTTCTGAACATACGAACCTCTGTCTTGACGTTATATGTCATACCCTTAAATCCATCAGGAATCTTTCTGCCTGTAGTAACACTCATAGTAGAACCATCTGCCTGTTTAATTGTCTCTTTTTCATCTGTCTCTCTTGCAGTAACAATATAGTGAACACCAGATGCCATCAAATCAAGAATCAAGTCCTGACCTTTAAAATTGATAGTCTGATAATCCTTCAGTTCCATTCCGGCTCCCTCGATCTTTACAAGCCGAGCATCACCTACAAGACCATCCTTATCAGCTTTTACCTTATTTCTTTTCTTAGAAAACTCTATCAATCCCTGTTTTGTTGTCAAATTCAAAATGCTTGTACCATCAACAACAATCGCATCTGCTCTAAAAGGTTCACCATCTGCATCTAACAGAACTTCATCGGTTTCATCACCAGTCTCTTCATCAAGAACATATAAGTCTTCATTATTCTTAACTTTTGCAATATACTCTCTTACTTCTCCAAGAGACTGTGTATATACGATATAAATATTTTCAAGGTCTACACCGTTTGCTTCCAATTCACCCAAATAATCGTCAATGGAACCAGTCTCAGGATCAAGATACAATACTCTAAATGGCTTGCCGTCTGGACGCTTGAAATATGCTAACTGCATAGCCATAGTAGACTTACCTGTAAACTGTTCACCATATAAAATCATTCCTAACTTACTTTGTGTTACTGACGCTTTCCTCGCTTTTGCCATTAAATTACCTCCGAAATCGTATTTTTTTAAGAATTGTGGAACGCCATTTCTGACATTCCGAAACAGTCATTTTTACCATGCTTCATCTTCATCATTGCCAGAATCCAAATTAGCTTCTCCCCAATCGTCACCACCAGCATCTTCACCGAAATCATTTTCAGCTTTGTTCGCTTGTGCAATCTTTGACATAGCTTCTGTAACATTTGCTTCTGTGTAAAGTTCCTTATCAACAGTAGAACCTTTTGCGTTGGTAATGATAAATTCTCTCTTGGTAGGTGCAAGAACCTTCTCCATAGATACTTCTTCACCCCAGTTGTCATCATCATCTTCAACTGTTTCTGTCTGTGTAGACGCTACCATATGACCGCTGACCTGAATCGCATTATATGCCTTTAAGGATTTCTTAAACTTATTTGCCAAATCCTTATTCTCAATAATAAATTCAACATCTTCAATGTTGCTGTATGTAATAACCTTTGCAGACACAACAAATCTTCCAGTCGGCTTATCATTTTCCTTTTCCTGATCAATACCCATAAATACAATTACCTGGATAAAGTCATTCTGCTGAGTGAAATTCTCATCACCGAAATCAATTTCTGAGCAAAGTGAAATCTGGTTAGGAACCAGCTTAGTAGATGTCTTTTTATTGCCGTTATTATCCAAGAAGCTACTATAATCAAGACTACCTCTGATAAATACACTTGCGCCATCTTTCAGATTGTCATTTACTTCCTTACAAGCATCAAAGTCTGTCATGACCTTCTTATCATTAACGGTCTTACCATTCTCATCTACTTTCTTCTTTACGCCAATGTTCTTACCAATGAGACGGAATCCTTCACGATTATAAGAAAACCTATCTGCCCAAGGAACCTTTGCAGTTTCATGCTTATCGCCCTTCTTTTCAGCCTTCTTTGAAAAATACACATTTTCCTGTTCCATACCCTGTAAATTAACATAGAGTGTGCTGCCTTCAGCGTATCCAACTCCAAAGTTAATCATTCTCATATCCCTGTTGCTCTTGGTCTTAATTTCCTTATAAAAGTTTTCCTTCTCTACACCACTAACAACGCCCTTCAACTGGAATGATCCTTTTGTCTCAGGTAAATCAAATAGTCTTCCTTTTTTCTTTGTTTCTGCCATTAAATAAAAATCCTCCTGTAAAATAAAATTTATAAAATATTTTCACATCATATATAACATCAACAGCCCACACAGGACTGGAACATAGAGATTAAATCTATATAAAATCTATGCTAATCAGTGGTTTATGGCTGAATTTTGCGTAATTAAAGCCAAGGGTATGCTGTTCACCACCCAAAACGGATATAACTGTTCAGTTGTAATTATTGGAATTGTCTACGGATAACCGTGCGAAATGTTTACGTGTTACTACCAGAACTTTCAACTATCAATCTACATAATCAGTAAATTCTTCATTGCAACACATACACTTTACTATTTGGCATTCTACAATGCCACTTGGTAAAAATTCGTATACAAACTGTTCACCTGCTGTTGCATGAGATACACATCCTTGTTTCATGTGTTTCTCTACCCATTTGTCTATCTTATTACTTGTTTCAAATTTTATTATGTATCACCTCACAATCTCAATCTAAAAACGCTCTGCAAATAGCATTTGCAACCATATGAATAACCAAAGTAATTACTAATGTACTAACCTTGAGTCCATTAAAACATGCTACAATAGCTAAAATAATCAAAAACTGTATCTTACCCACCTCCTCCAAACTCACCCAATAAAATAAGAATTTCAACCGCTCACAATATCAACATATAGTATTTATCACATCACTAGAACGCTATATATTGTATATATTTTAGTCTCTATGCCACCAAATATGCTGATCAAAAATTTCTGTCTTTACAAAACCATCTTCATAATAATCATCGCCTTCTTCCTCAGCAAATTCGGCAGGAGTCGTAAATTTTTCAATCCCATCAGGTTCCAGAATCACACATGCCTGTCCGTCATCAATCCAATCAGTTATAATTGCTGGTTCGCTTCGCCACCAAACTTTTCTTCCAATCATTTTCTCTGCGTATCCATACTCATTTAAGTCTAGTGGATGCTCGTCTAAATGCTTTATTCTCCATTCTGCTTCATCAATACCGCCTCTACAAAAATAGAAGTCCTCCCCATTTCTTGTAATCATAGCACCACCACTGGTATAGCATTCTGATTCATCCCACTTAGTTCTTACATAATTGTGTGGCTCATATTTAATTCCCCAACATACTCCAAAATCTTCACACTGAAATTCAATCAAATTTTCATATGTAGGATTCTCATTTCTTGGATACATCCATAAGTCATTTTCTCCTCGCCTACCACCGATTGTATGAACATACCCTTTAATACTCACAACCTGATATGGTTTTCCATAAAGCATTACATCCCACGGCATTTTTGACATTTTAAGTTCTGATATGTATGTATCTTTTTTAATCAATTTTATAATTCCCAATTATCTATTCTCCTTTTCAAAATTCATATACGTTTATATCATTTTATAAATACCTTCCGCAATCTCTTTCATAACTGAATCAATCTTTTCTTTTGAAAGGTTAGACTTCTCCAAAGCATTTAAAATAGTGCATGGCAGTTCTGTCCATCTATGATAATTTGCATTCTCTAATTCATTACCAAGAATCTCAGCATAATTTTCGGCAGTCCATTCGTTACTTTCTATAAATTTGAAATTCGGATCTTGAATATCAAATTCTTCCTTTATTTCTTCAATGGATTCATTGTACACATAATAATATTTTCCATCGTTTCCAACTTTCCAATACTTAAACATATATTTCTCCTTCACTAAAATTTGGTTCAATCAATAACTTCTAAGCACTGTACTGGAATTTCACAACACAAATCCACTGTTGCGTACTCTTGTCCATCATCATTTTTCCATAAAGCAAATATTTCTTGTTCTGTATTTGCAAATCTCTCATACATACTTTCGCAAGTGCCATTATCAAATGTTAATTTCTTTAATTCGTCTTTCAGATTATCTTTTACAATTACCTTATCTCCAACTTTCAATCTATTTTCTCCTTTTTCTTCATATATTTGCCGATGAAAAAACGCTTTCATCTGCAGAATTCAATTTATTTATCATCGTTTTTATTTGCGAACTTTTCATATAATGATTTACTTAATTTATAATGCTGATCGTACTCAGATGTACCAGGAATATGACTTGCTCCAAGCCATTCAATCGGATCTTTTTTGATTGCATTCCAATACCATGACGGATATCCTAACTTTTTCGATGACGTTTTATCGTCCGTGTAGTTCATTTGTTCTACCAAATCCGCTGCGATACCACCTTTTAATAAATTCTTTGTATCTTGTTGATAAAAGAAAATTATGCTTGACTGCACTAAACAGGCTATTTTTAACTCTTCGTATGGTACTTCTTTTCCATCTTTTAAATCTGCTACAATCTCACATGTTGCCCTCATCTTTAATTCTCCTAAATCGTTATTTGTTATTTCTCTATTTTTCAAATGAAATTTCGGTTTCAACTGTTATGTCCAACTGATACTCCAATACGCCTCATTATATTGGCTTCCAGTTTCTATTCTATATCCAAGTGATTTTAACATTTCTTTTGTTTTGTATTGAAGTACACCATCATTACAAATTGAAAATTTACCATTAGATATAGCTTCTGCAATTAGTTTATCAATTTTATCTAATTCTTGTGTTACACAATTATCTATATTATTCTGTGCTTGTCTCTTCGCTTCGTTTGTTGCTAACATAATATTCTCCTATTTTCTTTCCAACATACTGAATATTGATATCATTAAAGCATTTTATATATTGAGCAAATGATCCGATATCTTTAAATTTTTCTGTATTGGTATCTTCTCTATTTTCATTTTTAATGGTATTAGAAATAATTAAATCTGCTATTTTAAAATTACTTTGCAATGTTGTTAAAATTTGATAACCATTCATATATTGATTACAATATTCTTCTTTGGATATTACTAAATTTTTATCAGAATCTATTTTGTTGATGTAAATTGTTTTAATCAAAATTATATTCAGCATGACCGATAATATAAAAAATCCACCAATAATATCATCAACAATTCTGTGCTGTATTTCTCCGTAAAATAGAAATTCAAGTCCTTGCCAGCCGAATGTTATAAGTAATGCTATAGTATAATATACGACAACCCAAAACAAATACTTATGTACAAATATTCGCAATTTCTCTTTGATCTTTAATATTTTTATCACCTCTTTCCTTCACTTGATAAAAGCAAAATTTGATTGTCTAACAC
The DNA here is from genome assembly GCF_024623325.1 of Acetatifactor muris. Classification (GTDB taxonomy): domain Bacteria; phylum Bacillota; class Clostridia; order Lachnospirales; family Lachnospiraceae; genus Acetatifactor; species Acetatifactor muris. The sequence goes on from NZ_JANJZD010000026.1 coordinate 77,178, forward strand.
AACTCCCACCAAAAATCATATAATCTATGACTTAAATTTCCCTTTTTAGATAATTCTCCTCTATATCTCCGGATTTTCTTATTTGACATCTTTTTATGATAATTGGAATTACTGTGTCGTCCTCTTCCACGATATAATCTTTTATAATATGGTTTTGGGTTTTCGACATACCCATGTCCTCTAATCAAAATCTCATCAGTATATATAACTGGATATGGGTATTCAGGTACATTTTCCGCAAGAAATTTAAGATGATTTTTATGTTTCTGATCACGTTCTCTCTTACTTCTTCTCTTTTGCTTTTTGTGATTTATCCGTTTTGGAATATCTATATATGCATCTTCACATCTTCCAGCCCAGAAAACTTTACCCCCAACCTTATCGCACCACAAAAAACGTTCAAATTCATCTGAGGCATTCTCTGGTTTTAAATAATGACATATATCATTTGGTATTCTACGCTCTGATACAATTTTCTCATAATTAAGCATTCTTCTCATAAAATCTTCTTTACCATATGGACAATTTCTGCATTCCAAAACATTACCTCCTGCTTTAAAACCAATGTTTTCTGAGAAAAATTTTTTTATTTAAATGCATATATTTTTATTCTTTGGAATATTATAAAAATAGACAAGGTAATTTATACCAAATAATAACCAAGGAGGATAAAATATGCTAGTGTACTGACATGTTGATATATAGTTAAAACATACTGGTAAATACAGCTGTTTTGGTATATACTAAGAAAAAAACGGCGGTGATTCCTATGGCAAGACCCAGAAAATATGTAATCAAGCTTACGGAAGATGAATACAAGGAGCTTAAATCCATAATCCGTAAGAAAGCAACTTCAA
>NZ_JANJZD010000027.1 GCF_024623325.1 Acetatifactor muris
CCTTTCGGAATGTTGGTTTGGCGATTGACATTATACCATAAAAAGGGAGGTCAATGCTCTTTTATTTGCAAACTCCCATAAAATCAAGGTTTGAGTAACAAAAAATTAGGTAGGATTTGACACTACCAACAAGCGATTGGGGGTAAAAGGTATGATGAAAGCATTATTGGGATTACAGCTCTTTGAAGTCAGTGCCGTTACAGGTGCAGGGACGGTTCCGCTTTTGGGAATTGTGGGAGGCGTGTTTCTTCTGTTTCTCCTGCTGATATTTGTGACGGGATATGTGAAGGCGCCGCCGGACACCGCAATGATCATCTCCGGACTGAGAAAGAATCCCAAAGTACTGATTGGAAAGGCCGGCGTTAAAATTCCTTTTTTTGAGAGGAAGGATGAACTGAATCTGCAGTTGATTCCCATTGATGTAAAGACTTCAAATGCCGTTCCTACAGCAGACTACATAAATATTAATGTGGACGCAACAGTAAATGTCAAAATCAGTGACAATGAAGAGCGGCTGAAGCTGGCGGCTCAGAACTTCCTGAACAAGAATGCCGAGTATATCGGCAGAGTGGCCAGAGAAGTTCTGGAGGGTAATGTCCGTGAGATCGTGGGGAAAATGGCTCTGGAGGAAATGGTTTCTGACCGTCAGAAATTTGCCGTACTGGTGAAAGAGAATGCAGAACCGGATCTGGCGGCTATGGGACTTGACATTATCAGCTTTAATGTTCAGAATTTTGTGGACGGCAACGGTGTCATTGAGAACCTGGGTGTGGATAACATCGTGAAGATTCAGAAAAACGCCGCCATATCCCGCGCGGAAAGCGAAAAGGAAATCGCAAAAGCGCAGGCCAGCGCCAAACGGGAGGCCAACGAAGCCGAGGTGAACGCAGCATCCGAGATTGCCAAAAAGCAAAATGAACTGGCAATTCGTAAGGCTGAGCTCAAGAGAGAAGCCGATATCAAGCAGGCGGAAGCGGATGCCGCTTACCGTATCCAGGAGGAAGAGCAGCGTAAAACCGTTGAAATCACCACGGCAAATGCAAATATTGCAAAACAGGAAAAGGAAATTCAGCTGAAACAGCGCGAGGCTGAAGTCATGGAGCAGTCTCTGGACGCACAGGTTAAGAAAAAGGCTGAGGCAGACAGATTCGCCAAACAGCAGCAGGCCGACGCAGGCTTATATGAACGTCAGCGCGAAGCCGAAGCAAAGAAATTCGAGACTGAGAAGGAAGCCGAGGCCATGAAGGCACAGGCCGAGGCAAAGCGCTATACCATGGAGCAGGAGGCCGACGGTATCCGGACAAGGGGACTGGCCGAGGCGGAGGCCATTCGAGCCAAAGCGGTTGCCGAGGCGGAAGGTATCGAGAAAAAAGCGGAAGCTATGGCTAAAATGGGCGAGGCCGCTGTACTGGAAATGTACTTTAAAGCTTTGCCTGAAGTGGTTAAGAATGCCGCCGAACCCCTTGCAAATGTGGATAAGATTACCATGTACGGAGATGGAAATTCTTCTAAGCTGATGAAGGATGTCATGGGAACTGTGGTACAGATTACGGACGGTCTAAAGGAATCAACCGGCGTGGATCTGCAGGCTGTTCTGTCCGGATTCCTGGCAGGCAAAGTGGCGACCACGCAGAATGTGAAAAAGCAGCCGCAGGAGAATACTCCGGAAGGCTGACAAAGATTCCAGGCAGAGAATTTTATAACACATGCTAAATCAGTTGAAGATATTTTTTCAGTTCAGGCCGCCCGTTTGGGCGGCCTGAACTTCTTATCTCAGCAGAACTCGGCAGGATTATAGTCTATTCCTTCAGATATTTCCATAGAGTAGTGCGGCTGATCTGCAGCTTCTTTGCCGCCGCACTTTGGTTGCCGCCTGTTTCCCTGACGGTTCTGTGGATAGCCTCCCTGATGATATCTTCCAGAGAGCCCTCCGGAAGACTTCCGCTTCCGGAGTCGGTATTCTGTCCCGGAACGTTGAAGCAGCGTTCTGCCTCCAGAAGACGATTTACCTCGTGGGCCTGTATGTAAGGTGTGGTGGCAAGCACTGCCAGTTCCTTGAGAACCCGTTTGAATTGCGTGTAGTTGTGAGGCCAGGGATATTGCTGTAAAAGCTCCATGGCGTCCGGCCGGAAGCCTGCAATCTGTTTGGAGAGCTCGATGTTCAGGGAGTTTAGATACAGGCTGGAAAAAGAGGGGATATCTTCCATATTATCCCTGAGAGGAGGCATATTCAGGATCAGGCAGGACAGATCATGGATAAACTCCAGGATCAGAGGGGCAATTCCGCTTTTCTCCGTTGTGGTGCAGGAGAAAAGGATTTTGTTGGTTTTGTGCAGTTCCTGTTCGATGATGGTGGACAGAAGCTTTTGCAGCTTCTCCTCCGGAAGACTGTCAAGATGATCGAAAAACAGTGTATTCCCCCGGTCATTCAGAGGAGAATTATAGTGACTGATCAGGAAATTCCATTCTTTGCCGCTAAGTCTGACGCAGTCTATGACGATGAAAGGATGTGTCTTCATGGTGCTTTGGGAATAGAGTACTTCCGCGGCGTATTTTTTCCGGGTTCCGCTCTCACCCAAAATCATGATGGGATAACGGTTTTGGGCATAGGAGGAGATGCATCCGCACAGGCCTTCGGACAGGGAGACGACACCGTAGAAGCTGTTGAACATGGACTTTTCCGCATCCTTCAGATTCAGGTAGGAGACTCCATGTCTGGTTTTCAAAAGGGATGAGTGGCTGTCGGCAAGGTAGAATGCCACATACTGCTTCTCGCCGGTCTGAAATTTTCGACTTTCCACGGCATAGAGAATGCCTCCACAGAGCTTGAAGCATTTGTAGTCTGTGCCGGCTGCGGCTGCGGGAATCTCCTGGGACAGCAGAGAAAGCAGCTCCGTGTTGAGCTGCAGACCGGAGGAGCTGTAACACAGCTCCCCTGCCGGGGTGAAGACAGCAGTCTGCATGGAAGAGTGCTGTAACAGGCTGTCCAAAAAGAGTTGTCTTTCCTCCATATGTCGAAATGTTCCATGGGTTTTCACGGCGCGGTTCAGGGCTTCCTGAAGGCTTTCCATTCCTGAGGTAATCAGAATAGCGTTTATCTCAAGAGACCTGGCAATGCTGCTGGTAACCACATCGCAAAGTACAAGCCGGAAGCCTTCTTTCTTCAGCTCTGCCAGCAAATTCTCAGCTTCCCGTGAGCTGTGTATGGTGTGGATGGGAATATCATACTGCAGCAGATCACATAAAAGTCTCGCACTGGTGGTAATGCTGGGGAAGCCAACGATGGCGTATTTGCCCCGATAATTGTCCGCCAGCCGGATAGTGTGCAGAATGTCATATACGGAAATATTGATTTCCACTACAGGTATCGTGGTATTCTGTTCGATAAGCCGGGAAGTGCCGCCTCTGGAGATGATGATGTCATAATCTTCCATATGAAGGCTTTTTACAATCTCAACGCCTTTCGACAGGTCGCCCACATAAACATCCAGAGACAGGTCATCTCTGTTTTCCGCCAGAGATTCCAGGGCGGGCTTCATGGCTTCATAAGGTACAATTCCCAAAATATTTGTTTTCCGTGAGTTCATGAATTTCTCCCTTCTGCTACAGCTTCTATTTCCGTATTTTATCACAGATATCAGGAAAATCAATCATTATGTACAATATTTGTACACATAATTTACAAAAAACTCTTTTCATAAAGAAAAATATGGTTTATATTATAAACATAGTATAAATAAACTATAAACAAATAACGCAGAGAAAAGGGTATGTTCATATTTTGAACATCAGGCTGATGAATGGAGAGCAGATTGAAATTATTGGTGATAGCGGATGATCTGACCGGTGGTCTGGATACCGGAGTGCAGTTTGCTTTGAGGGGCATCACATCCCGGGTGATGGTAAACCGGCGCAAATGGCAGAACGGAAAAATCGATGAGGGTCAGGTGCTGATTTTGGACACGGAGACCAGAGGCATGGAAGGGCCAAAGGCATATAAGACGGTGAAGGATATCGTGAAGGATGCCTGCAGGGATGGCGTGAACTGTATCTACAAAAAGACGGATTCCGGGCTTCGTGGGAATATCGGTTACGAGCTTCAGGGAGTGCTGGACGGTTTGGACGGAGGGCTGCTGCACTATGTGCCGGCCTATCCGAAGAAGGGAAGGATCACGCGGCAGGGGGTTCATTATGTGGACGGGGTGCCGGTGGCGGAGAGCTCCTTCGGGGCGGATCTGTACGAACCGGTGAAATACTCCTATATTCCGGACATTATACATGAACAGAGTCGGATTCCGGTGGAGAGGGATGGCAGCCAGAGTATCGCGGAAGACGGCGAGAAGAGAATCCGGCTGTATGATGCATCCGATGAAAAGGAATTGGACAGGATTGCAGGCCGGGTGGCAGGCTGGGAGGATGGAGGAGTCACATTGATGGCAGGCTGTGCGGGATTTGCGGAAGCACTTTGCCGCACGATCCGGTACGAACCTGAAGAGGGGCTCAAGCTGGAGAAAAAGGATAAGTTTTTAGCAGTGATTGGAAGTATCCACCCTATGGCAGAACGGCAAACGGATTTTGCGCTGCGGTCGGGATTCGAAAGGTTAGAACTTTCGGAGGAACATTTGAGAGAAAGGTACTGGGAGAGGGAAGAAGGATGTATGCTTTTGGAAATGTGGAAAGAAAAGTGTCGTGAAAGTCAAAAGATTCTGTTGGATGCCGGCAGACTGTTTGGAGAGCATGACATTACGGATTATGCGGAAAGGGCCGGCCTGGAAAAGGAGACAGTCAGAAGGCGAATTGCCGACTGTCTCGGCACGGTGACATGCGCTCTGATGCAGGATACGGAGAGTGTGGCTTTAATGGTTACGGGGGGAGACACTCTGGCAGGGGTGATGCGGAGCCTGAAGGTAGAGGAACTGATTCCCAAAGGAGAGCTTCTGCAGGAGGTAGTGTATTCGGAGTTTGTCAGGGATGGCAGACATGCCGGTCTGCTGTCGAAATCCGGCAGTTTCGGGGAGGAAAGCCTTTTGGCGGATCTGGCAGCCATTCTGCTGAAGGAGGAACCGGCGTAAGCCCCATCTGAAACGGGATATTCTATGGATATCATATAAATCATATTTACTTATTAAGAAGATTGGAGGAAGAACATGAAGAAAAAGATTGTATCAGCTTTACTGTGTGCGACTCTTCTGTCAGGTCTTTTGACCGGATGTGGAAACGTGGGGGCGGAACAGCAGGGAAGTGGTGAGACCGGTTCGTCGGATCAGTCCGCGGAGAAGACATCGGAAGTGTCGGAAGATTCTCAGAGCAGTGCCACAGAGGAGACACCGGCGGTGCCGGAGGATTTTGATCCCAGGACCGCTGGGTTGAGCGATATTTTCCCGCTGGAGGAGCCCATTACCCTCACCTATCTCATTCGCCAGAATGATGCCATGGCGGCGACTATGGATACCTATGCGGACGTGGAGTTCCTGAAGCGATTAGAGGAGCTGACCAACGTACATATCGAGTGGAACCATAACTGCAGTGAGGAAGCCTTCGCGACCATGATCAGCAGCAAGCAGTATCCCGATCTGATCAACTATCCGTTGATGGGCGTGGCGGGAGGCCCGTCAGCTCTGATCGAGGACGGTGTCATCTTAGACCTGACAGAGATGATACCTCAGTACGCGCCCAACTATTGGGCATGGATGAAGAATAACCCGGACATGGATCTGGCGAACCGTCTGGATGACGGAACCATTTTTTCCCTGGGATGTCAGCTGGGCAACTGGGAGACTTTGAAGTTTGAGAAGACCTATATCTCCGGCCCTCAGATCAGAAAGGACTGGCTGGATAAACTGGGGTTGGAAATGCCCACTACCATTGACGAGCTGTATGAAGTATTGGTGGCTTTCAAGGAGAACGACTGTAACGGCAACGGAGATCCTGATGATGAGATTCCCTACGTCATCGCAGGCGGCGACAAGCGCCTTGGCGAGACCATGTATACCCTGGCTCAGTGCTTCGGCACAGGCAACAGCTTCATCATGGACGGGGACACAGTGGTGTACGGACCTCTCACGGATTATTACAAGGACTTTGTGACCTTCATGAACAAGCTGTATACGGAAGGTCTGATCAATTCCGATTTCCCCATCAATGAGGATGCATTTAATCTGATCCTGCAGGATCAGGGCGGCTTCACTATCGACGCCATGAACTCCGGCGTGATCGCGGCTCATGATCTGCTGAAGCAGACAGATGATTCCTACAATTACGTCTCCATGGCATGGCCCACCGGTCCCGACGGACAGCAGGTAGGCATGGGCAGAAGCGGCGGCGGCGGAAGAATGACGGCCATATCTACCCAGTGCGAGTATCCTGAAATCGCTTTGGCATGGTTAGACTACGCTTACTCCTATGCAGGAAGCCTCAACGCCACCTTCGGTATCGAGGGCGAGAGCTATGACATGGTGGACGGATATCCTACCATCAGAGAAGAAGTGAAGACTACCAACGACGCATGGAACGTGGAAGAAAATCTGTGCAGGTGGATGGTAGGTTCCATCAACTACCCCTGCATCCGCGACATCCGCTTCTATGAGCAGATGAACTTAGTGGAGGATTACCAGAAGGAGATCCAGGCGAACTGGGGACCTCAGAAGGAGGAATATGGTACCGGCATGCCTGGCGTCGTGTTGACCGCGGAGGAAAATGATGAATTCTCCGACATTATGGCGGATGTCAAGACTTATGTGAGTGAGTGTACCCTGAAGTTTATCAGGAATGAGATGAGCCTGGACGAATGGGACAGCTTCACGGACAACATTGAGAAGATGAATATCGGCAAAGCCCTGGAGATCCAGCAGGCCGCGGTGGACAGATTCAACAGCAGACAGTAATAAACAGCTGAACAGGCATTGTATTTGAAGGTTATGGTTCCTTTTGCTGAGACCTGAGACAAAAGGAACCATATTATATAAAATCGGTTTTCATCTTTATACCCCTGGCACGCTTCGGCGCGCATACCTATCAATATTTGAAAGGAACTTTCAAACTTATATGCAGGAGGAATCAATGAAGATAAGAAAAAAAGAAAAGGAAAAGAAGAGGAAGATAACCCTTGCGATGCTGAAGAAGGATTTAATACGATATAAATGGCTGTATCTGTTCTTTGCGCTGCCTGTGGTGCTGTGGTACGTGATTTTCCACTATGTTCCCATCTACGGAATCCAGATCGCCTTCCGGAACTACAAGCTCACGAAGGGAATATGGGGCAGCCCTTTTGTGGGATTTGACAATTTCCTGAAGTTCTTCGAAAGCATTTACTTCGGACGTCTGATCAGGAACACACTGAAGATCAGTATCCTGCAGATGGCAGTGACTTTCCCCTTTCCCATCATATTTGCTTTGCTGCTGAACGAGGTGCGGAGCAAGCTCTTCCAGAGATCTATCCAGACCATTACCTATCTGCCGCATTTCATTTCTTCGGTTGTCATCTGCGGTCTGTTGGTAACTTTCTCAGCGAAGGACGGTCTGTTCAATATTATCATGGAGTTCTTCGGACATCAGAGAACTGATCTGCTGCTGAGTAACTCGAGCTTCCTGCCGATCTACCTGGCCAGCGACGTGTGGACCAGCTTTGGCTGGGGAAGCATCATCTATTTTTCCGCGCTGGCCGGCGTGGATCAGGAGCAGTACGAGGCGGCTTACGTGGACGGCGCGGGACGATTTAAGAGGATGTGGCATATTACTCTGCCCGGAATCATGCCCGTAATTGTGATTCAGCTTATTCTGAAAATCGGTGGTCTGATGAGCGTGGGAGGAGAGAAAATCCTGCTGCTCTATTCCCCCCTCACCTATGAGACGGCGGACGTCATTTCCACCTTCGTATACAGGAAGGGTATTTTGGACGCCGACTACGGCTTCAGTACGGCGGTGGATCTCTTCAACTCCATCATCAATATCATACTGATAACGACGGCGAACAAGATCAGCCGCAGGGTGAACGAGACCAGCCTGTGGTAGAAAGGGGCGACATATGAACTTTTATAAGAAGAAACCTTCGGATTACGCGTTTTCTATTTTAAACGGGGCGTTCATGATCTTTCTGGCGGTGATCACCATATACCCTTTTCTGTATGTGTTGTTCGCCTCTCTGAGCGACGCGACGAAATTCATGACCTACAAGGGCGTGCTGCTGCACCCCATTTCCCTTAGCCTGGATTCTTACAAAGCTGTTCTGAATAATCCCAATATCCTCACGGGGTATCGGAACACCCTGTTTATCGTGGTCGTGGGTACAACGATCAACGTGATATTCACCAGCATGGGAGCTTATTTCCTGTCCAGAAAAGGCCCGCTTCTGAAGAAGCCGGTCATGCTCCTGATCATGATTACCATGTTCATCAGCGGCGGAATGATCCCCAAGTATGTGCTGGTACAGAATTTAGGGATGTATAACACGCTCTGGTCCCTGATGATCCCCGGAGCGATTTCCACCTTCAACATGATCATCATGCGGACGGCGTTCCAGTCCATTCCGGCCAGCTTAGAGGAATCTGCCATGATAGACGGAGCCAATGACTGGGTGATCCTGTTTAAGCTGATCCTGCCTCTGTCCCTGCCCACCATGGCGGTAATCGGGCTATACTACGCAGTGGGACACTGGAACTCCTGGTTCACCGCCAACCTCTACCTGGCGGACAGAAAGCTCTATCCTTTGCAGCTGATTCTGCGTAATATAATAGTGAACAGTGAAGTGGACGATATGACGGTGGGTATCGGCTCGGGACAAAGCTATGCCATGAGCTTTACCATCAAATATGCCACGGTAATGGTAGCCACGGTGCCGATTTTACTAGTCTATCCCTTTATCCAGAAATATTTTGTAAAGGGCGTGATGATCGGCTCATTGAAGGAATAGTTTTTCCGACAAAAGTGCATGAAAACACCTTCGCGGAAACGACTGTAAACAGGAACAACAAATTATAACTCGGGGAGGAAATGCGGAAATGGAGTTTGTCAACAGCCAGGGCATGGCTTTCGTAAAAGTAACGGCGGGAACCTTCCGAATGGGCGGCGGCGATCCGAAGGATAATCCGGACGCTCTGCCGGTCCATGAGGTAGAGATCACAGAGGATTATTATATCGCCAGGGAGCCAGTGACATTGGAGCAGTTTAAAGTGTTTCGGGAAGAATGCCTGGGGACGGAAGATGTAAGCGACCTGGACCAGTGGATGGGATATCTGCAGAGCGTGAGCTACAGGGAGGCGGAATGCTATACAAAATGGCTGTCGGAAAAGGAAGGGCGAAGATACTTCCTGCCCACGGAGGCGCAATGGGAGTACGCGGCCAGGCACAGCGGGGAGCTTTCCATAGACAGGATGTGTGATCCTCACATTCGGGAATGGTGTTATGACTTCTATGCCCCTTACGGGGAAGAAAAGGAAAAGGATCCTGCGGGGCCCGGGGATGGGATGCTGCGCTGTGTACGGGGCGGCTTTCTGGACAGGCCGGACAGGTATAATCAGTACCCTACGGATCCCTGGTACCGCTGTGCTCTGCCGCCGGATTACCGACATAAAAAAGAGGATACGGAAAATCCTTTCGGAAGACATCCCATTGGCTTCCGGGTGGTCTGCGGCCCGGAGCCGAAGCCCTGCGGCAAAACAGCTCCGCTTTTCTTAAGCCTGGGCGTCAGGCAGCAGACGGAAGAGTTCCGGTGTGCAGGACCCTGCAGTGAGAAACCCTACTACCGGAAACGGTTTCTGTTCCCGGTTCCGCCGGACAACTGTACGGCGGAAGAGATAAATGCGGCTGGATTCTCCTCTTCCTTCCGCCATCACCACCACTCCCCGGGCTTTACGGCGGCGCCCAACGGAGATTTGCTCTATTCCGTATATTCCACCTATCATGAATACGACGCGCAGTCCGGGCTGGTGGGATGCAGGTTCCGCGTGGGAGCGGATCAGTGGGAGTATCCGGACCTGTTCCTAAATCCGGTGGGCGTCAACGACCATGCTCCCATGTTTTACACAGGATCAGACGGTACGATTTATCATTTCTGGGGATGGCCCCGGCTGGAAAACGCTTATCCTTTCCAATATATAGAATCTCATGATAACGGGGAGACCTGGAGCGAGGTAAAATTTCCGCTTTTCACCAATCATGTGGACAATCTCTGTTCTCAGCCGGTAAACAGTTGCGTGGAGACCTCCGACGGGACTTTCTATATAGTCTCGGATTCGGATTTCCGCAGGGAGACAGATGACACAGGAGTGCAGCATCTGGGGGCTGCGTCGGTGCTCTGGCGGTCAAAGGACGGTTGTACCTGGGAGAACCCCAAGGGAAAAACAGCAGGGCGCCACACTACTGCAGTAGAATTAAAGGATGGAAGTCTATTGGCCCTGGGCGGTAAGAATACGGATATAGACGGTTATATGCCCGCCGCCGTAACGAAGGACGGGGGAGATTCTTATCAGGTATACAGAACCTGCTTCCCTGCAATGAACTCCGGACAGCGGCCCTGCATCCTGCGGCTTGCGTCGGGGAGACTTGTGGTGTGCGGAGACTGGCAGACCAAGAAAAACCTTAAGCCTGCCGCATATGCAGACAGGGCGGGAAGCTATGTGGCCTGGTCGGAGGATGACGGGGAGACCTGGCATTTCAGGCAGCTGTGGGGGACGCAGAAGCGGAAGAAGACGCCCCATGAGTTCGGCGGTGCCTCTACCATTGGCTACAGCGTCATGAGACAGAGCCCGGACGGTCTGATCCATGTGGTGTGCAGTAATGTACAGCCTCTGCTGCATCTGACCTTTAATGAAGCCTGGCTGCTTTCAGAGGAAACAGAGGATCCGGGAGACGAAGTGTTGATGCGCTCTTCCGCCGCGAAACTGGTAACGGAGAGAAAGGAATACAGGGAGCATTACCCGGACGGCACCCTGAAATGCCTTTATTATGGCGCAATAGCTGACGATGGACGTTTTCTGCTGGACGGGCCGGAGAGATTCTGGTATCCGGACGGCAGGATCTGTATGGAGTCGGAATATTCCCTGGGCAAAAGAACAGGGATAAATACCTGTTATCATCCGGACGGCACGCCCTGGAAACGGTTTCACTGCTCCGAGGAGGACGGCGTCCCGGTGGAGGTGTACGAAACCTTCTGGCCGGGCGGCGACAGGGTGAGGACACGGACAGTCTTCCGTAACCGGCATGCTTCGGGGGAAGCATTTCTGTATGATCGGGAAGGCAATGTGAAGTCTTCGCATATATTTACGGACGGTAAGTTTACAGAGGACTTTTCCCTGTTGGAAAAGTAAACGGAATGTAAAAAGAAATGGAGAGGGACAGATGGAGAAGCAGAAAAGCGGCGACAGGGAGGAAGCGCTGTACTATGAGAAGCGGTGTCTGCGCACCAGAGAAGGAGCGCTTTTGTTCGGTCCCTGCGGAGACCGCCTGGCAGTGGATGTGCTGAAGCCCGTGCCTGGCTTTCAGGGCTGTATTGATTTTATCCACAAGATGAACGTGACGGAGCTTTTTACAGTGGAGGCGGAAGAGGCGGCCCTTCCGGAGGATCCGGAGATGACCTGGTATCCCGTGAAGAATACAGGGCTCTGGGAAAATGAGGAAATGCGGATCCGGGAATCCAAGACAATCACAGCCCGGGATGTGGCCTTTTCCCTGATACAGTGGGAAAACCTCTCCACCAAAAGACAGAAGATTGTCCTGCGCTCACAGCCGGCTGGTTTTGTGAAAGGTACGAGTATCGGAGCAGACTCCGAAATCTGGACGAAAGCGGAAAGCAGAGGGATTGCCGGGAACAGAGAGGATTCCAGGGCGGCAAAGGGCCGGGAGGCCGGGGAGCCGGAGGAGAATGTCTGTGCCGGACTGTACCGGGAGAGCGGCGTCCTGCGCTTTGGTATCCGTATGGGGATGGCCGTTTTCTGGAGCCTGCCCGGGGAATCCTTTGTGTTGGAGCCGGGAGAGACCGCAGAGTTTTATGTGGCCTGTGCGGTGGGTAACCTGTGCAGTGAAGGAGCGGATTCCTCCAGGGCCTCCGGAGAAGACATGGGAGTGCTTGCCCGGAGAGCGCTGTCCTATGTTAGAGAAGCGAAAAAGGACGGAAAGGCCTGTTGGAATCGAATGATCGCCGAAAATGAAAGATTTTATCGGGAGGCGCCGGCATTTTTGTGTGACGACCCCAGGATGAACGCCTGCTGGAAATATCGCTGGTATATTCTGAAGAACAGCATGAGCCGTCCCGGGATGGGGCGGTTCCGGGAGACGGTTATGTACGAAGGCAGGGATCACCGCATGACAAAGGAGCCCCTGTCTCCCGCCGGATGGGAGTTCAGTAAGCTCATCCCGCTGTCCACACCTCTGCAGGTCACTGATTTGAAGTGGCATCCGGATTACGGACTTACCCGGGAGATCATACGGTCCGCTTTCGCGGCGCAGGATGAGGACGGCCTGATCTTAAGCGCCTATGTGGAGGGAGAACAGAAATCCTATGCCAACTATATGATTCACGCCATATGGCTTTACTATCTGGTAAGCGGGGACAGAGCGCTTCTGGAAGAGCTGCGGCCCGCCATGGAACGTTATCTTGCCGGACATGAAAAGGTATACGGCAATCCTGCCGACGGCCTTCTCACGGAGCATACCCATTCACTGACAGGGAAGGAATATCAGCCCAGTTACTGGTATTTCAAAGGATATCTGGAACTGGGACGTTATCCCGATAATCCTAAGGACAGGCAGTATTTCACACCTTTAAAGCGGGTTGACAGAAGCGTATATCATTATCTGAATCTGAATGCATATGCCTCTATCCTGGGTGTGCTTAAGGGGAAGGAACAGAAGTACTACGCTGAGAAAGCGGAGAAGGTAAAATCGGATATTCTGGAGAAAATGTGGGATCCCGCCACGGGATTTTTCTATGATTTACATTATGAGACAGATGAGAAGGCCATGGTGCGAAATATCGTGGGTATCTATCCCTTCTGGGCCGGAATCACAGGTGCGGAACACAGAGCGGGGATTTTGCCGCTGGCAGACCCGGAGGCATTTCATACGGGCTCGGGATTTTCTTCCGTGTCAAAGGACTGTCCGGTTTTTTCCCCTGCCGGGGGCTGGAAGGGAAATTATTTTAAGGGCAGGGATGGATGTGTCTGGTGCGGTCCCTCCTGGCCCTATACCACGGGAATTGCACTGGAGGCCCTTGGGATGGAAAGTCTTGCCGACGGTCATCGTCTGGACGAGTATTTTGACGAAGTCCTGGGGGAGTATACTTTACAGCATTTCCGGGATGGTGACCGCCACAGGCCGTATCTGGTGGAACATTATAATCCTGTCACAGGAGAGCGGCTCAGCGATGAGGCGGATTACAATCATTCCTTCTGGCTGGATATTGTGATCCGCTTTGTTGCGGGGGTGAATGTGGAAGAGAACGGCATACGGATCGCACCTCTGAGCACCCATCTGAAGCGGTGGAGCCTGAATGGGCTGAAGGTACGGGGACATGAGCTGTCTCTTTCTTATGGGAAATCGGATCGGCCGGGGAAGGATCTGCAGGTATTTGTGGACGGTATCCTGCGGGCGGAGACCGGTCTGGAACAAGGAACATTTCTGGAAATATAACGACTGGGGAATGGGTTCCTTATGCAGGCTGAATGGTATTAACTCATAATGATAGAATAAAGGTAAAAATCAATATCCGCACAAGGATGGAACAGAAAGAAGGACAGGAATCATATGGAGATGAATAAAAAGGGATATCAGGCAGTATTTCCGGGAGCGCTGTATGCGGGCTTTGGAAGCCTTCTGGAGATACCGGACATTCTGGTCAGGGAAGGCGCAGGGAAAGCGGTTCTTCTGTTGGATGACGCCCTGAAGGAGAACAGCGAAATCAGAGGACTGCAGGAGAGGCTGGGCGCTTCCCTGGCAGGCACACTCACAGGTCTTCCCATCGAGCCTTCCCGGGACAGTATCAGGGGTGTATATGACGTCGTCCTGGAAAAGGGAGGAGATCTGCTGATCGCCGCAGGCGGGGGCAGCATCATGGATATGGCAAAAGTAGTGGCGGCGGCGCTTACAAACGAGACGTTTGCGGAGAGTGGATTTTGTGACACTTCCCTGATCCGGAAGAAGGCTCTGCCCACAGTCATGGTGCCCACTACCGCGGGAACGGGTGCGGAAGCCACGCCCAACGCCATATTTCTGATACCTGAACAGGAGCTGAAAGCAGGGCTTGTATCACCGCAGTTTACAGCATCCTATTGTGTGCTGGATCCGGCGCTTACCCTGGGACTTCCCCGGAATCTTACGGCTTCCACCGGGATGGACGCGCTTTGTCATGCGATAGAATCCTATCTGTCGAAAAAGGCCAATCTCTTCAGCCGGATGCTTTCCGGCTATGCGGCGGCGCTGATTGTCGCCAACATAGAACGGGCCTGTGAGGACGGCTTTGATCGGGAGGCAAGGGAAAACATGCTGTTGGGTTCGTTTATTGCGGGGATGTGCCTCTCCACCTCCGGAACGGTAGCTGTGCACGCTCTGTCCTATCCCCTTGGGGGAAAGTTCCATATTCCCCATGGCGTCAGCAACGCAATTCTGCTTCCGGAGGTGCTGAAGGTCAACCTGCCTTACTGCAGGGAGCAGTATAGACAGCTTGCAGACCTTATGCTGCCAGAGGCAGAGTGGAGTCGGGAAGAAAAGCCGGAGCGCTTTGTGGAATATGTGGAGTTGCTGTGCAGACGGCTGAGAATTCCGGAGAATCTGACGGAATACGGTGTCGGGGAAGAGGAAGTGGAATTCCTTACGAAGCAGGCCATGGAAGTCAGAAGACTGTTGGATCAGAATCCCCATGCTCTATCCGAAGAGGAGATTGCGGGGGTATATCGAAAGCTGCTAAAATAAAAAACGACATAACAGGAAATATGCAGAGCTGGAAACGGTAATTGCAGAACAGGAGAGAATATATGTATCGGGAAAAAGTGAAAGGAGTTATCACGCCGCTGATCACACCCATGAGAGAAGACGAATCGATTCATGAAGAGGAGCTGCGCAGACAGATCAGACGGCAGCTTGCGGGGGGAGTACAGGGGATCTTTACCGCCGGCACCAACGGAGAGGGGTATATCCTCAGCGAAAGAGAGAAGGAGAGAGTCCTGGAGATTGCCATAGAGGAGGCCGGGGGAAAAGTCCCTGTCTATGCGGGGACCGGCTGTATCAGCACGGCGGATACAGTCCGTCTCTCCAAACGGGCACAGGATATGGGCGCTGATGTGCTCAGTGTAATTACGCCTTCCTTCGCCCAGGCGTCTCAGGAGGAGCTGTTCGAGCATTATAAGGCAGTGGCCGCCGCCGTGAAGATCCCCGTGGTACTGTATAATATTCCCGCCAGAACCGGGAACGCACTGTCCCCCGACACGGTCCGGAGACTGTCCGGGCTCGACAATATTGCCGGCGTAAAAGATTCCAGCGGAAATTTTGACAATATGCTGCAATACATAGAAGGCACTCGGGGAAAAGATTTCGCAGTGCTCTCCGGGAACGATTCTCTGATTCTGTGGAACCTGCTGGCAGGAGGCACGGGAGGGATCGCGGGCTGTGCCAACGTGTACCCGGAAAATATGAAAAATATTTACTGTAGATTCAGGGAAGGAAATCTGGAGGACGCGCGAAGCTGTCAGGACAGAATCCGCTCCTTCCGCAATTGCTTCCGCTACGGCAATCCCAACACAGTGGTGAAGACGGCGGTGAGACTTTTAGGATACGAGGTGGGAAAATGCAGAAAGCCCTTCGATCATCTTCCGGAGGAGGGAATCCAGGCAATTTCCCGGGTTTTGGAGGAAAATGAAAGGGCAGGTATGCGATGAGACCGATCATAGGAATTACCATGGGGGATCCGGCGGGAATCGGTCCGGAGATCACGGTAAAGGCACTGGCACACCCGGAGGTTTATGAGCGCTGCCGTCCTCTTATTGTGGGAGATCTGTCTGTGCTGCAACAGGCGGCGAAGACGGTGGAACGCGTTTCAGGGGGAGAGATATCCGTGCCTGGATTCCGGGAGATATGGGAGCCGGCGCAGGGAGAGTACCGATACGGAATGGCAGATGTGCTGAATGAAAAGCTGGTGGACATGGAGCATCTGGAGATTGGAAAGGTCAGCTCCATGGGCGGGAATGCTGCCTTTGGATATGTGGAGAAGGTGATCGGGCTGGCCATGGAAGGAAAGGTAGACGCCACAGTCACGAATCCTCTGAACAAGGAGGCCCTGAATCTGGCGGGGCATCATTTCGCAGGACATACGGAGATTTATGCCCATTTTACGGGAACAAAGCACTATACCATGATGTTGGTTCATCAGAATCTGCGAGTGGTACATGTGTCCACTCACGTATCTCTAAGAGAAGCCTGTGACCGGGTAAAAAAAGAGCGTGTTCTGGAGGTGATCCGGATTGCGGACCAGGCCTGCAGGGACATGGGAATCCATACGCCCAGGATCGGCGTGGCAGGGCTGAATCCCCACTGCGGAGAGAACGGGCTTTTCGGCAGAGAGGAATTGGATGAGATTGTGCCTGCCGTCTGTCAGGCGATGCGGGAAGGGATCCGTGCGGAGGGCCCTGTCCCGCCGGATACGGTTTTTTCCAGGGCAAGGGGAGGCATGTATGACATTGTGGTGGCCATGTATCATGATCAGGGGCATATTCCGCTGAAAGTGGTGGGCTTTGTGTATAATCAGGAAGCTGGGAAATGGGATACGGTGGAGGGAGTCAACATTACCTTGGGACTTCCCATCATCCGTACCTCCGTGGATCACGGGACAGCCTATGATCAGGCGGGCAAGGGAACGGCCGGCGAGCTGAGCCTGTTGAACGCCATCGACTATGCCGCGCGTTTTGCCGGGCGGCCGGGGGAAAGTAAGTATGCCATGCAGGAAAATGCGGGAGAATGACCTGTGGCTTTGAGCTTGTCTGGTCGTAGCGGCAGGCAGAGGCAGGTCGAAATAAAGGAGCAGGGGAGAAATGGAAGAGAAAAGTGTAATGAGGACCGTCAGAATCCCTCTGACATGGATGAGGAATACCGTTTGCGAACTGGAACCGGCCCGGATGCTCTGGTACAGCACAGGGAGACCCTGGAAGCTGGAGGAGCAGGAGTGGAAGGTACTGTCCTGGGACGGGATTTCGGAAACGATGGTTATGATATCGGGACAGATACGGGCAGAGCTTCGGGTGGTGAAGCCGGAAGAAGTGCCGGAAGGATACGGCTGTCTCAGGCTGAGAGTACGTTTTGAGAACATGGGAAAGGAGCCTTTAGCCTGCTTTGCCGGTGGGATTTCCCTGCCGGTCCGCGGGAAGCCAAAGCAGAAGGTGACCATTCCACACATGATATACAATGACAATCCTTCCGCAGACCCGGAAAGGGTCGTTCCACACATCGGCGATGAGCCCGGAAAGGGACTTATCGTGGAAGAGCACAGGCTTCCCATCCCTGCTGTGAACGTGGAGTGGCGGAAGAAGACAGGATATCCTTTTCTGACGTTGCTTTCCCTTCCCCGGGTGGAAACCGGGGAGGATGAGGACTACTGGTCTCTGGGCGCTCTGCGTGAGGAGGATGGGGTCCGTATCACGGCGGCAAGCGGCGTCCTGATGTTCAACGGAATGAAAGATGTGTTCTACGGCGGCAGATGCACGCCTCTGTCCTATATGAAGGGGTATCGGACTCTGGCATCCGGGGAGTCTTTAAAAAAGACCTTTTACATAGCCTGGGGAGTGGGAAAAAAGGAAGGAAGAGGGTACCGTAATCTCACGGACCTTGGCTACCGGGTTCTGAAACCCAGGCTGGAACCTTTCCATTCCTGTGAGGAAATGATCGAATATAAACGCAGGGTATTGGACAGCAGGTATGTGGAAAATGAGAAATATGCCGGATATCTGACCTTTGGCTCAGCCAATTCTTTCGGAAATATATCGGGCAGGCCGGAATATTTCCTGTATGGCTGGACCGGGCAGGCTATAAAGCTGGCCTGGTGTGACTGTATGCTGGGACTTGAGGCAGAAGAGAAGTTCCGCCTGAAGCGTGGAATGCAGGTGACGGACTTCTTCCCGAGAAATGGGGAAAGCGGCACCATTCCCGGGCTGATGCGTGGATACTACATGATTGATACCGGAGAGTTCAGAGGCGCCTGGAATGATAAAGCCGCGCCATTGTCTTCGAGGATACAGGGGGAGAGCATTGCCGACTGTCTGGAAGTCATGTTGCTGCTTCGAGCCCATGGAATTGATATCCCGGCGAAGTGGGAGGATACAGTGCGAAGAGCCTGTGCCTTTCTGATGAAAGAGGAGGGCCGGACGGATAAAGGGCTGTATCCTCTGGCCTGGACACTGGATGGGAAGCCGGAAAGCCATGAGATCAATGCGGGCGGAATGCCCTGTGTGCTGGCTCTTGCCGCGGCGGCGGAGTATTTCAGAGAGGAGGCATATCTTGCCTGCGCCTGTATGCAATATGAGAGATATGCGGTCTGTCACATGGATACATTTGAGATTCCGTTTGCTCATGCCACAATGGATGCCCGGTGCGAGGATAAGGAAGCGGGACTGTACTTTTTCGTCACAGCCGCGAAGCTGTATGAACTGACAGGAAGGGAGTGCTTCCGGGAATGGGGAAAGCTTGCGGCGGACTGGATACTAACCTTTGTATATCATTGGAATACAGGATTCCGGCCGGGGACACCCTGTGCGGAGAAAGGCTTTCGTTCCACAGGCTGGCCTGGAGTGAGCGTCCAGAATCATCATTTGGATGTGTTTTTCCCCACCTATGAGTTGTACCGGTTCGGGAAGCTGACAGGGGACGAGAGACTGACACAGATGGCCCGGGTTATCAGCGGCGCCATGACGCAGGGGATTGCCACCCAGGAGGGAGAATGGGGGTATACGATAATTGGGGAACAGGGGGAGCAGTATTATCAGACGAACTATTTTCAGGTGCGTTATCCTGCTATTCTGAAATATCTGGAGCATTACAGGGGAGGCATGCAGGTGTGGAATCCCTCCTGGATTACGGCGCAGGTGATGAGCAGCGCCCTGAAATTCCGGTATTGGGAGTCTTTTGCGTGAGAGCCTTCTTCGTAAGCAGGAAGAAGGAAGAGCTTAAGACAAAGGGAAATCGAATGATAGAGACAGAGAGCCTTTTGAGGAAAGGAAGAAGGGGAAGAAAAATTATAAGTAAGCAGGGGACAGGAGGCGCAGGATGATAAAGATCAGAGAATTTGAGGAGTACTACAATGAGGAAAGGGGCTGGACGGGAGCCTTTCAGCAGGCAGTGGCACATTTGGAGCGGGAAGGGGGAGGAACTCTTACCGTGACACCCGGAAAGTATGAGACTTATTCCATAGAGCTGAAAAGTAATGTCACACTGCATCTGGAGGCCGGAGCAGAACTTCTTTTTAAGCAGGACTGTGGAGGATATCGGGTGATCAGCACAGAATATGAGGGAAAGCGCACCGACTTATACATGCCCTGCATCTATGCAAAGAATGCGGAAAACGTGACTCTATGCGGTCAGGGAGTCCTGAGTGGTCAGGGAGAATACTGGTGGAAAAACCAGGGGAAACTGCCCGCGGGACGGCCTTACCTTGTGTGCTTTGAGCATTGCTGCAGGGTGAAGGTGCTTGATGTGAAGATGACCTGCTCTCCTGTGTGGACCCTGCATCCGCTATACTGTGACGATGTGGAGATCAGGGGCGTCACCATCCGGAATCCCCGGAATTCTCCCAACACGGACGGCATTAATCCCGATGGCTGCAGCAATGTGCGTATTGCGGACTGCCTTGTGGATGTGGGGGACGACTGCATTACCCTGAAATCAGGAACAGAGGAGACGCCGGACAGACGTCCCTGCGAGAACATCACAATCACAAACTGCAATATGATCCATGGCCACGGAGGAGTGGTAATCGGCAGCGAAATGAGCGGCGGCGTTCGCAATGTGGTCATTACGAACTGTGTATTTCAGGATACAGACAGAGGGATCCGGGTGAAGACCAGACGGGGCAGAGGCGGTTCAATGGAAAGTATCCTGATCTCCAATGTAATAATGGACAGGGTACTGTGTCCCTTTGTGTTCAACATGTTTTATCGCTGCGGCATGAACGGAGGAACCTACAAGGACAAATTCGCCCATAAAGTCACGGAAGGAACCCCGGTGATCCGTAATATTCAGATACAGAACTGTATGGTGACCGACGCGCGGTCGGCGGCGGGATTTTTCTATGGGCTGCCGGAGATGCCGGTGGAAAATGTCAGCATGACAGACTGCAGTATCCGCATGTGCCGCGACGCAGAGCCCGGATATCCGGGAATGATGGAGGATCTGGAACCCATGAGCAGGGAACGGATTTACATGCGCAATGCCCGCAATGTAAGATTCCGGAATGTGAGCATACAGGGATACCAGGGAGAAAAGGAAGGGAAAATGCCCTGGGACATAGATGAATCCTGTGAAAATGTTGATACAGGGGAACAGGCGACAAAAGCGAATTAATTGATAGAATTTAGTTGAATGTGCGATAAAAAGCCAGCTTTAAAATGTAACAAAGTTTGACGAATAGTTGAGCGTCCCAGGCGGCGACATAACCCATCAAAAAACGCTTAACTATTCGTTAAACTTGTCTTTTGCGAATAGTTAGATCAATCCTCTCCCGCAAAGCTGTATGCCGCCATTTGTGCTCTGGAACTGAATGGCTCTGTCTCCAGAAGCTTTTTTACTTCCTGCCTGGTATAAAATCTGGCGTCAATTTGTTCGTTCTCTGAGGTATGGTCCTCAAAGTTACCCTCAACCTCCGCAAAAGCAATATAAGTTGTAGTATCTGAAATGGCCACGGCTGCAAAGGAAGGCGGCAGAATCTTTCTGATTTCTTTTACTCTGAGACCGGTTTCTTCGTAAAGTTCTCTTGCTATACATTCTTCGATGCTTTCGTCGGGCTCAATCATTCCCGCACATAGATTATAGATGGCCCGGTTGACCCCCATTCTGAATTCATGAAGCAACAACAGCCTGTCGCCGCATGTGGCGACAATGGATACACCGCTGGGCCTTCCGCCGATATCTGCGATATCAGTCAGTTCCCTGCGGCTTACCATTTCATATTTCTTTTCCTTACCGGCTTTGTTTCTGTAAGTAAGTTCATAATTTTTTAAGTATTTACCGTCTCTTACCTTTTCAAATTTTATTAATTCCATCAGGATCTTCCTTTCTCGGACAAAGCTTAAATTGCTCCCGCAGCGGTTTGTTAATTTTCTTACGTGTGATTTCCATCAGTCCCAAAGGTGTTATATCTATAATCCTTGTGGATATCCTGTCCTTTGCCGTCAATTCTTTCATATGGTGCAGAAGCTCCTGCCTGTATTGACCGGAGCGCATATTGATGAAGTCTACAATGATGATTCCGGACAGATTGCGCAGCCGAAGCTGGCGGGCTACTTCTTCTGCCGCCTCCAGATTAATTTTGCGGAATGTCTCATCGGCATCCCTGCCGGCTACATATTTACCGGAATTGACGTCAATTACCGTCAAAGCCTCCGTGGGCTCTATCACAAGAAAGCCCCCCGACTTCAGCCATACATGGCTGGAAAGCGCATTTTCAAGCTTTTTTTCCAGAGAATACAGGCTGGAAAGCGACAGAAAAGTATCCTGATAAAAACGGATATTCAGTTTGTCTCCCCGTTCACTTTCATATGTTTTCAGCTCGTCATACATCTCCTTCCGGTCTGTGACAATTTCTACAGGCAGATTTGAGATGCAGGATGAAGATTCCCCTTCGAAGCAGAACTGTTCTATTATGCCCTTGAACCTGTTCTCTGCCGCCCGCATGCAGGTAAAACAGTTCCGGTACATGGCACCATATAATAATCGGATAAGCTGCGCGGAAAGGGAGAAAAAATGTTGCAGCAGCACTCTCGCACTCTCCGCTTCTCCCGCTCTGGTCCGGATAATCAACCCTATGGAAGGAAGAGAAATGATTTCCGGCCGAAGCCCTTCTGCCTTCATTTTTTCCTCTTCCGCTATGGATAACAGGCTCTCCCGGCCCTGTATGAGACAATCGTCCTGTATGAGTGCCATTTCTGTAAAAACCCTTTTCAGGGCATTTTTCCGTTCATTGCTTAACTTTAAAGAATATCCCACTTTCGTGGTTCCTGTTGAGAGAACAAAATATTCGTTGGACAGAGAGAGATGTGCCGTTACAGAAGCTTTTTTTGTCTTCTGTGCATCACGTACCACCTGTACAAGAAGCTCATCTCCTTCCAGAATCCGGCCGTCGAAACGACGGTTTACCAGATAAGGTGCCGTGGCATTTCTCAGAGAAAGAAAGCAGATTTCTCCTCCTGCAATCTCCACAAAACAGGCATCCATATTTTTCGCCAGACTTTTGATCTTTCCAATGTAGATTGCTCCGATTTTGTCTGCATCACCTGAAAAAAAGAAAGCTTCCACAAGCCGGTCTTTTTCAAGAAACAGAGCACAGCTCCTGCCCTGATAAGAAGTAAATAACAGTTTTCCTCTCTCCGTCTTCCGCAATGCCGCTTCTTCGTCGGTGAGCGTCACGGAAGGTTTCGCTTCTATTTTCCTGCTCATGACAGTTCTCCTTCGACAAATCCTATCTCATTAAGAGACAGCAGCTTCTCTCCGCTTTCATCCCTGACCTTTGTGTATACATCCTCTCTGGTAATGATAAGGGCATTTTCCTGCAGGCTTTCACCGGTTTCCGCAAGAAGAGCTTCCATCACCTGTCCCGGCTTGATATTTCCGCCGCTGGAGGCATCCACAATCATACTGAAAATCCCATCCGAATACGTAAGCTGAAAAATGCCTGCTTTCAAATCTATCTCCCGGGTTCCGTTTTTGGTCTTCCTGGCAGTCCATATATGCTCTTTTGCTAGAAAGTCAGGTAAAATTTCAGAAAAGTCTGTCAGGGGCGTCCGGTCTTTTCGGAATTGCACTGTATAAGCCGCAGCCGCCACACTTGCCATGGCGTTCCCGGCCGTCTCGGGCAGTATTTTGACGGAAATGATTTCGATTCCCGGGACACTGGCCTGATTCAGCTTTTCCATTATGTCCTGGCAGGAGGTGACGGAATGTACTTCTATATCCATATATTCTCCGTTGCTGGTAATGCCGACTCCGAGAGGAGCGGCAAAAGCCATAATCTGATGGGGGCTGAAACCGTTTGTATATGCCACATCAATTTCTGCTCTGCGGATGGCTTTCTGAAAAAAACGCATTACATCCAGATGTCCGATATAACGAACGGAGCCATATTTACGAAATTTAATACGCAGTCTCATACAATTCTCCTTTGGAATCTTCTCTTTGCAATTCATTATAGCATTATTACGCCATGGAAAGCAACCGAAACATACTTACATGAAACTGTGCGTTGATCCGGCGTTACTGTTCACGGCCTTGCCGTAAACAGTAACAGTTCAGGAGGCCTGCGGGCGACAAAGTACCCCGGCAGACACTGGACATTTCTGCCATTTTTCTGTATAATGATAGCAGTTTGGCCAGCCTGCAGAGAAAGAAAACCACAGAACGGTCAGACAGAATCAGGAGGAAGGGAAATTATGGAAGTTATATTACAGAATCTGACGAAAAAGTTCCCGGGCCGTGACAGAAGGAAAAAGAAAGACATAATTGCTGTCAGCGATTTCAGCTTCAGAATTCCGGACGGCAAGCTGATCGGACTGCTGGGACCGTCCGGATGCGGGAAAAGCACCACTCTGAATCTGATCAGCGGTCTGGTGAAGCCCACTGCCGGAAGAATCTTCTTCGGGGAGGATGATGTCACCGACCTGCCGCCGGAGCACAGGGGGATTGGTCTGGTATTTCAGAATTACGCGCTTTATCCTCATCTGACCGTGATGCAGAACATTCTGTTTCCTCTGCAGAATCTGAAGGGCAGAGACAGGCTTACCAAAGCTGAAATGGCGGAAAAAGCAAGAGAAGCTGCAGGCCTGGTACAGATTGAAGAACTTCTGGACCGCAAGCCGGGAGAACTCTCCGGAGGTCAGCAGCAGCGCGTGGCCATTGCAAGGGCGCTGGTAAAAAGGCCGAAGGTACTTCTTCTTGATGAGCCGCTCTCCAATCTGGACGCCCGTCTGCGTCTTCAGACAAGGGAGGAAATCAGAAGAATTCAGAGGGAGACCGGTATCACCACAATCTTCGTGACTCATGACCAGGAAGAGGCAATGAGCATTTCAGATATGATCGTTGTCATGAAGGAGGGAATCGTCCAGCAGATTGGCAGACCTCAGGAAGTCTATGACAATCCGGCTAATCTTTTTGTGGCCAGATTTCTGGGTACCCCTCCTGTCAATGTATTTGACGGGAAAATCCGGGACGGCAGACTGTACATAGGTGCGGAGGCAGTTCTGGAAGGCCTGGAAGTTTTTGCGGATCCAATGCCGGAAGAGGTCTGTGTCGCCGTCAGACCGGAGGGCTTTCGGCTGCGTGAGAACGGTGTTCTGAGCTGTGAATTAAGCGGTGTGGAGGTAATGGGCCGCGATATCAGCGTTGTTTCCAGAAATAAATTTTCTCTGAATCCTCAGATTCGATCGATTATCAGTACGGAGAACCAGCCTGATTTTGAGAGCCATGTTGTCCGCTTTGACCTGATTCCCCGGAAAGTCTTTGTCTTTCGCCGGGATACGGAAGAACGGATTGGTTTTGCGGTTTCAGGGGGAGGCGTGCAATGAAAAGAGACAGAAAGAGTTCAGCAGCAGGGACAACCATCCGGAAAAAGCTCGGCAGCCTGAAGGCCTGGCTGTATCTTCTTCCCGCATTGTTGTTTCTGAGCGTTTTTATGATATATCCATTGGCAGACGTTTTTATCTATTCCTTTGAAGAGGGATATAATTCCGCATCCCAGACTTATTTTGGTACGGGATTCTATAATTATTCTTATGTGCTGCATGATCCTTATTTTCTGCAGGCGGTTAAAAACACTTTCCTTCTGGTGATGATTACCGTGCCGCTGTCTACAGGAATTGCACTGCTGATTTCCGTGGGTCTGCATTCCATCACGCCGTTTCGGAATTTCCTGCAGACGGTTTATTTTCTTCCTTATG
Source organism: Acetatifactor muris (assembly GCF_024623325.1). Taxonomy (GTDB): domain Bacteria; phylum Bacillota; class Clostridia; order Lachnospirales; family Lachnospiraceae; genus Acetatifactor; species Acetatifactor muris. The sequence continues at coordinate 25,113 of NZ_JANJZD010000027.1, forward strand.
TGACCAACACACTCGCCATTGGTCTGGTATTTATGATTCTGTTCAAAAAGACCGCATACTCCGACGGTCTGATTAATCTGCTGATTACCTGGTTTGGAGGTGATTCTGTAGATTTTATTGACGGTCCGTACTGGGCGAAAATGTTTGTCCTCTGCTTTTATACCATCTGGGTGGTTATGCCCTTTAAAATACTTATTCTGACCGGTGCGCTGTCCTCTGTCAATCAGGAATATTACAACGCAGCCAGAGTGGACGGTACCTCAAGGCTCAGAACCTTTTTGAGAATTACGCTTCCGATGATATCACCCATGGTATTTTATCTGATTATCACCGGGTTCATCGGTGCATTCAAAGCTTACAGTGACGCGGTTGCCCTCTTCGGCACAGATTTAAATGCGGCCGGAATGAACACAATCGTTGGATATGTATATGATATGCTGTACGGGGACAGCGGCGGTTATCCTTCCTATGCTTCCGCGGCGGCAATTCTTCTGTTTACCATCATCCTCACGATTACCTGTATCAACTTACTGGTCAGCAGGAAAAAAGTGCATTCCTGAACCGTTTACAGAAAGGCATATTCTCATGGAAAATAAAATTGATTACGGCAGAATCGAAAAAAATGCGGCAGTCCGCAAACGAATTGTCAGCACGATTACCTGTCTGTTTTTAGGCCTGTGGGCCATAGTGGTACTGTTTCCTTTTTACTGGATGGTGCTCACTTCCGTAAAAAGCTACGGTGCATACAATTCGGAATATATTCCGAAATTTTTTACCCTGTCTCCCACCGTACAGAATTATGCGGACGCTTTCCACACGGTACCCCTGGGCAGATATCTCATGAATACTGCACTTTTCACTGTGATAACCACAGCGCTGATGCTGATTGTCATCACCCTTGCCGCCTTTGCCTTTGCAAGGCTGGAATTCAGAGGCCGGAATATCGTATTCGTTCTGTTTCTTTCTCTGATGATGATTCCCAGTGAGCTGGTGATAATCACCAATTTTGTGACCGTTACCGAATTAAACATGCGCAACACCTTTTCCGGGTTGATACTGCCCTCTGTGACCTCCGTCTTCTATATTTATCTGCTGAAGGAGAACTTTGAGCAGATACCGGACAGTCTATATTATGCGGCTAAGGTTGACGGTACTTCCGATCTGAAATATCTTCTGAAAGTCATGGTTCCCATATCAAAGCCCACACTGATTACCATAACGATTCTGAAGGTAATCGAATGCTGGAACTCCTATGTGTGGCCCCGTCTGATAACGGACAATGAGGACTATTACCTGGTCTCCAACGGCATTCAGGAGATTCGGGAGAACGGATTCGGACGGGAAAATATACCGGCGATGATGGCTGCGGTGGTGGTGATTTCCACACCGCTGATTATACTGTTTCTGATATTCCGCAAAAAGATAATGGCCGGCGTGTCGAGAGGAGGAATGAAAGGATGAGACAGGTATGGAAGAAGAAAAAATTATTGAAAAATACTCTTCTGCTGTCGTTCATGTTGGGATCTGTATGGATGCTCACCGGATGCCATGGCTCCCGGCAGGGGCTGGAACCCTTTACCATCCCTGCAGCCTTTGATACTTCGGCGCAGCATGAAATTACTTTCTGGGCCAAAAATGACACCAATAAGACCCAGACCACCATATATGAACAGGCTATTGCCGATTTTCAGGAGCTGTATCCCAATATCAGGGTGAATCTGCGCCTGTATACGGACTATGGGAAAATTTATAACGATGTCATTACAAACATTGCCACCGGTACAACCCCCAATGTCTGCATTACCTATCCGGACCACATTGCCACCTATCTGACAGGATTCAATCTTGTGGTTCCGCTGGACGACTTGTTTTATCATGAAAAATACGGCCTGGGAGGAAGCGAAGTTACCTTTGACGCTCCTGCTGCAGATGAGATTATCCCCCAGTTTCTGGAGGAATGTTCTATTGCGGGACATTATTATGCCGTTCCCTATATGCGTTCTACAGAAGCCTGTTATATCAATAAAACATATGTGGAAGCACTGGGCTACAGACTGCCTGAGGTTCTCACCTGGGACTTTGTCTGGGAGGTGGCGGAGGCAGCCATGGTGAAGGATGCGGAGGAAAATTATATCATAAACGGCCAGAAGGTGATGATTCCCTTTATCTATAAGTCCACAGACAATATGATGATTCAGATGCTCAGACAGAAAAATGCCGATTATTCCACTGCGGAAGGAGAAATCCTGCTTTTTCATGACACCACTGAAGATTTGCTGCGTACCATAGCGGAACATGTGAAAAGCGGTGCTTTCTCTACGTTCAAGGTTTCCAGCTATCCGGCCAACTTCCTGAATGCAGGCCAGTGTATTTTTGCCGTGGATTCCACGGCAGGCGCCACCTGGATGGGAACAAATGCTCCGCTTCTGGATATCAGTGCAGATCAGCTGGTGGAATTTGAGACAGAGGTCATGATGATACCCCAGTTTGCCCCGGAGCACCCGCAGATGATTTCTCAGGGGCCATCTGTCTGTATCTTCAACAAAGAAGATTCTCAGGAAGTACTGGCCTCCTGGCTCTTCGTCCAGTATCTTCTCAGCGATAAGGTTCAGATAGCATACTCGAAGACGGAAGGCTATGTGCCGGTGACTTCAAAGGCCCAGAACACTGCGGAATATCAGGCTTATCTCTCCGACTGCGGCAGGGACAACACCGAGCATTATGACGTTAAAATCAGGGCGGCGGAATTATTGCTGGACAATACCGGCCATACTTTCGTCACGCCGGTGTTCAATGGTTCGGCATCCCTGCGGGATGCCGCCGGGATGCTCATCGAACAGACTGTGAAATCTGTCCGTCGGGGACAGGTGATTGACGAGGCTTATTTTGATACACTTTACAGTGATATCACTTCCCGATATCGCCTGGATCAGCTCGGAGAAAGCAGCGCTTCTGTTATCAGTGGGAAAAGCGACCTGGGGGCGCTTCCCGGAACTTCAGTCCTGCTTCTGGCGGCAATCGGAGGAACCTGGGTTCTGATTCTGCTTTATGTCATCGCCCGAATCCTGAAACGGAAAAAGGAAGAATCCACGAAAAAATCTTCCTGAAGAGCATGAAATATGTGCAAAAAATAAAAATAAGGCATAAATTTTATGGACAAATGAGTAATTAATACTATTGTTTTATTGCAGATATCGTGTATAATTATTTTCAACGTTTTCAGATAGATTTTCAGACAGATCCGCTTTCTTAGTATCGGAGAAGTTTCGGAAAATGTATGATGAGGACGAAACGCTGCCCCTGAGGCAGTCTCAAGAGGAGGAAAATGAAAAATGAAAAAAATGACAGCGCTGTTTTTGTCACTGGCCCTTGTGTTCGGCTGTGTTGGCTGCGGCAACGATGACGGGCAGGCATCCGGTTCCAGTGACAGTTCAGGTACGAGCGTGGAAAGCAGTGATGCATCTGACGCATCGACAGAAAGCAGTACCGAAAGTACTGCTGAGGCACAGGAGTCTTCTTCTGAAGCATCTGACGCCGGAGAAGACGTAAAATCCGAGGGGGTAATGACGTATGAAGAGTATGCGGCTGCCGCCCTGGATACAGAGGTGGTAATCGAAGCTTATGTGCAGGCAAAGCAGTCCTGGTGGGAGAAGGACGGACAGGGATGCTGTACTGTCTATGCCCAGGATAAGGACGGCGGGTACTTCCTGTATGAAATGGCCTGTTCCGAGGAGGATTACGCAAAGCTGGTTCCCGGAACCAAAATCAAAGTAACCGGTTTCAAAGCAGAATGGTCCGGCGAGTTTGAGATCATTGATGCCGCTTTTGAGATCGGCGAGGGAAGCTACATAGCCGAGGCGGAAGATGTCACTGCTCTTCTTGGACAGGATGATCTGGTAAATCATCAGAACAAGTTCGTTTCCTTTAAGGGAATGACCGTAGAGGCGGCAAAGGATCCGGAGGGAAATATCATAAAGGATGAAGCCGGAAATGAAGCGGCTTTCCTGTACAACTGGGATGGTTCCGGCCAGGATGGCGATGATTTGTATTTCAATGTATCTGTTAACGGTGCAACCTATACCTTCACCGTGGAATCTTATCTCTGTGACAGCACAACCGATGTCTATGCCGCTGTAAAAGGCTTAAAGGTAGGCGATAAGATTGACATGGAAGGTTTCCTGTACTGGTACAACGGCGTTAACCCTCATATCACTTCTGTGAAGGCAGCCAATTAATCCATACATGACTTCAACAGGAACAGCAGTTCAGACCTTTTGTCTGAATCTGCGGTCAATAAAGAATGGTACAGAAAAAGAGGCCCGGGTATCCGGAAGCCTCTTTTTCTTATCTCAAAGATGTCTCACAGGACTGTCATGAAAAACAGATGCCGCAGTCAAAGCGCGCCGCACCGCAGCCCTGACATTTCTGACTGCAGTTCTCAGAGACTTCTTCCCGCTGTGCCTTCTCCCACTCCCGTATAAGAAATGCCTTTGTGACGCCGCAGTCGATGAAATCCCAGGGCAGGATTTCATCCAGCGGCCGTTGTCTGTGGGTGTAAAAGGCAACGGATAAGCCGCACTCTTCCATGGCTTCCAGCCATCTGTCATTGTGGTAGTACTCTCCCCAGGCATCATAGAAGGAACCTTTTTCATATACTTTTCGAATAACCTGACAGAGCCTTCTGTCTCCTCTGGCCAGAACACCTTCCATAACGCTGGCGTCGGCCTCATGCCAGTTATATTTGATACTTTTCTGATTCAGCTGCTCTGAGACGGCTGTACGTGTCAGATAGGCTTTATCCAGAAATTCTTCTCTGGTACACTGTGGGGACCACTGGAAGGGCGTGAAGGGCTTTGGTACGAAAAAAGACGTACTCGCCACAATCTGCACCCGGTTTCCGCCGCGTTTTTCTTTGGGAATCATGTCAAAATAAAGGGCGGCTATTTTATTGGAAAGGACGGCTATTTCCCTGATATCTTCCGGTGTCTCTGTGGGAAGCCCCAGCATGAAATAAAGCTTTACTCTGGTCCAGCCACCCTCGAAGGCAAGTGCCGCTCCCTTTAAAATCGACTCTTCCGTCAGACCCTTGTTAATCACATTCCGCAGCCTTTGACTTCCTGCCTCGGGAGCAAAAGTCAGGCTGGATTTCTTCACATCCTGCACTTTGCTCATGACATCCAGGGAAAAGGCATCAATCCGCAGGGAGGGCAGAGATATATTGATATGTCTCCTGCTGCACTCTTCCAGGAGGAAATCTACCAGTTCCGGCAGAGCAGAATAATCACTGGAACTTAAAGAGCTTAGAGAAATTTCTTCATGTCCGGTATTCTTCAGGATTTCCATGGCATATTTTTTCAGTAATTCCACCGGCCGTTCTCTGACCGGGCGATACAGCTGGCCGGCCTGGCAGAAGCGACAGCCTCGAATACAGCCCCGCTGAATTTCCAGAGTAGCTCTGTCCTGGGTTACTTTGATGAAGGGGACAACAGGCTTTGTGGGATAGCAGGCTTCCGCCATATCCGTTACCAGCTCTTTCTGAATCACGGGCGGTATTCCCTCTTCCACCGGGAAAAAGCGTTCTATAGTGCCATCCTCATGATAAGTGACATCATAGAACTGCGGGGCATAAATCCCGGGAAGTCTGGCGGCACGGCGCAGGAATTCTGTTCTGCCCAGATGATTTCCACGGCATTCCTGATAAAGCGTAAACAGGTCATGATATCTTGTCTCGCCCTCTCCGATATAAAATAAGTCGAAGAAATCAGCCAGAGGTTCCGGATTGTAGGTGCAGGGACCGCCGCCGATTACAATGGGGCAGTCTTCCCCTCTCTCCCGGGCATGAAGGGGAATCTGTGCCAGATCCAGGACCTGCAGAATGTTCGTATAGCACATTTCATACTGAATGGTAATGCCCAGAAAATCAAATGATTTTACCGGGTCCTGCGATTCCAGTGCAAATAAAGGGATATGCTCTCTGCGCATGATGGCATCCAGATCTGTCCATGGGGAAAAGACTCGCTCACACCATACATCCTCCATGGAATTAAACATTTCATAAAGAATCTGCATTCCCAGATGTGACATACCGATTTCATATACATCCGGAAAGCAGAATGCAAAACGGATGCTTACCCCGGAAAGGTCTTTCATGACAGCATTTACTTCCCCGCCGATATAACGGGCCGGTTTCTCGACACGCATCAGGATATCGTGGTTTAATGCCAGTTTTCTCTCATACATACAGATATTCTCCCAGTATTCTCTCTTTATTCCCGCGAGCAACGAGCCAAGCGGGCATGCTTGCATGCACATTTGGCGACTGCCGCGAGGGTCAAATACCAAAGTGTCCTTTGGACGCTTTCTGCTCTGCAGCGCTACAAATTTGATGCCCCGTTGCTTACAGCAGGGTATTTGACTGTCTGCAGGCCTCTTTCATTTTCTTTACCTCTGCGCCTGTCATCTCACGTCCGGAGTAGCGGGCCAGCTGGTAAATTTCAGCCATACCTTCTGTCTCCAGCTTTTCTTCCCATTCTTTCGCTGTATACAGTCCCAGCCGGCTTCGATCCTCTTCCGCTTTTCCCGCCGCTGACTGCAGAACTTTCTTCTTGTAGAGCTTTCGGATTCTCTCCTTTGGAGAAAGCACACTGAAGAGACTTTTTCTCTCTTTGTCAGCGGACTTCTCCAATTCACATTTTTCTCTGAAGTCAAAGGCATCCTCTTCTGACTGTGAAGTGCGCTCGGAAAACTGAAGATGCATATATTTTCGAATTACCTGAATAAATTTTCGGATGAGAAATATGACAACACACAGGGAGCCCAAAAAGAAAGCGGCTATCACGATAAATTCCAGCACCTTCCAAATCCAGTGTGATTCTCCTCCCCCGGGAAGCGGCATGGCTCCCATGCCGGTATTTACAGGCTCTTCCACAGGTATTTCCGTCTGCTGTTCTTCGCTTCCTCCCAGAGAAAACAGAAAGCGCAGCAAACGCAGCAAAAGCACCTTTATGGGCTGCAGGATTCCGGATACCCATTCAAACTGGGAACCCAGAAGCAACAGCACCGTCCCCAGTGTGGTATACAGCAATACCAGCCCCATACCGGAATGAAACATTTCCCTGGCCGGCAGAAAACCGGCGCTGCTGTTGTTCATGGCAAGGAAATCCAGGTAATGCTCTATGTAATAGATAATAAAATACAGCGCGATTTCTGCGATCAATGAAAAAAGATAATAATGCTCCCAGCCCTCTGTCCCCTGATAATGCTGCAGCAGCGCGGAAAACGCGGAAATTGCCACTGCAAAGGGCAGCTGTATGGCGCCGGTATACAGAGTATTATTCTTCAGTCGCTGGACCAGAGAGTACAGTGCATATCCCAGGGCACAGACGATACAGACAATTCTTTCAATCAACAGCATCTGCGGCATCAGGACAAGGGCGATTATGGCGCTCACCACAGCCAGATGCAGAAGTACAAAAAGGATGAGATGCTTTACACTGCATCGAAGCAGCAGGAACACCGGCGGAATAAGACCGCAGAGAAGCCAGACCAACAGGTTGGGCTCTCCTTCTCCCTGCATTTTCCTGGATATCCCCATAACCATCAGCATCAGTGGATACAGCATCCAGTGATTCATCTGTTCTGTCAGCAGCTCATTAAAAAGGCGGATTTTTTTAATGTTCATAAAGCACCTCCACACAGCTTTCCAGCGCCGCAGGCACCTCCGGCTTACTTTCATCTGCCACAGGATAAAACCACACAAACGGATTGCCCTTATCCTGATATCTGGTCAGAAGCTCCACAAAATCGTCATATTGATTGGGAGCAACGAAATAGGTAAAGGTTCCCTGTGCCTTTTGGAACAGAATCTCTTCGAAATATTCAGTAAAATTTACTGTGGGATGTCCCACGTCAATTCTGGCAAGAGCACGGTAGATGGTATCCATCTGTCCCTCTCCCGCCTTTGCCTTCACAGAGAGGGGACTGTGTGTCACAATATCCACACCGTTTCCATGACAGGAAACCTGTATGCCCTGACGCAGGAAAAGCTGACAGAGGGAAGCCACAACCCGCAGGGATAACTCCACGGAAGATTCCCTTTTCAGAATGTGATCATCCTGAATATTGAAAAAAATGCGCACACTTTTCAGAGATGTATAATTCCTCTGATTGACCTTAAAATCTCCGGTTTTGGCCGTCGCCTTCCAGTTAATACTGCGCATATCGTCATAGGGCTGATATTCCCGGATTCCGCGGTATTCAAAGGGATCTTCCAACAAGTGACGCCTGGAGAGAACCTCTCCGTTCAGCTGAATCAGAGACTGACGCAGCCTGCTGCTGTCAAAAGGCCGGGGATACACATACAGCTCCGTCCGCACAGGCTGCTCCGCAACCATCTGATTCAGCAGAAACAGGTCGGAGGCCACCAGACTGATTTCATCTATGGTATAATACCCCCGCCTTCCGCCTTTGAATTTCAGGGTGCGGGTCACTCTCTCCCCGCCCCCGATTCGAAACACATCATTTCGGTAATACTGGTCCGTGGTCCGGGAGCCTTTTTCATTGCCGAACAACAGGTGCCTGTCAGTCTTGAACTTTACCTTCAGCATGGAAAGCGGTAGCCTTTTTCTGTTTTCTATGACTTCCTTCAGCTCTCCCTGCTCTCCTTCAAAAATATGATCTGCTCCAAAATGAATTCGCACATTCAAATGCCTCTGCCAGAATTTTTCATAGAAATATTTCTGGAGTATCAGGAGCAGAAATCCGATTATGCCGATTCCGATTATTCTGGTCATCTCTCAAATTCCTCAGTGGGCACGGGAGTGGATGCAATAATTTTCTCAATGAATTTTACGGTTCCGTCCATGCCGCCTGAGCCGTAACCCAATACAATACGATGTGCCAGCACAGGCACCGCCAGAGCCTTGATATCATCCGGGATGCAGAAATCTCTGCCCTCCAGCCAGGCATATGCTTTTGCACAGCGAAGCAATGCCAGGTTGCCTCTGGGGCTCACGCCCAGAACGATCTCCTCTCCGTTCCTGGTAGCTTCCACAATATCCACCATATACTCACGCACACATTTATGTACAAAGACGCGGTTTATTTCCTCCTTTGCCTGGGCGAGCGCCTCCAGCGTCAGCACACTTTCCAGCTCCGCAAGAGGCTCTTTCTCCATATATTTCTCAAGAATGGCCAGTTCTTCTTCTCTGGCCGGCAGTCCCATGGACAGGCGCATCATGAAACGATCCATCTGCGCTTCCGGCAGAGGAAAAGTTCCTGTGGTTTCCACCGGATTCTGGGTGGCGATTACAAAAAACGGGTTCCCCGGCGTGTAGCTTTCGCCGTCAATGGTCACCTGGCGCTCCTCCATACATTCCAGCAGACCGGCCTGTGTTCTGGGTGTGGCTCTGTTAATCTCATCGGCCAGAAGAATATTGGTAAATACAGGTCCCCGGCGCAGCACAAATTCGTTCTTCTGTCTGTCATACACATTTAACCCTGTGATGTCGCTGGGGAGCAGATCCGGTGTAAACTGAATTCTGGCGAAATCGGCACTGACGCTTTTGGCCAGTGTCTTCGCCAGCTTTGTCTTCCCTGTTCCCGGTACGTCCTCCAGCAGAACATGACCGTCAGCCAGCAGTGCCGTCAGCAGAAGTCGGACAGTCTGCTCCTTTCCCACGATCACCTTTGCGATGTTGGAAAAAAGTTTTTCCCCAAATTGCTTTCCATTGCCTTCCATATAGAATTACCTCTCTCTTTCTCGTAAATAGTCTCCTACGGAGCCGATTTTCTCAGGATATTTCTTCCCCATACTCTTTATTTTATCATAATATGGTCACAAATGCCATATTTTTAAATAAGCTTCCGAAAAAGACTTTGAGGAATTACAGAATGAGTAATGTGACCACAGAACAGAAGCTGCAGCTTGTGCAGCAGGTGCGTTCCAGATATCATGAAGATCAGTACGATATGTCTAACAGAGAGAGGCTGCTATACGGCAGGAGCAGCATTCTTCCGGAAAAGCAGGGCTACTCTTCCGCCTGGGGCGACCCTTATAATGAGCCGCTGCAGCCTGGAGAGGAAAGCTTTACCTTCCTGAAGCTGCGATTCCTGATTGCCCTGTTTCTGGCGGCGGCGGTGATTGTGATGGATGCCAATCACATGAGTGTGGCCGGAATCACCTCGGAAAAAATATTCCAGGCGATTTCGGCCGATTATGAAGATGCTATAGAGGCCTGGGTGGAAACCATCTCCACTTCACGCTGAGATCAGAGCTTTCCGCACAGATACGCACAGGCATTGAGGATGGTATCCTGTTTTTTCCCTGCAATGAAGTAATAATCCAGCTGTCCGGTACTTTCCATATGGAAATAGGAACCGTATGCCGGAATATCACAGCTGAATATGGGACCGTCTGCAGCTATGAGAATGCCGTAGCCTTTGTCGGACAGCAGGAAGGGAAGACACTTTTCCCGGGAAAGGTATCGGGCCGTATCCCGCAGGCTGATTCCCGCTTCCCCTTCCGTACAGAAGCCATAAAGCTGTTCTTTTTTAGCCAGTTCCAGGAACTGCCAAGCCTTCATTTTCCCGGCGGCGGCACTTTCCAGCTGGCGGCATTCTCTGCCGCGTTCCGCGAGTAAAAGCTTTCTGTCTCTGGTCAGATAACAGATGGATCCTGTGGCTTTGTCCACGCGCAGGAGAAGTTCGTCCGTGGTTAGCTCCACAATGCTTCCTACATCCCTGTACATCCAGAATTTTTCCGTCCGATCCACTGCAACCAGGGGATGCACTTCTCCGGCGGGCTGCCCGTTTTTGGCAAAGGTTACACGTACGATGGCACTTCCCACAGGAGAAAGGCGCAGTGTGCCGTATCTGCTCTGCAGATAAAGTCCGTCCGATTGTTTTGCTATCCAGCGGACTGCAAGGTCAATTCTGGAATGCCCCTGGGGACGAAGCTTTTCCGTGGGAGGAATCTCTCCAAAAGTCGGACCGCTTTTTCGTTCCTTCTCAGCGGAGCGCTGCCGGGAAAGCTGCTTTGTTTCACCTTTCTCTGCGGTTTTGGCGGCGGGAGCCGGCCTGCCGCTGTATAATCCGGTAAGCGAAGGACCGGTTTTCTCTGTGCTGCCCGAAAGCTTTGGCTTCTGTGGCAGCAAGCTTCTCTTTTCCCGTTTTTCCGCTTTCCCGCCGGCGGCCGATGCAGACTGCGTTTTCCCAGGACCGGTATGCGGCTGAGCCGGCCGGATATCTGCCAATGGCTGAAGCGATCTTTTCTCCGGAATCGGATCGGTAATCAGACCGGTCAGCTCCTCCTGGTGAAGAATACACAGCTCATGAAGCGCGCGGGTTGCCGCCACATAAAGCAGCTTTGCGTGGCCGTCATCCACTGGATAATCTTCTCTCGTGGGATCCAGAATGAGCACGGCATCAAATTCCAGTCCTTTTGTATACTCCACCGTCAGGACCATGACACCGCTTCCGAATACGGCTGTCTCCAGATCATTTTCCATGATTTCAATGTATTTTCCCATTGCTTCTGCGGCCTTGTCCGCACCGGACTGACTGCGGCAGACAACCGCTATGGTGTCGAACCCTTTTTCTTTCCAGCTGCGGCAAATGTCCGCCGCTGTTTTAAAGAGTCCCCCTTCTCCGGCGCGCAGAATCCGAACAGGATCTCCATGGCGGATAATGGGCTCCACAGGATAGCTTGAAAACTGTCCGTGGTGCAGAATATTGATGGCAAAATCCGAAATTTCAACGGTGTTGCGGTAGCTTTTCTTTAATATTCCAAAACTGTCCATTTTGTCGGGAAGGAGAAGACGCCGCAGCTCCTCCCAGTCGTTGAGGCCAAAGCCGAAATGGATATTCTGGGAGACGTCTCCCATAACAGTGTAAGTACATGCCTCAATGCAGAAATGCAGAACCCGGTAAGCCATCATTCCGAAATCCTGCGCCTCGTCAATGACAATATGATGTGCTTCGCTGATGACTTCCGTCTCCTTGATTCTTTTGTAAATATAGGCCAGTGCAGCCAAATCATATACATCAAAGGCATTGTCCGGAATATCTGTCTGCATTCCCTTCTCACTCTGCTGTCTCAGAAAGCTGCGATACAGTTCGTATATGGAACCCTTCCACTCTCTGCCGCCATACCTGCCGCGATATGCTCTCAGAATAGCCTTTTTTTCCGATTCTGTGTATTTGACACCCTTGCCGAGAAATTCTTCCTTTATCTTGATAATCAGACGTTCGTTGAGCATATTGATCTTATTCTGCATGGATATCTTCGGATTCTGCTGAATATAGCGTTCCACCGCTTTCCCATCTACAAGAAGTACAAGATTCCCGGGATCCGTTTCTTTTCCGTCTGTTTCGTCATAGACACCGGCTTTTCCGTCTCTGAGACCTTCCACAAACTGTCTGGGATTGAGATAAACAGATTCCTTCAGGATGCTGTGCCATTCCAGAGCATCACAATAGTCTTTCAGAGCTTCAAACCAGCCGGAAGTCCCTCTGATACTGCCCTGATTGCTGTTCTGTGTGCTCTTTTTGATGCGGTATCTCCGCTCATCCCAGTCCTCGTACAGGAGGCGGACAAAAAGCTGCTCCATGGTCATCTGCCGCACACCGTACACATCCAGATCGGGAAGGACTCCGGTAATATAATTCAGCAGAATCCGGTTGCTGCCCACGATGTAAAAGTCATCCGGTTTAAAGCGCTCCGGATAATTGTAGAGGATAAAGGAGATTCGATGCATGGCAACGGTGGTCTTGCCGGAACCGGCCACGCCCTGAACAATGATATTGTGGTAAGGTGATTTGCGGATGATTTCATTCTGTTCCTTCTGGATGGTGGCAACAATCTCATTCAATACAGCCTGCTTGTTCTTTGCCAGGTACTTGGTCAGAAGCTCGTCATTTGCCACCACTTCACTGTCAAAGTAATCCAGAAGCTTTCCCTTTTCGATTTCATAGGTCCGCTTTCGCTTCAGATCAATGGGCATCTGGCTGCCGCCCGGTGCGGTATAGCTGCATCGGCCCAATCCGTTTTCATAGTAGGCATTTGCCACAGGTGCCCGCCAGTCCACCACCGCCTGATGTGTGGTGTCTATGGATATGCCGCCCTTGCCGATATAAAGGGTTTCTTCCTTATGCAGAGTTTCATCATGGAAATCAATTCGCCCGAAATAAGGTTTGTTCTGTGCCTTTTCATTCCGTTCCACCACCCGCTTCAGATGCTCATGGAGCGTGATGCTGTTCTCCAGCAGATTAATCAGCTCCGGATTATCGTCATGAAAATGGTCCAGCATCTCATCGATTTCTCCTCTCATCTTCCGTACCTGTTCACCGTAGTTTTCCAGGTTGTCGCGGATAATGGCAAGGGTTCGTTCCAGAAAGGCCTCTTCGGCCTGACGGGAAATACCCTGTATCCTGTCTGTCTGACTCATTGGGGTTCTCCTTCCTTTCCGTATGGATTTTAACAGTTCAGTGACCTGTCTGAACGGTTATTTGATGTATGAATTCAGTATATAAAAAAATGAAAATAATACTAGACTTTTATTTTATTTTTTGGTAAGATGATATATAGAGTCGTACCTGAAAAAAGCTGCCGTTTATCGGCAGCTTTTTTACGTTATTATGTTTTCATAGCGCCTTACTGCCAAAAACAGGCCAAAAGTCTGTGTCACTTTTGACCTGTTTTCTGTATATCAGCAAGCTTTATCCTGGGATAATTTAATGATTGGCAAAACACAATTTATGGTCAATGCTGCGTATTGTAAGCATGAGCCAGCTGGTTCATATTTTTGATCAGAATGTGCATTGCCACAAACTGACCAATTCCGCACAGGAACGAACCGAAAATCAGCCACATCAATACAGTGGTGCCGTTTTCCGTAAAGGTAAGTCCGTAACGGGGCGCATTTTCCGCCAGCCTGTTCCCCAGTCCATAGTACCAGAACCAGGCATAAATTCCGCAGGTACACAGTGACAGCAGGATAAAGGCAACCAGACCCGCTGTCTGCTTCCCGTCTCCGGCACAGACAGTATTCGCATCCTGTGCCATGGTATACAGGAAATAATAGCTGTAAATTCCACATGTGACAAGTGACAGAATAATGTACATTCCTAAAGATCGATCCTCTTTGATTTTCATTTCTCTCTTCCTGATTTTATTCTGCAGCGTTCTCAAAGCACCTTACTCAGTGTGCTCAGACCGCTGCTGATTAAAGTCCTGCAGGATTTCAGAAGCCTGCCGCTCCTGCGGACCGCCCTGTGAAAGTATTCCACAGTCGAACAATGATACCTGATCTTAAATCTGCGGTAACTATGTAATCGCCCGGCAGAAACATCCGAACAAAATAAACCGCTCCAAACAAAAATATCACTGCCCATAATATGCCTTTTCGAGGTTTTGCAGGGATTTTTTCCCAGAACAGATACAGCAGTACCAGGAAAGGCAGCATCCAGAATAGTGGATGATAATGGAGTGCTTTACCGAACTGAAACTGAACTGCATAAAATACTGCCCTTGTCATTCCGCACCCGGCGCAGCTGACTCCCGTCAGCCATTTAATCGGACAACCGATTCCGCTGATGGTGGTAAATATAAGGACAAGTCCCAGTCCGGTCAGAAGAATAACTGCTTCTTTCAGTTTTTTCAAGATATTCACCAACCAGTAAAATTATTACTTGCCATACCTATCCTATCATAACTGTATGGCGTTTTCAATAGTTTTTTATTTTTTCAAAAGAATTTCTTTAGAATCTCCTGAAAATTTTAAGGAAATTTATATATTATTTATAAAATCAGACACGGATAACTCTTTAATATCACCGATTGGCAAGCTCGGCGGCAAGCTCTTCCCAGCTGATATCCTTTTCTGCCATCAGCACCATCATATGGTAAAGGAAATCGCTCATTTCGTATTTTACTTCATTGGCGTTGGGATTTTTGGCAGCAATCACAATTTCCGTTGCCTCTTCCCCAAGCTTCTTCAGAATCTTGTCCAGGCCCTTCTCAAAAAGGTAATTGGTATATGACCCCTCTTTGGGATGGATTTTTCTGTCTCTGATAATGTCCAGAACTTCTCCCAGGACCTGCAGAGGGTTATTGGTTTCTTCATATTCTTTTCTGGTAATTTCATTGAAGAAGCAGCTTCTCGCCCCTGTGTGGCAGGCAGCTCCCACCTGAGAAACTTTAGCCAGAATGGTGTCCATATCACAGTCTGCGGCCAGGCTTTTCACATACTGGAAATGCCCGCTGGTTTCTCCCTTCAGCCAGAGTGTGCGGCGGCTTCTGCTGTAATAATGCATCCGTCCGGAGCCAATGGTCTCCTGATAGGCCTCTTCATCCATATAAGCCATCATCAAAACTTCTCCGGTGCGATAATCCTGCACAATCACAGGCACAAGTCCATCGCTGTTTTTCCGGAAATCCGCCCACTGAAAGGCAGCTTCAAAGGTTTCCACCAGAATGTTATTTTCCTTACACAGATTCTTGAGGGCCGGAATATCACGATAATTGTCATTGATGGTGTTGCCTGTAACACCACAGACATTTTTATAGGCGAAAATCTCCATCAGTTTGTTCAGCGCAATCTGATTTACCTCTACAAAAAAAGGCAGCTCCGTTATTTTCTCTGTCTCTCTGATCTGATGTGGATTCAGCAGGAGAAGCGCGGATACGTATTTCTCCAGCAATTCTTTCCGTCCGGAAATCTCCTCCACAGTTCTATAAGAAGCAAGAATCTTATCTCTGCCGAATTTCAGGGACACTTCCTCTGTGACAGCCACATTGCTCTCCCTGCTGTAATCCAGAATCGCTTTTCTGCAGCCCGCATATAACAGCTTCTTGACATCTTCCATCCGCCTGATATTGCCTGCCCCGATTACATCCATTTCCGCAGCCCCGCAGATTTCCTTGATCACATCCAGGGCTTCCTCATGAGCTTCGTCGGTATCGGACATGTCAAACACAATCAATCCGTCTGCGTTGTTTTCATTGTAGAAGCGCACCAGACGAAGCGGATCCGTCTCTACGACGGAAGGGTCATTCAGCCGCCTTACCGCATGACCGTTATAAAGATAAATACAGGGTACAAATTTCTTGACAATCATTGTATTCCTCCGTGCCTACACACTTCTTTCTCAGTAGTTTATGATAATCGTTCAGAATTTACAGCATTCCCTTTGTGCTGAGTACATCTCTGATGCGTGGGTCTGTTTCCACCGCCTGGTCCAGCGCTTTCGCAAATGCCTTGAATATGGCTTCTGCCATATGATGGGCATTGCTGCCGCTCAGCAGTCGAATGTGGAGATTCATACCGGCGCTGTAGGATACCGCATAGAAAAATTCTCTCACCAGTTCCGTATCCAGCCCGCCCACCCGCTCTGCGGGAAAGTCACAGTCAAACTGTAAAAAAGGCCGTCCGCTGAGATCCACGGCACACAGCGCCAGCGCATCGTCCATAGGCAGAATAAAATATCCGTATCTGCGGATTCCCTTCTTATCACCCAGGGCTTTTGCCAGGGCCTGTCCCAGCACAATGCCGGTGTCTTCCACCGTGTGATGACCGTCCACATGCAGATCTCCTTTGACCTGACATTTCAGATCAAAGAAACCATGTCTGGAAAATCCTTCCAGCATATGGTCAAAAAAGCCAATACCTGTGGAAATCTCCGATATCCCTGTTCCGTCCAGATTCAATGTGATGGAAATGTCCGTTTCCTTTGTGGTTCTGTCAACAGATGCCGTTCTCATTTTGCTCTCCTCATTCAGTTCCTGTCTCTTCCATTTGAACCGGTTCCGCTTTGCCTGATTACTCAAATCTCACTTTTATGCTGTTGGCATGAGCTGTCAACCCCTCGCTTTCGGCGAAAAGTTCAATTTCTTTGTGTACTTTTTCCAGCGCCTGTGCGGAGTAGGAAATAATGCTGGTCTTCTTCATAAAATCCTCCACATTCAGGGGAGAGAAAAATTTCGCGGTGCCGTTGGTAGGAAGGATATGATTCGGCCCGGCAAAGTAATCGCCCAGAGGCTCCGAGGAGTATTCTCCCAGGAAGATGGCTCCGGCGTTCCGGATTTTCGCCATCACTTCATAGGGATTTGCCGTCAGAATCTCCAGATGCTCCGACGCAATCTCATTGGCGGCATCTATGGCATCCTCCATGGTTTCCGCCACCAGGATATAACCATAATTGTCCAGAGACTTCCGGATGATCTCGCTTCTGGACAGTTTTCCTGCAAAGGCCTCAGCCTCTGTTGAAACCTGCTCTGCCAGTTCCTTTGAGGTGGTGATTAAAATGGCGCTGGCCAGTTCATCATGTTCCGCCTGAGACAGAAGGTCCGCAGCCACATATCTGGGGTTGGCCGTCTCGTCCGCCAGTACCAGAATCTCACTGGGACCGGCGACAGAGTCGATTCCCACGTAACCATATACGGCTTTTTTCGCCAGAGCCACGAAAATGTTGCCGGGCCCGGTGAGCTTGTCCACTTTGGGAATGGATGCCGTTCCGAAAGCCATGGCGGCCACCGCCTGTGCTCCGCCGGCTTTATAGATTTTATCCACTCCGGCAATATGCGCCGCCGCCAGAGTTCCCGGATTTATTTTACCGTCTGCCCCGGGAGGAGTCGTCATGATAATCTCTTTTACGCCGGCAACTCTGGCCGGAATCACATTCATCAGCACACTGGAAGGATACGCAGCCTTCCCGCCCGGGACATAAACCCCGGCTCTCTCCACAGGAGTAAATTTCATTCCCAGGAGACTGCCGTCCTCTCTGGTATCAAACCAGCTGCACCGAAGCTGTTTCTGATGAAACGCCCGGATATTCTCGGCGGAACGCCGGATGACCTGAAGAAGGTTCCCGTCCAGACTGTCGCAGGCCTTCTGGATTTCCGCCTCCTTCACCAGAATATTGTCGGCATCCAGAGCAAAGCCGTCATATTTCTTCGTATATGCAAATAAAGCCTGGTCCCCTTTCTTCCGGACATTCTCCAGTATTTCATTTACCGTTTTTTCATATTCAGAATAATGATTCGGACTTCTCTTCAGCAAATCATTCAGCAGATTGGTTCTGGTTTCAGGTGTCAATTTTACAATTCTCATTTTGTGCCTCTTTTCTTTCATGCCCACATTCCATATGCAGCCGCAGGAATTCCGGCCGCACAGCGTTTCAGTCAGCTCTGTGGGATTCCTCCTCCAGCTTACGCCGAAGTCCTGTCACCAGCGCCTGAATTCTCGCCCTGTCCATCTGCATACTCACCGGATTTACAATCATCCGCGCGGACAGAGTACAGATTTCTTCCAATACTTCCAGACCATTTTCCCGCAGTGTGGAACCGGTTTCCACAATATCCACGATCACTTCCGACAGTCCTGCCAGCGGTCCCAGCTCCACCGAGCCGTTCAGCTTGATGATGTCCACGGTTTGATGCTTTTTATTGTAAAAGTAGTCTTTGGCAATATTCGGATATTTGCTGGATACCCGGATACGCTCGTGATGCAGCAGAAGGTCTCCTGCACAAGCCGGACCACACACGCACATACGGCATTTGCCGAATCCCAGATCCAGCACTTCATATACATTCCGGTTCTCTTCCAGAATGGTATCTCTGCCCACAATGCCGATGTCGGCGGCGCCGTATTCCACATAGGTGGGCACATCCGGGCCTTTTGCCAGAAAAAATTTCAGCTTCTGCTCCTCGTTCACAAAAATCAGCTTCCGGGATGTTTTATCCTTCATTTCCTCACAGAAGATGCCGGCTTCTTCGAACAAAGCCAGGGTCTGATTTGCAAGCCGTCCTTTTGTCAGAGCAAAAGTCAGGTATCTGTTCTCACTCATTGGACACACCTCCAGATTCTGCCGGAATCAGTGCCGCCGATATTCCCCGGCCTCGAAGCGCCTGTGCCTCGGCCAGCTTCTCTCTGTAATCCCCGGGGCGGTAGTAAAGCTTCCGGGGCGGTTCGGTGACCGCAATCTCAATATTCTGACCGGAAAGCGCCTCCAGAATACTGTCAACTACCATGACAAACCCCACCGCCGGGGCCGGCTTTCCGAATTGCTGCAGCAGTTTATCATATCTGCCGCCTTTCACAATGGCTTCCCCCACTCCGTAAGTATAAGCCTTAAAAATCATTCCCGTATAATATCTGTATTTGCTCAACATTCCCAAATCAAAAGAGACATAGTCGGCTGTCCCATACAGCTTCAGAAGGGAATACAGTTCTTCCAGTCTGCGGATGGCGGAAAGGGAACGGGGATTGCAGGCCATGGCGCCGGCGCCGGAAAGAGACCCCAGATCGCCGAACAGATCTGCCACTTTCAGCAGCCTGCTCCTGTAAGGCTCTTCCACATTGCGCTCCTGCAAAAGCTCCTGGGCGGCAAAATAATTTTTCCCGGAGATCAGCGCTCTCAAATCCAGTTCCGTCTCCTCATCCAGTCCTGCCTCTTCGCAAAGTCCCTTAAAATATTCCACATCTCCGATGGCTATCTGGAACCGCTTTAAACCCGTGTTCAGCAGTGCCCGAATCACCAGACTGAGAATCTCCGCGTCCGCTTCCATGGAGGGCTCATTGACAAGTTCCGCTCCCAGCTGGGTCACTTCCTTCAGCTTTCCCTGAAGATTGGAGGTGTTTGTAAAGGTATTTCCCATATAGCTGAAACGTAAGGGAACCTGCTCCTCACAGAAATATTTTGCGGCACATCGGGCTATGGAAGGGGTAAAATCAGGACGAAGCACCAGCGTATTGCCTTCCTTATCGAAGAATTTATAAAGCTCCTTGCTTGGCGTCGTGCCGATTTCTCTGGAAAACACATCAAAAAATTCAAAAGTTGGTGTCTGAATCTCCTCATAGCCATAGAGGCGAATGCTTTCTTTCAGACTGTTTTCCACAGATAACTTTCTGGCGTACTCTCTGCCATAGATATCGCGAACGCCCTCCGGCGTATGTAACAGTTTCTGACTCATGAAGTTGTCTGCCTTTCTCTGCTGTCTGCGCCTTTCTCATCTGCACAGAAAATCCTGTTGTCTCAGCGACGTTTCCACGGGACTTTACCAGAGTAACGCGCTGCTACAACAGTGAATCAAATTGTTTGTAGTATAGCGAAAAAAAAATTTACTGTCAAGCCCTGTCCTCCAAATCCTTTTGCAGCATATCCAGATAGGGAACCATAATTCCATGCTTCCTGGGCAAAATATATTCCGGATTCAGTTCTTCGTATCGAAAGCTTTTTCGGCCGCCTTCTTTTGCACGGTTCCAGAAAAAAAGCAGCATCTGAAGAGGCAGATAATACAGAATATCCTTATGGGTGTAATAAATCAGAAAAAAAGCGATTCCTCCCTGTTTTTCGAATTTCTCCATGAAAGTCACCTGATGTTCATGAATATTCTGCAGGGCAAAAGTATCCACGGCACATTCCTTTGCATCGAAGCATACGGGAATTCCCTGCACCGCACCGATATAGTCTACCGTACTTTTCTGCTCAAAGTAGGCCAGCGTAATCTGGCGATGTTCCCTGTCCATCTTAATAGGAGTAATGGGTGTGGGCACCTTCTGAATCAGCGCAAGACCGGCATCGGAATACTTATCATTTGTTCTGTTAATCATATCCTCCAGTGTGGACCCGCGCAGGCCTCTGGAATTCCATGTAGCCATAACTCACCTTCCAAACAGTTTGTCTTCCAGTTCCGTAAATAATGCCGGACAGGGCGCACAGATACTTTTTCCGCTCAGATTATCAGCTGATTCCCTTAAGGTTTCCGGAAAAGTGACTCTGCAGGCGTGAAGCAGATGATGTTCCAGACCGTATTTTCCCTTCAGCATTCGGTTTACGGAGGCTTTTCCGTATTTGTGATCTCCTGCCAGCGGATGGCCGATTTGAGCCAGGTGGGCACGTATCTGATGGCTTTTTCCGGTAATCAGTTCCACTTCCAGCAGTGTGAACGCATCTGTGACAAGAATGGGCGAGCATACCGTATGGATGGGAGATGCTTTTTCGTCCGGAGCCTGGGAAGAGGGGCTGCCGGAAACCGTCACACGGTTTTCGACGCTGTTTTTTACCAGGTAACCCTGTATGTTCACAGCCTCCTTCAAAGCTCCCACGCAGATGGTACGATAGAATTTGCGGATTCTCCGTTCCCGGATTATGCTGCTCAGAGATTGCAGTCCCGGCAGACTTTTTCCGCAGAGCACAATTCCGCTGGTATTTCTGTCCAGACGGTTGCAGACGGAAGGACGAAAGGTGGAAAGCTCCTCTCCAAATGCGGGATTCTTCTGTAACAGATACCCCGCCAGCCATTCATTTATGCTGATATCTGTACGGACGGCTTTCTGTGTCAGAATACCGCAGGGTTTATTCACAATCAGACAGTCCTCATCTTCGTACAATATGGTAATTCCCTGAAGTCTGGCAAACGCATTCTCATATTCTCTGACTTGCGAAGTGACCCTGCCGCCAGGGAGAGCTTTCCCGGTCTCCGAAGGCGGCCCCGAAAACGAAGGCTGACCTGAAAATTTAGCAAAGGTTTCCTCGGAGAAAAAAAGTTTAACCTCGTCATTCAGCGCAAGAATCTCATTGCCTTCCGCTTTTTTTCCGTTGAGTGTAATGTTTTTTTTACGAAGCATTTTATACAGAAAGCTGTTACCTGCCTCGGGAAGAAGCTTGCGCAGAAATTTATCCAGCCGCTGTCCGGCCT
This sequence comes from Acetatifactor muris, assembly GCF_024623325.1. Taxonomy (GTDB): domain Bacteria; phylum Bacillota; class Clostridia; order Lachnospirales; family Lachnospiraceae; genus Acetatifactor; species Acetatifactor muris. The sequence continues at coordinate 46,810 of NZ_JANJZD010000027.1, forward strand.
GATTTCTCTCTATTTTACAGGAGTGCATCGTTTTCTCTCCCCCATTCCCATTCTGGCGACAGCCTGTCAGAGTGCAACACTTTTCAGCGAAGCAATCACTGCTTCCGTCCGGGCCACTTCAGCTGTCAGTTCCTTCATCTGTTCCAGCCGTTCCCAGTAGCGCGGCAAACTGGTAAAGATTTTTACCGTGACATTTTTATGTCCGTCCAGTTTCAGGATTTCACTGATATGTTTATTGAACTCGTTTTCCGCAAAATCCGTTCTTTCCGCATAGCCGCAGACTGTATTGCCGCAGACCGCCAGATGGCTGACCACGAAATTTCTCCTGTAAGAGGTGAAAACCATATCGTACAGGCAGCGCAGCCCCTGACTGTGCTCCTCGATTTCGGCGGCTGCCTGTGCTTTGCAGCTTTTGAACCGCAGAAACATCACCGCGCTTACCGCACTTTTACTGGCGGGAAGACAACCCAGAACAGCTACAATACTCAGCAGATTCGCTCTTCTTCCCGTCTGAAGATAACCGGCTGTAAAAAGGGAAATGGAAATGGCAAAATAAATGATGGTGCGGATCACTTCATATTTTTTCTGAGTGCGCAGATAGTTTTTGGTCCCTTTTACACTGCCGGTGGAAAACATTCGTTTCAGCTGCATCTTTACAGTCCTTTCTTTTTCATCTGATTTGTAAGCTCCAGAAGCACTTTATGAGGCACTGCTTTGGAAAGCAGCAGAAATGCTTTCATGGGCAGGCCGCAGACTGACATGGAACGTCTGTGGTAAGCATCCTTCAGGGCAAGCCGCACTACCCTCTCCGGCGTAACCATGGTATATTTCTTTATGGAAAGCGTGGAGCCTGTGGCTTCCGCCAGCTCGAAAAAAGGTGTGTCCACCGGCCCCGGACACACACAGGTAACATAAATGCCGGCAGGCTTCAATTCTTCCCCCAGCGCCCTGGAAAAACTCAGCACATAAGCCTTTGTAGCCGCATATACCGCAAAATCAGGCTGCGGCAGAAATGCGGCGCTGGAGGCGATCTGAATGATACGACTGTTTCGCCGCATATAGGGAAGCACACAGTGGGTTATACCGGTGAGGGCCTGGCAGTTCAGCCGAATCATTCCCAGTTCCATATCCGCATCCTGCTCCGAAAAGCTTCCCATAATGCCATATCCCGCACAGTTAATCAGCATTCTGACTACTGCTCTGTGCCGCAGCAACGCCTGCTTCAGAGAGTTCAGCTCTTTTGTGACATCCAAAGCGAAAATTCTCGTTCTGTGTGTCAGAGTTTCCGCCATCTCTTCCATTCTGTCACGTCTTCTGGCAATCAGCCAGAACTCATCTATATTGTCGAAAAAGGAATCCATCTGCAGCATAAATTCTCTGCCGATACCTGATGAAGCACCTGTTATGATGACAACATTCATATCCATCCCTCCTGCTTTCTGAAATTTACTGCCCTTTCTTCCGCTCTCCGTTTCAGCCCTCCGAGATAAAAAGGCCTCTGAAATCATTGATATAATAATCTGCCAGCGCTTTCTTCTCCTCTCTGCTCTGCAGAGAATAGGCGTCTTCCACAGCGCAGACGCGCATGCCGGCGCTCTTTCCTGCGAGAATCCCCGGCACAATATCCTCGAATACCAGACATCTTGCCGGTGCCACTTCCAACTGCCTGGCTGCTTCCAGGTAGATATCCGGCGACGGCTTTCCCCTGGCCACATCGCAGCCGGTGACAATACTGGTAAAATACGCTCTCAGATTATGAACCTCCGCAACATTTTCCACCAGCTCTCTGGAGTTGCTTGTGGCAATACCCAGTCTGATGCCGTTTTCTCGGCAGCCGTTCAGAAATTCCGGGATACCGGGCTTCAGCGGCACTTCATGCATATATTTATCCCATGCCATCCGGTTCCAGGCAGCCTTGATTTCCTCCAGGGAATCCGGTATGGGAAAATGCTCCTTAAAATAAACGGCCGTCTCACTGAAGCTCATTCCTTCTATCCGGGATTGCAGATCCTCCGGCAGGGAGATCCCGTAGCGCCCAAGGTACTCGATATCAATGGCTTTCCAGAGCCACATGGAATCTACCAGAGATCCATCCATATCGAAAATAACGGCGTCCATATCCCACAACATTTTATGTCTCATTTGCAGCCTCCCAAACTTTTCAGCTTTTGTATTTCTGTTTCCGTAAGCGCTCTGTATTCTCCGGGCTTCAGGTTTTCATCCAACTGCAGGCAGGCGAATTCAGTCCGCTTCAGCGCCAGTACACGATTGTCCACTGCCTGCAGCATACGCTTGATCTGATGGAACTTTCCTTCATGAACCGTGATATATATAATGCTGCCCGTTCCCACAGAGACACGGGCGGGAAGGGTCAGATGTTCTTCACCGATATCCAGTCCCTGTTCCAGTCTGCTTATCTCTTCCTGCGTGAGAGAATGCTCCACTGTCACCTGATAGGTTTTATCCACATGTCGCTTCGGAGACAACAGTAAATGAGCCAGCTCTCCGTCATTGGTGAGCAGAAGCAGGCCGGTGGAATCCTTGTCCAGTCTTCCCACGGGAAAAATGTCCCTTCTCCTGTCCTCCCCCAGCAATGAGACAACCGTATCCGCTGTGTTGTCATTGGTGGCAGAGACAACACCCTCCGGCTTGTGTAACATATAATACACATACTTCCGGTATCGGAGAGACTGTCCCTTAAAAGTGACCTGATCCGTGTTCTCATCAATTTTTTCATCGGGAAACTTTACAGGCTTTCCGTTTACCGTCACCATTCCCTGACGGACAAATGCCTTTACCTGTCCTCTGGTTCCCATATTCATTTCACACAGAAATTTATCAAGACGCATATTACCGCCTTTCCGGGGCACTCATTCCTTTTGCATGATCCGCTGACTGCTCACATACATTGTAGAGAAGGAGTGATTTTCATGAAATTACTGACTGTTGCGTTTCTGATATTGCTGGGCTGTATTCTGACACATTCTCAAATCAGTCTCATTTATGCGGCCATGGGACTGGAACTGTGGTTTCAGAAAATGATCCCGTCTCTGCTGCCTTTTATGATTTTATCCGGGATTATGGTGCGGATGAAATTGACGGACAAAGCGGCCATGGTGATTTACCCTGTTGTCAGACCGGTATTCCGAGTTCGCAAAAATGTATGCTATGCCATGTTAATGGGATTTCTCTGCGGATTTCCCATGGGTGCAAGAGTCGTGGATGATTTATACATACGTGATATGATCTCCAGAAGAGAAGCCGAATATCTTCTTGCATTCTGCAATAATATCGGACCTGTCTACTTTTGCAGCTTTGTGCTGCCCCTTCTGGGCAGAAAACTGGTGCTTCCCTATTTGTTTGGTATGTATGGAATTCCTCTGCTATATGGCTTTATCCTGCGTTACACTTTATTTCAAGATTTGCCTCCATTCCGGGAACCGGAAGGTTCTCCTGCCAAAAGGCATTTTCACCCGGAATTTTCCGAGCTTATCATCTGTGAAGCCGCCCCCGCGAAACGTTCCTTTGCCGAACAGCTTCTGGAGGAGACAGACAATTCCATTCATACTTCTGTTCAGAGTATCCTTTCTCTGGGAGGATATATGATTCTGTTTAACCTGATGAACCTGATTCCTCATATACTGTTGGGACATCCGCTGCCTTTTCTGTCTCCTCTGCTGGAGATTACAGGGGGCCTGAAGCTGCTGGGCACATCCGCACCGCTGTACAGTCTGCTGGCTCTGATTTTCGGCGGCTTTTCCTGTATCGCCCAGACCTATAACTGTATCGGCAATTCGGATTTATCCATTGGATCCTTTGTCAGACACAAACTGTTCCTGACAATGCTGGGCGGCATTTATTACCTTTTCTGGTTTCTTGTATCCCCCGCCTCTTTCCTTCGCTGAAGTCTTTTCTTTTTACGGTTTCGACGCACAATACACTGAGAAACAATGACAAGAACGAGAAGAAGCGCTGCAAAGACAAGGCAGATTTCCAGAAAAACGAGAAAACTCACATCCCGGTCCGCATCCTCTCCGGTATTTTGTACATTTATATCCGCACCCACAGGTACAACTTCAACAGATTCTCCGTCCCCGCTGTCAGGATTCTGGTCAGCCGAAGCTTCCTCCTGCTGAGACGGAAATACCTGGGGGCTGATGTAACAGTTGCTCTCGGTGTATAAATCATACTGGTTATAGGCACGAACAATTACTTTCGGCGCCGTCCCCGGCTGTATGTCCAGATTCAAAGTAAAGGTATCCGGATAATCCCCTGTCAGAGTATCACACTCCGGCCAGCCTTCTCTGGCACTGTAAGTCTTCCCGCCGTCTGTGCTGCAGCTGTAATACAACAGGGGCGAATCGTAATCGGCAGCCGAAACCGCCAGGCTCAAGGTCCCATTTTCATAGTCAGCCTCCAGAAAATCCAGCAGACAGAGATCCGGTTCGGTACTGTCTACCTTTGTCCTGGAAAACGCGGCATCTGCCTCTGTCAGCTGATAATCGGAATAATCCACATTCAGCACACTGCTTTTCAGACCGAAATACTTTGCCACAGCCTCCGCATCCGCCCGGCCGAACTCTCGAAGCTTTTCCTCGCTGTCACAAAAGGAGGCATCCCGGGGTTCGTCCACGTGACAATGTTCCATAATCACTGCCGGGATTTCCCGCTCCACGGATTCTCTGATGATACCATAATAGTCCAGACCATCTTCTCCCAGACGTGTCTTAATGCCTCTCACAAACAGCCCCTTTTCCTTCATAGCCGACAGAAATTCATGGCCGAACTGGTATCCGTATGTATTATAAGGCGCTTCCAAAGGCACCCATACTTCCGAACCGAACAATTCATGATTCAGCGAGGCATTGTAGTGGATGCTGAACAGAAAATCCGCATCTACTGATAATGCAAACTCCGCTCTTTCTTTCAGGGACAAATCCACATCTTCCGTGCGGGTCATATATATCTCCACATTATCGTAAAGAGACAGTTCCTCATACATGGCAAGTGCGGTGGTCAGAGTCATCTGCTTTTCTTCATGATTATTCTCTATAGTCCCCTGGTTTTTACCTCCGTGTCCGGGGTCTATTACTATAATCACTTTCCCGCCTGTATCCTGCAGTCTCGGCGCTGCACAGGCCTGGACAGGAATCAGCAGTCCTGTCATAATCACGGTTAGCAATGTAATTAGAAACCGATACATAAATCATCCTTTCCTGAAAGCCCAGAACCGGGTTCTGCTTACTGTCACTGAAATACAGGAAAGAACCAGCTCCCATATGAAAACCGGTTCTTATCTGTGGTATATGAAATACAGCTTACAAAACATCCAGACTGTCATTATCGGAATGCTTGTCCATGGAAATTCCATCCAGACTATCTTCCACAGGATGAAACGCTCTGATATTGGACTGAATTAAATCACGATATTGTCCAAGGGAGCCCAGCAGTTTATCATAATTTGTACTGGAAGACTGAATGGCAGACAGGACAATGGACTCCAGTTCCCCAAGCCGTTCCTCCGTATACCGGGAAGCCTGCATGCGCAGCTCGTTTGCCTCCATGGTAGCTTTATCCAGGATCTCCTGCGCCTGCCTTGCGGCAGTCGCCACAATTCCATTTGCCTGCGCATAAGCCTGCTGCATGATTTCGTGTTCACTGATCAGCTCATTGGTATGTACTGTAGCCTCGTCAATCAGGGCCTGTGCCTTGGCCCGGGCATCATTCAGAATTGCCTCTTTATTGCTGATGATCTTCTGGTATCTTCTGATTTCATCGGGAGTCTTCATGCGCAGTTCACGCAGCAGTTCGTCAATCTCTTCCTTATTTACGATAATCTCCGAACTGGACATGAATTTAGGCTTACAGCTTTCAATATATTCCTCTAATTCGTCTATCAATTGTTCAATTCTACTGCTCATAAATGCCGCTCCTATTCCGAAATGAATCGCCTTATTCAGTTACCTTCTTACAATACAGATGCCCTGTACTTTTCCTTCATCAGCTTTGCCACAAATTCAGGCACACATTCACTGATGTCTCCGCCGAAGCTTGCAATTTCCTTTACACTGGAAGAACTTAAGTAGGCGTATTCCAGACTTGTCGTGAGAAACACTGTGTCCAGCGCGCCTTTGGACAGCTTTCTGTTGGTCTGGGCAATCTGCAGTTCATATTCAAAGTCCGTAATCGCCCGCAGCCCTCTGACGGCCACATGCATGTTATGTTCAGCCGCATAGTTAATCAGAAGACCGGAAAAGCTGTCCACCTGTACATTGGGAATCTCTTTTGTTGCTTCCTTCAATATCTTAACACGTTCCTCCACAGAAAACAACGGGCTCTTTACTTTATTATTCAAAACACTGACCACCAATACATCAAACATTTCGGAAGCACGTCTGATGACATCGAGATGTCCGAAAGTGACAGGATCAAAGCTTCCGGGATAAACGGCACGTTTCATGATAAATTTCCTTTCTTCAGAAATAAATGTTTGTTGGTTTTATACTTTTTTTCCCTGATGACAGAAAAACCAAGATCCGAAACATAGGAAAAATCCGTCCCCATGGACGCTTCCACAATGATAACGGTATTCTCTGCCGCTAAAGCCACATGATTCAGGACACGAAGAACCTCTCTCTCCAGTCCGCAGTCATAAGGAGGATCCAGGAAAATGAAATCAGCCTTCTCCTGTCCCGCTCTCCTGCCGATACTCTCCAGAGCGATACAGACATCCTGTTTTATTACTATAGCACGATCCGCTGTTTTCGTAAACGAAAGATTTTGCTGAATACAGGATATTGCTCTGGGAGACTTGTCCACAAAGTATGCTTTCCCGGCCCCCCGGCTCAACGCCTCAATCCCCACAGCTCCGCTGCCGCTGAACAAATCCACAAACACACTGCCCGGTATATCCCATTGCAGCATATTAAACAGCGTTTCCCTGATTTTATCTGTAGTCGGCCTCACTTCCAGCCCCTGGGGCGCTTTCAGCGGCAGACTTCTCGCCGTCCCGGCAATTACTCTCATATGTTCACCTCATTTCGAAGCTATGCTTTGATCCTGGTTCCTTTTCCGTCTCGCTTTGCAGTTTTCAGCTTATTGAGCGAAATCTGCTTCCCCTTATATTCAATAAAGGTCTCCACTGTGTTCTGAATGTAATACACCTGTTCCACCGCATCTCTGACGCCGAGTTTCATTCCCCTGACCCCCAGGGCATTCTTCTTCTTCTCCGGGATTTCCTCCAGCGGGAATTTCAGGAAGTATCCTTCTTTTGTTTGCAGCACAATGCTGTTTCGTTCCAGAATAGGCATCACACTGACCACACTGTCGTCCTCGCCCAGTTTGGTGGCTGCCACTGTGCGCTTGGAGACATCAAATTCTCCTCCGTTCACCAGCTTTACCATAGACTGGGCCGTCACAAAGACCACCTGGCGCAGATTCAGCTCTGTCTGACTGGTGATACAGATAATCTCTTCTTTCTCGGAATTGTAATTGCTGATATTGTCAATCGGCACTCCCTTGTCACGAAATCTTCCGTATGGAATGTCCATGACCTTAATGGTATGCAGCTGTCCGGAAGAAGTAAAGAGACAGATTTTTCCTGTATTTTTACAGGGAAATACAAAGCGGCTTTCCGCATCTGCCGCCTCCTTATTGCGCTCATAGACAGCCAGATCCACCGTTTTGGCATATCCAAAACGGTCCATGAGAAATACAACATCTGTTTCTTCTATTTCTTTTTCCTTATAGACAGCTTCCCGGGCGTTCTCAATGACCGTTCTTCTCTTTCGGGCATAGGCTTTTTTATAGCTGTCCAGCTCGTTGACAATGACCTGTGCCATGGAGTCTCTGCGCTCCAGAATATCTTCATAGCGGTAGATATTTGCCATGGTATCGTCATGTTCTTTTATCAGCGCCTCGATTTCCAGACCGATTAATTTATAGAGCCGCATCTCCAGTATGGCGTTGGCCTGCTTCTCCGTAAAGGCCAGCTGCTCTGCCATGATTCTGGACTCTCTGGACTTAAACTTTATGCCTGCTGTTTTTCCTTCCACCAGACAGGCTTTCGCCATATTTCTGTCCCGGGATCCCCGCAGAATTTCTATGATCAGGTCAATGACATTACAGGCCTTGATCAGTCCCTCCTGAACTTCCTTTCTGTCCAGCTCCTTTGCCAGAAGATTATTATATTTTCTGGTGGCAATCTGAAACTGAAAATCCAGATTGGCTTTCAGGACTTCCTTCAGTCCCATGATTTCAGGCCTGCCGTCGCAGATGGCAAGCATGTTGACACCGAAAGTATCCTCCAGCCTGGTCTTTTTATAGAGCAGATTTACAAAATTCTCTGCGTCGGCATCCTTTCGAAGCTCAATGACGATACGGATGCCTTCCTTGGAGGACTGATTCGAAATATCTGTCACATCCACCGTTTTTTTCGTTTCCACCAGCGCAGCCACGTCGGACAGAAATTTTGCGATATTCATACCGATCATAGGATAAGGGATTTCCGTGATCACCACATTGATTTTGCCGCTCTTTTGCTTTTCAAACTCTACCTTACCCCGCACTTTGATCTTGCCGGTGCCGGTCTCATATATTTGTAACAGATCATCTTTATTGGTGACAATGCCGCCGGTGGGGAAATCAGGCCCCTTGATGTAGCGCATCAGTTCTCCGGTGGTTATGGCATCATTCTGCATACAGGCCTTCATGGCGTCGATCACCTCCCCCAGATTATGCGGAGGTGTGCTGGTGGCCATTCCCACTGCGATTCCCTCGGAGCCGTTTACGAGAAAATTGGGAATTTTCACCGGCAGGACTGAAGGTTCTTTTTCTGTCTCATCAAAATTGGGAACAAAATCCACCACATCTTTATCCAGATCCCCCAGGAAGGCTTCCTGTGTCACCCGCTGCAGTCTGGCCTCTGTATAACGCATGGCAGCGGCGCCGTCGCCTTCTATATTGCCGAAGTTGCCGTGACCATCCACCAGAGGAAGCCCTCTTTTGAAGTCCTGTGTCATAACCACCAGCGCATCATAAATGGAGCTGTCGCCGTGGGGATGGTATTTACCCATAGTATCCCCTACAATACGGGCGCTTTTTCTGTAGGGTCTGTCATAGCGGATACCAAGCTCATACATGTCGTACAGGGTACGGCGCTGTACAGGCTTCAGCCCGTCTCTGACGTCAGGCAGCGCCCGGGCGATGATAACGCTCATTGCATAGTCAATAAATGACTTCTGCATCTCCTCGGAATACTCTGTTTTTATGATTCTGCTGTCGTCCATTCTTATCTAACCTTTCTTTATTTCTGTTTTTGTAACCGCTTCTCATCATAGCTATGCCATAAATCTCATTATCAAAGTTTTATTATACTATCTTTCTCGTAAAATTGCTATCTTTTTCTCGCGGCAGAGGGGCTGAACTGTTACCTTGCGTAATCATCGGAAAAAAGGTATAATGGATTTATTCAAACATACAGGAGGTTTTCTTATGGAAAAGAAAAACGATTACGAAGACGAGGAAATGACGGTAGAGTTGGAACTGGATGACGGTACAGTGGTAAACTGCGCCGTAATTACCATTCTGACCGTGGAATCCAAAGATTACATCGTGCTGCTCCCCCTGGACGAAAACGGGGAAAACGAGGACGGTGAAGTATGGTTCTACAGCTACAGTGAAAATCCGGAGGATCCCAACGAAGAACCGGTGCTGGATTATATCGCGGATGACGAGGAATATGAAAAAGTATCCGAGGCTTTTGACGAGTATCTCGACAGCTGTGAATTTGACGAGCTGATAGACGAGTGAGAGAAAAGCGGATTCAGAAATCTGGAAGGCTGCCTGGGGCGTTCTTTTGTACCGGTCAGGTACAGAAGCTCCAGGCATTTTTTTGCCCTTGTCATAGCCACATAAAAAATCCGCCTCTCCTCTTCTACTGTCTTCTCGTCCGGCATGGAGCCATGAGGAAAAATTTTCTCATTGCAATCCGGAATCCACACTCTGTCAAATTCCAGCCCCTTTGCCCCGTGTACAGTCAGCAGCTGCACCGGATTCATCTTACACTGGCTCGCTGCCGTTTCCTTTCCCCGGGGATACTGCCGTCCGGAAGCAGCTTTCTCCTGATTCTCTTCCAGAGACTTTGTATAATCCCGCTGAAAGCTCTGCCATTCTTCAAGACTTTCATATGCGGCCGCATCTTCTTTCAGCCAGTCCAGCAGTTCCAGCCATTCCTGCCATTTATCGCTGTCCGTCCCGGAAAGTGTCTTCAGATACTGCTCATATCCCATTGCTTTCAGAATATAGCTGATTGCCGGGCGCAGAGAAAAGCTTCCGATACTCCGAAACTGGCGTTCAAAGCGCAGCAGTTCTTCCGTCACATGAGTTTTCTTCGCTTCCGGCAATGGAGCTCTGACATAATAGGCCCGTATCCTCTCAAAATTTATCTCGCCTTCTCCCAGAGCTTCCCTGCTGATATAGCGGGACGGTTTATTCATGACACGCAGCATATGTTCCCGTTTCCCCTGCCCATACCCAATCTGCAAATAAGCCATAATATCCTGAACGATAAAATGATCATAAATGCTCTCTGTCCGCTCTTTCATCTCATAGGGCAGAGCCGCTGATTTCAGCCTGGCCGCAAAGTTCTGCATATAGGCATTGGTGCGAAAAAGCACAGCACAGCTTTCGCCTGTCTGAAGCCATGGGGACAGGGACTGTATCATGTGGCTGTATTGTTCATCTCTTTCGGCAAAGCCATAGAGAGCCACCGGCCCGTTAAGGCTTCCTGCTCCCGCTGTGACTGACTGTCCCGTTTCTTCCCCGCTTCTCTGTGCCGTCAGATACTCCAGGTCCGGTGGTTTTGCGGCAGCCTGCAGCTGCTTTTCAAATCTATCCTTATTTTCCCCGATGACAGCCAGGGACGCCTGAACAATCTCATGTCTGCTTCTGTAATTGACAGCCAGCAGAAATTGTTTTGCCTGAAATTCTTCAGAAAACCGCCTTAAGCATTCCGGCCGGGACCCTCTGAATCCATAAATGGACTGGTCATCATCCCCTACAGCAAAAATCTGACAGGACGCCGCAGTCAACAGCTTTACCGCCTCATACTGGACCGGATTGATATCCTGGAATTCATCGATTAATATGTGCCGAAAACGGCTTTGCCAGTACATTCTGACCGATTCATTGTCCTGCAGCAGCATTTTACATTCATAAAGCATATCGTCAAAGTCAAGCCGTCCTGTCTTTTTTACAGCAGTTCCGTAATCTCTGCAGATTCTCTCAAAGTACGGCTGCCACTTTCCGGAAACCTTCTCTCCCGCAGCCGACAGTTCCATGGTATTTTTGTAATAACTGATGGCGGACAGAATTTTGGCGGCATCGTCATGCAGACTGTTTTCATTCTCCCGGGAAGCTTCGCCTGAGTTCTCCTCCTGACTGGTTTCATATTTCTTCAGTATGGGAAGTAAAAGAGCGCTTTTTTCAGAATGACCAAGAAGCTGATTCGATTTGAGGGTATGGGATTCTCTCAGAATATGAAAAAAGATAGAGTGAAAGGTTCCGAAGTTAACAGGATATGCGGCGGACGCCATTTCCTGAAAGCGGCTCTGCATGGACAGAGCAGCCTCCTTCATAAAAGTAATCACCAGGATGGATTCCGGAGGGATTCCCTGCTCCAGCAGATAAAGAATCCTGTTCGTAATGGTGTAAGTCTTGCCGCTTCCCGGCCCGGCAAGCACAAGGCATGGGCCGCATAAGTACATAATTGCGGCTTTCTGTGCCTCATTGGCATTTGTTAAATCCATTTCGTATCCTCTCTTTCTGAAATTGTCAGGCAGAGACGCGGAATGTATGCTTTCGGGGCGTCTCTGCCGATGTGTGTGAAAAATTTCGGCAGAAACTGCCCGAATGTGCGAATGCACCTTTCACAGATTTGTCCTGATAGTGATATGATAATTCAGTTCCGATAATCTGTCAACCTGTTGCCGGAAAATATTTTCAGCCTTCCCGCAGCATTTCGATTCCTCTGCGGATTCTCTCCAGAGACGCTTCCTTGCCCAGCACTTCCATAATCTCGGTGGCGCCTGCAGGCGTGGTCTGCTTTCCGGATACTGCCGTTCGGATGGGCCACATCACATAACCGTTTTTGCATCCTTTTTCCGCCACATACTTTGTCAGTGTCTCATAGAGCGCATCGTTGCTGTAATCTTCCTGTGCCTCCAGCAAAGGCAGCACTTCCTGCAGAACTTCCAGGGAAGAAGCCGCATTCGTCTTCATTTTCTTATGGGTATACATGGAAATGTCGTATGCCGGCAGTGCCTCAAAGAAATCCACCATCTCCACAATATCCGGAAACACTTCGATACGTGTCTTTACCATGGCGGCTATTTTACGCAGATCCAGCTCCTTTGTCAACGCTTTTTTCAGGAAAGGTTCCGCCATTTCACAGAAGGTATCAAAATCCATTGCCTTGATATACTCGCCGTTCATCCAGCGCAGCTTCACCATATCAAATACCGCCGGGGATTTGCTGATTCTGTGATAATCAAATTCTTTAATCAGTTCATCCAGCGAGAAAATCTCTCTGTTGTCCTCCGGGCTCCAGCCCAGCAGAGCGATGAAATTCACGATGGCCTCCGTGAGAAAGCCCTGCTCCAGCAGGCCTTCAAAGGATTCGCTTCCTCCTCTTTTGGCAAGCTTTTTATGATTTTCATCTGTCACCAGCGGCAGATGAACGTATTTGGGCGCCTCCCAGCCGAATGCGTCATAAAGGCGCGCATACTTGGGCGAAGAAGACAGATACTCGTTACCGCGGACCACATGCGTGATATTCATAGTGTGATCATCCACCACATTGGCAAAATTGTAAGTGGGAAATCCGTCCGACTTAATCAGTATCATATCGTCCAGCTCTGCATTTTCCACAGTGATGTCTCCGTATAATTCGTCATGGAATGTGGTGGAGCCTTCCGCCGGATTGTTCTGCCGGATAACAAAGGGCTTTCCCGCCGCCAGATTTGCCTCCACTTCCTCCCTGGAGAGCGAAAGACAATGCTTGTCATAAATGGAAATCTCTTTCCCTTCCACTACCTCCGTTTTCAGGGAGGCAAGCCGCTCTTTGTCACAGAAGCAGTAATAGGCTTCCCCTTTTTCAATTAACTCTTCGGCATATTTCATATAGATTCCGGTCTTAATCCGCTCACTCTGTACATAAGGGCCATAGCCGCCGTCTTTATCCGGCCCCTCGTCATGAATCAGACCTGTCTTCTCCAGCGTACGGTAAATAATCTCCGTGGCGCCTTCCACATAGCGCTCCTGATCGGTGTCCTCGATTCTGAGCATAAAATCGCCGCCCTCATGCTTTGCGATTAAAAATTCGTACAGCGCTGAGCGCAGGTTTCCCACATGCATTCTTCCTGTAGGACTGGGGGCATATCTTGTTCTGATTTTCATAGTCATTCCTCTTTCTGCTGTTCCTTGTGTTTCTTTTCTATCTGCAATTCTGAACATTTCCTTCTATTTTAATCCCCTTTTGGGGAAACCGCAATATTAAAATCACACATATCTCTTTTTAGCCCGTTCAGATCCAGATAGTCTTCGATAAACTGCTTCCGGAGAAGGGAAAACGGAATAAATTCATTGTACTTACCATTCATCTGCACCTTGTCAGGCAGCGGCAATTCATTCAGGTCCAGCTCCGAATGCAGGATATCGTGAATGATTTCCTCCAGCGCCTCCGGCGTGCCCTCGAAAAAAATTTCCAGGTAAATGCAGGTATTCCAGGGTATTTTACTCTTGATTCTGCGGTGCAGCAGAGCAAAGTGAAGCGTCACCAGCTGTCTGGTGCCCACCCAGGGGAAGACCGCATACTTTTTGTCGGACAGCGGTGTAATCAAATGCTCCAGAATGCCGCTGTTTCTCGCAATATACTGAATTTCCGTCAGCCGCTCTCCGCATCTGTCACTCAGATAAGGATAAGATTCGTCCTGCTTCATCACACTGCGGATCTTCCGGACCAGAACGGTATGAAACTCGGCTTCGAAATCTCTGTCCCAGTCCACCACGGAAATGCCGGGGATGCGTTTCACAAAAATCACTTTGGACTTTACATTGATATCCACTGTCTCCCAGGACAACCCTGCCAGCGCAAAGCGCATACCCACGGGATAAGGCTTGTCCACTGTACCGATGGTCCGGTTTTCATCCTTCACCAGGAAATATTCCGGCGCCAGGAATACCGTGAGAAACTTGTGACTGTTAATTTCTTTCTCTCCCCTGCGGCCTACAATAATCCCGCCGCGCTCCGTGCGCTCCAGCTGTTCTATCTCAATCAGATGCTGCAGCAGTTTCCGGTAATCTTCCTGGGGAATCCGGCGAAAGCACCCCAGCTTCAACACCATCTGGGCCAGACCGGCAGGAGACATCTCTCCGTTGCTTTTCAGACAGCACATGGTCTGGTGATAGAGAAGATTATATGCATGATTTCTCGGCGGTATGGGTTCCAGCCAATGCTCCCGTAAATAAAGCTCGATGATGGCAATGGTCCGGATAAATTCCCAGTTAATAGGTCCCAGGATATCCGAGGAATTGATCTTGATACTTTCCACAAAAGTGAAAAGCAGCTGCGGAACCTGTCCCCGTCTTCCGCAGCGTCCCAGACGCTGGGCAAAAGCGGAGACATTTAAAGGTGCCCCAATCTGCACGGCCTGATCCAGAGAGCCGATATCAATTCCAAGCTCCAGAGTGACAGTGGCACCGGTGACAATTTTCTCGTCGCCGGATTTCATTTCATCTTCCGTATTCTCCCGAAGAAGTGCGGACACGTTTCCATGATGGACTCTGTAGACATCCGGAGCCTTCTTTTTCAGTGCGAGCTCCCGCAGATTTGCCATTACAAGTTCAATCTCTTCCCGGCTGTTGGCAAAAACGATCGTCTTCTTGTCCAGTGTCTGCTGAAAGAGATATTCGTAATGTTCACGGTCTCCGATATCGCCGCCAGTATCTGCATGTATCATATTCTGACTGCCGTTTCGCTCCACAAAATCCCGCTTGTCCGCATAATTGACAAATCGCTCGATATGAAGCCGGACACGTTTTTTCCCCTCATTTACCAGGGGAGCGGCACAATCCCGCCCTGTGCCGGTGTTCAGCCAGGTTTTGGCCGCGGATACATCACCCAGAGTGGCGGACAGCCCGATTCTCCGGGGAATCACTCCTGTCAGAGCCTGCAGGCGCTCCAGAACGCACAGAAGCTGTAAGCCCCTTTCATCCCGCATAAAGTGATGTACCTCGTCAATAATGACAAAACGCAGATCTGAAAACAGAGAGAGACAGGCGCCCCGTTTGTTGGTCAGCAGACTTTCCAGAGATTCCGGTGTGATCTGAATCAGTCCTTCCGGATTCTTAAGCAGCTTTTCCTTACTGTTCACGGATGCATCCCCATGCCATTTCGTCACAGGAATGTGGGAATCCAGAAGCAGTAATTCCAGCCTTTTGAACTGATCGTTTATCAGCGCTTTCAGGGGTGAAATATACATGACGCCCACAGAGCGGGAAGGATGATTGTAAAGCTCCGTGAGAACCGGCAGAAAGGCCGCCTCTGTCTTGCCGGAGGCGGTGCCGGAAGAAAGCAGCAGGTTATCGTCGCTGTCGAAAATCACCTCGCAGGCAGCCACCTGATTGCCATGCAGCTCCTCCCACTTATTCTGATAGATGAAATCCTGGATAAAAGGTGCAAGTCTGCTGAATACGTCCATACTCAAACCTCAATTTTCCTGCAGCAGGCAAAAGCCAGCGCCCCGGGCCCGATATGACAGGCCACACTCAGAGAAAGTGCATCAATGTGTATGTCATATCCGGGGAAGACCTCTTCTATTTCCCGACGGTACTCCTGAGCTGCCTCCAGATTTGCCGTATGGGCAATCTGAAGCCATATATGTTTATCTTCGGTCATTCCGCCGAAACGATTCTCAATATCGCTCTTAATTGCATTCATCATAATCGACTTGCCCTGATTGGTGGTTCTGGCTTTTGCAAAAGCATCCAGCTTATCTCCCTGAATCTGCAGTACGGGCTTCAGCCGCAGCATGGTGCCAATGGCCGCAGCGGCAGGCGTGATTCTGCCTCCCTTTTTCAGATAATACAGGGTGTCCAGCATAATGTAAATGCTGCTGTTGAACTTATCTGCTTCCAGAAACTCTCTGATTTGCCTTGCATTCATCCCTTTTCCGGCCAGAAGCTTTGCATCCAGGCAGGACTGTCTCTGGGTAACGGAAATCCGCTGATTATTTACCACCTGAACCTTACCCTCATACTCCTCCGCCAGGATCATGGCGCTCTGACAGGAGCCGGACAGGCCGCTGCTCATGGGAATGTGCACAATTTCATCACACTCCTTCAGCAGCGTATCCCAGAGTTTCATGACAGACTCCGGGCTGGGCTGGCTTGTCCCGATATTCGCCCCCGACGCCAGCTTATCATAGAATTCCTCCTGGGTCAGGTCAATATCCTCATAGAATGTCTCCTCGTTAATCATAAAAGGCATGGGCAGCACATGGATTCCCAGTTTCCTTCCCGCTTCCTGGGTGATACCGCTGTTGCTGTCCGTAACAATTGCTATCTCCGGCATAACTTCCTCCTGCATATAAATAATAGATAAAAATACTGTTACTATTCTACCGTTACAGCGTACGAAAGTCAACACTGTCTGCTGCTGTTTCCGACAGATGAACACGCAGAAGTGCATTTTCCGGCTGCCTAAGCTCCGGATCCTCCTGCAGAAGCTCGTCAACAGCATCCGAAGCCTGCTTTAACACAGATGCATCCGAATAAATGTCTCCGATTCGGAAGGAGAATTCTCCGCTCTGTCTGATTCCGAACAGGTCTCCGGGCCCCCGGAGCTTCAGGTCTTGTGAGGCAATAAAAAATCCGTCATTTGATTTATTCAGTATTTCCAGCCGTTCCATGGTGTCCTTTTTCTCACTGCCGCTGACAAAAATACAGTAGCTCTGATGTTTTCCTCTTCCCACACGTCCCCGCAGCTGATGAAGCTGAGCCAACCCAAACCGTTCCGCATTTTCCACCATCATCACAGTGGCGTTGGGTACGTTGATTCCCACCTCTATGACCGTGGTGGACACCAGCACATCAATTGACCTGGCAGCAAATTCCTCCATAATCCGGTTTTTATCCGCAGGCCGCATTTTTCCATGGAGAAACGCAACCTGAATGCCCGGAGGCAGTGCATTTCTCAGCTTTTCCGCATAATCCACTACATTTTCCAGCACAGGACTGCCTTCCGTATCCTCCTCGTCGCCCGCTATCTGAGGGCAGATGACATAAACCTGCCGCCCCTTTTCCACCTCTCCCGCAATAAATTTGTAGGCCTTTGGCCGATAGGCAGTTCCCACCACACAGTTCTTAATGGGCAGGCGGTCGGCGGGCATTTCGTCAATGACAGAGATGTGCAGATCTCCATACAGAATGATAGCAAGGGTTCTGGGAATGGGGGTGGCGCTCATGACCAGAATATGAGGGGTATTTCCCTTCCCGGCCAGGTGTTCCCGCTGTCTGACGCCAAAGCGGTGCTGTTCGTCGGTGACAACCAGCGCCAGAGAAGCATACTGCACTTTTTCCTGAATCAGCGCATGGGTGCCTATAATCAGATTGGCCTCTCCTGAGGCAATCTGTCCGTAAACCTGTTTTTTCTCTTTGCTGCTCATGGAACCCACCAGCAGCACAGGCCGGAAAATCAGACCGTATTTTCCGGCATATTCCGTTATGGTTTCGTAATGCTGTATTGCCAGCACTTCGGTAGGTGCCATCAGGGCTCCCTGGTATCCGTTCGCCGCGGTCATCAGAAGCGCCAGAACAGCCAGAATCGTTTTGCCGGATCCCACATCCCCCTGAATCAGACGGTTCATACAGCAGGGAGAGCTTAAATCTTCCTTTATTTCTTTCCATACCTTTTCCTGGGCTTTTGTCAGCGGAAACGGCAGCTGCTCCAGAAAGCGGACTGTGTCGGCCGTCTCCATCATGGGATGAGAATTGCTCAGCTGCTCGCAGAATTCTCTGTTTTTCCTCATAAGAAATAAAAAAGAGAAGAACTCATCGAACACAATCCGTCTTCTTGCCCGTATCAGGGCATCATAATCGTCTGGAAAATGGATGGTTTCCACAGCCTCACGTTCAGGTATCAGATTATTTTTTTTCAAAATCGTCTGGTTATAATATTCAGTTCCAAAGTCATACAGAGACAGCACCTGCTTCACACATTTCTGTATTGCCTGATTGGTGAGGCCTTTTGTCAGAGAATAGCGTGGAATCAGCCGATTGGTCAGCTTCCGGTAGTCTTCCGGAGAATAAATTTTAGGCTGTTCCATGACTCCGGCATTCCCGCGCCTGTGTATCACGCCTCTGAAAATGTAAAAGCCTCCCCGTTTTAAAGTCTTTTTCAGGAAAGGCATATTATAAAAAGTCAGCGTCAGGCTGCCGGAGGCATCCGACACATTCAGATTGAGAATGTGCAGTTTCCCGGCCCTCTTTTCGCTCAGAATTCCCGTCACGGCGGCATAGACGGCAGCCGCTTCCTCCCGTGGAGCCTGCGCGATTTTCACCGGTTCAGCGAAGGTTTCATAATCTCTGGGATAATCGGCAAGCAGATCACCCACTGTTTTGATATTCAGCTTTGCATACAGCTTCTGTGTCTTCTCACCCACACCTTTCAGTTCCGTTATAAGTGTACTTTTCTTCACAGAGAAGACTCCTTTCCGACAGATGAGACTGTCCGCAGTCAGATCTGGATTTCCCGCCGGACTGACACAGCCGAAATTTCGAAAATCCAGTAAACACGGAATAAGAGAGACAGCCTCATTCTGTCTCCCTTATTGCTGCAAGTCTCATTCTACCGATATAACATAATAATAGATGGGCTGTCCGCCATACTGTAATTCTATATCACAGTCAGGATAGCTTTCGGCCACCAGAGCGCTGAAGGCTTCGGCCTCCTCGCCGTTCACATCGCTTCCATAGTAAATGCTGATCAGCTCAGCTTCTTCTGTCATCATTCCGGCAATGGTGTCTTTTGCCACCCCTCTGATATCAGTGCCCACGGCAAGGATTCCGTCATCTCCGATGCCCATATAATCCCCTTTTCGAATCTCCTTGTCGTCAATGACGGTATCACGTACCGCATAAGTGACCTCACCGGAGCAGACATTCCTGATTTCTCTGATCATATTGGCTTCGTTTTCATCGGCACTTAACTCCGGAACGAAATTGATTACCGCCGTAATTCCCTGCGGAATGGTTTTGGTGGGAATGACAAACAGATCCTTGTCCGCAGTCAGCTCTGCCGCCTGGTTGGCCGCCAGGATAATATTTTTGTTATTGGGCAGAACAAACACTGTTTTGGCATTGACCTTATCCACAGCTTCCAGGATATCGGCAGTACTGGGATTCATAGTCTGCCCGCCTTCAATGATATAATCCACGCCGAGACTTCTGAAGATTTCATTCATTCCCTCTCCCACAGATACGGCGATAAAGCCGAATTCTTTGGGAGGCAGTTCAGCCGCTGTCCCCGATGCTTTCTCCATATCCGCTTTTTTCATATCCGCAGCCGCTGTCTCCGCAGCCGCAGTGCCTTTTCCGGCGGACATCCTGAACAGCTTTTCCTGATGCTCCAGCCGCATATTGTCAATCTTCATATTGGAGAGCGCGCCATACTTCAATGCCTTCTGGATAGCCAATCCCGGGTCATTGGTATGTACGTGCACCTTCACAATGTCTTCATCAGCCACACATACAATGGAATCGCCAATGGATTCAAGATATGCCTTGAAATCCATTTCCGCTTTAATGTTAAATGTCTTGTTGAGCATGATAATAAATTCGGTACAGTAGCCAAATTTAATATCAACCGGCTCCTCCGCATTCTGCCGCCTGGAGGAAGTCGTACCTGCCCCGGCGTCTGCACTGACAGTAAAATCAATCTCCTTGCCCAGAAATGCATCCAGTGCCCCGGTCATCACTTCTATCAGTCCCTGTCCTCCGGAATCCACCACGCCGGCCTGTTTCAGCACCGGCAGCATCTCCGGAGTCTGGCTCAGCACATATTTGGCATGTTCCAGAACATCAGCCAGAAAACTTTCCATATCTGTCACGCCGTTCTCGTATAGCTCCTTTGCCTTATCTGCGGCTCCTCTGGCAACGGTGAGGATGGTTCCCTCTTTTGGCTTCATGACTGCTTTGTAAGCAGTCTCCACAGCTTTTTCAAAGCTTTCGACCATAACAGATATGGTCAGCTGTTCTTCCTCCTGAATCCTTTTCGTAAACCCGCGAAGCAGCTGTGACAGAATTACGCCGGAATTCCCTCTCGCACCGCGCAGAGAACCGCCGGAGACTGCCTTGCTGAGGCTTCGCATATCAATGCCATCACCCAGGGCAGATATTTCCTTTGCAGCAGACATAATCGTCATGGTCATGTTGGTGCCCGTATCGCCGTCGGGAACGGGAAAAACGTTCAGTTCATTAATCCACTCTTTTTTGCACTCCAGGTTCTTCGCACCGGCCAGGAACATTCTGGATAGCAGCTTAGCATCGATTTGTTGTAAACTCACGATACAGTCCTCCTTAATCAATCACTCTGACACCATCTACATAGATGTTGATTTTTTCGATTTCAATACCGGTAAATTCTTCTACTTTGTACTTTACGTTGCTGATCAGATTATCCGTAACAGCCAGAATGCTGACACCATATGCAACAATCACATGAAAATCCAGTATCAGTTTATTCCTGTCCAGCGTGACGCTGATACCTCTGGTAATGCTTTCCCGATTGAGAAGTTTTACCAGACCATCCTTTACGCTGACGCCGGCCATTCCCACAATGCCGAAACATTCTACTGCGACGCTTCCGGCGTATTGGGCAATTACATCATTATGAACTACTATCTTTCCCATATGGGTATTCATAGAAGAACCTTTCATCTCAACCCTTCCTTTCGCTTTTCAAATCAGGCGGGAGAATGCCCTTCTACGCCGCCTGCCGCGCTCCCCATGCGCAGACATATATTATTTATTGTAACAGCTTTCCCTGAAAAAGGGAATATTAAATATTAAAATTAAAAAAAGATTTTTTTTACTTGCTTTTTCCATATATTTCTGTTACTATATCACTGTTATGAATAAAATTCATGCGTAAGAACACGCAGATGTCGAGGAGGTGTCAAAATGGCTAAGTGTGATGTTTGTGGCAAAGGCGTTCTTTTTGGAAATAATGTCAGCCATTCTAATAGAAAAACCAATGCAATGTGGAAAGCAAATGTCAAAAGAGTAAAATGCAAGGTTAACGGCGGTTCTAAGAGAATGCATGTCTGCACCAGCTGCCTGAGATCCGGCAAGGTTGAGAGAGCTTAATCAGTTAAAAAGAGCAGGAATACCTGCTCTTTTTTTGTTCTTTTAACCTTTTATCACCATTTCAATCGCTGCAGAAACAATTGTATCCCAGAAACAAAAGCAGGGCAATTATAACCAGACCTACCAGGCGGTTATGAGTTACCAACATAAGCAGCATTCCGATTGCAATGAAAAATGCAATAAGTCCAATGATTTTTTTCATACGATTCCTGTCGCCAGCCTCAGGTCATTTCATCAGTTCATTATATGCATTTTTCCCGGGGAAATGTCAGCTTTCCGGACACTTCCCTGTAAACTGCTCTCTGTTTATTCCTTTTCTTCCGGAAATGCAATATCAACCACTTCCGCATCGGATATTTCATCGGAAGCTTTTGCCGACTTCTCTTTCGGTTTTGTAAATTTATCGACAATATCCGGAATCATGTCCAGTACCTTTGTGACTGCATCCTGATTTTTGATATTTACCAGCTTGACGGCACCGTCCTTAATGACAAGCACTGCGCTGGGAGTCATCTTTCCGCCCATACCGCCGGCTCCGGATGCCGAATTCTTTGCGCCGTTTGAAGAATCAGATTTGCTGCCGGCCCCGGCCCCCACACCGAAAGAGACATCCACAAGCGGAAGAATGATGGTATCTCCGATTTTCGTCGCCTCTCCCACCACTGTTTTGGTGGATAATACGGTATCCATCCCTCTCAGCAGAGATTCCACTACTCCCTGAAACTGGTTTTCTCTGTTTTCCTTATCTGCCATATTCCCTCCATTCTCAAGCTTTTCCCTTTAAGCTTTTTTTGTTTTCGCTTTTTTCAGCTTACGGATAAATGCTTTCAGCCGTTTATCCAGAAACAGCTTCAGCGCATTCACTGACAATACCCACAATGTAATATGACCGGACACTTCAAATTCGGCCTGAAATACCGCCCGTTCAAAATCCGGTGTCACCAGAAATCCTTTTCCCAGCGCCGAAGAGACCATGCAATATGCACCATAAGCATAACCGGTGGTATCAGGGGAACCGGTTCCGAACAGTATATCCGCCCGCAAATGTCTGGGACGGATATTTCGCAGTATTTTATCCAGCCTGAGCCATATATGTGCAAAAAGCTGCCGTGTATCTTCTTCCCGTAAAAGCTCTGTATAATATGATATATTTTCCCAAACTTCTCTTATTTTATCATATATATTTCGAATTGTGTACTTTATCTTCTTAAATTTTTTTAAAATACTGCCGGCGGCACCGGAGCCCTTCTCTTCATCGAAATCAGATACTGCACCGGTGGAAGCATCCGTCTCTGTTCTGACAACATCCGCTTCCCTTCTCCCGCAATCCGCGGCCCCTTCCGTTTCCCGGGCAGCTTCCGTACAGGCAGTTCCACCGTCATCTGCGTTCTCTTCGACGGCAGGTGAAGGATTTTTCTTTTTTCCCTTTTTCTCTCTGGCACCCGCTTTCTTCCCGGGATCTTTCTCCTCTTTTTCTTCCCCTGCACTTCCGGAATCATACAGAGTAAACCACAGCGCTTTCACAATGACCCGGCCCGGCTCCGGATATCGGTACTTCATTCGTAACAGTCCGAAAAGCCATCTTGCCCCTGCAGTGACTTTCAGTTCTTTCTCACACTTACTGCCACGCACATCATAAGTGACGGGGAAGAACAGAATCAGCAGAATTACTGCCAGGAGCAGAGCAGTTACCACCAGAAGGATAATGCCGATTACAGTCAGAATTCGCAGGCTCATAGCTAACATCGCAGATACTCCTTTAACGCGCAGTCTCCTCTCACGGACAGACATTCTTTTACGATTTTCTCCACCAGAGCCACAGCTTCCTGTCGGCTTCCGGCGATTCCCACAATGTAGGGCGGATACTTTTGATAATAGCTCTGCGACAGCTGCTTCGCCTCATATATCTCCAGCTGATCGGAGGGGTTGCGGGAAAATGCAATCAGAAAAACACCGGAAAAAAGAGGTCTGTTTTCCAGTCTTTTCTTTATTTTATCCAGTTTTTTCCTGTTAATGCTTTCACCCAGGTATAATTCAGGGCGATATGCAATTCCAAGAGCCATATAAGGATTCCTCTGCTTATTTTAACACAGCCGAAAATACTAATAGTACTTTCGGCTGCCCCATAAATTACTTCTTTTCAGTTCCAGGTATTCATCATAGCCCTTTTCCAGAATTTGCTTTTCATTCGAAAATTTTAACAGATGATAAGCCTCATGATATTTATAAAATCCCGAATCCAAAAAAAATTCTTCTTTTTGTGGTTTGCTGTAATAACTGTCAGCCATCATCAGATACCAGTGCACTTCCTTTGCCACAGTATCTTCGGGAACAGAAAAAGAATACTCGCTTTTCCCAATATACTTGATAATGGTCGCCTTCGCTCCTGATTCCTCAAGCACCTCCCGCAGAGCTGTCTCCTTGTATTCTTCTCCCTGCTCCACAGTGCCCTTAGGTAAAACCCATCCTTCATACTTGTTCTTATAATTCTTATACAGGAGAAGGATTTTTCCACGAAAAATTACCACACCACCACAGCTTGTTGCCTCCAGCATCGCAGTTCCTCCTGATTGGTGTGCTTTTGTTTTTGACTGCCGATATTGTTATTAGTATAGTCCAATCTTCGGGGAAGTGCAATACTTATTTTTTCCCGTTAAAATATGCGTCGAAAATCCGTCTGGCAATGGGAACCGCATAATCGCCTCCGCTGCCGGCGCCTTCCACGATAATGGTCACGCAGATTTCCGGATTTTCCACCGGTGCAAATCCGGTGAACCAGGCATGGCTGTCCTCCTTCACATCACTGTACTCCGCTGACCCGGTCTTTCCCGCAGCGGTATATTCCCGGCCGGAAAGCTTCTTTGCGGTACCGTTCTCCACCACAGCCGTCATCAGACCTTTCAGAATTTCCGCCTCTTCTTCGCTTATCAGCTGACCGTAACTTTCCGGCCGGAAAGATTTCACAATCCTGCCGGCGTCATTTTCCACACGGTCAATCACATAGGGCTTCATCAGATTCCCGCCGTTTGCAATGGCGCAGGTAATCATATTTAAGTGAATCGGCGTAATCTGCGTTTTGCCCTGACCGATGGAAGTCTGCATCATCTCATTTACCGACAGCTCTTCTGACATCCGGAGACTGCTTTTCAGACAGGGCAGTTCCAGGGGAAGCGGCTCGTTAAACAGTAAATCTTCCAGGGTCTCCGAGAATGAATCCCTGTCCAGGCTCATTCCGATTTTGGCAAAGGACGAATTACAGGATTTGGCAAAAGAGCGCTCAAAATCCACCTGTCCGTGATTTGTGCCGTGGTAACAGTTGATTCGGCTGTTCCCCGATTTAAAATATCCCGGACAGTCAAAGGAATACTGTGTATAGGTATCCGGGTTCTCTCTGATATATTCCAGTGCGGTCACTATTTTAAAAGTAGAACCCGGCGGGTACTTTCCCTGTGTCGCACGATTCAGCAGGACAGAGCTGTCCTCATTTTCCAGAAGCGACTCCCAGATATCCTCGATTTCATTGGGGTCAAAATCAGGATGCGACACCAGAGCCAGTATTTTTCCGGTAGAAACCTCCGTCACCACCACGGCGCCCCTGTAAATATTGAGCTCGTTGTCGGCAGCCTGCTGGATTGCCACATCCAGGGTGGTATGAACACTATCGCCTGGATTTTTCACGCCTGCGATATCATTTGCGGCCTTATTGGCAAGAGAGGTACTGGTATTAATCAGATAATAGTTGGCCAGAGCCTCCACGCCCATTCTCCCTCTGGTAGAATATCCCACGATATGTGAAAACAGATTCCCGTAA
Source organism: Acetatifactor muris (assembly GCF_024623325.1). Lineage (GTDB taxonomy): Bacteria > Bacillota > Clostridia > Lachnospirales > Lachnospiraceae > Acetatifactor > Acetatifactor muris. The sequence goes on from NZ_JANJZD010000027.1 coordinate 72,044, forward strand.
GGATAATTCCGAATCTCATTCTGGGCTCCGTCCACCGTGGTTTCCGCCAGAATTTCTCCGCTGCCGGCATAAATTGTTCCGCGGTAATTTCGGGACAGCAGAATTTTCTGTCTGGTATTGTAGCTGTTATTGATGATGTCCTGCCCGTTGGTAGCCGTAACATATCCCAGATACACGATCAGCACGGCAAATACCGCCGCAAAAAAGCCGCCTGTCACCAGAATCTCATGTCTGTTTTTTGCTGTTTTGCTTTGTTTTTCCGCCACTGTGCCTTGCTCCTTCCTGCTGTAACCTGATATAAATGCCCTGAATCAGGAAAAACATAATCATTGTCGTCATCACCGAGCTGCCTCCGTAACTGATAAAGGGCAGGGTGACCCCCGTCAGCGGAATCAGCTTGATTCCCCCGCCGATGGTCAGAAAAATCTGAAAGATGTACATAATTCCGATTCCGCATACAATGAGCTGATAGAAACGGTCTCTGATCAGAATCGCCATTTTCAACATTTCCAGAAAACAGACAAAATACAGAAGTATGACACAGATACCGAAAATTACACCCAGTTCCTCACAGATTGCAGAAAATACAAAATCCATTTCCACATAGGGAATCGCCTTCGGATCCCCCTGTGAAAGTCCCATGCCGAACCAGTTGTCGCTGCCGATGGCAAACAGAGACTGTGTCACCGCATATCCCTGATCGTCAATATAGGTCCATGGGTCCTGCCATGCAAGCACCCGGGTCCGCACATGGCCGAAAAGCCTGTATGCCGCCCACGCGGCTCCGCTTCCGCCCAGAGCCCCTGCCAGAAGATACAGATAATTCCCCGTGGCCAGAAACACCACAAACACATAACTGATAAAAAAAATCAGGGCGCTTCCCAGGTCCTTCGACACCACCAGCAGAATCACATGGGTACCGGCGATGACGGCGGTCAGCGCTACCCGCAGAAAATCTGCCTTTTCCCAGAGTGCACCTGCCAGAAAGAATATAAATAGAATCTTGACAAATTCCGAAGGCTGAAATGTGATATTCCCCACTGTCAGGGAGATTTTAGATCCATGGGTAATTTCTCCCAGAATGAAAACCATAGCCAGCAGCGCCACACCCACAAGGCCATATCCCCAGGTCAGCTTCTTCAGGAAGCGGATTTTCGTCAGCAGCCAGGGAAGAAACATTGACACTGCCAGTGAAAGCAGCACAATGATATACTGCCTGACAGCAGACTTGAAAGAAAGTCTGGAGACGATACATAAACCGATTCCCAGAAGCATGCACATATTATTCATCAGCACCCTGTTTGCTTCTTCGTAAATCATGGGTATCATCAGCACCACAGCCAGCAAAAAGATCTGTACAAACACATAGAAAAAGATATATTCCATGTTTTTGTTCACCAGGGCCATATCCATGAACATGCACAGCTGCACTGCAAACATCAGAAAGTTCTGAATCAGATAGACAGCTCTGTACTTTCTGCCCCTGTGGGACAGTGTGACAAAGCTACCCAGTGTGTAGAGAACCATCAGCGCCGCTATGATATATTTTGATAATTCCGTAATGTATTGCTGCATTTTGTCGTTCCTTTAAATTTCTATTCTACCCCCCGCTTTTCATGACCAGTCGTATACTCAGACTCAGGGAAAGCCATATTGCTTCTGAGGGAAGTAATCAGATGTTTTACCTCCTCCGGAGATTCCAATGTAAAATCCATACGCAGATCCACACATTCCCTCCATCCGGATAGTTCACGGTGCAGGGACAGCGGGACACTGTTGTATATAATATTCATACAATGGTCACAATTGACCAGCACCGGAAATTCTTTGTCCAGGCGATCCTTCAGAACCAGCCGGTCAGAGGACTTAGACCGCTGCCTTTCCGATGCGGCTCTTCTTGGCCCCTCTGTATGATTTCTGCACCTGTCTGTGGTTTTCAGCAGACAGTTTGCCGTAATCATCATGGGAATCCTGCCGTATACAACCTTTTCACAGGGCAGCCCGTTCAGAAGAGCCTTCTGCTCCGAAGCTCTCAGTTCATATGGCAGGCAGAAGCCTTCCAGCATGTCCTCCATCTCCCGCAGCGCAGACCGATTCCACACATACAGTCCGGCATCCCCTCTGCAGGGTATAGCTTTCTCTCTCTGCATGACAAATCCCAGCCCGTCCATGGAACGAACCAGAAATCCACGGAAAAGACTGCTTTCCTGTACCTTTTCATACAGCTGTGTGAGATAACTTCTGTCTGATTCCCGTAAAATATAAGGCAGTGCCGCATAGATTCCGCCGCTGAAGGAAGCGCTTCCGCACAGACGACATACCGTTTCCCATTCCTGCACAAGCAGATCGCCATCTACATACAACCGTACCGGAATGTTCTGCATGCCGCTCCCTGTCTCCTCTGCCACCGCCTCCAGCTGGGGAATGGTACGAACTGCAAATACAAATCCTTTTTCAGGGGAACCTTCTCCCGGGTGCCGGAAGCCTTTCCTGTTCCCGGGGGCTTTATTCTCCGAAAGCTCCGCTTTTCTGCAGGTGACGGCTTTTCCATAGCCGTTCTCAGACAGAAGGCGTTCCTCCAGTTCTGCCACAGCCCTTCTGCGCAGCTCGTTGATTTGCTTCAGCGGGTAAAAGCAGTCCCCGCTTACGTCTATTTCCACGGATTCCGCGCGGAAGATGCTGTCCCCAAGCCGGGTCAGCTGCTTTCGGATATTCTCTTCCGTGACAGGATGCCGCTCAGCTCTTTGCACCACATCCGAGCTGACACTGACACTGACTTCCGCCCGCTGTATTGTCAGCGCTGCCGGCCTGCCCGTCTGAAACACTGCCTTCATCCTGACCGGCAGTTTCAGGGCTTCCGCCAGATGCCGCTCCCGGATCCCGGCCAGCACAGCCTCTTCGTTTCCGCTGTAGGCAGGCGAATCCAGTGTAATCATATCCCGGCCATTGTGCTTAAAATAATATCCGTCCTGGACACTGCTCCTGATATAGAGCGAGGTCAGACACTTCCAGTCAGTTTTCTTCACCCTGTAAATTTCTGCCGCCTCCTCCAGTCCCCTATTCTCCCGCAGCTCATAATATCTGTCTATATATTTCCGGTAAAGCGCGGTGGCGCCTGCAGTATATTCCGGTCTCTTCATCCGGCCTTCGATTTTAAAGGAGTCAATTCCCGCTTCTGTCAGCCGGGGAATGTGCTCGATGGTACACATATCTTTCAGGCTTAAAGGATAGCAGTTTTTACTTTTCACACCGTCTGTGATGACAGAATAGGGCAGCCGGCAGGGCTGTGCACATCGGCCGCGGTTGCCGCTGCGCCCTCCGAGAATACTGCTGAACAGACACTGACCGGAATAGCAATAGCACATTGCGCCGTGGATAAAAGCCTCTATCTCCAGACCGGTATTCTGTTTCAGGACGGTAAGTTCCTTCAGACTCAGCTCTCTTGCAGGAACAATTCTGCTTACGCCCATGGACTGTAAGAGAGAAGCCCCCCAGCTTCCGCACAGCGTCATCTGGGTGCTCGCGTGAAGTTTACAGTCCGGAAAATGCTCTCTTATAAACTTAAGTACCCCCAGGTCCTGCACAATCACTGCATCCAGTCCGGCTTCACAGAAGGGATACAGATATTCATACAGCCCGGCAAATTCGGATTCTTTCAAAAGCGTATTCACAGTGAGATAAATTTTCCGTCCCAGCAGATGCGCATATCGAATGCATCGTACAAGCTCTTCGGCTGTAAAATTTTCCGCATACGCTCTGGCGCCGAATTTGTTCCCTGCCAGATATACCGCGTCCGCACCGGCATGTATGGCACCGTAAAATCCTTCCGCATTTCCGGCCGGCGCCAGCAGCTCAGCTTTTATGTGATTATTCATAAAAATCTCCGCTTTCTTTTATAAGAAAAGGCTGTCCGGGATTCGGACAGCCCATTTTACTTTTTCTTCAGCTCTGTTTCCAGACGTACAATTTCCTTCGCGTCCTCGTTCTGCGCTTTCTGAAGCGTCTTAATCTGCTCTTCTGCACTTTCCAGCTTAATCTGAGCGGATATCAGCTCATGCTTCAGATCATAGAGATCTCTGTCCTTTGCCTGCAGCTCCTCTTCCAGTGCGGTAATCTGTTTTTTGGCCTTGAAATAATCATCCGCAATATTCAGCTGGAGTAAAACTCCCTGGGTTTCCGCAGGCTGTCTGCGAAAAGCATCCAATTTATTGTACTCATTCACTTTGTTGTTAATGTAAGAGGCGACCTTCTGCAGATACTCTTCACTCTCATAACCGCTCAGGGTAAATACTTTCCCTCCGATAATTACCTCTGTATCCGTTTTGGAAGACGAAGCCATAAGCCGCCACCTCCTTTGTAATCCCATAACTTCTCGGAATCTTCAGCCCTTATTTCATGGTGCTTTCAGAACCTATTTTTCAAAAATCACCCACTTTTTTCTCTAAAACACTTGACAAACCAGTCAAAAAATGCGGCGCTTCGCGCCCCTTG
>NZ_JANJZD010000028.1 GCF_024623325.1 Acetatifactor muris
TCAAGGGCGCGAAGCGCCGCATTTTTTGACTGGTTTGTCAAGTGTTTTTGAGAAAAAAGTGGGTGATTTTTGAAAAATAGGTTCTGAAAGCACCATGAAATAAGGGCTGAAGATTCCGAGAAGTTATACGAATACAAAGGAGGATAGCAGTATGTTGCCATCCATACTGGCCGGACAATTACAAAAAGGTATCGGCGATTACATAGAAGCCACATTCCCCATGACCAACGTGCCCTCCTGCTTTGAAGTGATTCATCCCGCATATCTTCCCTATGTGCATCAGCAGAAAGCCTTTCAGCGGCTGACCGGAGACGATGGCCGTTCCACATTGGTGGCCACAGGCACAGGCTCCGGTAAAACAGAGTGCTTTCTTTATCCGATTCTGGAGTATTGCTATCAGCACCGCGGCGAGGGAGGCATAAAAGTGCTTATCATTTATCCCATGAATGCCCTGGCAGCAGACCAGGCGAAACGTATCGCGGAACTGATTTATGGATGTGGGGAGCTGCGGGGCAATGTGACGGTAGGCATGTATGTAGGCGGCGAGGAGCATACCCCTGCCCGCATGATGGGCGAATACGGCGTCATTACTGACCACGAGACCATGCTGAATGCGGCGCCGGACATTCTGATGACCAATTACAAAAATTGTGCCGAAGCGGGTTCCGGCCAGAGTCTGGAGGACTTTCAAAAAGGCTTTCTGGCGTACTGGCATCAGCGCATGACAGACGAACAGTTTGTAAGCTTCTTTATTGCACCGAATATGATGTGGAAACATGCCTATGAAGACATGGTGGAGAACCGGAGGCTCGGCAGAGACAGACAGGCTTAAATTCTGATGCATGAGGTTGAGCAGCGCGTCAAATACGAGATAATGCTGGAGTTCGGTCTTGCCGGAAAGATTGGCCGTACCCTGGAAAAATCCGGCTGTTCGGTGCTGGCTTTTGGGACACAGGAGGTCATGGAGATTGCGGATGTTGTCCGGGAAAGAACAGTCAATGAGCTTGGCGTATTGACCGCCGAAAGTCCCGCGTCCTTTCAGCGCATGGTCATTGGATGTCTGAACCTCATGCGTACCAATGGCGGCGGAAGACCCTCCCCTGAATTTGACTATCCCGAGGCAAATAATCAAGCTGTTTCGATTTTCTGATAAGATGAGAATTGGAAAGAGGGCGGATAAAGGAATGAATAGTAAGATGCCAGATTTTATTAGAGCTGAATGAGACCCGTGGCAGCGGTCTGACCCACTCACAGATTGCTCATACCTATGCTGTTTGCACTATATCCGGGAGCACTGGTACCTATATGAGCGGAGCAATGTTTATGACTCACAGCTCGGACGGTCATTGGCGACATCAATTATCTTTGCAGCGAGTTGGCATCATGGGAAACAGAGAGTAATACAATAGAGGCAAAGGTAGACTGGCAGCGGCAGCCCCATTATCCAGAACGGGAAATTCATCGGGGCCGTGACCCATGTGCTGGTACAGGACAGCAAAAAGGGGTAATCGCGAAGCGATTGGCCGATGCAGCCCGTGGGAGCTTGCTCGCTGTCTCATTTTGCCGCAGAATTTGCCGCTGCTTTTTTCACAAAACATATTGACTTTAAGCAAGGTGTCTGATAGAATAAATCTATTCGTAAGATTTCGGATGTCAGTAAATCTTAATTTCTATGCAGAAGCATATCGTATTATAGTCGAAAGTTTATCCAGAGGTTTTTTAGAAATATGTGCCAGAGGTATTTTTGAAGTGGAAATATTGTATACGGGGAGAAAATAAATTTCTGTCCAGGGAATGCAGGAATGGGACACAAGAGAATGTTTTAGGGTCCATAACAGAAAATATCGGGGAGAAATACTCCCCGATGATAAAAAGCATGGTTTATTTCCGCATGGCGGCGCGTTTCCGCAGCGTGGGATCCAGAATCTTTTTGCGAATCCGCAGATGAGTGGGGGTAATCTCCAGCAGCTCGTCTGTGTCGATGAAGTCCAGGGCCTGCTCCATGGAAAGGATTCTGGGGGGGACCAGCCGCAGCGCATCGTCAGCCCCGGAGGAGCGGGTATTGGTCAGCTGCTTTTTCTTGCAGACATTGACCTCAATATCTTCACTTCTGCCGGTCTGTCCTACTACCATTCCCGCATATACTTTTTCGCCGGGACCGATGAAGAGTGTACCGCGTTCCTGGGCATTGAACAGGCCGTAAGTGATGGCTTCTCCCGCCTCAAAGGCGATCAGAGAACCCTGTCTTCTGTACTGGATATCTCCTTTGTAGGGGGCATAGCCGTCGAAAATAGTATTCATGATGCCGTTTCCCTTTGTATCTGTCAGAAACTCTCCCCGATAACCAATCAGACCTCTTGCGGGAATGGAGAATTCCAGACGGGTATAGGTGCCTCCGGAGATACTGCCCATATTCCTCAGCTCCCCTTTTCGCTGCCCCAGCTTTTCGATGACTGCCCCGGAAAATTCGTTGGGCACGTCTATATAGGCCAGTTCCATTGGTTCAGTGCGTTTTCCGCTTTCATCGGTTCGATAGAGAACTTCTGCTTTGCTGACGGCAAATTCGTAACCTTCCCGACGCATGGTTTCAATCAGCACGGAGAGATGCAGTTCGCCGCGTCCGGATACCTTGAAACATTCGGTGGTATCCGTTTCCTCCACCCGCAGGGATACATCTGTGTTCAGCTCCCGGAACAGCCTGTCACGGATGTGACGGCTGGTGACGTATTTCCCTTCCAGCCCGGCCAGCGGAGAGTCATTTACCATAAACTGCATGGCGATAGTGGGTTCGCTGATTTTCTGGAAAGGGATGGGGAGCACGGCATCGGGAGAGCAGAGGGTGTCACCGATATGAATATCTGTGATTCCGGAAATGGCCACAATGGAACCGATACCCGCCTCTTTTACTTCCACTTTGTTCAGGCCGTCGAATTCGTAAAGTTTGCTTACCTTAACCTTGACCTGCTTATCGGGGGCGTGATGGTTACAGATGACAACTTCCTGATTTACTTTGATTATGCCGTTATCTACTTTGCCGATACCGATGCGGCCCACATACTCATTGTAATCGATGGTGCTGACAAGTACCTGGGTACCTGCCTCCGGGTCGCCTTCCGGCGCCGGAATATAATTGATAATGGTTTCGAACAGCGGTTCCATGCTGGCGCCGGATTCGGCGGAATCCATGGAGGCAATGCCTGATTTTGCTGAGGCATAGACAAAGGGGCAGTCCAGCTGTGCATCGTCAGCATCCAGTTCCAGAAAAAGCTCCAGTACCTCGTCCACCACTTCATCCGGTCTCGCCTCCGGACGATCGATTTTGTTGATGCATACGATAACGGGTAATTTCAGTTCCAGTGCCTTTCTGAGTACAAATTTGGTCTGAGGCATGGGGCCTTCGAAGGCGTCCACCACCAGAATGACACCGTTTACCATCTTGAGTACACGTTCCACTTCTCCGCCGAAGTCTGCGTGCCCCGGCGTATCCACAATATTGATTTTCGTATTTTTGTACATAACGGCGGTATTCTTGGAAAGGATGGTGATGCCTCGTTCCCGTTCAATGTCATTGGAATCCATAACCCGTTCCGCAACATTCTGACCTTCGCGAAATACACCGCTTTGCTTTAACAGTTCGTCAACCAGGGTTGTCTTGCCGTGGTCTACATGGGCGATGATGGCAACATTTCTGACATCTTCCCTTTTTTGTTTCATAATTAACCTCATTTCCGGACCGTCAGGATCTGAAAGTCGTAGTTTGTCGCTGATTGTCCCTATTTGTCGATGAAATGTTTTGTCGAAATTTCAAACTGTTATAGTATAGCACTAAATTGCGGAAGACGCAAGTTTTATTGGGTTCCAACTTATGTTCTTTGGTTTTTCATATCGAAAAAAATGATAATAAGGATAAATATTAAAAAAATTGACGAACTGCGCGGTGAGAAATTGTACTAAAATGGTAATTTCTATTGTATAAATAGTAATATCCAGCCTGAAAGAAATGTTACGGTGTAGCAGCAACTTACAGGAGGTGTTACCGGAAAAAGTCTTGAGAGAAGAAGGGAGAACAAAATGACAGATAAGGTAATTGAAAACAACCAGGTAACGGTTATGGGGGAAATCGTCAGCGGCTTCAGCTATAGCCACGAGATATTCGGAGAAGGTTTCTATATGATGGATGTGAAGTGTAAGAGGCTCAGTGAGAGCTATGATACCATACCGATTATGGTATCGGAGCGTCTGCTGGATGTCAGCGCGGACTATACGGGAGAGCTGATCTGTATCAATGGTCAGTTCCGCTCTTACAATCGTCATGAGGAGCGCAAAAACAGGCTTGTTCTTTCCGTATTTGCCAGAGAAATAGAATTTGTGGAAGAGATGGAAGAAAGCTCGAAGACAAATCAGATTTTTCTGGACGGTTATATCTGCAAGGAACCGATATACAGGAAGACTCCCCTGGGAAGGGAAATCGCAGATTTGCTGCTGGCAGTAAACCGTCCCTATGGAAAATCCGATTACATACCTTGTATCTGTTGGGGGAGAAACGCCCGTTATGCCAATAACTTCAGGGTGGGAGAACGCTGTGCGGTATGGGGCAGAATACAGAGCAGAGAATATATGAAGAAGCTGGACGAGGAAAATGTGGAGAAGAGAGTGGCCTTTGAAGTATCTGTCAGCAAACTGGAACTGATTGAGGATGGGGAAGTGTCATAGCAGTTCGTGTGTTCTGAATCACCGGGAAATGTCAGCAGCAGTCCGACGAGAGACGGAATCGCTGCAACAGCCCGGCGTCCGGTCTGAATTGACGCAAATCGCCGCAGGCGTCAGGGGAGTGGGCTGCAAATAAATTTGCCAAATTCCGGAAAATGTGTTATCCTGAAATAGTAACTTTGTGCGATCGTGATTTCAAAGGCCTGAAAGAAATTGTCGTAAATGAGAATCATGAGCGTTTATCCTTTGTATATGAGAGGGGTAAGGTATGGCAAAAGGATTTGTAAGTATATATACCGGAGATGGACACGGAAAATCTCCGGCGGCGCTGGGTAGAGCTCTGCAGACGGCCATGGAAGGGAAAAATGTGGTCATTATCCAGTTCCTGAAGGGAAAGGGACCGGCGAATTCCGACTTCCTGCGGAGAATGGAACCGGAGATTAAGCTGTTTTGTTTTGAGAAATCCGATGAAAATTTCGAGAAACTTTCTGACGACAGAAAGCAGGAGGAGATTATCAATATTAAAAATGGAATGAAATTTGCCAGAAAGGTGCTGGCCACCGGGGAATGCGATCTGCTGATACTGGATGAAGTGCTGGGGCTGGTGGAAAAGGGTATTGTTCCGGTAGATGAATTGAAAACCATGCTGGAGTGCCGTGAAGATACGGGGGTTATTCTGACAGGCGCCTGGCTCTGTGACGATATCTGTGTTCTGGCGGATGAGGTTTCCAAAATAGAGACAGCAAAATTCAAGGTTTGGGAATAAATCCATTGACACCATCTGGATATGATGTTATGATGAAACCATGTTAATAATGTTGGGAAGATAGAGGTTGCGTTTTTCAGGAGTACTTTTTTTGATGCGACAGGCGCAGGAGATGAGAAGGGAAAGGGGAATACGCCGAAAGAGGAGATGGCCTGTAAGTCAAATCTTGGGCATGCGGCGAAGAACCGTATGACTGTCATTCGGTTTGCGGATGGAGCGCTATCAGACGTATTTTGTGGGAGTTATGTCGCCGGCGCTTTTGTGCCGGCGATATTTTGTCGCAGGGCTGTGGGGACAATCGGGAGTAACAGTCGACACTTATGCTGGCTGTGCGGTTTCTGCAGGCAGGCTTTTAATTTTCGCAGAATGCGGCATTATGGAAATGGAGGAAAATGGATGTCAATTTTTAAGGGATCAGGTGTGGCCATTGTTACGCCAATGCGCCACAATGGAGAAGTGGATTACGAACGGTTTGCAAAGCAGCTGGAATTTCAGATTGAGAACGGAACAGACGCCATTATCGTCTGTGGAACTACCGGCGAGGCCTCTACATTGTCACATGAGGAACACCTGGAGGTAATCAGGTATTGTGTCAGGACGGTGGCAGGGAGAATTCCTGTCATTGCGGGGACAGGTTCCAATTGTACGGAGACAGCCATTTACCTTTCCAGGGAGGCGGAGGCAGCGGGAGCAGATGGTCTGCTGCTGGTGAGTCCCTATTATAATAAGGCCACTCAGAACGGCCTGTACGGGCATTTCAGGGCTGTTGCAGAAGCGGTAAAGCTGCCCATTCTGCTTTATAATATTCCGGGCAGAACAGGATGCAATATACAGCCGGAGACTATCGTCAGACTCTGCAGGGATGTGGAGAATATTGTGGGGGTAAAGGAAGCCAGCGGTGATATCGCTCAGATTACACGACTTGCGGCTCTGGCAAACGGCTGTGTGGATATTTATTCGGGTAATGATAACGAAATTGTTCCCATTATGTCGGTGGGTGGTCTCGGTGTAATATCAGTATTGGCCAATATAGCTCCTGCCCGGACACATGAGATCTGTCAGAGATTTCTGGACGGAGATGCGAAGGGAAGCTGCGCAATGCAGCTGGAGGCAGTGGAGCTGTGCGATGCGCTGTTCTGTGAGGTGAATCCCATTCCGGTGAAAAAGGCGCTGGAACTGATGGGTATGGATACGGGAACCCTGAGAAGACCTTTGACTGAAATGGAGCCGGCTCATGCAGAGCGTCTGGAAAAGGCGATGAAGGCGTACGGAATTTTATAAAAATCTGCAGGAACATAGTAGAAATGAAACGGTAACCAACCCCACCTTTGGCATACAGGGTGGGGTTTATAATAATAGTGGAACCAGAATCAGGAGAAAAAGATGATCAGAATAATAATGCATGGTTGTAATGGAAAAATGGGACAGGTTATCGGCAGTCTGCTGGCAGAGGACAGGGAGGCGGAGCTGGTGGCGGGAATCGATGTATTTGATGACGGCCATAATGCTTATCCTGTTTTTAGAAATATCCGGGAATGTGACGTGGAGGCAGACTGCCTGATTGATTTTTCATCGGCTTCTGCGGTGGATGACATGCTGGATTACTGTGTGGAGAAGAGCCTGCCCTGTGTTCTGTGTACTACAGGGCTGCGTGAAGAACAGCTGCAAAAGGCAGAGAAAGCGGCGGAAAGCATTGCTGTGCTGAGATCGGCCAATATGTCTCTGGGGATCAACACCCTGTTGAAGCTGCTGAAGAATGCGGCGGCAATACTGGCACCCGCGGGCTTTGACATGGAGATTGTGGAGAGGCATCACAGACTTAAGGTGGATGCGCCCAGCGGGACGGCTCTGGCACTTGCGGATGCCATAAACGGGGAACTGGGGAATGAATACAACTATGTCTATGACAGAAGCGGCCGGAGAGAAAAGCGGCCTGAAAAGGAAATCGGTATCAGCGCTGTCCGCGGCGGCACTATTGTAGGTGATCATGATGTTATATTTGCGGGAGCGGATGAAGTTATCACTTTTTCGCATACAGCGTACTCAAAGGCGGTATTCGGCAAAGGTGCGGTGCAGGCGGCGAAATTTCTGGCGGGAAAGCCTGCGGGAAGATATAATATGAGCGACGTGATCAATGGAGCCGGCTGAGGGAGAAGGGTATGGATGGGAAGGACAGCAAGGTATTAAAAGTACTGGCGAGAGAATACCGGAGCAGTGCAGCGGCAGCTACGGAAATTATCAACCTGCAGTCGATTATGAATCTGCCGAAGGGCACGGAGCATTTTCTGACAGATATTCACGGGGAATATGAGCAGTTTAATCATGTGCTGAAAAACGGATCCGGTTTTGTGCGCAAAAAAATCGATGAAGAATTTGGAAATACTATCAGCAATAAGGATAAAAAAAGTCTTGCCACGCTGATTTACTATCCGGAGGAGAAGCTGGAGATTGTGGAGAGAGAGGAAGAAAACCTGGAGGACTGGTACAAAATTTCCCTTCACAGGCTGGTGCAGATGATCAAAAGGGTTTCTTCCAAATATACCCGGTCCAAGGTGCGCAAGGCACTGCCCGGGGACTTTGCTTACGTCATTGAAGAATTGATTACGGAAAAGGCGGAGATTCATGATAAAGAGGCATATTATAATGAAATTATTCATACCATTATCCGGATTGGGCGTGCGCCGCAGTTTATCATTGCGCTGAGCCAGCTGATTCAATGCCTGGTTATAGATCATCTTCATATTGTGGGGGATATATATGACCGGGGACCGGGCCCGCATATTATCATGGACACACTGTGTGCATATCACTCTGTGGACGTACAGTGGGGAAATCATGATATTGTGTGGATGGGAGCGGCCGGCGGACATCTGGCCTGCATTGCAAATGTGGTGAGAATGGCCGCACATTATGGGAACCTGGCGACTCTGGAGGACGGCTATGGCATTAATCTGCTTCCGCTGGCAACCTTTGCCATGGAGACTTACCAAAACGTGGACTGCAGTGCCTTTTCCATTCGATTCAACACAGATTACAATACAAAGGACCTGAGCCTTGATACCAGAATGCACAAAGCCATAGCAGTGATGCAGTTTAAACTGGAAGGGCAGCTGCTTATGCGGCATCCTGAATTCCGAATGGAGGACAGAATGCTGCTGGATCGGATAGACTTTGACAGGGGAACTGTCAGAATGGAGGATATGGCGGGAAATTCAGTGGAATATACCATGCTGGACATGGGTTTCCCCACCATAGATCCGCAGGATCCTTATGCGTTGACAGAAGAGGAAAGCAAGGTGATGGAAAGGCTGCGGCAGGCTTTTGTGAAATGTGAAAAGCTGCAGCGTCATGTGCGCTTTCTCTATGCAAAGGGGGGACTGTACAAAATTTATAATGGAAATCTGCTGTACCATGGGTGTGTGCCTATGAACGGGGACGGAAGCTTTATGGAAGTGGATATCTGCGGGAAACGGTACTATGGGAAGGCGCTGTATGATATTCTGGAATATTATGCCAGAAGAGGCTATTATGCGAAAGAGCCTGCGGAGCGTGCGCTGGGCCAGGATATTATGTGGTTTATCTGGTCCGGAAAGGGCTCTCCCGTATTTGGGAAGGAAAAAATGGCGACCTTCGAGAGATACTTTATAGCGGAGAAGGAAACTCACGAAGAGAAGAAGAACAGTTATTATAGACTGCTGGAAAAGGAGGAGACGGTTGACAGGATTCTGGGAGAATTCGGGCTTCACAGCCGGGAGGCCCATATTGTCAACGGCCATGTGCCTGTGGAACAGATACATGGGGAGTCGCCTGTCAAATGTGGGGGAAGACTGCTGATTATCGACGGCGGTTTTTCCAAAGCCTATCAGAAAAAGACAGGAATTGCGGGATATACGCTTGTCTGTAATTCCAGGGGAATGAGCCTTGCCGCACATGAACCTTTTGAATCTGCAGGGGCAGTTATCGAAAAAGAGTCGGATTTGTTTTCCCATTGGGTAGAAGTGGAAAGCTTTCCCCGCAGAAAGCTGGTTTCGGATACAGATGTGGGTCAGGAGATTCGGGAAAGAATTTATTATCTGGAGGAATTGCTGGAAGCTTACAGAGATGGAACGCTCATGGAAGAGGAATAGAGGTTTGAGGGACTCTCAGGCGCAGGCTTTCTAAGCAAACGCCCGAGAGAAAAGTTACTGCCCTATAACGCCGCCTGCATCGCCGCTGTTTATGCCTGTGCGTGCGCCGCCAGTTGTTCTGCCGTTCACACCGGTGCCGTTGCTTCCGATACCTGTGTTGCTGTTTTCGGTATTGTTCCTGTTATTGACGTCGTTAGTTCCGGAGCCGTTATTGTTGGTACTGTTGTCAGTTCCGGTGAGGCCATCGGTGACATCTTCAATGCCGTCGGCCACGTCATCTACCACATTGGTAACGGCATCACCTACATCGTCCAGCAGGGAATCATTGTCGCTGCCGGCAGTGCTGTTGTCTATTGTGCTGCTTCCTGCGGGATTGTTGTTACCCGCAGTGCCGTTATTGCCGGAGGAGCCGCTGTCCGCAGTGGCTCCGCTGCCGGATTCCTGAGTGCTGTTTCCGGCCATGCTGTCTGAATCGTTGTTGTTTCTGGCACTGTTTGTGCATGCGGTTGCCGTACACACACAGGCAAGCACCAGTCCTATTGCCAGAAGCTTTCTGGCTCCTGCAAGTTCTTTCCCTTTTTTCATTGTCTCCTCCATTTCTGCTGCGTGAACTATAAAACCAGACCATACTGTACCTGCAGAATGGCTGATTTGCCATTAGTATGTGGATTATCGTGAAATTTATGCATTAGAGATAAAAAATAAAAGGAAAAATCTGAGTATTGAAATTTTCATAACGGGGTGTAAAAATGGAATTCAGACCGTGTATAGACATTCATAACGGCAGAGTCAAACAGATTGTAGGCGGAAGTTTGAAAGACGGGGAAAATCTGCCGGAAGAAAATTTTGTGGCAGAGCAGGATGCTGCCTTTTTTGCACAATTTTATCATGAGGCAGGGCTTTGCGGAGGTCATGTGATTTTACTGAATCCGGAGAACAGCGAATACTACGAAGAGACAAAGCGACAGGCGCTGGCGGCGCTGCGGGCCTATCCCGGCGGGCTGCAGGCCGGCGGAGGGGTTACTCCGGACAATGCGGCGGATTTTCTGGAGGCGGGAGCGTCTCATGTGATTGTGACATCTTATGTATTCAGGGAGGGCAGAATTGATTTTGAAAGGTTAAAGAAAATGACAGATACAGTGGGAAAGCAGCATCTGGTGTTGGATTTAAGCTGTAGAAAGACTTCTGCCGGATACAGAGTGGTCACAGACAGATGGCAGAAAATGACACAGGAGACGGTGGATGAATCATTGATGGACAGACTGTCCCAATACTGCGACGAATTTCTGATTCATGCGGTGGACGTGGAGGGCAGGGCGGAAGGCATCGAAGAGGAGCTGACAGCCATGCTGGGAAACTGGGAGGGCTGCTGTGTAACTTATGCCGGAGGCGTACATAGTTATGAGGATTTGGAGCTGCTGCGCAGACTGGGCAGGAATCGTGTGAATGTCACTGTAGGAAGTGCGTTGGATTTGTTTGGCGGAAGTCTTGCCTGGAAGCGGGTGCTGGAAATCTGCGGAAGCGTTACCGGAGTGCATTGATGACGGTCCGCCGCTGTGGATAAAGGCTCGAAAGCGTGCCCAATGGAAAGAAGGATAAAACTATATAATGTACAGGATGCACAATAATTTAACTTGCTTTTTAGATAAATCAGCGTAAAAAGCAAGTTTTTATTGTAAGAATATCACAAAAACACCCGTTTATCGTTGAAGTGAAATTGCATTTATGGTAAAATAATAAAAGCTTGTCGGAGGTGACTATAAATGGGACGTAACAGACATAAGCGCAAAAACAGTCATGTGGTAATTGTTACATCCGATGCAGCGGACGGCCGGATGAAGCAGTTCCGGATTCGCCCCTGGATACTGCAGGTTATTATTATTATCCTGTGTGTGATTATCGGCGCATTAATAGGATATTTTTCTTACAAAAAGGATATCTGGACAGCAAAGCTTCAGCAGACCACAGAGCAGAATGAGGTGATTGCCGTTCTGGAGCAGGAGAAGGCTGATCTGGAGGCACAGATTGCCGGATTAAATGAGGAAATCGCGGGATTGAATGAGAAGATTCAGATTCTCAGTGAGACAGTGTCGCAGAAAGTACAGACAGAGACTGCGCTGTCCGAACAGCTGGAAAAGGAGTATCTGCCTACAAGGCTTCCGCTGTCGGAGCGGGCCACCATGGAAGACATGGCGGAAGGCGAGCTCATGTGTGTGTTTGCAGCGGCGCCGAATTCCATGGTGGTGGCTACGGCCAGCGGAACTGTCACAGCGGTAAATGAAGACGCGGAATATGGGAATAATGTCTGGATTGAGCATGGTAACGGCTATACCACCATCTACAGGAACCAGGGAGAAGTCAAAGTCAAGGTGGGAGAGACTGTCACCCAGGGAACCACATTATTTCTGATTACGGAGGAGAGCAGTAAACTGGGCTACCAGATGATGAAGGACGGAGAATATGTCAATCCCATGGATATGCTGAATATCAGTGGGTGAGAATATCAAGTCCGCTGTACGGGATAGAGGCTTTGTGACAGAACTATAACAGGAGGATTAAGAGATGAGGAAAAAGGAAACACAGATTACCACCATTATCGGTATGAGTGCCGAATGCAACGGTGATTTTGCCGCTGACGGCGCCATAAGGATTGACGGTACCGTAAACGGAAATGTAGTTGTGACGGATACCGTGATTGTGGGGGCATCCGGCTGCATTAACGGAGACATTAATGCTCAGAAGGTGGTCATCGGGGGGGAGGTATACGGCAATCTGAACGTGCCGGAAAAGGTTGAGCTGACGTCCACGGCAAGGGTTATCGGCGACATTACCACCAGCGGCCTTGTAATAGACGAAAAGGCAGTATTCCAGGGCAGATGTGACATGAATCAGGATGCCAGCAAGAAACCCAGACCCAATAACAAAGCGGTGAAAGCCATGAAGAAGACCGCAAAGGCAGCTGTTGTGGAAGCCCTGAAAGAAGCGGAGGAGGCTTCTGCTTCCGGCGATACTGTAAACTCTGAGGAGCAGGCTGTGGGATAAGATTTCGCCTGTTGTGCCGGAGAGATTTCTGGTGTGGTACATAGGCAATAAAAAAGCAGGTTTGTCGGCGTGAATTCATTTGGAGATCTGACAATCCTGCTTTTTGAATATGAAATTTTACATATTAAAGAATGGGTCTGTTCTCTTTTTTCATGCGTTCAAAGACCACTTCGTATCCGCCGTTTCCGTAGTTCAGGGAACGGTTAACCCGACTGATCGTGGCGGTGGAGGCACCGGTTTTCTCGGCGACTTCCAGATAAGTACTGCGATTTTTCAGCATTACGGCTACTTCAAAACGCTGTGACATGGAATGCAGTTCGTTGACAGTACATAAATCCTCAAAAAAACGATAGCACTCCTCACGGCTTTTCAGACAGAGTATGGCGTCGAACAGGGAATCTGCAGCCTCGCTTTTGACATCTTTATTCATTGGGGAATACCTCACTGTTTCTTTCTGTTTATTCATTTTAACATATTAAAGTTGTAAAGTAAAGGTGACTTTTTTTAAAACTAAATCTTGTCATGTAGTATTGAATACTATATAATGTTATCAGAGAAGAAAGTAATTGCCGGGGTTTGTCCGGGAGACAGAGAAGAAAAGGATGATCATCTATGACAATTGACAGCAGGGATTTACTGAACAGCATATTGGCAAGTCTGGACAGAATACAGTATATCAGCCCTGAGGATATACCTAATATTGATCTGTATATGGACCAGATTACCACTTTCATGGACAGCAGGCTGCGTTCTTCTGTGAGGAATCCGGAAGAGGATAAGGTGCTGACCAAGACCATGATCAATAATTACGCGAAAAATGATTTGCTTCCACCTCCGGTGAAGAAGAAATATTCCAAAGAGCATGTAATGCTGTTGATTTTTATCTACTATTACAAGGGGATTTTGTCAATTAACGACATTCAGACTCTTCTGGGACCGATTACGGAACACTTTTTCCGGAACGGGAAGGACTTTAATCTGGAAAGTGTGTACCGGGAGGCATTTGGTATGGAGGAAAAGCAGCTCCAGGCTCTGAAAGCGGATGTAACGGAGAAGTTCAAGGTTGCTCAGGAGGCTTTTCAGGGTGCACCGGAAGAACATGCGGATTTCCTTCAAAAGTTTGCCTTTATCTGTACGCTGGGGTTTGACGTATATTTGAAGAAGCTGATGATTGAGAAAATTATAGATGAAATTTCAGATCCCGGGAAAACAGACGTAAAATAAATGTAACCTGGACAGACATTCTTTCATATTATAGCTTATCAAAAGGAACCGGAGGTCCGGACAGAATGGTAAGGAGGTTTTAATGAAAGGGTTGTCTTTAAAAAGAATAGGGGCAGTATGCCTGGCGCTGTTGATGACAGCGGTTATGGCAGGCTGCGGAGACAGTGGGAATGCGGCAAAGGAAGGCGGTACAAAGGTGGTGCTGAATGAAGTGGCGCATTCCATTTTCTATGCACCCATGTATGTGGCCATTGAGGAAGGATACTTTGCAGAAGAGGGAATAGAGCTGACTCTTGTGACCGGGTTCGGCGCAGACAAAACCATGACGGCTGTGCTTACAGGCGAAGCGGATATTGGATTTATGGGAAGTGAGAGCACAATATATACTTACGCGGGGGGAACAGAGGATTATGTGGTGAATTTTGCGCAGCTGACACAGCGGGCAGGAAATTTCCTGGTATCCAGAGAGCCGGTGGAGAATTTTACCTGGGATATGCTCAAGGGCAAGGATGTGCTGGGAGGCAGGGCAGGCGGCATGCCCCAGATGGTATTTGAATATATCCTGATGAAAAACGGCATTGACCCTGCGGCGGATGTAAGAATTGACCAGAGCATTGATTTTGGCTCCACGGCTGCTGCCTTTTCCGGGGGACAGGGAGATTTCACTGTAGAATTCGAACCGCACGCAACCGCGCTGGAGCTGAAGGGAGAAGGCTATGTGGTGGCTTCTCTGGGAGAAGACTCCGGCTATGTGCCCTATACCTCTTTCTCGGCGAAGAAAAGCTATCTGGAGAAAAACAGGGATACCGTCCAGGCGTTTACCAATGCACTGCAAAAAGGAATGGATTATGTGCAGAGCCACACACCGGCTGAAATTGCAAAAGTGATAGCACCTCAGTTCCAGGAGACAGATATGGAGGCTCTGACTACCATTGTGGAGAGATATTATGTGCAGGATACCTGGAAAGATAACCTGATTTTTGAGGAGGAGTCTTTTAATCTGCTGCAGAATATCCTGGAAGACTCAGGCGTACTGGAAAACAGAGTACCTTACGAAGACCTGGTTACAAAATCGTTCGCTGAAACTGCGGGGAAATAACGAAACGGCAGAAGTCGGAACAGATGAGATAACTTTTCTGCCAGTGACAATAGAATCTCCCAAGAGGGGATTCTATTGCTGTATCCGTATATTTTTCACAGCCCAGAGCTGTAATGCCTTTGCGTTGACGCTGATTTTCTCCAGAGAATCCAGAATTTCCTGGAAGGCGGGACGCTCTTTTTCCTCTATGACGCCGTCTTCGGAAATGGCAATCAGAGAAGCACGCAAAGAATCGATGTCTTTCAGGGACCCCAGTACTTTCAGGGCCAGTCTGTCGAAATCATCAATGGAAACCTCGCGCACTGAGTTGCGGCCGATAGGGCATTCCCTTGCACAATATGAATTACATAATTCCGGCACATTATATGCCTTCGCCATGGCCCTGACTTCCTCCGGATAAGGAGGGATGGTATCCAGTTCGATTCGCGCCAGTCTGGTGCGATCAATGCCTATGATCTCGGCGGCCTTTTCCCGGCTGGAGAAATCGGAATTTGTTTCGGCGGCTTCCGAACGTGCGAGATAGTACATATTATCGGCGGCTTTGGTGGCTTTTTTACCCATGTCTGTCTATGTCCTTTACTTGTAAAATAATGAGATGGAACAGGCTTTCTCTTAACAGTGTATTCTAAAAGTCTCTTTTTGTAAAGATATTTCCCAAAAGCGGTTGAGAGAAAGCAAAAAATTTGATAGAATGCTTATATTGTAATGTCCTTCAGGGCAGGAAGAGGAGGTTGTAAGTTATGGGATTAATCAGAGCGGCAAAGGATGCGATAGGTTCCCTTCTGGCAGACCAGTGGAGGGAATACTTTTATTGTGATTCTCTTTCCAATGATATTCTGGTGACAAAGGGAAAAAGAAAAGAGAACGGCGGACGCGGCAATAATAAGGGAACAGATAACATCATCTCCGACGGCTCCATTGTGGCAGTAAACGAGGGCCAGTGTATGATTATCGTGGAACAGGGAGGCATTGTGGAGTTCTGTGCGGAGGCTGGAGAATTTGTCTTCGACAAGTCCACCGAGCCCAGTCTGTTCAGCGGGGATCTGGGTGAAAGCATTATGAACACCTTCAAAACCGTTGGAAAGAGATTTACGTTCGGCGGCAGTGCAGCCAAGGACCAGAGAGTTTATTTCTTTAATACAAAGGAGATAATGAACAATCTCTACGGCACAGCCACGCCAATTCCTTTTCGGTACATAGATGACAATATTGGTCTGGATATGGATGTGAGTATCCGCTGCAACGGCTCCTATTCATTCCGGATTACGGACCCGCTTTTGTTTTACCAGAATGTCTGCGGGAATGTGACAGACAGCTATAACCGCAGCCAACTGCAGAATCAGATGAAAGCGGAGCTGATGACTGCCATGCAGCCTGCTTTGGGCAGGATCAGCAGACTTCGTGTGAGGGTATCGGATATTCCTTACCATGTGACGGAACTGGTGGATGCCGTGAATCAGGAGCTGTCGGGGAAATGGGAGAAGACGAGGGGTATTGTGGTGGTCAGCATGACCATGAATCCTCCTTCCATGCCCGAAGATGTGACAAAAAAGATCAGCGAGCTGCAGACCACTGCTACTTTGCGGAATCCCAATATGGCTGCCGCCACGCTGGCAGGGGCTCAGGCGGAAGCCATGAAGGCGGCGGCGTCCAACACTTCCGCGGGTCCCATGATGGCTTTTGCCGGCATGAATATGGCCAATGCGGCCGGCGGTATGGATGCTTCCTCGCTGTTTTCCATGGGAGCGGCACAGAATCAGGCAAATCGCAGCCAGACAGGAAACGGGATGGCGCAGACAGGGTATCAGAGCGCAGCGGCGCCGGTGCCCGGCTGGAACTGTCAGTGCGGTCACAGAGACAACAGAGGAAAATTCTGTATGGAATGCGGCAGTCCGAAGCCTTCGGATGCAGGCTGGACCTGTGGCTGCGGGACTGTGAATCAGGGAAAGTTCTGTACCAACTGCGGTTCCAGAAGACCGGAGGGCGCACCGCTTTATAGATGTGACAAATGCGGCTGGGAGCCGGAGGATCCGGCACATCCTCCTAAATTCTGCCCTGAGTGCGGCGATATTTTTGATGAGAGGGATAATGTGCGTCGCTAGTCTGTGACAATGTGAGACCTGGTTTGAGCAGCCGGCACTGCGGAGTCAGATATCCTATTGCTGTTTTGACACAATGGAATGTGATTTCGCGGGGCCGGCTGTTTGGCCTGTTCTTCTGATAAATTATGTTTGTCATGTAAACAGTGGGAAATACCCCATAGCGGTGTGAGGGTTAAAAGGAGGTAAAACGGGGAAGCTCCCGGAAAGGGAAACTATGAGTATATATGATACTTTAAATAAGGAACAAAAGGAAGCGGTGCTGCGGACAGACGGACCTGTGCTGCTGCTGGCGGGGGCGGGAAGCGGGAAGACCCGGGTGCTTACACACAGGATTGCATATCTTATCGATGAGATGGGTGTGAAACCGTGGAATATTCTGGCCATCACTTTTACCAATAAAGCGGCGGGAGAGATGAGGGACAGAGTGGACAGGCTGGTGGGCTTCGGCGCCGACCAGGTCTGGGTTTCCACTTTCCATTCATCCTGTGTGCGGATCCTGCGCCGTTACATTGACAGAATCGGTTATGACAACGGTTTTACCATTTATGATGCAGATGATCAGAAGACGGTAATGAAGGCAGTTATCCGGCGTCTGAATCTTGACCCCAAAATCTATAAAGAACGGAATTTTCTGAGCGCAGTATCCTCCGCAAAGGATGAGCTGATATCGGTGAGCGAGTTCGAGCGCAGGGCGGCAGGGGACTATAATCGTTCTCTTCAGGCCAGAGCCTACAGAGAGTATCAGGAAACGCTGCGTGCGAATAATGCGCTGGATTTTGATGATATTATCGTGAAGACGGTGGAGCTGTTCCGGAACTGTCCGGAAGTGCTGGATTCTTATCAGGAGCGTTTCCAGTACATCATGGTGGATGAATATCAGGATACGAATACGGCGCAGTTTGAGCTGGTGAGGCTGCTTGCAGAGAAGTACCGGAATCTCTGTGTGGTGGGGGACGATGACCAGTCCATCTATAAATTCAGAGGTGCCAATATCAGGAATATTCTGGATTTTGAAAAGTATTTTCCGGAGGCGGCAGTTATCCGGCTGGAGCAGAATTACCGTTCCACACAGGCAATTCTGGATGCGGCCAATGCGGTGATCCGCAACAATACCGGGCGGAAAGAGAAGACGCTCTGGACAGGCAGAATGGGCGGAGAAAAGGTTCGCTTCCGCCAGTTTGACAGTGCCTACGAGGAAGCGGAGTATATCGCGGAAGAAATCGCCCGTAAAGCGGTGAAAAAAGGCATGGAGTACAGAGACTGTGCGGTGCTTTTCCGAACCAATGCACAGGCACGTCTTCTGGAAGAGCGAATGATTATGGAAGGTGTGCCATATAATGTGGTGGGAGGTACAAACTTTTATTCCAGGCTGGAGATCAAAGATATTCTGGCCTATCTGAAAACTGTGGATTCCGGCCGGGATGACGTGGCCGTGCGGCGCATTATCAACGTGCCCAGGCGGGGAATTGGCAATGCCACTCTGGAGAAGGCGGAAGAATTTGCCAGATTGAGGGGAATCGGTCTGTATTCGGCCTTTGAGCGGGTGGACGAAATAGAAGGGCTGGGGAGAGCGGCGGCCAAAATTCGCTCTTTTGTGGAATTAATCAGGAAATTTCGCGAAGCGCGTTCCCGGATGACAGTGGCAGAGCTGATTCAGCTGATCATAGAACAGATTGGCTACGAAGCGTATCTTCAGGATTACGATGATGACGGCGAGGACAGAATTGCGAATGTGGATGAACTGATAACCAAGGCCGTGAATTATGCTAAGACCCATGAGGAAGCGACGCTGCAGGAATTTCTGGAGGAAGTTGCACTGGTGGCGGATATTGACAATGTAAACGATAACGACAACCGGGTGCTTCTGATGACACTGCATTCTGCAAAGGGACTGGAATTCCCCTGTGTGTACCTGGCTGGTCTGGAGGATGGGCTGTTTCCCGGGTATATGGCGGTGAATTCCGACAGTATCGAAGATCTGGAAGAGGAGCGAAGGCTGGCCTATGTGGGGATTACCAGGGCGAAGGATGAGCTGATTCTGACCAGTGCCAGGACGCGGATGATTCGGGGAGAGACCCAGTATAATCCAGTGAGCCGTTTTGTGAGGGAGATCCCTCCGGAGCTGCTGGAAAGCGGCAGTGCTTTCGGGAGGAAAACGGCCGACAGTAGAGCGGCATCTGCTTTTACCGACCGCAGGCGTGATGTGTCGCAGGGAGACAGTGGAGCCCGGGCAGCCCGCGGAAGCGACGGTGTTGCGGATTATCGACCGAAGGCGATTGTGCGGCCGAAAGTGACGCCGAGAGCGGATAAGCCTTTTATTGCGAAAGGCATCGGCAGTTTGAATCAGCTGGCGGGAATTTCCAGAGGTGCGGTTTACAAGGCGCCGGAGGCACTTACTTATAGTGTGGGCGACAGAGTTTCCCATATGAAATACGGAGAGGGAAAAGTGATAAAGATTGACAGAGAAGAGCGGGATTACAAGGTGACAGTGAATTTTGACAAAGCAGGCCAGAAAATTATGTATGCTTCTTTTGCAAAATTAAAAAGGTTGTAGTATTTTTGGGGTGAATATGATATAATAAGGGTGTTAACTAAAAAAGGCAGAAAATCTGTCAGCATGGAGGTAGATTTATGAATAAGATCGAGAACCTGATCGATATGGCAAGACTGAATGACCTGTTGGGGAAAAAGGAAGAAGAGAAGAAGGAATGGAATGTTGTGGTATGTGTGCTGGCGATTATCGGCGCAGTTGCAGCGGTGGCCGGCATTGCCTATGCAGTATACCGCTATCTGAATCCCCGTTATCTGGAGGACTTTGAGGAAGAATTTGAAGATGAGTTCGAGGATGAGGATGCAGAGGACGAAGAGGATGACTTCTTTGCGGACGAGGGAGAGAACTGACTGAATGAAAAAAGGACAGGTGTATGAAGCGACAGTTGAGAGGGTAGATTTCCCCAATAAAGGAGCAGCGCAGACTGGGGAGGGTACCGTTATCGTAAAGAACAGCCTGCCCGGACAGAGAATAAAGCTCAGCGTCAATAAAATCAGAAATGGGAAGGCGGAAGGCCGTCTGCTGGAGGTGCTTGAAAAGTCACCTCTGGAGACCGGAAGTCCGTGTTCCCTTTTTGGCATATGCGGAGGATGCACTTATCTGTCTCTTCCATATGAAGAACAGCTGAAGATAAAGGAAAATCAGGTGAAGAGGCTTCTGAACGGCTGTCTGAGCAGGCAAAAGGAACCCTGGCGCTGGGAGGGAATCAAGGGCAGTCCGGAGATATACGGATACCGGAATAAGATGGAATTTACCTTCGGTGATGAGAGTAAGGAGGGGCCTCTGACGCTGGGCATGCACAGACGGGGCAGCTTTTATGATGTGGTGACAGTGGGAGACTGCCGCATTGTGGATGAGGATTATCGTCTGATACTGAAGACGGTGCTGGAATATTTCAGTGGTCAGAGAGTCGGGTATTATCACCGGCTGCGGCATGAAGGATATCTGCGGCATCTGGTGGTGAGGAAGGCCTCGGGGACCGGGGAAATCCTGACGGCATTGGTAACCACCAGCCAGGCCCCCTGGGGGAGCGTCTGTGGGGCAGGAGCAGGTGAAGAAAGCGCCGGCAGAGACATGGTATGTGAGGAGAGTGCGGAGAGGCGCCTTATAGAAGGCTTTCGGGAATGTCTGCTGGAACTGGAGCGCAGCGGAAGGCTGAAGGGAAGTTTTGCCGGAATCTTACATATTATAAATGATTCCGCGGCAGATATCGTACAGTGCGACCGCATGGACATTCTCTATGGAAAGGATTATTTCTACGAAGAGCTGCTGGGACTTCGATTCCGCATTTCTGTCTTTTCTTTTTTCCAGACGAATACGTACGGCGCCGAGATTTTGTATGAGACGGTGCGGGAGTATGTGGAGCAGGCCGGAAGGGACAGCGGGAGACGAGCCGGAACAGAAGCGGAAGACCGGGGAAACGGCAGGAAGGGCGGAATCGTGTATGATCTGTACAGCGGTACGGGTACCATTGCACAGATGATGGCTCCTGCGGCGGAGAAGGTGATTGGGGTGGAGATCGTGGAGGAGGCGGTGCAGGCCGCCGTCAGAAATGCGGCGGAAAACGGCCTGCATAACTGTGAATTCATTGCCGGGGATGTGCTGAAGGTTCTGGATACCATAGAGGAGAAGCCGGATTTGATTATTCTTGACCCGCCCAGAGATGGCATCCATCCGAAGGCACTGCCGAAAATCATCGCTTATGGGGTGGAGCATATTATCTACATTTCCTGCAAGCCCACCAGTCTCGTCCGGGATTTGGAGATATTGCTGCAGGCGGGATATGTAGTGGAGAGGGCGGTGACAGTGGACCAGTTTCCATGGACGGCGAATGTAGAGACGGTCTGTCAGCTTTCGAGAAAAACGGATTCGCGTCTGAGCGCCGCGGCGGGAGAGAGAACGGAATCGTGCTGTGACTGACAGCTGATTATCTGCAGGTATCGGTGAGATGCCTGCATCTCTGTATTTTTGGAGAGTATTTTACAAATAATATGACTGGTGATGATTTTACAGTAAAAATGAAATTTGCGGGAGGCTGCGGTGAAAAAAGAAGAGAAAACAGAGGAAAATAAACTGTGGATATTATTTAAGTCCATGTTTGTTCTGAGTGCCTGTACTTTTGGCGGCGGGTTTGTCATTGTCTCTCTGATGAAGAAGAAATATGTGGAAGAACTGAAGTGGCTTGATGAAGACGAAATGCTTGATGTGACGGCGATTACGCAGTCTTCTCCGGGACCGCTTCCGGTGAATGCCTCTGTCATTATCGGCTATCGAATGGCCGGGGTGACAGGTTCTCTGGCGGCAATTGTGGGAACCATATTGCCGCCCATGGTGATTATCTCCGTGATTTCGCTGTTCTATGAGCAGTTTCGTACAAACCCCTATATTGCTGTAGCGCTGCAGGTAATGCGAGCCGGAGTGGCAGCCGTGATATTTGATGTTGTGCTGAATCTGGCAGGGAATGTGATGAAGACAAAAAGGATTCTGTATATCGGAATGATGGTGACGGCCTTTGTCGCAACTTATTTTTTTGATATCAGTGCCATGCTGGTGATTTTAACCTGTCTGGGTATCGGACTTGCGGATATGACAGTTACCATGAGAAAAAAGAAAGGACCGGAAGCATAAATGTTATTACTGAAATTATTTTTTTCCTTTATACAGGTTGGACTGTTCAGCGTGGGCGGAGGGTATGCGGCCATTCCGCTGATTCAGGAGCAGATTGTAAATATTCATGGGCTGATGACGCTGGAGGAATTTTCTGACCTGATTACAGTGGCAGAGATGACACCTGGTCCCATATCTATCAATTCCGCGACATTTGTAGGTATGAGGATAGCGGGAATTCCCGGAGTACTGATTTGTACCATTGGGTGTATCCTGCCGTCATTCTGTATCTGTCTGACACTGGCATATTTTTACTATAAATATCGTTCCATGCAGGGGGTTCAGATTGTTCTCGGCGCCATGCGGCCTGCGGTGGTGGCGCTGATTGCCTCGGCGGGGGCGTCCATCCTTATGCTGGGATTATTTCAGGCTGAAATCGGGAATATTGTATTGCGTGATATCCGGGTGGTGGAACTGGGAATTTTTGGAGCAGCATTGTTTCTGCTGAGAAAATTCAAGATAAATGCCGTGACGATTATCCTGGGAAGCGGCGTGGCGGGAACCTTGATTTACGGACTTTTGGGGGCCATATAGAAAAAGATGATGTACGGGGTAATCATAAAACTTGCAGAATCGAGAGGAGACTGAGCGTAATGTGTACTGCAGCAACATACAGGACAAAAGACTTTTACTTCGGGAGAACTCTGGACAATGACTTCTCCTATGGGGAGGAAATTGTGGTTATGCCCAGGAATTTTCCGCTGTCTTTCCGTTATATGGGAACGCAGAAGAAGCATTATGCCATGATCGGCATGGCACATGTGGAAGCGGAATGCCCGCTGTATTATGATGCGGTGAATGAAAAAGGACTGGGTATGGCCGGACTTAATTTTGTGGGAAATGCGTCTTACCGAAAGGCGATGCCTGACAGAGAAAATGTGGCTACTTATGAATTTATTCCCTGGATACTGGGACAGTGCAGGGACGTGGAGGAAGCGAGAGCGCTGCTGGAGAAAATAAATCTCACAGATGACGATTTTCATGAAAAGCTGCCGGCGGCCCGGCTGCACTGGATGATTGCCGACAGAGACCACTGCATTACCGTGGAGTCAACGAAAGAAGGACTGCAGATATACGACAATCCGGTTGGTGTATTGACCAATAATCCGCCCTTTGACCAGCAGATTTTTGCACTGAATCACTATATGCAGTTATCGCCGGAAGAACCGCAGAATCATTTTTCAGCCCAGCTGCCGCTGTACTGCTATAGCCGGGGAATGGGAGCACTGGGGCTCCCGGGAGATTTGTCCTCTCAGTCCCGGTTTGTGCGGGCCGCCTTTGTCAGGATGAATTCCCGGTCAGGACAGTCCGAGGGGGAGAGTGTCAGCCAGTTTTTCCATATATTGGGTTCTGTGGACCAGCAGCGGGGGTGCTGTAAAGCAGGGGACGGCAGATATGAGATTACCATCTATACCTCCTGCTGTAATGCGGATAAAGGAATTTATTATTACACCACCTATGAAAATCATCAGATTACGGCGGTGGATATGCACAGGGAGAACCTGGAGGCCCACATTCCGGCCAGGTATCCCATGCTTCAGGAGCAGCGGATATATCTGCAGAACTCAGACTGCTGACCGTTGCTGTGAAGATACTTGTCACTGTATTTTTTCTCCATAAAGGCCCACCATCTATGATAGAGCCATACGTCGAACATCTGACTTGCGGCATAGACGCTGAAGGAAGAAAGCAGCAATTAACGATAACAGCGTTCTTCATCCCACACCAAAATCAGTGTTCTCAATTAAGATATCAACACGGTTATTCTCTGCGTATTTCGGATAAATTTTTTCACGAAATACTGAGATAACTTCTTCGTCCGGTCTGACTGACGTACTGTTTTCGCACATGATGTTCAGACAGATACGTTCAAAATAAGTAAGTCCCAATATAATATCCTGTTCCATGGAGGCCAGAGTCTGACCGGATATGCCGAACAGAAAGTTTGCCTCGTCAAAACAGCGGCTGATGATTTCGGGCCTTCTGTCAGGAATTCCCTTCTTCAGCACTTTTTCGCGAAATGCCCAGTCAAATGTCTCCAGTCCCAGCTTCATTTTCACATTGAACTCGGAGAAGTCACGCCTGAGTGCGGGAATTTTTTCCTTATATAGATAGTGGGATTCAAAATGGATGGTGGATATATTCCTGTCCCGGCATACGGCTTTGATCAGATTGAGAGTCCGAGAATCCAGCTCGAAGACAGAACCGCTGTTGATGACTTCCAGATTATCGAATTCCCCTGTGACCTGGCTGAGCACGTCGCTGTTGAGAAGGTAATTGGCGTTATCGTCGGCGCATTTATCCAGATGGTAATCACAGAAGGGACATTTTCCGTATACACATCCCCTGCCGCGAAGCAGAACAATTTCTCTTTTTTCTTTTTCCAGAATTTTGCTGTATCTTTCCATATAATATAAAAAAGCGTCCCAAAGGACGCGGCAGGGCATACTGTCCCTGCATCCTCCTTAGTTTTGATTTTGAAAAAGCTCGCAGCCCTTTCAGGGCAGGATGGTTACGAACTGCCCGGGAAAGCAAAATTTTATTTTGAGTAATGCCGGCATTTCAATGTGTTTCATTTTACTACATGATACTTAAGTTTGTCAATAAAACTACATGATTTTGATTTTTTGCACTTGACTATAGTCATTAACGTGACTATAATATAACGAAGAACGCTTTCAAAACGGGCGGATCAAAACATATGTTTTCACAATATGGTATTTGGCTGAATATCTGATCTAAGGAGAACGACAGGAGGCTTTCAGGCGGGGAGGGAATGGGCGGATGAGTGGAAAAGAAAAGAAGGAAAAGAAAATCCGGCGTATCCTGATGAGAGTTTTTCTGGGGATTGCGGTATTGATTTTCACGGGAGCCATTGTTTTTCTGGTCACGCAGATATCAGGGAAGAACAGTCTCTACAGTCATGCGGACAGCGGAGAAATGATGGCCAAATTGAGTGCTCTGGCCATAGAACTCGGCGGTACGGTTGAAGAAGAGGAGGAAGACGAGGACTGGCAGTCAGGCGATATCCGATATAATGGAATCCACTATCGCTATAATGAAGACATTCTGACTTTTCTGTTTCTGGGAATTGATAAGATGAGCGAAGTTGCACCTGTGGAAGACGCCATCGACGGAGGGCAGTCGGATGCTGTATTTCTGTTGGTGCTCAACCCGCACAGCGGGGAAATTTCTGTCATTGGAATCCCCAGGGATACTATGACGGATGTGGAGATATATGACGAGAAAGGTGTATACTGGGGCACTGAGAAAGCGCAGCTGTCAATTCAGCATGGGTATGGAGACGGGGCAGAGCTCAGCTGTGAACGGAGTGTGAAGGCAGTGTCGCGACTGTTCTATGGCTTGCCCATACACGGCTATTGCGCTGTCAATATGGGGGCAATTCCTTTCATCAATGATGCTGTGGGAGGAATTGAACTGAGTGCAGTGGAAACAATGAACTATCCTGAATTCAAGATCAAAGAGGGAGAGACAATTCATCTGGAGGGGATGGAGGCATATTATTACCTGCGCAGCCGTGATACAGACAGCTTTAACAGCGCGGGCAGACGTCTGGAAAGGCAGAAGCAATATCTGACGGCATATGCTTCCGCTGCTATCAGCGCAGTGAAAGAGGATCTTACATTTCCGCTGACGTTGTACAATACATTGAGTAAGTACATGGTAACAGATATCGGGGTAGATGAGATCAGCTATCTGGCCGGTCAGGCTGCGGGATATCATTTTTCGGAAGAAAGTCTCCGTTCCCTGCAGGGAGCGACAGTGCAGGGGGAAATCTATGAGGAATTCTATCCGGATGAGCAGGCATTGTACGAATTGATTCTGGAAGTATTTTATGAGGAAGTAGAGTGACGGGAAAGAGGATATGAAAAAAAGTAAAAAACAGCTAATTGTAAAAATTGTTCTGGGAATGGCAGGACTGGTGGCGGTATTTTTCCTGGGCAGGGGAATCAGCCATCTGCTGTATGGAGGCTCCGGAGAACCGGAGGATTTACAGGCCAGTGCCGACGAGA
This sequence comes from Acetatifactor muris, assembly GCF_024623325.1. GTDB lineage: Bacteria > Bacillota > Clostridia > Lachnospirales > Lachnospiraceae > Acetatifactor > Acetatifactor muris. The sequence continues at coordinate 26,323 of NZ_JANJZD010000028.1, forward strand.
ATCTGCCTCCGCCGAAAGCGGCGTTGACAGAAGAGGAGCTGGAAGCGCTGTTCCGTTCTGCCAAGGAGAGTGCTACTGCATCTGGCGTCGGAGAGGATGGGGTGGACGAAGAACCGGATGCAGATCAGGAACCGGACGAAGATACACAGACGGAAAGCGAAGAGGCGCCCCCGGAAGAGGGAGCGATTGACTTCGAATATCTGAAGACACTGAACGAGGATATTTATGCCTGGATTACGGTTCCAGGCACTATTATTGATTATCCCATTTTACAGCATCCCACAGATGACAGCTATTATCTGCATCATAATCTGGATGGTTCCTATGGGTATCCGGGCTGTATCTATACGGAAAGTCTGAATACAAAAGATTTTGAGGATCCGAATACAGTAATCTACGGTCATAATATGAAAGCAGGAACCATGTTTGCGGAATTACATAAATTTGAGGATGGAGAGTTTTTCAGCGCCAATGATGAAGTTGTGATTTATCTGCCGGAAAAGACACTGCATTATCAGATTTTTGCAGCTTATGTCTATGATGACAGACATCTGCTGTACAGCTTCGATTTCTCGGATGAGGATGTGTATGCCTCTTATCTGAAATCCATCTATGATATCAGAGATATGAGCGCAAACATCAACAGAGAAATTACGGTAACGGAGGAAAATAAAATTATTACGCTGGTAACCTGTATGCCGGGAGAGGCCAATGCAGAGAAAAGGCTGCTGGTACAGGCGGTGCTGCAGGAAGAGTAAGATACTGTATAAAATGGTATTAATACCGGGATTCCGGTATCAATATATAGAAACCAAACTAAATTTTCCAAAGGAGGACAATGTCCAATGAAAAAATTATATGCATTATTGATGGCCGGCGTCATGACCGTGGCAATGGCTGTACCTGTACTGGCAGCACCCAGCCGCGAGGCATCTGCACCTGCTGTCAGCGAAAGCTATTCTTCCGATGCCAAGGGTGCAACAGATCTTGGTTCTACTATTGGATTGGGAGCAGCTAATACCAGTGCAAAGACAATTGAGAACAAGGCAGTGGCAGAGGAGGTTGTAAATGTAACTTCCAACGCAAAGGTTCTGAGAGATCTGGGTGTGTCTGCAAATGCAAAATTAAAGGCAATGGTTGACGTAAGCTATTCCGGAACCATTCCTGCAGGCGGCGTACAGATTCCTTTTGATGTAAGCGGCATCGCGAAGAAAGGTGACCTGGTTTATATTCTTCACAGAAAAGATTCCGTAGAAGGCAAGCCCTGGGAAGTAGTTGGCCAGGCTGTTCTGGGCGATAATCTGTCTGTAACCGGAACCTTTACTTCTTTTTCACCCGTGGCATTCATGGTAGTGGATTCCGCACAGGCTCCTGCTGCGACAGGTGTCAAGGCTCCCAAGACCGGTGAGTTTTAAAATTAATAATTTTATTTAATGATCATGCATGATCTGAAATAGTATTCCATCGTTTGGTTTCTATCTGCGGGGATGCCATGCATTCTCCTGAAAACAGATGCTGCAAATGTTGCAGAGGCAGCATCTGTTTTTTCATCATTTTCTAATCAGTGGACAGTTGATTTGTACAGATATTTTCAGAGTTCAGGTGCTTTTATTACAAAAAGGGAAATCTGGCCGTCAGGAACGGTATATAGACAGTTAGATAAGACGGGAGCAAATATGAATTACAGGGAAGAGTACGAACTGGAAATCGATTTGAGAGATTTATTTTTTGATATAGTATATCAGTGGCGGATTATTTTGCTGGCTGCAGTAATTCTGGCCGTGGCTGCAGGGGCATATGCAGTCAGAAGTAATATTGTCAGTCAGTCAAAGGAAGCTTTGATGGCAAAAGAGCAGCAGATGCACGAAAGTGAACAGCCGGATGAAAGTACAATGACGGAATCGGGGGCTCCGGAGGAAATACAGAAATTAAGTATCGTGAAATATGCTGTGCTGGGATTCCTGGGAGGGGTCTTCGGGGCGGTATTTCTGTATGGAATATCGTACATACTCAGCGATAAAATCCGTGGAGAGAGAGAACTCAGGGAAAGGTATGGATACTATCTTCTGGGAACAGTGCCTAAGGCGCAGAAAAAAAGGCTTCTGTCAGGAATTGATTCCTTCCTTCAGAGACTGGAGGCGGGAGCCGGACAGGTTGCGGAAGAGGAAGCTTATGGGATCATTTCTGCAAATATCAGGAATCTGGCTTTGGAAAACAGTACGATTCTGGTGACGGGAACTGTGGAGAGCGGTAAGCTGAAAAAGCTTATAGCTCAGATTATGGCGCGGACAGAAGGCGTCACTTTGGTGGAAGGTGCGGATATGAATGTTACAGCCAGTACCCTGGAAAGACTGGCTTCCTGTGACGCTGTGATTCTGGTGGAGGAACGGGATATGTCCCGCCGGGCAAGAATTCACAGAGAACAGGAGAGTGTTGCCATATTGAAGAAAACGGTAGTGGGGTATGTAATGCTGTAGAGAACTTTTACAGATATTTTTATAGCGACTGTCTTTTTTTATTCCCAAAAAGTTCGCCTTAGTGACATGTAAGGCGAACTTTTTTCATAACTTTGTTTATTTTATACCTTTCAGCAGTACATTGCAAGCAAAATCTGATTTTTTTCTTTTTTTGGCAGTTTTTCTGTTTTTACAGAAAACATATTATTTTTTACAGCATATCGCATAAACAGAGACTGTATACAACCATAAAGGCATCGGTAGTTCTGTCTGATGAATCTTTGAAATCCATTTTCCGAATATTTTATTCTGCTTTATTCTGACCTCTCCGTAGGAATTTCAATCTTTTTATAAGTTCAGGTTATAATCCCACAACCCAATTGGCAGAAAAGTTCGCCTTACATGTCACTAAGGCGAACCATTTGAATGTATAAAGAACAGGAAATGTGCATACGAAAGGAAAACGACATTGATAGATTATCAGCCTTTCTGGAAGACATTGAAGAAATCGGGAGAATCCACCTATACCCTGATCACCAGACACAGGATCTCCAGTGCCACAGTGGACAGGCTCAGGAAAAACAAGCCAATGAACACAACCACGCTGAACGATCTGTGCAGGGTACTGGAATGTACTCTGGAGGATGTAGCGCGCTATGTGCCGGACGGAAGGGAGAAGGAGGGCTGACAGCGGAAGAAAACTGTGGGGCTGAACGCCGGATATTTCAAATCAGATCACATGCGGCAGATATTCGGGAAAGGAGGAGTGCACCGGATGAGCGCAAAAAGGAAAAAAGAAAAACAGATCCGGTATATTCTGGTGAAAACATTACTGGGGATGGTGGTATTTATCTTCACAGGAGCGGTGATTTTCCTTGCTCTGCAGATATCCGGGAAAAACAGGCTTTACAACAACGCGGATAACGGAGAGATGCTGGCCGCCCTGAGCGGTCTGGCTGTAGAAATGGGGGAGACCCAGGAAGCGGAAGAGGACTGGCAGTACGGCGATATCCGTCACAACGGTATTCACTACCGCTACAACGAAGACATCCTGACCTTTCTGTTCCTGGGAATCGACAAGATGAGCGAGGTGGGAGAAGTGGAAAGTACGTCGGACGGAGGACAGTCGGACGCCATCTTCCTGCTGGTGCTCAATCCTCATAATAAGGAAATGTCCGTGATTGGGATCCCCCGGGATACCATGACAGAAGTGGAAATGTATGATGTAAACGGGGCATACTGGGGGACGGAGAAGGCCCAGCTGGCCATCCAGCACGGCTATGGGGACGGAGCCCAGATCAGCTGCGAGCGGAGCATGAAAGCTGTATCACGGTTGTTTTACAACCTGCCTATCCACGGTTACTGTGCCATCAATATGGGGGCGATTCCCCTGATCAACGACGCCGTGGGGGGAATCGAACTGCAGGCTCTGGAGACATTGGATTTTAAAGATTTCCGGATAAAAGAGGGAGAGAGCATCCGTCTGATGGGAATGGATGCCTATTACTACTTACATAACAGAGACATAACCAGCTTTAACAGTGCGGGAAGGCGGCTGGAGAGGCAGAAACAATATCTGACTGCATATGCCGGTGCAGCTGTTGACAGGTTAAAGGAAGACATCACCTTTCCTGTGAGCCTGTACAATACCCTGAGCAGATATATGGTGACAGACATAACAGTGGACGAGATCAGTTATCTGGCCATGCAGGCGGCAGGGTACGAATTTTCGGGAGAAAATCTGCATTCCCTGAAAGGAGCTACTGTGCAGGGGGAAACCTACGAGGAGTTCTATCCGGAGGAAGCGGCTTTGTATGAGCTGATACTGGAAGTGTTTTACGAGGAAGTGGAGTGAGATGAAGAAGGATAAAAAACAGCTGATTCTGAAATTGATATTAAGTGCTGCAGGCCTGGTGGCGGTATTTTTCCTGGGGAAAGGCCTGAGCTATCTGCGGTATGGGGGGTCCGGGGACCCGGGAGAAGGGCAGGAAGAGACAGACGGAATGCTGCCGCTGCCGAAAGCGGCTCTGACGGAAGAAGAGCTGGAAGCGCTGTTCCGCACTGCAAAAGTGAACGCGATTGCCCAGGCCGGGGGAGAAACAAAAGAAGGGGAGGCAGCCCCGGAAGAGAAGGCAGAAGGAACAGGGGAGACAAAAGAGGAAGAAGGGGAGTCCCCGGAGGGCGGGGAAATCGACTTTGCCTATCTGAAGACACTGAATGAAGATATTTACGCCTGGATAACGGTTCCGGGGACTGTCATTGACTATCCCGTTTTACAGCATCCCACGGATGACGCCTATTACCTGCACCACAATCTGGACGGTTCGTACGGATATCCGGGGTGCATTTACACGGAAAGCCTGAATGCAAAGGATTTCACAGATCCGAACACGGTAATCTACGGCCACAATATGAAGGCGGGAACCATGTTTGCCCAGCTGCATGAATTTGAAGACAGGGACTTTTTTGATGCCAACAGGGAGGTGCTTGTGTATCTGCCGGAAAAAACTCTGTGTTATGAGATTTTTGCGGCGTATGTGTATGATGACAGGCATCTTCTTTACAGCTTTGATTTTTCGGATCAGGAAGTTTACGCTTCTTATCTGAAGTCCATCTATGACATCCGGGACATGAGTGCAAATATTGATAAGGGCATTACGGTGACGGAGGAAGATAAGATCATCACCCTTGTGACCTGCATGGCAGGGGAAGCCAATGCGGAGAAGCGGCTGTTGGTGCAGGCGGTGCTGGAAGAATAAATATGGTATTAATACCGGGAAACCGGTATCAATATATAGAAACCAAACAAAAAATGATAAAGGAGGACAATGTCCAATGAAAAAATTATATGCATTACTCATGGCAGGCGTCATGACTGTGGCAATGGCCATGCCTGTGCTGGCCAGCGGCAGCATTACAGCGCCGTCAAAACCTGCAGGCCAGGTGCCGGTCAGCGAAAGCTATTCTTCCGACGCAAAGGGAGCCGCAGATCTGGGCTCTACAATCGGTCTGGGAACAGCCAACACCAATGCCAAAGCCATCGAGAACAAGGCTGTGGCTGAGGAAGTGGTAAATGTAACATCCAACGCGAAGGTACTGAGTGACCTGGGAGTATCCGCAAATGCAAAGTTAAAGGCAATGATTGATGTGAGCTATACCGGAACCATCCCCGCAGGCGGCGTGCAGATTCCCTTTGACGTAAGCGGCATCGCAAAGAAGGGCGACCTGGTATACATTCTTCACAGAAAAGATTCCGTGGAGGGCAAGCCCTGGGAAGTAGTTGGCCAGGCCGTTCTGGGCGACAATCTGTCTGTAACCGGAACCTTTACTTCCTTCTCCCCCGTGGCATTCATGGTGGTAGATTCTGCCCAGGCTGCTGCAGCAGCGGGTGTGAAGGCTCCTAAGACCGGAGAGTTTTAAAGCTCGTAATCTTAAGAAATGATCATGCATGATCTGAAATAAGGATCCGACGTTTGGTTTCTATTTGAGGGGGGATGCCAGTCATCCCCTTTCAGAAAAAGGACTGTCAGTGGGGGAGTGCATAAAGCGCGGAAAGGGTACCGGTGTACCGTAAATTTTGTGCGCTGCCGCAGAGACAGGAGGGAAGACCATGCAGGTATAACCGTACAGAGGGAGTTGAGTTTATGTACAGAAAGAGGGCGGGAGGATGGCTGAAACACCTGGATTTCATCGTGCTTGACGGACTGTGTCTGCAGGGGGCCTTTATGCTGGCTTATGCGGTGCGGATGGGACCGTCCAGCCCCTATGGGGATGAGGAGTACAGGGGGATAGGGATTGTACTTCTGCTGGCGGTTATTGCAGTGGCCCTTTTGTCCGGAACTTTCAGCGGAGTGCTGAAAAGGGGATTTTACGGGGAATTTACAGTGACGCTGCGCCATGTATGCCTGGTGGAGGTAATCGCGGTGCTGTACCTGTTTACTGCCCAGAAAAATGTGAGCGGTTCCCGCTTTGTGATTTACCTGACAGGGATTCTCTATATCTGTACAGGATATTTTTCCAGACTCCTGTGGAAGAAGCTGCTGCTGAAGAGAAAGGCGGCGGAGGGAGAGAGACGCTCCCTGCTGGTGGTGACGGAGTCGTGGATGGTGCGGGAAGTGCTGGCAGACCTGCATTCCCAGGGGACAGAGCAGTTCAATATCACGGGGACTGCATTTCTGGACAGAAAAACTGTCAGTGGGGCGGAGGCGGAAGAAACAGATGTCATACAGGTAGCCAGAGAAAAATACAGTGACGTGACCGGAAGTCAAAATCCGGATGGTGTGGGTGAGACAGGGGAGCGTTACCGGCATATTCCTGTAGTGGCAGGGGTGGAGGATGTAGTGGACGCAGTATGTCGCAGCTGGGTGGATGAAGTGCTGATTGTGCTGCCCCGAAGCGTCCCCTATCCGGAGCAGCTGGTGGAGCGGCTGGCTGGGATGGGTGTGGTGGTCCATGTAAGCGTCTTCCGTGCGGGAACGGACGGAGGGATGCGACAGTTCGTGAATCATCTGGGAGAGTATACGGTGCTGACCACCAGTATCAGTTATGCCACTCCCCTGCAGCAGCTGATTAAGAGAGGGATGGACATTGCGGGAGGAAGTATCGGCTGCCTGATGACCTGTATTCTGTTTTTGGTTCTGGCACCGGCCATTCAGATAGCGTCCCCGGGACCTGTCTTTTTTACCCAGGAGAGGGTGGGAAGAAATGGGAAGAGGTTTAAAATCTATAAATTCCGCAGTATGTACCTGGATGCAGAAGAACGGAAAAAAGAACTGATGGAGCGAAACCGTCATGGAGACGGCCTGATGTTCAAGCTGGAGGGAGATCCCAGGATTATCGGCTGTAAGGTGCTTCCGGATGGCAGGGTAAAAAAAGGACTGGGGAATTTCATGAGAGATTATAGCCTGGACGAGTTCCCCCAGTTTTTTAATGTGTTAAAGGGGGACATGAGCCTGGTAGGGACCAGACCGCCTACGGTGGACGAGTGGGAGCGGTATGAACCCCATCACAGAGCCAGACTGGCGGTGCGCCCGGGAATTACGGGGTTGTGGCAGGTCAGCGGGCGAAGCAGAATTACGGACTTTGAGGAAGTAGTCAGACTGGATACGAAGTACATCATGGAGTGGAGTATGGGGATGGATATGAGGATTCTGTTTCGGACTGTAGGTGTGGTGTTTGGCCGGGATGGGGCGATGTGATGCCTGTTAGATGAAAGTCTATTTATTGGAGTACAGTGAAGTGGATACGATAGTCCGGGAAGAATTTAAAGATTGGTTTGACTTGTGATTGAATGAAGCGTGATGGAGGGCTTATATGCCGGTTTCTGCCAGAAAAAAAGACAGAAAACTGAATATTGCTATGGTGGGACATAAACGAATTCCTTCCCGTGAAGGTGGGATTGAGATTGTGGTGGAGGAGTTGAGCACACGCTTGGTTAAAATGGGACACAAAGTGACATGTTATAACCGGAATGGGCATCATGTGGGCGGGACAAAGTTTGACACATATCAGGGAAAGGAATATAAGGGTGTTACTTTAAAATATGTACCTACGGTGGATATAAAGGGTATGGCGGCAGTGACATCCTCCTTTTTGGGGGCGCTGGGAAGTGCATTTGGTCGATATGATGTGGTGCATTTTCATGCGGAAGGGCCATGTGCAATGCTTTGGATTCCCAAATTGTTACGAAAAAAGTGTGTGGTTACCATACATGGGATTGACTGGAAACGTGAAAAGTGGAAATCTGGATGGGGTTCCCAATATATTCGAATGGGTGAAAAGTGTGCAGTCAGGTATGCTGATCAGATAATTGTATTAAATAAAAATACATATGAGTATTTTAAGAATATATATGGAAGGGATACGGTGATTATTCCTAATGGTTTAGGAAAGCAGAAAATAAGAAATGCAGGACTGATTCGGGACAAATTTGGCATTGATAAAGACGAATATATTCTTTTTTTAGGAAGACTTGTTCCTGAAAAGGGAGTGCATTATCTGATAAAAGCTTATAAAAATTTAGAAACAGATAAAAAGCTGGTTATTGCAGGAGGAGTTTCTGATTCGCAGGATTATGTAATGACAATTAAAGCACTGGCAGGAGATGACAGAAGAATTCTTTTTACAGATTTTGTTCAGGGAGCGCTGTTGGAAGAGCTGTACAGTAATGCTTATGTATATGTGCTTCCATCTGATTTGGAAGGAATGCCGCTCAGCCTGCTGGAAGCAATGGGGTATGGAAATTGCTGCCTGGTTTCTGATATTCCAGAATGCATGGAAGTGGTGGGTGATAAAGGGGTGGTATTTAAGAGAGGGGATGCTGGGGACCTGCAGGATAAATTGCAGATGCTATGTGACAGTCGGGAAGTGGTTGAGAATTATAAGAACGTGGCTTCAGATTTTGTTTATCAAAAGTATAATTGGACCGATATGGCCCAAAAGACAGAAGGGTTGTATAAAAGGCTGGCACAAGGATATAGAGATACATTTACCATAGAAAATGACCTTGGAGGAAAAGTATGAAAGTGCAGGGTAGAACTTTGCCGACAAGTCATGGAGATATGAAAAAATATTACGATGAAATAAATATTGCACGCGGAATTGCATTACTGGCTGTTTTGATTGGACATTCTTTTCCCGATGCATTTACGGGAGTAAACAATCCTGTGGCCTTTTGGATTCATGCTGGTGTATATGCATTTCATATGGGGTTATTCTTCTTTTTATCAGGATTTGTATCAGGAAAAAGTTTGTGCAGGAATAATGTACAAATAGGAAGCTGGATAGTAAAAAAGATAAAAAGGCTTATGGTACCATATTTGTTTTATTCGGTGGTGACACTGGGATTAAAACAGTGTTTTTCTCAGTATGCAAATAATCAGTTTGACATGAATGAAATCTGGAAAATCTTTGTGGGAAAAAATCCCAATGGTGGTATGTGGTATTTGTGGACATTATTTGTAATGTCATTCTTTTTTCTGGTATTGAGCAGACTGGGACTAAAGGCAGGTCATTATGTGCTGACAGGCATATTTATGTTGGGCTTAAATTATATACTTCCGTCAGGCTTTGTAAAAGAAATATTTTCACATGTTTTAGCCTATTCATGTTGCTATTCTCTGGGGATATGGGTATGGCAGAATTTTGATAAAGTCAAAGAAGCGCTGGAGAGAAAAAAAGGCAGTATAGTTGCAGAGGTTTCAGCAGCCCTGTTTTTGCTTTTTCTTACAGTACCAGATTGCCCTTATATAATTACGTGGGGCTTCGCCACGATTTCCATTTTGACTTTTAGTATCAAAGTATCAGGAAATAAAGAGTCCTGGATATATAGAGTATTAGGGGAACTTGGATATTACAGTTATGATATTTATCTGGTCAGCTATTTTGTGCAGGTACCAATCCGGGTGATATTTTATAATATCATTTCAGCACCATATTGGCTTGTAGTGGGGATGATGTTTGTTCTGGGAACAATTGTTCCGTATTATGTCAGCAAATATGTTTTAAGAAAAGTATCTGTATGTAACAAAGTAATGCTGGGAAATTGGCAAAAAATTTAATGTTATTGCCGGGGAATGAACCAGGGGTGAAAGAGGGCTGGTATATGAGTGCTGTATTTTCTGTGATAATTCCTGTTTATAATGTAGAGATGTATCTTCCCAAATGCCTGGATAGTATATTGTCACAGACATTCAAAGATTTTGAAGTGATTTTAGTAGATGATGGATCTAAAGATAACTGCCCCGAAATCTGTGATAATTATGCTGCAGAAGACAACAGAGTCAAGGTGATACATAAGGAAAATGGTGGTTTGGTAAATGCTCGAAATACCGGGATTAGAGCTGCAACCGGTGAGTATATCTGTTATGTGGACGGTGATGACTGGATAGCGGAAAATTTACTGCAGGTTATGTGGGATAAAGCGGTCAGAGATTATAAGCCGGATATGATTGCCTTTGGGATGATTAAAAAGTTTAAAAATAAAGAAGTAGAAATCCCGCAGATAGTATCAGAAGGCTTGTATGATAAGGGAAAACTCGAAAAAGAGATATATCCTTATATGATATACGACAAAAGGCAGTCTTTTTTCAAAGGTCTGATTTTTCTCTCAGCATGTACCAAAATTTACAAAAAGGCTGTTTTGGAAAAACATTTTTGTACAGAGGAACATATTCATATAGGGGAAGATGCAGCATTTATCTATGATTGTGCGTATGCATCTGAAAGTATCTATTTCTGCCGGGATAATCTTTATTATTATAATCGTTTGAACAGTGATTCCATGACAGGTGTATATAATGCAGGCAGATTTGAGAATAACCAGCTGTTGCTTTCTTATATTGAAAATAAGCTGGGAGGAAAGAGTGAAAATCTGGATATGCAGATTAATGCATACAGAACATATTGCCTGACAGTCGCGGTATTTCATGAAGTGAAATGTGGAAGAAAACTTTCAGAAGCGGCAACACATATAAAAGCTAAATTGAAGCTGACAAATGCGATAGGAGAAATTCAAATGGAAGGTTTACCTTTTAGTATAAAGGTTTTTCTGATACTATTGCGGTTACATTGTTATGTTCCTGTATTGGCGGCAGCTAAGGTAATATCAAAATTTAGAAACTAGAGTAGATCTGACAGACTTCTATATGGCAGAGGTGTGATAATGGTTAAAAAAGTAACCAGAAAGCTAATTCTATTTATAGCCTTCTTTTTAATTACATTAAGTAATTCTTCTTATTTTATTAAAACAGGGATTAATGATCTGATTGAGTATGCAGGAATGTTTATCTTATTGAGCTGCATTTCTGTCTGTTTTTTAGGGGAAGGAAAAATAAGGAAAAAGTTTGGAATGGCGGGCCGTACTTTTTTCTGTATTGTATTTTTTTGCATCGGTATTTGTTTTCAGGGATTGGATATCAAGGTTAGACTCAGGCTTATCATATCTATGATGATATTGGCCTTTTTGGCTTGTATGAGTGAAAGTATGATTCGGTCTTTTTCACAGATCAGAAGTGCATCTATCGGAATTTTTTGTGGATGTATGGCGGCGGGATTGATAGGTATTTTTACCGGGGCTTCTTTTTTTACAATTGCGGAAACTGGGCTGGTTAAATATGGGTTTAATTGCGGAATGGAGCATAAAAATTATTTTGCTTATGCAATGATAGCAAGTTTTATCGGCATTTTTCTTCATGGTAAATTAGAAGAATGGAAAAAAGGTGATTGGGTATTTCTGGTGTTGGAATCTGTTTTGCTGTTATCAGCAAACACCAGAGGAGCTTGGATAGTATTTGCTGCTTTTATTATGATAGCAAATGTTGACTTTGTTAATAAAAAGATTCCTGAGAAGAAAAGAACTATATTTTGGGGAACGATTGTTGTTACAGCAACGGTAGTGGCAATGTGGTTCTTTATCAAATATGCATTAAACAGTGAAACTTATATGTACCGTGTGAGAGGAATTCTTAACTATATTCAAATGTATTCAAGGGATATGTTCCATTTGATATTCGGTAACGCAGAGATGGCCTTCAGGGATTCGGGAATGGATTACAATAAGAATATCAGATCTGTTGTGGGATGGGATGGAGCGACAGATATTGCCTGGCTTAATATCATGATCAAAAATGGAATTCTGGGGATTTTGGCATATATATTTATTTTTTTACGCATGTTTGCCTTATCCATAAAGAGCCATAACACAAAATATAAAATTGCATCTTTTTCAGTATTACTCTCATTTCTTTTGACATCTTTGGTAGAGCCTTTTATTGCAAATGTCCATTGGGCATATAGCCCGTTTTGCTATTGTGTACTGGGTGGATTGTGTGGATTGATATATGATGAAATTAGCAGAAAAAAATAAAAGAGAGGAAATAATAGATATGGATAAAAAAGTTGAGAGACTAAAGGGCTTATTCCTTCAGATTGAGAACAAGGGATTGCAGTGGGGCAAGAAACACAGAGAGATTATTTTTGTGGATATTCTTTTTGGTGTAGCTGTTTATTTTATGATGATGTCAGAAAATCTGGTGAACTGTATAGATGGAATATGGAATACATCTCATTTTATTGCAGGGGCTTGGGAAACATCTTTAGGAAGAGGGCTTCTCTATTTTTTTGATAAACTAAGATCTGGATTAGTTTCGATGCCGTTAAATACGATTCTTACGATATTTTTAATTTCTGTTTCATCAGGTTTGATGTTGGATTTATATTCGAAACAAGAAAAAGGAATAAAAATATTAATATCTCTGCTTTTGATTGCCAATCCGGTTACATGTAACCTTTTGTCTCATTGCTATATGTCCGTTGACTTTGGGTTAGCCTTTTTATTCAGCGTGATTGCTGTTTGGTGGATTCAAAGTAAATATAGAATAGCCGGAATTTTTGCCGGGGGGGGTATTTGTTGCTTTGTCAATGGGATGTTATCAGGCATATTTTGGAATTACCTGCCTTTTACTTTTAATGCTGTTGATGAAGAAATTGTCAGAATTTTTTGAGTGGAAAAAAATAGTACAATTTATAGGAAAAAGTATTTTGACGATTATAACTGGGGGTATTTTCTATATAATCATAGCGAATGGTTTACTTATGATATATGGCATTCAGCGTAGTAGTTACAAAGGGGCTTCAGAAGTATCTTTAGGAACGATAATTGTGTCATTTCCGGCTTCCGTAATAAGATGCTACAAAAATTTTTATGCATATTTTGTAAATCGCAATATGTATCTTACGGTTCCAAACAAATCATTTCTTCTGTTGCTGGGAATCGGACTTTTTATGCTGTTTTGTGTAATCAGATTATTTACTATAATCTGGCGTAAGAATAGACTATATGCAATATGCTTTTTGGGATGCGTGGCGCTGATTCCTGTAGCCGGTTGTGCAATCCTGCTGATAGTGCAGGGAACAGGCATGGGTTTGCTTATGTCCATGAGCCTGGTATCAAGTCCGGTACTGTGTCTTTGGATAAGTGTAGAATCAATGCCTAAGGAAGAAAAGGTTAGTTTCTTTTGCAAAAAGGTTAGCCATCTGTTGTTACTCTTATTACTTTGGGTGGAGATACTTACAGTTACGAATGATCAACTTGCGTTAAAGGAAGGGAAAAAAGCGACAGAAAAAATGACAAATATAATTGTCAGTGAGTTGGCATCAGAAGAATATCTGGGAAGTGATTCTGCGATTGCAATTATGGGAAAGCCTTCTGAAAATAACTTGTTTGCGAAAAGAAAAGCCTGGGAAGCGGCAAATTTTTACGCAAGATTTGGTGCAGACGATTGGCTGGGAGGACGTGATGGGTATAGAAGCTGGAGAGGTTTTGTAATAGAAGGCTGTGGTATTAATTTGAATTTCTGTACGGAAGAGCAATATAAAAACCTGTTGCAGACCAATGAACTTTCTGAAATGCCGGTATTTCCAGCAGAAGGTTCTATCAGGGAAATTGATGGGGTGGTAGTGGTGAAAGTATCAGAGGCATATTGAAAAGCTGATGCAGAAAAGTACTTTGGAATTGTTGAATTATGTGGATAAAATACATATGTTTGCAGATGTTAACTTAAGGAAAGGGTAAGGTATGAGGACTGTTAAACTGGAAAATAGAAATATTTTGGTAACAGGTGCTGCCGGGTTTATTGGAGCGGAACTTGTGAAACGATTATGTCAGGAAGCAGAGAATATTATTGTTGTCGGAATTGACAATTTAAATGATTATTATGATGTTTCTTTAAAAGAATACCGGTTGAAAGAATTAAAGAAGTATAGGCAATTTATATTTAGAAAAGGAACAATTGCAGATAAGCAGTTTGTGGCAGAGATTTTTAAGGAATATAAACCTCATATAGTCGTAAACCTGGCGGCACAGGCTGGAGTAAGGTACTCCATTGTAAATCCTGATACTTATATTGAGAGCAATTTGATTGGGTTTTATAATATTCTGGAAGCCTGCAGACATTCTTATGACAATAACAGGAGCGGAGTAGAGCATTTGGTTTATGCAAGTTCTTCCAGCATATATGGTTCAAATGAGAAAGTGCCATACAGTACAGATGACAAGTCGGATAATCCGGTATCACTATATGCGGCGACTAAAAAGGCAGACGAATTACTGGCTCATGCGTATGCAAAGCTCTTTAATATTCCATGCACAGGTCTTCGTTTTTTTACAGTATATGGACCTGCAGGTCGACCAGATATGGCCTATTTCGGATTTGCAGATAAAATGCGAAAAGGGGAGCAGATCCAAATATTCAATTATGGAGATTGTAAAAGAGATTTTACTTATATTGAGGATATTATTGAGGGGGTGGTAAGGGTTATACAGAAGGCTCCGGAAAAGGCAATAAATACAGCTGGATTGTTGCTGCCGCCCAATGCGATATATAATATTGGAAACAGTCACCCGGAGAATTTACTGGATTTTGTAAATATATTACAGGAAGAACTGATTAAGGTAAGGGTGTTGCCGGAGGATTATAACTTTGAGGCACACAGTGAGTTCCTTCCAATGCAGCAGGGTGATGTAAAAGTTACATATGCAGATACAACGGCACTGGAACGCGATTATGGTTTTAAACCCTCTACCCCGTTAAGGGAAGGGCTGCGAAAGTTTGCAGAATGGTATGCGAATTTTTATATGAAATAAGGTTTGATTGGATAGTGAAAGTTTGCTTGTTGGATATTTTTGAGTTTCACTTCGTATTATTATTTATGCAGGGGAGGTTTTAATGGCAGAAAATCCATTGATCAGCGTCGTTATGTCTGTCTATAATGATGAAGCTTTTTTGGCGGAGGCAATTAATAGTATATTAATTCAGTCAGAACAGGATTTCGAATTTATTATTATTGATGATGCATCTACAGACAGAAGTGTAGACATTATTAAGGGATATAGGGATACAAGAATCAGATTATATGTTAATTCAAAGAATGAAGGGCTGACAAGGAATCTGAATAAGGGGATTAGATTATCAAAAGGTAAATTTATAGCACGAATGGATGGAGATGATATCAGTCGACCAGACAGGTTTAAGAAACAGGTGGAATATATGAGAAAACACCAAAACGTTATGCTGTCAAGTTGTTGGACACATGCTTTTGGAGAGAGTAACTCTATTTTGGATATTAAAGGAACATCTGAGCAATTACGGGTTATGATGTTGCTTCGTCCGGTATTGATGCATCCAGGCTTTATGATGAGGAGAGAAATCATTGAGGAGGGGATGTTTTATGATGAAACTTTTCGGACAACCCAAGATTATGCTTTTCAGGTTCAGGTAAGTGAAAAGTATGATGTGGGAATGGTGAACCGTATTCTCTTGAACTATAGAGTGCATAAAAAGCAAGTGTCAAATGCTCATAATACTGAACAGTCTCATAATGCTGATCGTGTGAGAACAGGATTACTGGAAAGGCTGGGACTACACCTTATGCCGGCGGAAGAAGCAATATATTGTGCATGGGCATTTGAAAAACGGGATGTTTGCCGGAGTGATTTTAATGAAGCAAGAAGAATAATAAAAATGATTCTAAATGCAAATAGAGAATCAGAAATATATAAAGAAAGAATTCTCAATGATGAGTTGTATAAGCTGCTTTTTCAATGGATAGTGAAGAGCAGGGCAGGTAGAAAAGCTTATTGTGTAGGTTCCATATGCAGATTCAATATGAAAAAGTGGCTGTTGTTTTTACAAACAGTTTTACAGCTTTTTAAG
This sequence comes from Acetatifactor muris, assembly GCF_024623325.1. Lineage (GTDB taxonomy): Bacteria > Bacillota > Clostridia > Lachnospirales > Lachnospiraceae > Acetatifactor > Acetatifactor muris. Next base: position 42,491 of record NZ_JANJZD010000028.1, read on the forward strand.
AGACAGATTAGAAAATATGTGATGATACAAAATAAAAAATGATTATAACAGGACAATATTAAGGAAAGAAAATCCAGGAAGAAGGAACAGCGTATGGGAAATAAGTATAATTATGATTTTTATGCAACAAGAGATTGCGACACAAAATATGCCGCAGATAAAGTACTGGATATTTTAGCGAACTATATAGATATTTCTTCGGCTATCGATGTTGGCGGCGGTGTGGGGACCTGGCTGAAAACTATTCAGGAAAAATTTGAATGTCCAGCAGAAAATTTGCTGTTACTGGAAGGTGATTATCTGCAAAAAAAATTATTACAAATAGATGAAAAAAGTTATATCGCGCAAAATCTGGAAGAGAGGATCAAAATAGAGCAGCGGTATGACCTTGCAATTACGTTGGAAGTGGCAGAGCATTTGACAAAACAAAGAGCAGAAACGTTTTGCGAGGATTTAACATTGTTAAGCAATGTAGTGCTTTTCGCAGCAGCAGTGCCTTTTCAGGGGGGGGGTAGGCCATATTAACGAGCAGCCATTAAGTTATTGGACAAGATTATTTTTAAGGTACGGTTATGAGGCATTTGACATTATACGTCCACAAATACAGATGGAACAGGAAATTAGTCTTTGGTATAGGCAAAATATAATAGTATATGTCAAAAAAGATTGTCCTGAATATGAAAAGATAATGTCAAAAATTAAATATCTGCCCCCGCTGGATATGGTATCATATGAGCTTTATTTGTCAAAGGCAAAATTTTGCCAGCAGGTGCAATCTATGCTGATATATAAAATATATAGAGATATCAGGAAAATATTCAAACGGAAATAAGTGAGTATCAGGAGTATAAAATGGAAGGATATGTAAAGGGGATAAAGCAGAAGATTAAGAAAATAATAGGATTGCGTAATATTATAGTAATAAAAAGGTCGTTATGTTATTTAAAAGGCTTTTTTTTAATACTCGAAAAAGAAAAAATAAAATTGAATGAAAATTATATTGATGGAATTACCGAATTATCTCAAAAAGGCAGGAATGTTTTTTGTGGTTATTACGATGTACCAATATTTGATAAAAAAATGAAAATATTCTGGTGCATGTTGTCAGGAAAAAGGCTCGGCCCGGACATGATACAGCAGTGATTGGTATTTATGACATAAAGGGAAGAAAATTTCGAAAAATAGCAGAAACATTTGCCTGGAATTGGCAGCAGGGAAGCAGATTAAGGTGGTCTGTGAAAGATGATGATTGTATTTTGTTCAATCAGTATGAAAATGGAAGCTATTTCTGTTCAAAAATCAATATATATACAGGAAAGGAAATGAACAGATATTGTGATGCGTTGTATGATATCTCATTTGATGAAAGATATGGGGTAACATGTGATTTTCCGAGACTGCAACGGCTTAGACCCGGTTATGGATACAGCAATATTCAGGATGAATCCATTTATGAATATGCACCTGCTGATAAAGGATTGTATTTAGTAGATTTAGTAGAAAACAAAAAAATATTGCTTGTCTCATTGGATGAGTTAGCTAATTTAAATGATAAAGAGAGTGTTTATCAGCATTATATCAATGCTTTACTTTTTTCACCAGATGGGAATAAGATAATGTTTTTTCATATATATAACATACATAATTCGCTTAGTTTCAGATGGAGAACTCAACTCTGTACATATGATATAAAAAAGAGTAAGCTCCATATTCTGGAAGATAAGGCGAATGTTTCACATTATACATGGTTAAATAATCGTGAATTGTTGATTACCGGATCTACAATACCGGATTGCAAAGCATTTTATCGAATATATAACTGCGAAAAAAAATCCTACATGGAAATTACGGATTTGGTGTTGAAAGAAGATGGACATCCATCAAAATGTAAAGGGAGTGACTGGATAATTACTGACACATATCCTGATAAACGTCAATATCAAAATTTGATTAAATATGATATGAAAATGAAACAGGGAAAAACATTAGCTGCGTTATTTTCATTCCCCAGAATATGCGAAGAAAAAAGATGTGATCTTCACCCCAAGGTTTCCAGTACTGGTAATATGATTGCGATAGACTCAACCTGTAAGGGGGGGCAACGGGAAGTCATTATTCTGCAACTAAAATAAATCAGGTATACAGAGGGGAGCTATAATGGAAAAAAGGACAAAAACTCTGGCAAAAAATACGGTTGTATTAGCTGTTGGAAATATTTGTACAAAGGGGATCATGCTTATACTCATTCCATTTCTGACAAGATGGCTTTCAGCGGATGAGTATGGAGTTTTTGAACTGTTGACAACATATACCTCTCTTTTTATTCCGTTAGTAACACTTGATGTAGGAGAAGCTGCTTTTCGGTTCTTATTGGATAGTAAATGTGAGAAAGAAAATAAAGTTATTATCAGTAATGTATCTAAGATTTATATTATCGGGATTATTCTGATGGGCTTTGTGATTGGTGTTATTATGACACTGTATCCGGAAGTTCGACATTTCATGCTTCCTTTTGGACTTTTATTTCTGGGGGAAGCATTATATAGTTATTTTACCTTATTGATGCGTGGACTGAAAAAGGTAGAGGGTTATGCGCTGGCTAATATCGTTTTCGTACTTATAATGACAATATTTGCTGTTATTTATGTAAAAATATTGAAGTGGCAATTACCGGGTATTCTGCTTGCATATGCTACAGGATATTTGGCAAGTTCAATATTTATGGGAATAAAAGCAAATCTATTTGGTCAGCTTGTTTTTGGAAAATTCGATTTTCATTTGATGAAGAAATTATTGTCATATTCTTTGCCGCTGGTTCCAAATGCTATTTCATGGTGGATTGTAGGGGTTTCTGATAGAACAATAGTCAGCATTGTTTTGGGCACTTCTGTAAATGCTGTATATGCGGTTGCCTGTAAAATTCCCAATATTGTTCAAAATGTTTTCAGCGTATTTCATGTTTCATGGCAACAAAGTGCTTCTGAGACAGTGAATGATGAAGATAAGTGCATTTATTATAATAAAATTATGAATAGAGTATTTACTATTTTTGGGTCTCTAATTACAGGAGTAATGGCAGTTGATTTTATATTGTTTGATTATATATTTGGAAAAGAATATTTCACGGGATATTATTTAGTACCAATTCTGTGTATATCTATTATGTGTTCCATGGCGGCAAATTTTCTGGGAGGGATTTATATTGCCCAAAAAGAAAGCAGGAAGAATGGGATAAGTACGGTAATTGGTGCTGGGGTCAACATAATGGTTCATCTGTTACTGATATATTTTATAGGGATATATGCGGCAGCAATTTCAACGTTGGTTTCTCATATTGTATTATTTTGTGTCAGATATGTAGATTTACATAAAAATATAAAGTTTGGAATTGAAAAAAAGAATAAAATTATTGTGTTAATGATGCTATATGTATTTGTCAGCATATATTTTCATTCATTTATCTGGAATTGTGTTAATCTGACTATTGTAGGAGTATTTTGCGGGTGCTGTAATTCTGACTTAATACGTAAATGTATAAATCGGTTAAATTGGCGTAGTGATGATTAACTTACTCACACTAATAAAGCGATAGAGATATAGCTTACATACTGTAGATCTGGTCTTGGAAAACCTGGCATTTCCCAATTGTCGAACTTTGTCGATGAATACATGTAGAAAAAGCTCAAAAAACAGCGTAAAATAGAAAAAGTTAGATAATCCTTCACCTTTTCCGGAGGACTATGTGTTGTTCAACTATTGTATTTTTCTGTAAATGATACGGCCAGGTATATATAAGGAAAGCATGTTGGGAATGGAGGAATCAGCATGTCGATAACGGATAATGTACAAATTGCTGAAGAAAATATTAATATACAGAAAAACTGGACGATTGAAGAAATAGAAAGTGTAAATAATCTTTCAAGTTTTCAGAAAATAAACGAACGTATTACATCTTTATTTATGATAGTAAATATTGGAATAGTCGTTTATGCAGTATTTTTTTTAATAGCAAAAAAACCCACATGGAGTTACCGGATATTTCTAATATTACTACACAATATGCTGGAAGTCCCATATGTGCATTTAACGCCATACTTTTATGCGCGCTGGCACTGGGGCATGATTATTATTATAAACGTACAGGAAAAATGGTGATTTTGTCTGATCATATAGGACTTCAATGGATTGATTTTGTGATTAAATTATCATTGCTGTTTGTTTCAATTTTACAATGTATGAATATTGATTTATTTATTGGAATTTGCTGTTATGGATATATTTTGACATTTATTCGTGCATTATATTTAAAAGTGAAGTTGGATAAAGAACATCCCCTTTGGGATGAGGTACAAAAGAAATGGTATCCGAACAACATTAAGCATAATTTAGTTATGGCGTTTTGGACAGTATTTTACTATGTTATGCTAAACAGAAAGGTTATGTATATATTTATTTGTTATATAAATGAAGTGCAGCTTGATTTTCAGAACCCAGAAGTAAAAAATATGCTTTCTGTAATCAATTACAGTTATATCATGATATTTGATATTTATTGGGTTGTTCGAGTTTTTAACAAAAAAATTACGAGTAAAAATAAATCATTCAAGGCTCAAAACGAAAAAGAGTTAGAACAGCGTGGAAAGAGGTATTATAATGACGAAACTCATTAAGAAGTTTTTTGGGCTTTTATGGTTGACGCGTGTTCCTATTGTAGCCGTAAGTTTATTACTGGCAATGATTTCGTTGAAATTCTGTAATACATATAATTTTTATTTTATGATTTCCCTAGCCTGCATTATTATGGCCGGATATATTCAGAATGACATTCTGGATTATGAAATAGATACAATTTCTGCATCGAGTCGACCGCTGCCATCAGGGACTATTTCCATTCATCAAGCAAAAATACTATATAAACTATTGGTAATATTGGGATTAGTTGGTGGATTAGCATCACGGAGTATCCTTTGTCTGGTATATGTATGTGTAGTACTTGCAGCATTTTATGTGTATACGAAATATTGTAAAGCAAGTTGGGTGTTAAAAAATCTGTTTACTGCAATTATTTCTACGACTGTAGTATTTGCGCCTGTTTTGTGCGGTGGTAAAATTAATATAAAGGTAGTATACCTTGGAACTGTGGCTTTTTTCTTTACCTTAGGAAGAGAAATACTGATGGATATTCGAGATAGAGAAGGGGATCAGATAATCTTAAACGTGAAACGTCCGCCAAGTTTATTAGGACATATAATAGCTTTTTTATTTATATTTATATCGTTTATGATAAAAGAACTTTTTTTCTTTGAAACAGATATTATACGATATATGCTATATGCATTAATTGCTTTCATTCTATCTATTCTTTTTATGGAAAAGAAATCAGTATATTGGATTATGAGTGAGAGCATAAAAGTCATCTTTATATATGATTTAATTAGAATATACATAGAATTACGGTGATATAATGAAACTGATTATTAGAAAGGATAAAATATTTACTCATATTGGTATCTATTTGGATGATACGATGATTCTTCACTATTCATCCAAGACAAATAATTTTTTCAGAAATGATAAGATAGTTAAGTGTAACAGCATTGAAGAATTCAAAAGGGATCGAAAGATCAGATTAATAGAATGTAAAGAGAAAATATATGGAGAAGAATTTAAACGGGCAATAGAAACTTTTATACGGAGACAAGAAGATTATCATATTATAAAGAATAATTGCTATACATTTGTTTTATGGTGTTTATATCATAAAAGGAGAACATCACTTAAAGATATATTTTATTTTGCGGATAATTATAAAATACCAATACTGTCAATTTATATGTAAAAATGATATGAGGAGAATTTTGACAGGACACTTCAGGTTTGTTGTGATGTTCGGGTAAAATCAAAAATCCGACTTACAGAGGAATAGAGAATGCAGGAGAATCGCTACTTTCAGAAAGCACTGTCCGACTTTACCCATGCGTCAGCCAGCGGAGGCGCCATTCGACATCTCACTGATCTGGGATACACGGTGAAGCAGATCAGTGAGCGACTGGACTTTCCCACGCCCTATGAGAGGGTTCAGAGAGATGTGTGGGAACGGCTGAAAGAGAATGGGGTTATTTTATCGGAAGAACCAGGCAGCGGAGGGCGGAAGGAAAAGGTAAATTATATTCAGGAACGGGATCGATTTGGCAGGACCAGCTTCCGGCGGGTGACGGAGGAAGCGTGTGCGGAGACGGTGAGAGGCTGGAAGGAGCTGTGCATAACCATAACTGCGGATAGAACGCGGGCAGGGGTGGTGTCCGGGAACAAAGCGGCAGGAAGAGATATATTCGATCTGTTACAGGAGAAGGTCAGGGAAAACGGAGAGGCGTACTCCTATGCGTCCTGTGATTTCGGACTGGCGGCCATGAAAGCATCCGGACAGTTACAGGATATGCTTTCAGTCCTGGAAGCAAAGCCGCGGGAGTATGTGGAAGGGCTTCCCTGGGAAAGGCAGAGAGTTTATCACAGGATCAATTCCCGCATGATGGAGATTCTGACACAGCTCTGCCTGGCAGGTCAGTATCAGGGGGAATGCTTTTTCCTGAAGACAGAAGAGAAAATCAGGATTCAATAGTAACCAAAGCATTTTCCGGAAAAGCAGTTTCCTGAGAAAAAGGATAGGAAAATTCCGGAAAATGTGGTATACTGTCCGTATTTCAATAGGAAAGCAACGATGAGCGGACGCAGGCAGGAAGTTACATCTGCGGTGGAATGTGGCCTGAGAGGCCGGACATCTGCGATTAGAAAGGGACAGTTATGGAAGAAATTACGGAATCATTATCCAATGAGAAAATGCAGTTTGCAGTGCTGATAGATGCTGACAATATCAGCTCAAAATATGCGGTGACAATATTTGAAGAGCTTGAAAAATACGGGATGACCAGCTATCGGCGCATTTACGGCAACTGGTCGAAGGGAAACGGCTGGTCGGAGGGAATTCTGCTGGAATATTCTATTATGCCGGTGCAGCAGTTTTCCTATACCAGCGGGAAGAATGCCACGGATATGGCCATGGTTATCGATGCCATGGATATCCTCTATAAAAACAGAGTGCAGGGGTTTTGCCTTGTGACCAGCGACAGCGACTTCACCAGACTTGCCATGCGCCTGCGGGAGGAGAACATGTTCGTGCTGGGCATGGGGGAGTCCAAGACACCTCTGGCGCTGACCAGGGCATGCAACAAATTCATTCACCTGAATCTGGTAGCAGAGCAGAATATGGAAGAAAAACAGTCTAAAACCAGTGAAGAAATCGACATGCTGGATGCTGTGTCCGCGGAGGAGCAGAACGTGACATCTATTGCGGAGGTGCGGCAGGTGATTTTGGCATTGATTAATGAGAACGGAGGAAGACAGGTAGATCTGGCCCGGATGGGGAATCGGCTGAATGATAAGTTCACAGATTTTGATGTGCGGAATTATGGATATTCCAAGCTCAGCACGATGATAGACCAGGAGATGCCGGATCTGCATATGAGGAAGATAAGCAACCAGTACTATGTGGAGCGGCGTTCCACGCTGACGAAGGAAGAGCTGGAGAAGGAAATCTGCCGTATGATTGAGAAGAACGGTGGCATGGTGGAGAATCTGGCCAGTCTGAACGATGAACTGCACAAAAAATATAAGCAGCTGGATTTCAAGCAGTTTGGTTACAGCAGGATTTCCAGCTTCCTGCGCAGCCTGAGTTCCGTTTCGGTCCATGAGAACGAAGTGTCTCTGAAGGGCGGGGTACCCAGACGCGGGTAAGGATAATGCTTTGAATGGTGCAGAAAATTACGGAAATGGGCTATAAGCCGGGAAAGAAGAGATATGGACTCCAATATATTTGACTATATGCGAAGTACCAATATGGAAAAGGAAGCGCCGCTTGCCGCCAGAATGCGTCCCCGGACACTGGAGGAGGTGATGGGGCAGGAGCATATTATCGGGAAGGACAAGCTGCTTTACCGTGCCATCAAGGCAGACAAGATCAGCTCTGTTATTTTTTACGGGCCTCCCGGTACGGGCAAGACCACTCTGGCGAAAGTGATTGCGAATACCACCAGCGCGGAATTTACCCAGATTAACGCAACGATTGCCGGGAAGAAGGATATGGAGGAAGTGGTTGCGAAGGCCAAAGAAAGCCAGGGGATGTACGGCAGGCGGACGATTCTTTTTATAGATGAGATACACCGCTTCAACAAGGCACAGCAGGATTATCTGCTGCCTTTTGTGGAGGACGGTACTCTGATTTTAATCGGTGCCACCACGGAGAATCCTTATTTTGAGGTAAACGGTGCGCTTTTGTCTCGCTCTGTTATTTTTGAGCTGAAGCCGATTCCCATGGAAGGTGTGAGAGAACTCCTGAAGAAGGCGGTATATGATCCGGACAGGGGGATGGGGGCGTATGATGCCGCCATTGACGAGGATGCGCTGGAGTTTCTGGCGGATATCTCCGGCGGGGATGCAAGACATGCGCTGAATGCCATAGAACTGGGTATCATGAGTACCGGGCGCAGCCAGGACGGCAAAATTCACATCACCCTGGACGTGGCCCAGGAATGTATCCAGAAGAAGGCTGTGCGCTATGACAAGGGCGGGGACAACCATTATGACACGATTTCCGCTTTCATCAAAAGTATGCGGGGTTCTGACCCGGATGCGGCGGTTTATTACCTGGCCAGGATGCTTTATGCGGGGGAAAGTGTTACTTTTATTGCCAGAAGAATTATGATATGTGCTTCGGAGGACGTGGGAAACGCGGACCCCCAGGCATTGGCGGTAGCAGTCAGCGCTTCTCTGGCAGTGGAGCGCATCGGCATGCCGGAGGCACAGATTATACTGTCACAGGCTGCCGCTTATGTGGCCTGTGCACCCAAAAGCAATGCGGCCTGCCAGGCAGTCTTCCGGGCCAGGCAGGAGGTGGAGCGAAGTGGAAACCTTCCGATTCCGCCGCATCTGCAGGATGCGCATTACAAGGGCGCGGCAAAGCTGGGCCGCGGAACAGGGTATCTGTACGCTCACGATTATCCCAACCACTATGTAAAGCAGCAGTATCTGCCCTATGAACTGAACGGAACAGAATTCTATAAGCCCACCGGCAACGGTTATGAGGCGAAAATCCGGGAACATATGCAGAGAATCAGACGGGAAGCGGAAACCGTTTAGAAAAGCTGCTCCGTCAGATATTTGTAAATTTCCTGGTTCTTATGCTGCCAGTTTTCACAGATGGATTCGGCAATCTCCTCTGTGGGCACAGACAGCCTTACATCCACCAGACAGATTCCTCTCTCTTTTGCCACCAGATGGGCCTCATATTCTCCCGTGCCGGCTCTGTAATAATAGTCGGCCAGCACGGAGACTTCATTGCGCAGAACATATTCGTTTTCCCGAAAATAAGAATCAATTTCCTCCTTAATAGCGTAATTGATACGGTTCTGAAAGAAACGCAGCGTTTCCTGGCCCTCCGGCGTAATGGCCAGATGGGTGCGGTTGCGGATGGTTTCCAGAACAATCATTTTTGCCTCGGCCAGCTCATTGATGACCTGCTGGAGAGTCAGATAATTGGTATATCCTTTTTCCAGAATAAAGTCACTGACCTGGGCATTGGTCATGGGGAAATTAACCCTGTTCAGCATGTAGAGAACGATTAATTTATATAATGTCAACGGATCCTGCAGCATGTGATTCCTCTTATTATAAGTTCCGCAGTTGCCCTTACAGGCACACATAAGGCAGAAGAATTTCCGAAGGAAAGAGCACCTTCGCAAATTCTCTGCGTGCCTGTAAGTGCAGCAGCTGATTAGAGTTCCGCAATTATCCTTCCAGATACATATGCGGCAGGAAGGATAACTGCTGATTAAAGTTCCGCAGTTGCCCTTACAGGCACACATAAGGCAGAAGAATTTCCGAAGGAAAGAGCACCTTCGCAAATTCTCTGCGTGCCTGTAAGTGCAACAGCTGATTATAAGTTCCGAATAATATGTGATTTGACAGCGTTTGCCACCACCTCCGCCACCTGGGGATGGAACGCTTCGGGCATGATATTATCTTCGCTGAGCTCGTCGTCGGGTACCAGTCCGGCAATGGCTTCGGCGGCAGCCAGCTTCATCTCCTCCGTGATCTGTGCGGCCCGTCCCTCCAGAGCACCTTTGAAGATACCGGGAAAAGCCACCACATTGTTCACCTGATTGGGGAAGTCGCTGCGGCCTGTGCCCACCACCCGCACTCCTGCCGCCTTCGCTGCATCCGGCATGATTTCCGGAACAGGATTTGCCATGGCGAACAAAATGGAGTCATGATTCATGGAAGCTGCCATTTCAGAGGTCACAATGTTGGGGGCGGATACACCCACGAAAATGTCCGCGCCCTTCAGAGCGTCGGCAAGTGTACCGGTCTCGCCGGCCGGATTGGTTATCCGGGCCATTTTTTCCTGCATCCAGTTCAGGCCCTGGGTTGATCTGGAAATGATTCCTGCTTTATCACACATGATGATGTTCGTAAATCCGTAAGTGAGGAGCAGCTTTGTGATGGCGACGCCGGCGCTTCCGGCACCGTTTACTACCACCTTGCAGCTTTCCTTTTTCTTGCCCACGACTTTCAGTCCATTGATAATACCGGCAAGCACTACAATAGCGGTGCCGTGCTGATCGTCGTGAAAAACGGGGATATTCAGGGTGGCTTTCAGTCTTTCTTCTATTTCAAAACACCTGGGTGCACTGATATCTTCCAGGTTGATACCGCCGAAGCCGGGCGCAAGCCAGGTGACCGCTTTGATAATCTCTTCGGTGTCCTGTGTGTCCAGACAGATGGGAACCGCATTGACGCCGCCGAATTCTTTAAAGAGAACGGCCTTTCCCTCCATGACGGGCATGGCGGCGTGAGGGCCGATATTGCCCAGACCCAGAACGGCGCTGCCGTCGGAGATCACAGCCACAGTGTTTGCTTTCATTGTATACCGGTAAGCGTCCTCTTTATTTTCTGCAATCTTCCTGCATGGTTCGGCGACTCCCGGCGTGTAGGCTATTGCCAGATCTTCCCGGGACTTAACAGGGGTTTTGGAGACTGTCTCCAGCTTGCCGTTCCATTTTTCGTGCATTGACAGGGCTTTTTCACTGATAGTCATTTGCGTACCTCTTTCCTGTGTTCATTCTCTGGTATCATCATATAATAGTTTGCGGCAATGCGCAAGCACAAAAAGCGGTTTGCCTTCCGGTCGGAAGCGCAACAGCCCGGACAGGCCGCTGAACTGTTGTCTTAAATCAGTATAATAAAATAGGGCTTCCTATTTTGGACAAAATGTATTATAATGGAAAACATGACATGATGTTCAGTCATGTATCATGGCAGCACGTCAATATCAAATCTGGCTGTGCCCCCCTTTTATGAAAACTGCAGAAAACAGGAGGAATCTATGAGAGAAAAGTATGAATCGCTTGCACTTGTACAGCTGAAAGAGCTTGCGAAAGCCCGTGGACTGAAAGGTACGTCGACGATGAAAAAAGCGGAACTGGTGGAAGCCATGCTGGCCGAGGATGAGAGAGTAAAGGAGCAGGAAGCGGAAAAAGCTGCGAAAAGTGAGGAGACACAGCAGACGCGGGAAAGTGCTTCAAAGCCGGTACACAGACGAAATGTGGTGACGAATACAAGGTCGTCCCAGGCGCGGGCGGAGAGAACGGACCGCCCGGAGAGAACAGAACGGATAGAACGGGCCGAGAGACAGGAGCGGAGTGAGAGACCTGAGAAGACCGATCGGCCGGTGGGCGTAATGAATGAGAGCACGTACAGGGCGGAGCCCACAGCCCAGAGCGAGAGTGCAGTGAAAACGGATGAGATGCCCAGAGCGGAAGGGCAGACAATGTCATCGGCAGTACCGCGGACCAATCGGCCCAACGAGGTCTATGACGAGAAGACTTATCCGAAAGAGCTGGACAGTGGTGAAGAAGCCAGCGGTATCCTGGAGGTTATGCCTGACGGATACGGATTTATCCGCTGTGAGAATTATCTGCCCGGAGAGAATGACGTGTATGTGGCGCCCAGTCAGATCCGTCGTTTTGGCCTGAAGACAGGAGACATCCTTCGAGGCAATAAGCGTGTGAAAACGCAGCAGGAAAAGTTCAGTGCATTGTTGTTTATACGAACGATAAACGGTTATTCTATTGAGGAGGCCTCAAAGCGCAAGGCTTTCGAGGACATGACTCCCATTTTCCCGGATGAAAGAATTAAACTGGAGACGCTGGGAAGCAGCGTGGCCATGAGGGTGATGGATTTGGTCAGTCCCATAGGAAAAGGCCAGCGTGGTATGATTGTATCTCCGCCGAAAGCAGGTAAGACGACTCTGCTGAAGGAAGTGGCAAAATCTATTCTTCGTACAAATCCCCGTATGCATATGCTGATATTGTTGATTGACGAACGGCCCGAGGAGGTGACGGATGTCAAGGAAGCCATCAGTGGTACCAATGTAGAAGTGATATACTCTACTTTTGACGAACTGCCGGATCACCACAAGAGAGTGTCGGAAATGGTGATTGAGCGGGCAAAACGTCTGGTAGAACATAAAAAGGATGTAGTCATTCTGCTGGACAGTATTACCCGTCTGGCAAGGGCTTATAATCTGGTGGTTCCGCCCAGCGGACGTACATTGTCCGGCGGTCTGGACCCTACAGCTCTGCATATGCCCAAGCGGTTTTTCGGAGCGGCGAGAAATATGCGTGAAGGCGGAAGTCTGACCATTCTTGCCACCGCACTGGTGGATACGGGAAGCAAAATGGATGACGTTATATATGAAGAATTTAAGAGTACAGGCAATATGGAAATGATTCTGGACCGTAAGTTGTCTGAGAAGCGTATCTTCCCGGCAATTGATCTGGCGAAATCAGGCACCCGAAGGGAAGATCTGCTGCTGGCGCCCGAAGAACTGGAGGCCATCAATATCATGCGCAAGGCATTGAACGGACTGAAGTCGGATGAGGCAACCGACCGCATTCTGGATATGTTCGCCCGGACAAGAAACAACAATGAATTCGTTCAAATGGTAAAAAGAAACAAATTTATTTAAAATAGGACTTGCAAGTGAGCTGGCCTTATGCTACAATAATACCGCTGTTTGTGGTTCCATAAGCAGTGCGGATGTGAACGACAAATAATGACGGAATTATTATAGAGAGGTGAATGAGATGAAAGAAGGAATCCATCCCAAGTATTATCAGGCAACGGTAACCTGCAACTGTGGCAACACCTTTGTGACAGGATCCACAAAGCCCGAGATTCATGTGGAAGTCTGTTCAAAGTGCCATTCGTTCTATACCGGCCAGCAGAAGACAGCGAGAGCCGACGGACGTATTGAGAAGTTCAACAGAAAATACGGTGTTAAATAGGAATCGCGGGAAAAGGTTGAGGTCATCGTATCTCAACCTTTTTCATCATATTCTGTTCCCGGTGAGAAAAAAGAAAGTTGGTGGCAATTATGGCAGGAAGAAGGCACAACCGCTATTCCGGTATCGGCGGCCAGGCCGTGCTGGAAGGTGTGATGATGAAAAACAAGGAAAAGTATGCGGTGGCGGTGAGGCGGCCGGACGGCGGAATATCTGTGGAAGTGAATAACTATCCGGGAGTTCTGTGTGGCAGAAGAATAAAGGAAATTCCTTTTATCAGAGGGATTTTCAATTTTATTGATTCATTGATTCTGGGGACCAGATGCCTGAACTTCTCTGCATCCTTTTATGAGGAAGAGGAGGGGGACGGCAGTAAGAAGGGAGGAATGGGGGATAGGCTGATGACTACCCTTGTCACCTGCTTTTCTGTGCTGCTGGCAGTCGGCATTTTCATTGTGCTTCCCTATTTCCTGGCAGCACAGCTGAACGGATTTCTGCGGAACAAGTCGCTTACTGCCATTATTGAAGGCGTACTGCGGATTGTGATATTTATTCTGTATATATGGGGTATCAGCGCCATGAAAGATATCAGGCGGCTGTACAGGTATCATGGTGCGGAGCACAAATGTATCAACTGCATTGAAAAAGGAAGGCCTCTGACACCGGCCAATGCCATGAGAAGTTCAAGACTGCACAGGAGATGCGGAACAAGCTTTATTTTCTTTGTGTTTTTCATAAGCATTATTCTGTTCTTCTTTATTCGTGTGGAGAATCCGCTGTGGCGCGTGGGACTGCGGATTTTGCTGATGCCTGTGGTGGCGGGGATTTCCTATGAAATTATCCGGCTGGCGGGAAGAAGTGACAATATTCTGGTGAGGCTGATTTCTGCGCCGGGAATGGCGATTCAGAGAATGTCGACCAAAGAACCGGACAGACAGATGGTGGAAGTTGCCATTGCTTCTGTGGAGGCTGTGTTCAACTGGAGGGCGTATCTGATGGAAAACTTCGGCTATACGGAGGAAGAATTGCGGCCTGAGGAGAAATGGTCTGAAAGCGATTCAGAGGAGCAGGATGATATATGACATATGAGGAGCTGTATTGCCGGGGCAGGGACCGTCTGACTGCCGTGGGAATTGAAGAGGCGGAGCTGGATGCCAGACTTTTGCTGGAATATATCTGTGGTACAGACCGTAATGAGCTGCTGGTCCACGGAGACAGAGAGGTGGAGGACGGGAAACGGACAGCCTATGAAGAACTGCTTGCAGGGAGAGAGAAGCGGATACCTCTTCAGTATCTGACCGGAGTGCAGGTGTTTATGGGGCTGGAATTTCTGGTGAATGAAGCGGTACTGATTCCCAGACAGGATACGGAGATTCTGGTGGAGGAAGTGCTCCGGTATCTCCATGACGGCATGCGGATTCTGGATATGTGTACCGGTTCCGGCTGTATTCTGATCAGCCTTTTATATTATACAAATGATTGTGAAGGTGTGGGCCTGGATATTTCGGAGACTGCGCTGAAAGTGGCGGAAGAGAACAGGGGGAAGCTTCTGGGCGGCGAACTGCAGGAGAGGCATGGGAGAATCCATTTTGAACAGAGCGACCTGTTTGAACAGGCAGCCGGATTATTTGATGTGATTGTGTGTAATCCTCCTTATATTCGCACAGATGAGCTGAGAACGCTGATGCCGGAGGTGGGGAAGTATGAGCCGGTGAACGCATTGGATGGCGGGGAAGACGGGCTGTCCTTTTATCGGAAGATCGTGGAAGAGAGCAAAAAGCATCTGTGCGGCGGTGGTATGCTTTTCTTTGAGATTGGATGTGAGCAGGCCGAAGCTGTGTGTGGACTGATGAAAAGTGCCGGATTTGAGGCGATAAATGTAGTGAAGGATTACAGCGGACTGGACCGGATTGTGTATGGCACCAGGGGGTTTGCATGAAAGTATTGTAACTGCGGTCTGTGGAGAAGAGAACGGATGGTTTGAAAATTGACAGCAAGCTGCGGCGCCAGCGGATGGAGAGAAAGTAATGTTTGACAAATTAGAGGATTTACTGATTCGATTTGAAGAAATTATGGGAGAGCTTCATGAGCCCACAGTGACCGGTAACCAGGAACGGTTCCGTAAGCTGATGAAGGAGCAGAGCGATCTGACGCCTATTGTAAATGCATATACGGAATACAAGAAATGTAAAACCGAAATCGAGGACTCTCTGACTATGTTGGAGGGAGAAAACGATGAAGAAATGCGGGAGATGATCAAGGAGACGCTGAATGAGAATAAGAGGCGGGTGGAAGAACTGGAGCAGGAACTGAAAGTACTGCTTCTGCCCAGGGACCCTAATGATGATAAAAACGTGATTGTGGAAATCCGCGCAGGTGCAGGGGGGGATGAATCTGCTTTGTTTGCTGCGGAGATTTATCGTATGTATGTGCATTATGCGGAAAGCCAGCGCTGGAGAGTAGAAACGTTGAATGTGGATGAGATTGGTATCGGGGGAATGAAGGAAGTACAGTTCATGATTACCGGTCAGGGCGCCTACTCCAAAATGAAATATGAGAGCGGGGTGCATCGGGTGCAGCGCGTGCCTGAGACAGAGAGCGGAGGCCGGATTCATACTTCCACCATCAGCGTGGCCGTGATGCCGGAGGTGGATGAGGATATTGATATTGTCATTGATGAGAAGGATATCCGGGTGGATGTCATGAGAGCGTCCGGAAACGGGGGACAATGCGTGAATACCACAGATTCCGCTGTTCGCCTGACACATTATCCCACAGGCATTGTGGTATACAGTCAGACAGAGAAATCCCAGCTTCAGAATAAGGCGAAGGCCTTTGCTCTGCTGAAGGCAAAATTGTACGATATCGAGCAGCAGCAGAGACATGATGCGGAAGCGGAACTGCGCCGCAGTCAGATTGGAACAGGAGACCGGTCGGAGAAAATCCGCACGTATAATTTTCCTCAGGGAAGAGTAACTGACCATCGCATTGGTCTGACGATTTATAAGCTGGATAAAGTGATGAACGGAGATATTCAGGAGATACTGGACGCCTGCATTGCCGCCGACCAGGCGGCCAAGCTGGCAAAGATGGGAGAAAATTAGGAGAGCCTGGTCGGTTACGACCGAGGCGGCCAAGCTGGCAAAGATGGGAGAAAACTAGGAGAGCCTGGTCGGTTACGACCAAGGCGGCCAAGCTGGCAAAGATGGGAGAAAACAATGGGGTTTAGAGATATATTAAAAAAATCTTTTCTGGAATCGTACAATTTAACAGACATTACTACAACGGATATAGTAGTAGCCGTATTTATGGCATGTGTACTGGGGTTATATATTTTTGTGGTTTACCGAATTGTAACAAGGAAAGCGTTTTATTCCAAAAGTTTTAGTATCTCACTTGTTGCGCTTGCGATGATTACAACAGCTGTTATTTTGACAATACAATCCAGTGTGGTAGTATCACTGGGAATGGTGGGAGCACTGTCTATTGTCAGATTTCGGACAGCGATTAAGGATCCGATGGATTTGATTTTCCTGTTTTGGTCGATTAGCGTGGGAATTATCTGTGGTGTGGGGCTGTTTGAGCTTGCTGTTTTGATTTCGGTAAGTGTGTCACTGGTGATCGTGATGCTGGAACTGCTTCCGGTGGTACGGCTGCCGATGCTTCTTATTATTAACACATCAGATAAAGCCGGTGAGAAGGCTATTCTTGAGAACGTCAGAAAGTATACAAAAAATTATAAGGTGAAATCGCGCAATATAACAGACAGAGGATTGGATATGATTGTAGAATTGCGTGTTAAAAAGGACTGTGAAAGTCTGATTCAGGAGGTTCAGGCTTTAAACGGAGTCATATCGGCCTCTCTTCTTTTACATGAAGGCGAAGCCACATATTAAGGCAGGAAATTTCATGAGTGAAAAAATATGGAGAAATGAAATTAAATATGTCTGCTCGAATGAGGCTCTTATACGGATAGAAAGCAGCATAAGAAATATATGCAGACCAGATGCTCATGCAGACCAAAGAGGTGTTTATCGTGTGAGAAGTCTCTACTTTGATGATTATTATGATACCTGTTTTCATGAAAATGAAGATGGTGTTGCTCCGAGAAAAAAATACCGGATTCGCATTTATAATGAAAATGTGGATCAGATTTTTATGGAGTGCAAGTATAAAGAACGGGATATGATCAGAAAGGATTCCTGCAGAATAACGGAAGCGGAATGTATTGAGTTAATGCGGGGAAATGGATGGGCAGCAGGCAGCGGGCAGGAACCGCTGCTAAAATATTTTTGTGCAGAAATGGCTCTTCGGGCATATGCACCCAAGATAATCGTACAATATGAGCGCATGGCATATATTTACCAGATTGGCAATATAAGAATTACGTTCGACAGAAATATAGCTATGTCAAATATGGTTGAGGATTTCCTGAAGAAGGAGCTGGCAGTACGCCCTGTCATGCCCGTAAGTCGTCATGTGCTGGAGGTTAAGTACAGTGGAATGATACCGGATTACATTTATAATGCGTTACAGGTATCTGACTTGAGACAGACTAATTTTTCAAAATATTATATTTCGCGAAAAATATAATATGCAGGAAGGCAATGAATAGAATGAAGCTGCACAGGATGGGTATCACTATATTGATAGGATTTATGCTTTTGACAGGAATATATGCTGTTAAGTATTACCGGATTGTAAGCACAAAGGGGTATCATGATATATTGCTGGAAAACTGCCTTATTCAGATTGACGATATTGAAGAAAATTTTGGAAAACTGACAGAGAGAATTCCGGAATATAATCCGGGAATATATTATATGGGAACATTGCTTCCCTATGACAAACAGAATAACAGACTGTATCTGCCGCAAAATTATAAAGAAACGAAGTGGTATGGGGAACTGACCGCAGTGATAGAGGGAGAAGTCTGTCCGATCTATGTTCTGAGTGACGAAATGATAGAAGAAAAGGTGAGAGCAATCAGAGAGGGGCATGATTTTATCCTGTATGTGCAGATAAACGATGAAGAATATTATAAGGTATTGCTGACAATAACGGGGATGCCTTTGATTTCGCTGAACACAGAATATGAAAAAGAGGCAGAGGAAATTCCTTATGAAGTGGATCCTGACAAAAGTATTTTTGGTTCCGAGACAAGATATTACGGGGATTTTCTTATGATTGATTCAGGTGTCCGAAGCGGACAGTATCAGATCACGGAGGCGGCTCTTTGTTATCATTATAAGGGAGCTTCCACTTTGGGATTTGAAAAGAAATCATATAGTATAGATTTGCTGGACTATCGTGGTGAAAAGATAAATGTGTCTCTGGCAGGTATGCGTTCTGACAGTACATGGAAGCTGAATGCCCTGTGTACAGATAAAAATCTGATCCGGGAAATCACGGCATCACAGATATGGGAGCTTTTTGATGAAGCGAATGTGGATATTAATGAAGCCGGGCCAAATATGGAATATGTGGAATTGATTGTTGATAATGAGTATAGAGGTGTTTATTGCCTTGTGGAACCAATTGATGCGAAAAAAATGGAGCTGCAGGAAGATGATGTATTATATAAAGTGATAGACTGGCAGGTTCCAGACGCAGAAGATATTCTGGGATCTGTGAATATGGGTTGGAAAGTACAGTATCCAATCAGAATACGATATCCGAAGGAAATCAGAGACTACCGAAAGGCATGGTATCCAATGGATGACTACTTGAACCTGTTTCACCGCGGAAATGAGATAGAATACGACGAAGCCATGAAGCATATTAATCTTGATAATTTTTGTGATATGTTTCTGTTTACTATGGTGGTATGTGGAAGTGACAATGCCTATAAAAATACCTATTATGTGGCAGAGAGCAATAATGGGATTGAGAATTACCAGATGAAGCAGATTCCATGGGATCTGGATTATACTTTTGGGAATGAATATTGTTTTGAAAGTGAAAGAAATGTTGCTTTTAAAAAGGATTCTTACGACAAAATATATGCGGAAGACGCTTTGATTCGGCTTTTTGGGAGTAATCCGGAGGCGATTGGGGACAGGTTGAAGGAAAAATGGGAGGAATACAGGCATAGCTTTCTTGCTACAGAGTATGTCATTAACTTGATGGAGGAAAACAGAGAATATCTGCTTGAAACAGGTGCTTTTAAAAGAGAAAAAGAACGTTGGCCTCAGAGTGGTGCGGATATGGATATAGAGTATTTGAAAGACTTTCAGGATACGCGAATGCGGTGGCTTGATGACTATTTTGAGGCGTGGCTCAAATATTGATGTTGGGGATTGGGCAGATGGAAAAAGGAATTTTAAAAAATTTAAAATGATACTTGACTTTTAAGAGAGAAGCAGTTAAAATGATTAATGTTGCAGGTGATGAACCGTAACATGTGCGTTTAGCTCAGCTGGATAGAGCGTTTGGCTACGGACCAAAAGGTCGGGGGTTCGAATCCTCTAACGCACGTTAAATAGATATTTGTATACACTGTTGTATGTGTCAACGGGTGTTAGCAGTGAGCGGCGGGAAAGTCTTAAGGGTAGGCATTCCCGCTATTTTCTTATTTATGTTCCTGCACTGATATCAATATGCAGGATTGTGACAGGCGGAAGGCGGACAGGAAAAGGACAGCATGAAATTGAAAAGAGAAAAAATAATTTATATAGCCTTAACTGTAATGGCGGTATTCTGCGGAGTGATCTGGTCAGTGACGAATATTGCCCATGACTGTGCATATCAGATTTCCATGTCCTGGCGGCTGCTTTCAGGCGACAGAATGTTTCTGGAGATGTGGGAGCCACATCAGACTTCTGTGTTTCTGCCGGCCGTATTGATGTGGATTTATGAAAAGATTTTTCATACGACTACAGGCATTGTACTGTATCTGCAGATCTGCGGAATTCTGATTCGCGGAGCCATAGCTTTTTTGCTGTACAGAATACTTGGCAAAGCTCTGAAAAAGCCGGTGGCATACGGAATGGCCCTGCTGTTTTTCATGATTTCACCTAAGGATTATGCGCTGCCGGAGTTTGCAAACATGCAGCTTTGGTATTCTGCCCTGCTGTTTTGCTGTCTGTACGGTTATCTGCGGTCGGGAAAACGCATGTTGCTGGCAGCGGGAGCCATCTGTCTGTGTCTGGAGGTCCTGGCGTATCCTTCCTGTCTGATCGTCTACTTTGGAATTGCAGGGTTATTGGCATGTTATTCTGAGAACAGGAAAAAGGATATTCTGCTTTTTACCGGAATCTGTGTTGGGCTGGGAAGCGCAGTGGGGGGATATTTTCTGTTTAGCCTTGGGTCGGATACCTTCAGGCAGTGTCTGGAGGGAATGCTGGCGCTGGAACCATCTCACACAGTCGGTATGGGGGATAAGCTGGTGGGATATCTGAAGGACATTCTGAAGGTGCTTCCTGTATTTCTGATTGTGGGAGCGGGCGGATTTGGGATAAGCCGGCTTTTTCTGCTTTTTGGCAGAGCGGGAAAGGGAATGGCAACGAAGAAGGGACAGGCAAAAGGGCAATTGTGGTTTTTATGCTCTGCAGCTATCTTTCTGGCCGGATTTTTCCTGAATATTCTCAGCGTGGAGAACCGGACTGCGTACAGCCTTATTTTTCTGTTTCTTGCAGCCGCCGGCCTGTGGAATGTGAAGGTGCTTGCAGGAGAAGAAAAAAGGATTTACATGTGCCTGAGTGTGATTGGGGGGCTGGGATTTGGGGCCACGTTACTGTTGTCTGATATGCCGCTGTATCCTTCCGCGGCTTACGGACTGCTGGCTGTTATTGCAGCGCTGATACCAATTGCAGGGGGAGAGATTTCCGAGGGAACCAGAAAAGGACTGTTTTCCTGTTTTATCTGTTTTGTGGTATTGCTGGCTTTTCGATGTGTCTATATCAGGACCCCTATGACAGGAAGAGGACAGATTTGTTCTGTTTTGTCGGATTTGTCAGTGGTGCGCGTGGGGCCGGCATGGGGCATTATTACAGATGAACTGGGTGCCTGCATACAGCGTGACAGTTACCCTGAATGGAAAGAGTGGATTCGGCCGGGAGACAGGGTTTGGATTATAGGCAGCGTGGTGGATACACTGGGGTATCTGTATGAGGATGTGGAGACAGCCGGACCATCCACCATGTCAACGCCCTCTTACAGTGATGCCGTCCTGGAATACTGGAGGCTGAATCCGGACAAATATCCGGACGTTGTTGTGGCGGAAAGTTATATGGGGAATCTGGCATATGAGCTGCAGATCAACGAGTGGCTGCAATCCTGGCTGGAAGAGGAATATCAGCCGGAGCAGATTGTAGACGGAATATACTGGAAGTATTATTTCAGAAAAAAGAGATAAAGGACAATACAGGACGCAGTATGCAGTGCAATAAAACTGGAAAACGAAGAAAATTCATATTTGCTTTTGCATTAGGAGGAATCCTGGCTTTTTTCTATGTGGCAGGTTATGTGCTGGAACGAGATGAGTCTCTCGATCTGACTGATAAATTTTTTTACCTGAAATGGATACTGGGGGCATTTCCGGCCACCGGGCTCCTGCATATTTTGTGGGAGCTGACAGACAGGTATGAAGGACGTACAGGAAAGGCTCCTCTGTGGCGAAAGATAAAATTCATGCTGCCGGGCTGGCTGTGTGTGGTAATTCTGCTGATATGCTGGCTGCCGGTGTGGCTGTCCATTTTTCCCGGGGCATTTGCCTATGATTCTTTTACCGAGTGGCAGCAGTTTCGTGACGGCATGATTACCTCTCATCATCCGGTGCTGCATGTGCTTCTGCTGGGAGGCGCAGTGGAAGGAATCTATCAACTGACAGGCAGCTATAACGCGGGAATTGCGGTATATACTTTCCTGCAGATGTTGATACTGGCGAATGTGCTGGTGCGGACGCTGAAATTTATGGAGGAATTTCATTTTCCGGATATTTTTCGGTGGTTTGCGCTTTCCTTTTACGGGCTGTCGCCGGTGCTGCAGCTTTTTGCGGTCAGCACCACAAAGGATGTGCTGTTTTCCGCGGCACAGCTGATATTTTTGATGAATCTGATACGGTTCTGCTGTAAAAGGAAGGAATTCTTCCTTTGCAAAGGACAGATGATTTCCTTTGGACTGTCCGCTTTCTTTTCCATGATTCTGCGGAATAACGGTCTCTATATTGTTGTGATAATCCTGGCAGTTATGTTGGTGGTGTGCGGAGAATACCGGAGGAAGCTGGCTTTGATTGTGGTGGGAATCTGCCTGACCTATGGTGTGTATGTGGGGCCCTGCTACAGGATTCTGCAGGTGACGCCCGGTGGAATTGAGGAGATGCTGTCGGTGCCTCTGCAGCAGATGGCCCGGGTGCATAAATATGATTATGATTCCCTGGAGCAGCAGGATCTGGAGCTGCTTTACCGGATTATCCCCAAAGAAGACCTGGACAGCTACAGGGCAACGGTGTCGGACTTTGTGAAAAAAGGGTTTCAAAGGGATAACTTTCAGGACTGTAAAAAGGAATTTTTCTCATTATGGCTGAAATGGGGAATACAGCATCCCCTGACATATGTGAATTCCTTTCTGATTAATACGGTGGATTTCTGGTATCCGGGAGCGGTGATAGACGGCTATCGGGATGAATACGGCAGGAGTTCTTACTTTGACTACCGGGTAAGCATTCCGGGGGAGGAGATAAGCTGTCTGCCCGGAGTACACCGGTATTATGAGAGGATTTCTTCTGACCCGGAAATGCAGAAGGTCCCTTTTATGTTCCTTTTGCTGAGTCCCGGCTGGTATCTGGTGATGGCTATGGTGATTTTCTTCCGGTGGTGGCGAAACAGGAAGTATACATTAATGATACCGGGGCTGGTATTTTTGCTGACTATGCTGACTGTATTGCCAGGGCCCATGGCGCTGGTACGGTACGTGCTTATATTTTATTACGCTTTTCCGGTATTGCTTGCTTTTTTTCTGTGTGATGAGCATTTTTCCGGTTATTGACTTTGGTTTCCGGGAAAAGTATAATATAGGGATGCAGGAACCATATTTTGGAAAAGCGGCGGAGCGTGTGATGGAACAGGAAAGCGGGAACTTGCGTCTGTGTAAAAAGTGTCTGCTCAGAGATATGGAGGGGCAGGAGGAGTATTTTCGCTCACTGCGGGAATATATTGAGAATCTGGATGAAGACAGGAAAGTCTCTGCATCTGTTTATGAGGAGAGGCTGACAGTCTGCAGGCAATGTGAAATGCTGCTGGAGGGCATGTGCCGCAGCTGCGGTTGTTATGTGGAACTGCGGGCCGCGGTGGCAAAGAACAGTTGTCCCAGAGAATACTGGATGAAAATGGAGCAGGGCGGCTCAAAAGCTGCCTGTCAGGAGTGATATATGACAAAACAGGAATTTCTGGAAATGATGCGGCTGGCGTTGAACGGAAAAGTATCTTCCGGTGCGGTAATGGAAAATCTGCGCTACTACGAGGACTATATCAATATGGAGGTCCGTAAGGGGAAAAAGGAGGAGGATGTGTTGGCAGAGCTGGGCGATCCGAGACTTTTGGCCAGAACCATTGCGGAGACCAGCAGCGCAGGAAACGGACAGTCCGCTGAATATACGGGCGAAGGAACGTGGCATGGACGCGGAGGGGAAGAGGAATACAGACCTGACAGCAGAGGCAGACAGGTCTGGCTGAAAGTACTTGCAAAAGTGCCGCTGTGGGTGTGGCTGATAGTGGTTCTGCTGATTGTAACGGTGGTTTTCAGCGTGGTGTTTTCGGTAATTGGTGCAATTTTGCCGGTACTTCTGCCGATTCTTGTGGTATTGTTTCTGGTGAAGGCATTTCGTGACTGGTTTAACTGAAGAGATAAAAGGAATGCATTTCAGAATACGGAAGTTAAAAATGGTACTAAAGTACCAGAAAAAGTCCGCATATTTTTTGTCGCTTTCTCCCATACTACTCCTGTAACTGACAACAGGGAACTGTAAAGAGAAACAGGTTCCCACAGGAAAGCCGCTTTGCGGCAGGATGTGAGGAAAGAAATGGACAACAATAAGTACAACAACAGCACAAGCAATTCTGAGAATTGCAAGAACAGCCAGAATCAGAACAACCAGAATCAGAAGAACCAGAACAGCCAGAATAAGAATCAGAACAACAGCAAGAACCAGAACAACCAGAATAACAACTACTAAGGTTTTTCTGACCAATAGGGACACGTTTCATGTGCCCCTATTTACATAGAAGGATTTACAGGGGGACAGAATGAGGAAATTTGAATTGATTGCCCCATGCCATTTTGGCATGGAGGCACTTCTGAAACGGGAAATAGATGATCTGGGCTATGATATTACTGAAGTGGCTGACGGCAGAGTTACTTTTTTCGGTGACGAGGAGGCTTTATGCCGGGGAAACATTTTCCTGCGGACGGCAGAACGGATTCTGATTAAAGTGGGAAGCTTTCATGCGGTGAGCTATGAAGAACTTTTTCAGGGAACGAAAGCATTGCCCTGGGAGGAATACATACCTGCAGACGGAAAATTCTGGGTGGCTAAGGCAGCCAGTGTGAAGTCGGGACTCTTCAGTCCTTCAGATATTCAGTCTGTCATGAAAAAAGCCATGGTAGAGCGCCTGAAGGAAGTATATCATGTCAGCTGGTTTCCTGAGGAGGGAGCCAGATTTCCGATCCGGGTTTTTCTGATGAAGGATCAGGTGACAGTGGGGCTGGACAGCACAGGAGAATCTCTGCATAAAAGAGGATATCGAAAGCTGGTGGCGCAGGCTCCTATTGCAGAGAATCTGGCGGCAGCGCTGATTATGCTGACCCCCTGGAACGGAAGCAGGATATTGGTGGATCCTTTCTGCGGCAGCGGTACCATTCCCATTGAGGCGGCTATGATGGCAGCAGGGATGGCGCCTGGTATGCGCAGAAGCTTTACCGCTCAGGAATGGCCGGGGATTGTGGGGCCCGGAGTGTGGCGGGATGCCAGAGAAGAGGCGGAAGAACAGGTTGATCTGCAGGTGAAGCCGGAGATACAGGGGTATGATATTGACGATCATATGGTAAGCATTGCGCGGGAGAACGCCAGACTGGCCGGTGTGGAACATATGATACATTTTCAGAGGCGGGATGTGAGAGAACTCAGTCACCCGAAAAAGTATGGCTTTATTATCACAAATCCGCCTTACGGAGAGAGACTTCACGACAGGGAAAATATGCCGGAGCTGTATAAAGTAATCGGAGAGCGGTTTCGGATGCTGGATTCCTGGAGTATGTATCTTATATCCGCATATGAGAATGCAGAGCGGGACATCGGGCAGAAATCATCTAAAAACCGTAAAGTCTATAATGGGATGATGAAGGCCTATTTTTATCAGTATCCGGGGGCGAGACCGCCGAAGGACAGACGTTAGGGCCCGGCAGTTGCAGCAGGGAAGCTTTGCTGCGGATGCAGACCCGGCAGCAGGGAATGTGCAGCAGGAACTGACGTGACAGGAATACTTGTATGGGAGCGGAAAAATGGAAAAAGAAAAGTTGATATTTGCCACAGGTAATGCCGGCAAAATGAAGGAAATCAGGATGATCCTGGAGGATACCGGGTATGAAGTTCTGTCAATGAAAGAAGCCGGTATCCGGACATACATAGAAGAAAACGGAAAAACTTATGAAGAAAATGCTCTGATTAAGGCAAGAGTGGTTGCGGCAGCGGCAGGAGAACTGGTTCTGGCAGATGATTCCGGATTGGAAATCGATTATCTGAACAGGGAGCCGGGAGTTTATTCGGCCCGTTATCTGGGGGAAGACACCCCTTACAGTGTCAAAAATGCCGATCTGATCAGACGTCTGGAAGGGGTGCCGGAAGAGGAACGGACAGCCAGATTCGTATGTGCCATAGCGGCAGTATTGCCGGATGGTCAGGAGCTCACAGTCCGTGCGACTGTGGAGGGCAGAATCGGCTATGAAGAAAGAGGACAGAACGGCTTTGGATATGACCCGATATTCTATCTGCCTGAAACGGGGAAATCCACGGCGGAACTTACGGAAGAAGAAAAAAATGTGATCAGTCACAGAGGTAAGGCCCTTCGGTTGATGAAAGAGGAACTCAGGAAGAGATGAAAGTTTTGATTGTCAGTGATACTCACAGGAAAAATGAGAATTATTTTAAGGTGTTGGAGCTGCAGAAGCCGGATCTGGTGATTCACTGTGGTGATACCGAGGGGAGTGAGTATGCTTTATCCGAGGCGGCGGACTGTCCGGTACAGATTGTGCTGGGAAATAATGATTTTTTTTCCTGTCTGCCGCGGGAACTGGAACTGCAGATCGGGGCTTTCAAGACGTGGGTGACTCATGGTCATAATTATGGTGTGTCCATGGGAAATGAGATGATAAAGCGGGAGGCGACTGCCAGGGGGGTGGATATCGTATTATACGGCCACACTCACAAACCCGTGGTTGACAGAAAGAGCAGAGTGATTGCGGTGAATCCGGGAAGTCTGTCCTACCCACGACAGGAGGGCCGCAGACCTTCCTATGTCATTATGGAAGTGGAGGACAGCAATGTGTGTTTTTCTATTGAGTATTTATGAATTGTCCTAAAATTGGATCGGTAAGAACACTTTTTCGAAAAGGGAGTAAAATTTACGCCGGAAAGTTCGGAAGATTCTTCCACGACAAACGCATGAGTAAATAAAATGTGAACAAACTGCTCCATTATCCGTTATAATGGAAATAAAAACGGAGATGGTGATATGGAGCAGTTACTGGAATGGATGGAGATCATCGAGGATGTCAGG
>NZ_JANJZD010000029.1 GCF_024623325.1 Acetatifactor muris
GTTTGGGCCGTGTCTCAGTCCCAATGTGGCCGTCCGCCCTCTCAGGCCGGCTACCGATCGTCGCTTTGGTGGGCCTCTACCCCGCCAACTGGCTAATCGGACGCGGGTCCATCCCATACCACCGGAGCTTTTCACACTGTATCATGCGATACCGTGCGCTTATGCGGTATTAGCAGCCGTTTCCGGCTGGTATCCCCCGGTATGGGGCAGGTTGCCCACGCGTTACTCACCCGTCCGCCACTAACTTAACATTCACTAGGTTTCCTGTTAAGCCCGTTCGACTTGCATGTGTTAGGCACGCCGCCAGCGTTCATCCTGAGCCAGGATCAAACTCTCATGTTTTATCTCTCACTTCAAGTTCTTCCTGCCAGTTCCTTCTGGCTTCCAGTTTTGTTTTCTGGTTTACTGTTTTTTGGTTGAGTTCTTTGTTCTTCTCTGAAATTCCTCTCCCTCTGCTTCGCTTTCCTCTAAGCCTCCTCTCCCCAGGACTTCCCGGGTTGGTTCCGCTTTGATTCCCGCTCCGCTTTGGTCGCTTCAGGCTGAGTCTCCTCTGCCTTTTTCGTGGAATTTTCAGGGTCGCATTACTGTTTATTTGTCAAGGTTCATCTCTGACATTCAGGAGTTTTCCTCCTTCCTGTCTCACCGTTGTCGTCATCGGCAACTTTGATAGGATATCATATGTTTTCCGACTTGTCAACAACTTTTTTAGAATTTTTTCCACCACTTTTTTGCAGTGGGAATTTCATAATACCATATGACATTGATACTTGTCAACACTTTTTTCCTCTGCTTTTTAACCAGCATGTCCTGCTGCTTTATGTCTTCACAGCTTTTCTGCCTCGGGCAAAAAAACAGAAGCATTCAATCTGCTCGACGCTTCTGCACTGTTTGACATTGGCAAAGGAAACGGAGAAAGAGGGATTTGAACCCTCGCGCCGGTCACCCGACCTACACCCTTAGCAGGGGCGCCTCTTCGGCCTCTTGAGTATTTCTCCTTAATCCGAATGCATCTCTGCCAATATACTTTGTTTGTGTCAGCAATATCTCTGACGCAAAAGTTATTATACATAAATCAGCTGCACTTGTCAACTGCTTTTTTCATTTTATGAGGGAATAGTATAACCTGTCACATAATTGCTTTCTCTTTGCATATCTTTTTTATGATAAGATCAGCAGCGTAACCGCAGCCAATTCCACTCACCACCCCGAACAGAACATCTGTAGGATAGTGTACACCGAGATAGAGCCTTGATAATCCAATCAGTCCTGCAAGTACAAGTGCCAGAACTCCTTTCCACCCGCGCAGTCTTCTATATAACACCCACGCTGCCGCAAACGAACTTCCTGTATGCCCTGATGGAAAAGAAAAGTCTCCCGGCCTTTTTATCAGAGGCATCAGGCCCTCTATCATATCAAATGGTCGGATTCTACCCACTAGATTTTTAAGGATTATATTGTTGACTAAAAGGGAGAGCACCAATGCAAGCAACCCGGCACTGCCAGCTTTCCTGGTCTTTGGAATTGCCAACAATATCAATGATACGGCAATCCAAAATATTGCACCGTCTCCGAGCATTGTAACAGCCTCAACGACAGGTGTCAGAAATGGGCTTCTGACTGTTTCCTGAAGAAAAAGCAAAATATATGTGTCTATATTACTAATCCACTCTGGCATTTTATCGCTTACCCCTTCATCCACCGCTGTTGTCAGAAATGAGACACCGCATATTGCTGAACAGCAGTTTCATACAAATCATTCCCCTGTGCATCCATAACTACAATGACAGGAAAATCCTTCACTTCCATTTTTCTGATTGCTTCCGTACCCAGATCATCATAAGCGATAATTTCCGATGCGGTAATCGCCCGCGATAATAAAGCTCCGGCTCCTCCCACTGCGGCAAAGTAGACAGCTCCATTGCGTACAACAGCATCTTTTACTTCCTGATTTCGTCTGCCTTTTCCAATCATTCCCCTTAAGCCCATATCCAAAAGAACAGGTGTATATTTATCCATACGACTGGCTGTCGTCGGTCCGGCCGAACCAATCACTCTTCCGTCTCTGGCAGGAGAAGGTCCCATATAATAAATCACATTTCCCTTTACTTCCAGCGGCAACATTTCATTTCTCTCCAAAGCTTCACACATCCTTTTATGAGCCGCATCTCTGGCTGTATAAATCGTCCCTGTCAGATATATGTAATCTCCGGCATGCAGGGATGCTGCTGCCGCTTCCGTCAGAGGTACAGTAATATGTTTATTCATTTTTTATCCTCCCGTGCGCCTTCGCGCAACTGTTTCAGCATATTACAGCTCATACAGATTGTAATATGTTCTTTGAATCATCTCTTTGCGCTTACAGTATTTTAACAATATGACGATTCACATGACAGCAAATATTTACTGCTACCGGAAGTCCTGCAATATGGGTAGGATAAGTGTTAATATTCACAGCCAAAGCTGTAACATTCCCCCCCAGGCCTCCCGGCCCGATTCCGGAATCGTTAATTTTACTCAAAAGTTCTTCTTCCAGTTCCCGCACGTAAAGAATGTCTGAACGTTTATCCACAGGTCGAACCAATGCTTCTTTAGCCATCAACGCACACTTTTCGAAAGTCCCTCCAATCCCCACTCCCACAACCATAGGCGGACACGCGTTGGGACCGGCATCGTTCACTGCTGTCAGCACAGCTGTTTTGACTCCTTCTATCCCGTCTGCAGGTTTCAGCATAAATACACGGCTCATATTCTCACTGCCAAACCCTTTTGGCGCAATCGTAATTTTCACCTGTTCCCCCGGCACTATGGTGTAATGTATGACAGCCGGAGTATTATCATTCGTATTTTCTCTGAAAATCGGATCTCTGACTACAGACTTACGCAAAAATCCGTCTCTATATCCCTGACGCACTCCCTCATTGACAGCCGTCTCCAAAACACCACCTTGAAAATGTACATCCTGTCCCACATCCAGAAAAATAACGGCCATTCCTGTGTCCTGACATATAGGGATCATATCCTCACCCGCTATTTTTAAATTCTCCTGAAGTTGTTCCAATATCTGCCTGCCAAGCGGTGATTTCTCGCACTCGGTTGCCCTTTGCATGGCACACTTCATGTCTTCAGAGAGAAAGTGATTGGCTTCTATACACATTTCCCTTACAGCATGTGTTATTTCACTGACATCCAGCGTTCTCATTGCATTTCCGCTCCTCTACTCTACAATCTGCCTTCTAACAGCTTCCAGTTCTTCCTCTGCAGCACTTCCCGGAACCCAGTTAATCTTCTGTCCGTCATTCGAATACCTGGGAATCATATGCAGGTGAAAATGACAAACTGTCTGTCCCGCCGCCGCACCATTGTTTTGTACAAGGTTCAAGCCGGCACAATGAAGCTTTTCTGCCATTTTGACTGCCATTTTTTTTTGCCAGAATCATTATGGCCGAAGCTGACTCTTCCGGAAGTTCATAGAGATCATCCGCATGCTCCTTGGGCAGAATCAGTGCATGCCCCCTGTCAATTGGTCCCAAGTCCAGTATGATACGAAACTTCTCGTCTTCGTATAAAGTCTTAGACGGAACTTCCCCGTTGGCAATTTTACAGAAAATGCAGTTCTCCTTCTTCATAAGTGCTCCCTCCGAATGTTATTTTTCTTCAAATACAAACACCTGATCCAGGGTTCTCAAAATCTTAAAGTCCCCTTTGGTTTTCATAATCCCCGACATAAATGCCCTCTGAAATGTCATTCTCCCGCTTACAATGTCTTCCATGGCGTTCTTCTCCAGCTGCATTTCCACATCCGGCTGTCTGGCACTTCCATAAGTGCACTCCAACTTTGTCCCATCAATTGTAAGGATCAGTCTACGCTTTCTTTCTCCTATACCGATGGAATACTCTGCCCGAAATCCCGGCTGCGGCTTAAACGCCTTTCTGAAAGAGGTGAGATATTCTTCCACATTATTATCCATGTCTTCTTCACTGAGCATATCGCGAAATAAACTGGTCAGCTCCTGAATATCCTGTTTCTGTCTCTGCACATAACTGTCGTCAGAGACATACTGAGACAACTGTTCTGTCTCCTGCGGAGTCAGATTATTATCATTCGGCACCGCAATTTTCTGTTTTACCGCCTGATTGCTGGCAGGAAAGCAGGCAAGATGCTGATTAATGGAACGATACATATCCTCCGCTTTTTTCTCAATAATCCGGATGTATTGTTCATTCATTTCCAGCATTACCGTATTTTCAATATATCCGCATATTCCGCTGCAGGGCAACCCCCCGAGAATTTCCCAGGCTGTTGATAAATTCAGCTTTGCTTCCCGCTCCCCATATGTTGTGGACATAACCACGGGACACATATATATTTCCGCAATTTTCTCTTTATCTCCAAACAGCCAGCAGGCGTCCAGAAATTGCTGCATATATCCCCCGATTCCATACCATTCTACTGTAGTGGCAAGAATGATTCCATCGGCATCCTTCAATGTCTGCGGAAGAGTAGGTATGGTATTCTTACATTCATATAAAGTATAACGAGTGACATTGACTCTGAGCTCCTCTAAAATTTCCTGCATTTTACCAATGACAAATAATGTTGGATCATCAATAATACCTCTGCCGCCATAATAAATATTAATATTCAAAGCCACACCTCTCAATCATTTATTTGCTGAATCATACCTGTACCCCAGGCTTACCTGCTTACCGGAATTCACCCTTCCTTCTTCGCTGAAAAAAACACATAATACCTGCTGTCGCAAATCCTGTGAGCAGACCCCCCACATGTGCGGCATTGTCAATATTCTGTCCTGTAAATCCCGTATATAGAGAATAAAGAATCATCAACAGCACTCTGGGCAACGTTACATTTTCCATTTGTCTGCCCGAAAAGAATACCATGGCAAGCAATACTCCGTCCAATCCGAATATTGCACCGCTGGCACCCACAGAACCTGAAGGGTCATTGTTTACAGCTTTTACCCAGAGAGATAAAATGTTTCCACCGATTCCGGAAAGAAAGTATAATATCCCATATCTGACATGCCCCACCTCCTTTTCAAGCATTGCTCCAAGAAAAAACAAAATGAGCATATTGTTGAAAAGATGGTTTATTCCGCTGTGAAGAAACATGGCCCACAGAATTCTGCCATATTCTTTTTCAATCACCACATGGTACGTGTCCAATATACCTATATTATATAATATTTCGCCGGAAAAATTACAAAGAAGAAAAACCAGCACATTCACAGCGACCAATACAGTACTGACAACAGGCTGGGACTTTATCTGTCTCAAAAACGCCGTCCTCCTCTGGTGAATTTCTATAACATGCATTCAATTTTAACACAGTTTTTAATTCTTTTCAATCAATACTGGTCCCTTTTATTTCTCAGGATAATTCCCGGTCCTGCAGTGGAATTTATCATCGTTCCTGTTTATCTGAAAATCAAGACAACATTGCCGAACCTTATCTCATCCCCCTCATCCAGCCTCTGCTTTTCGTATGGGTGAAGCCGTATACTATTTCTGAATGTTCCGTTGGTGGAATTTAAATCTTCCAGATATACAGTTCCGCACTCATTGGTTACACGGGCATGAATTCTGCTGACCGAAGAATCTTGCAGCGCCAGATCTACCTCGCCTTTTTTCTTTCCTACAGACAACATCGGTACCTCCAGACTTCCAAGCAGCTTTCCTTCCGGTGTGCACAGCCTGTGAATTCGATCTACCACATCCACATCTTCTTCGACATACACTGTCTGTCCATATGTCTCATCTGTGTATGGGGTTTCCTCTGCCACTGCATAGCCTGTCATAGCCCGCTGCATTGACCTTTGATAGTCTTCTCTCAGCTTTTTGTCTTTTTTCTTCTTTCCTCCCAAAAGTCCCCATATTCCCTTTTTCTCTCCTGTTACTGTTTTATGAATTACATCTTCGGTCTGAATATCATGTGTGTCCATCTCCCCGGAAGTTCCGTCCCTTTCCGTCTGTATTCCTCCTGTAACAGAATCCGTCAGACCGGTAAATCCCACATCTTCTTTCCTGTTCTCCAGACACTCTGCATCTTCAAAAATCCTGGCCTGCAGATATACCTCACCATTGCGCTCTATCTTCTCGTACATGCGATAGACACATTCCACAAGCTCTTCGTCGCTGTAATCAATATGTTCCACCCAGAATTCCACAAGTTTTATAAAGCTGGGTTCTCCTCTGTAATAGGGCACATAAACAAAAGAAAAAATATTGCTCTCCAGATCCTGGAATATCTGCTCCGGATACCAGAGAATATTACGAATATCAAGGAGAAAACGCTGCAGCTCCTGCTGTATCCGTTTCAGACTCCACACGAAATCTGTCAGCCACTCTCTGGTAATACAGCGATTACTATACAAATGAGATATGTTCTGTCTGGAAGTAATATCATAATAAAGGTATGCAGAGCCATCAATATATCTCAGACTGCAGGGAAGTAATCCTCCGATTTCTCCTCTTCCCAAAATACAGTACTGGTATAGTTTTCCATTCGGTTTTTCCTCCAGTAAAATTCTTTCGTAATTACAATTTACATTTCTTACATATTCCATATGCAGCATTTTATTCATCTCCTTCTCCTTCATCCTCTCCCTTCAGAAACCTGTGGCACAGGCGGACAAAAGTCACTGGCGACATACGATTATAGCTATAATCTGCGTGTGTGTCCCATACATTTCTTCTGCTCCAGAAGTTCCATCCCGGCAGTGGAAATGTCAATTGTCCTGCGCCTTTCACGGAAAAGCAATTTCTTTCCAGAGAAGCATCCAGCACTGTAATCTTCCAGGCTGCATACTTATCTCTGTACATAGCCGCCATTCTCTGTCGCGTCAGCTCCTCCATGGACACTCCGGAAGAAGTCTCCACACGGCTTCCCCAGAGTGCCATTGCCCCCAAATCCTGTTCCAACAGACATCTGTCATATTGAAATATCAGCATATAAACGATTAATAAAATTACACTGATTACTATGGGAAACACCAATGCGGCTTCCACTGTAAGATAAGCATTCTCCTTTTTCATCTGTCTCTCCTTCTCATATTCAGTCTATTGGCTCACCGCTTCTCTGTACACAGCTCAAAAGCAGCTTATATACTCACGGATGCAGCAACAATCAGCCATGCTCCTGTCAGAAAAGGGAAATACGGAATTCCGGTATTGCGTCCCGCTTTTCGTGTAACCAGTACAGTCAGCGAGAATATGGAAATCAGAAATAGACTGAGTCCAAAAAGCAGTATACTCCTTCCTCCTCCCAGTACCGTTCCCAGACACAGTAAGGCAATTCCATCTCCATATCCTGCTTTTTTAGTCACAAAAGCAACAATCAAAAGCCCTGTCCCCGGAAGCATCCCCTGCAGGACATCCGCAAATTCCTTTCCACCTGCCATGCATTGTAAAAGTACAGTTGCCGCCGAAAAAATACCCCCTGCCAAAAGCAGCCATATCGGCACCCTGCGTTTTCGTATATCCATCACACTTCCTGTCAAAAGCCATGCCGTTATCGGCAAAATCACCCACATAAAATCCCCCGATTCAGTCTTATTCTTTGTCTGTTGAAATCATTATTTCAGTTCTTTCCACTCCGCATCAAGTTTTTTTAACGTCTGAAGTCCAGTTCAATATAAAACCATTCAGCATTCCAAAAGTCATTCAATGTCCACAGCGGCTACAGGCACGATATCCTTCTTCCACCGCCTCCTCAATGCTGATCGAATATATTGTACGTTTCAAACCGGAACATTCTCTGTCATAATGATATCGATTTCCTTCAGATGTAATATAGTAAAACGATGGCGAATTCCCTTTTGCACATCTGGCACAGGGATGATATTTTCCTCCATATTGGTTTCTGGCATCATCCACTCCGGATGCAGAGATCTGGCTGACTGAAAGCTGTAAATGTGTACAGCCTTTTGTCAGATGATATACGGTACCACTGGCTGTAATATATACAATCTGTGTATTTTCCTCTTCTCCTGACAGTCCATATCCGTTCCAGATATGGGCATAATATCTATTTGCCATTCTGAAAGGTGAAATTCCAATTATCCTGCTCCAGGGAGACACCGAATAGGTGACAACAATATCAATTTCATCTCCAGAGCCAAATATCTCGCTTTCCCAAAACTGTAAACCTCCGGCTCCATTTGTCAGAGGAGAATGATTCAGGTATTCTTCTCCTGCAGATTTTATCATCTGCGCCTTCACATAGGAAGACGCAAACGCCGCTCCCGCAAGCTCCTTCCACCAGTCTTCTTCTCCGGAGTCATCTTCCGGCATTTCTCCGCTGCTCACCGCATATCCATACACAGACAGCTTGCTTCCAGTCTCCCATAAAGCCAGCTGTAAATTGCCATGCAACCGTATCATCTCTAATGCGCATCCCAGATTCAAGAAGAAAAACAGAAACAACGGAAGCAAAATGGAAGCCTCTACTGTCATACTTGCATTTGTTTTTTCGGAAGGAGAGGTAAACAGGGATATCCTCTCCATAAAACGGCTGACAATGGACGAACGTTTTCCGCTATCGTCCACAGCTGACGCAGAATTCCGGGCAGAATCCCGCATATGATTCTTTCTTTGACAGGTCGGAGAAGGATTTTGATTTATAGTTGACAGTTTCCAGTTCTTTTTACCGTTCCATGAAGAGGACATCTCTGTTCACCTCGCTCTCGTCAATAATAACCAGCCATTCTGGTTATTTCATATTGATGTCCGTGGGCACTGCCGATTCGAATGCGCGCCTCCAAAGATTCATAGCATCCATCCAGTCTGAACCCTGAATTGCCGGGCGTATTTCTGATATCTGCTTCTACCATGTTCATGGCTCGTGCAGTGAGAGTATCCACATTGGTCATCATCATAAAAATTCTCAGATAATCCGCATAGCTCACCCCTTCCCCATCCCGGGATGTTTCCTTCAGATTTCCTCCCAGCGCCGAAGAAAGACTATAATGCCAGCTTTTGTCATCTTTGACAAGGGGAATTCTCCCTCCTGCCAGAAGTGACTTGACATCATATATACTCTCCGCATAAGCCCAGGCCAGAAGAATTGCCGCCTCCAGAAGTGCTGTCAGCTGCGGCAGTGTAATCAGTGTGCAGACGGCACCGGCTATAGCCGCTATCTCTGCCCGCTTTACTTCATTGGACCAGAGATAAAGGGCATTTGCCGCCTCTCTGATCATACACAGCCTGTTAACTATACTTTTCAGATTATCCACATCATTTTCCTTACCTGCAATCAAATACTCAATCTGGTAACGCAGAGCGTCTTCCTCATACTCAGTCCCATAATGCCCCATATACCGCAACAGATATTCCTGGAACAGAAATCTCTCAACAACGCCTGTCTGCACTTCCGTTTTTATATTACCTTGATTAATCTGTCCCTTCTCCATCCGGTTCATGATCAGATTGTCAGTATGTATAGCATTTGAAGACACCGTTCCTTCATCTTCTATCACCAGTTTCAGAATTCCCAGCCTCTTTTGTGCTTCCAGAGTGTCTGTCGGGTTTTTAACCTCCAGTGTCTCCCATTCATCTTCTTCAATCTCAATTTCCATACCGTCGTATTCTGCGATTTCTGCATCCAGCCTCTGTTTTTCCGCTTCATTATCCCCGTCCTCAAGCCCGTTTACCTCCATCGTCTCCATCCAATCCTGCAATTCTCCCAACAGCTCCAGTCCCACATCCGCTTTTATGGCATCTATCGCACACCTGCGAAATATACCGCCGTCATAATCCGACAATATGGATATCTTTGTCAATTCTGTCTCTTCCAGACCTAAAGCAAGAAAGTCTCCATACAGGTATCCGGAAAGGAAGACATCTCCATAATCCAGATTTTTCTTCAGATATTTCCTCAAATGTGCTTCTGTGTTGGTCTTGCTGCACAAAGCAGTGCCATAGGATGCGTCAATTGCAAATAAGTTATATTGTTTCATCAATTCACGATGATACTCTGCCAGAATGCTCTGCAGACCAATATCTGTAACACATTCCACCTCCAGTCTGGCCCCGTTTTGGCGTGCTCCATTGAGCAGCACCAAAAACAGAGACATAATGACGGCCAGACATAAAGTGATACACACTGTCAAATACGCATTGTTTTTCCCTTTTTTCATTTCTTCTCCCGACCGCTCTTCAATTCGTATTTTTGCCCTACACGGTTTCTGTCTGTGTTGTAATCTTTTCAAATAATTTTTCTACAATCTCTGTAATCTGGTCTTTGAAAATGATTACCAATCCGACCAGCACTACAATAATCAAAATGACTTCCACGGTTCCCATCCCATCTTCCTCCGTAAAAAATTCTCTCATACCTTTTAATTCTTTCATTTTTCCTCTCTTTCTGCTGCTCTCAACAGCCCTGAACTAAATTCCTTTCACTGCAGCAGACAAACGAATCACATTTATTCTCATCTGCCGCAGTAAATTCATTCCCTGTGTAACAATTCAGGCAAACCACCGGGTTATCACTTTTCTGCGATCATTCATCCAGCTCCCTGAGATGTTACAATTGCCTTTACATATTTGAAAGTGCAGGAATCATAATCATTGCCATTACTACCGCCAGCATAAGAACCATTGGCACCAGAAGCTTCGTTCCCGCCTCTTCCCCCAGTTTTTTGCTCTGCTGCAGACGTTCCTCCGCAGCTTTATCCGCTTCCTCACGTAATCTTTCCAGCAATGTACTGTTTCCTTTTTTCAGATTCTGTGCAAGTAATGTGCTCAGACGAATATACTCCTGTAATTCCGTCCTCTTTCCGAAATGTTCGTAGGATGCCCCTTCAGACACACCTGAACGCAGTTCTCGACATGTGTACAACACTTCTTCATAGGCAGAAATCTGACTGCCGCCTTTCCGGCAATCTGCCTCATAATCTCCGGCCAACTTTTGAAATGCACCTCTGATTGTCATCCCCGCACCGACAAATAGCGCCAGTTTATGTACAATTGCGGGATATTCCCGTTTCAGACTTTTTTTCCTTTTTTCAAGCTGTTGATGCAGATCCCTGTCTGAAAGCAGAAATATTGTAAAAGCTGTCACTACGGAGACACCCCATAACAATATACTGTTATCTTCCACACTCTGGCTCCAGCGAATCCCCTCCCCATGCCATTCTGCAGGCAGTCTCCACGTTTCCTGTTCCATGCTCTCCTCCTGCGAGCGCTGCAGCATCTCTTCCATCTCCTGATAA
Source organism: Acetatifactor muris (assembly GCF_024623325.1). GTDB lineage: Bacteria > Bacillota > Clostridia > Lachnospirales > Lachnospiraceae > Acetatifactor > Acetatifactor muris. Next base: position 11,235 of record NZ_JANJZD010000029.1, read on the forward strand.
AGCTGTTCCTCTTCCGAAATATCCGGTGGCAGCAGAGTCACTTTTATCTCTTCCGTCAGGTTATACTTGCCATAGCGCATCTGCAGGCCGAGTATTACTTCCTCTCTTTTTTCCACCGTATACAGTTGACCCGTACTGCTCAAAGTTCCCGGTTTACTGCTCTCCCACTGAACATCTATGGGAAAATTCTCATAATTTTTTGTCAGCTTTAAATCACAGACAACTTTATCCAGGCTTTCATTGTCTCCCAGGATACAGCCAGGCAGCTTGTCCAGAAAATCTGCAAAAAGTGCATCCACCTCCGCACCCGATAATAATATAGGTTCTACATCCACCTGAAAGTGCATCTGCTGCTGTCCATACTCTGCTTTCAAGTCAATTTTTCTGGCGCCTTCTCTGTAATTTCCCCGCATGAGTTCCCCGTTCGCATCCAGAATAACTGCTCCCTGGGAACTGAATCTGGCCGCTGCACCAAAAAGTGCTCCCACAAAAATAATCGCCAGAAATACAGCAGTCTTTTTTACATAATATTCCGTCTTTACACATTCCCCTGCTTCACCCGGATGAAGTCTAAGCAGATCTTTTTCCACTTGCACTGAAGCAAATATCCCGGTAAACCGAGAACTGATTTTCTTATAAAGGTACATGGAAACTTTATAAAATGGCTTTAAAAGTGACGGAGTTTCCGGAGTCGCCTCCTGTCTTCTTGCCAGAAGCAGCAGCACAAGAAACCCTGCCAGGATGAATATCATAATCCAATACAAGCCGATCACCCCCTCACGCCATTTCAGCCATAATGCCTTTCATAATATATTCACCCATCAGATATGCTCCCAGGTACAATATAAGACAGCCTGTCATAATGCCTATGCCCATAAGATTATGGTACAATGAATCAAAATACCCCGGATTGCCCATATTAATATAAAAAAGAATTCCAAACGGCATTACCTTCATAATGGTAAGCTCCATCTTCTTACTGCCCAGGAGCATCTGTACCTCCTGCCGCAGTTCAATCTGCTTTCCAATCTGACCGGCAGAACTCCTGATAATTTCTGACATATTACCGCCGTTTCTCTTTGCCAGAGAAAATATCTGGGCAAACTGTGCAATGTCTTCACAATCACTTCGGTTCGCCATGTCCATAAGAAGTTCTTCCAATGAAATATTGATCTTCAGGCCTCTCCTGATAAAGTCCAGTTCATCGCAGATCAGCGCTGTTTCTCCATACATAAGTACCATGTCCTGTCTGCATTCTATAAAAGCATTTTCCACGGAATAACCTGCCTGCAGAGAGGCAGCCACTGACAGAATACATTCCCTGAACTGAATAGCCAGCTCTTCTCTTGCCCTCTCCGCCTTCTCCTTACCAAACTGGTAAAATGCGAGAATGCCCACTGCCGAAAGCGGAATCATTGCCCAAAGGCTGCGGTAAAAAAAATATGCGAGGATTCCTGTTATCCCGATACAAATTAAAATTGTCCGAAATTTCTCCCCTTTTTTCCAGAGATACTTATGATAGTCCCGCCGCTTTAAGTTTGTCTCCATGCTGCAATTCCCCCTTTCTCTTCAGTTTTCCGACAATAGTTCCCTTGTCATCCTCCCCCGTCTCTTCAAAAAGAAACAGGGGATTTAACATAATTTCGCTCTTCTCACATCCCACTACCTCCATAATCTCCAGAACCCGTCGGGATTTATCCCGTAATCTTCCCAGATGTACAATAAGATCCACGCCGGAGGCGATCTGCTGTCTGATGGCTGCCAAAGGGAGATCCATCCCCATCAGTACCATATTCTCCAACCTGGCCAGCATATCCCTGCCGCTGTTGGCATGGCCTGTGGACATACTGCCGTCATGGCCGGTATTCAGACATTGCAGCATATCAATAGCTTCCGCACCTCTCACTTCACCTACTACAATTCTGTCCGGCCGCATTCTCAGAGACGATCTGATCAGATCCCGAATAGTTATCTCATTACAGCCTTCCACATTGCTGTTGCGTGTCTCCAGTCGCACCAGATTCGGCAGCCCCTGCAGCTGCAGTTCAGCGCTGTCCTCAATGGTAATCACTCTTTCCTCAGAGGGAATATAGTGAGATAATACATTCAGGAAAGTCGTCTTCCCGCTTCCTGTACCACCACTGATAAAAATATTGTATCTGGCCTTTACCAGTTTTTCTAAAAAAGCTGCCACCTCTGCAGATATTGATTCCATCTGAATCAGCCGTTCCATAGTGATAGGTTTTTCCGGGAAGCGTCTGATGGTTACTATAGGTCCATTAAGCGCAATAGGGTTCATCACAATATTGACTCTGGATCCATTTGGAAGTCTGGCATCCACAATGGGAGAAGCTTCATTCACCACACGGTTGCAGCCTGCCACAATCTGCTGTATTACATCCTGCAGCTTTTCAGTAGACTCAAAGCCGATATCAAGCTCCCGCAGTTTCCCATTCTGCTCCACAAATATATGGTCTTTTCCGTTAATCATAATCTCTGTGACAGTACTGTCCTCCACAAATATCTGCAGAATGTCCAGCCTGCGCAATGAATCAAAGAGTTCTTTTTTCAGCCGTTTCCGTGTCTCCACCGGTAAAACCGTCATATTATTTTCGCCCAGCAGTACTTCATCTATAGTATCTTCCACTTCATCATCGGAAAAGTCCTTGACAAAGTCCATTCTCTCCTGCACCTTGCTGCGCAGCTCTTTCTTTAATTCTGTATACTCCATATTCGTGCTCCATTTCTCTTTCATAATTCCGCTTCATTATTGTCCGCATCCAGCTCTTTCAATAAATCTTTCACCAGATCTGCCAGCTCTCCCTTTGTCAGCAGTTCCAGTTCTTCCGGCAGCCTGTGAATACGAGGCAGAGTCAGCCGCTTTGTTTTATCCAATATATCTTCATACTCATGCAAAGCCAACACCTGTTCATATTGAAGCAGCTTTGCCCTGGCTATTCTATCTTCCTTTGTCAATGTATAAACTCTGCTGCACATCCGCAGAATGTCAAAAAGTCCCTGCATACTTTCACTTAAATCCAGAATGACATATTCATACTCCTCCAGTTCTTCAATTTTCCTCAGAAAATCTATCCATTCCTCTGAAGTGACAGTCAGCAGATTCTGCCCTGTCTTCATGGGCGGAATATAATCCAACCCGCCCTTATGTCGCAGCATAGTACGCATACGCATGCGAAATTTTTCCTTATCTGCATTCAGAAAATAAAGCAAATCCGCCATATCGAAAGTCTGCATATCGGGCACAAGTTCCGCAATCCCAGCATAATGTTCAAAATTCAGATAAAGTGTAGAATGCTCTTCCGCCAGAATCTGGCTCATTGTAATTGCAAAGGAAGTCTGCATACACCTTCGAACCGGAGAATAATTTCCGATAAATATGGTCTTTCGATTCGTGCATAGCCTGGGCATCTGTACTTCCGCCACTTCCATATACACACCCAGCAGCTGTTTCAATACCTCTTCAGCAGCCTGGTATTTGTCCACATAAATCACATTCTCCCATTGCATAATCCCGCTTTCGCTTAAGATTACCAGCTGTTTCGGATGAAGTGTCTGTATCTCCCCGTTATACACCGATTCCGCTATTACCAGCATTTCTATCTCGGTTTTTTCCTCCCGGATCAGGTCCTGCACGTTGGTATATGTATGCAGTTCCCAGGGAAGGTTCCTGCACTTCTTCAGAAATTCCATCATGGCCTGCGCATACTCTGCTTCCGTGTCGCAAAACACCATTGTCTTATCTGTTTTCTTTTTCAATAAACACCTCCCAGATATAACAATATACTGATGAATACAGGTCCCGCCAGACATATACCGGATGTTCGGTCATTCTCCTTTTGGGAATAAAGTCGCCACTGGCCGTTCTTCAACAGCTCTCTGAAATATCCTGACAGATACCTTATCCGCCGGCCAAAACTATTCTCTTTCCACATTTTAACCAGAGAAATGATTGCCGCAATGAGCAAAGAAAAAAACAGAAATAACAGAATTTTTTTGAATGGCAGATATCCCGCCGTTACCCCAAATAATTTCACATCACCCGCGCCCAGGCATCCGATTTTGAAGAGCAGATACAGCAATGCCACAGCCATCACTGCCCCTCCCAGCCAGAGGATAATTCCCACTGCTCCCTCGTCCCACATACGGCCTATCAATCCCTGAACAGCCATCAGTGCTGTCAGGCTGTTCGGAATTCTGTGCTCCCGATAGTCGCAGACGCAGGCTATGAGCAAAAATACACACAAAGACGTCAAAAAATCATCTCCTTTATTCTTTTTTACAATACGTGAACTCCGGGCGAAACTGCCCAAAAGATAAAATGAATCATTGAATCAATCTGAATCAGTTGATTTGTGATGTTGTAAATGCATTATAGCGAATGATCTGCCTCATTTCAAGAGGGTACAGCCAAAAAACTATTTTTTGTAAAATTTCTACAAAAACCTGTAAACCCCGATGCCATAAAGTGCCAGAAGCCCTGGAAAACCCAGGATTCCGGATGTCAAAACAGTAAACATATTAATCCCTACTCCCAGAGAAATTCCTGCTTTCTCCAGTGCTGAATTGATAAAATACATGGCAATTATCCCCAGAATACTCCGCATACATATGTTAATAAGCTTTTCCATCCCTGTTCTCCTGCTGTCCTGTATTTCCATTTTGGTAGTTGTTCTCTTCCCTATCATTCTATGTCCGAGATTTCCAAATATACTAAAAATTTTACCGTTCAGAGTGCATTATTCTGTATGTTAAATTCCTGCTTAATTCACAAAGCCCGGGACTCCTGCAAGGACTTACAGGGGCCTGACGCTAATATCCAGGACTCCTGCAAGGGGCGGGGTGAAAGCAGGGGGACGGCAGATTATACTGGCATGGAGCAGGTACAGACTAAGCTTTCTGTTCTCGCGTATTTTGCAAAGTTCCAGTCCTCTTCGGCATAAGCCGATCTGTGCTATCACTCCACGAACCCCTTCTCTGACATCCCTTTGCTTCAGTGTAAGGTCCCTCGTTCGTCCCTGCAGCACCCCGCCCTTGTGAATTAAACGCAAAGTGCATCCTTCCCACCGAATAAGAATCCTGCTTTGCAGGATTCTGCGCCGCAAACGCGTCGCTTTCAAGCGACAATTTCCTCTGCGTTTGCGTGTGCATCCCTGCAGAGCATTTTTGTATCATAGGGAAGTTCGGAGGACTTTCCTATGATATAAAAAAGAAAGAGGAGTCACGACTCCTCTTTCCCGAAAGTAACCTTACTGTAATATTCCAGAATGCAGCTGCGCATCAGTCCCAGCGCGGCAGATACCGCCGAATCCCGGACCTTGTCTCTGCTTCCGGAAAACAGATGCTTTTTCACTGTCGTCCGACCCTTTACGCAGCATGCAATATAGACCAGGCCTACCGGCTTGTCTTCCGTACCCCCGTCTGGTCCGGCGATACCGGTAATCGCCACCGCCACGTCTGCCTTGCTTATGGAAGCAGCACCTTTCGCCATCTCTTCCGCCGTCCGCTCGCTCACGGCGCCATGCTTCTGCAGCGTACTTTTCTTTACGCCCAGCAGCTTCCTTTTTGCCTTATTTGAATATGTAATCACACCTGATTTATACACCTCGGAAATGCCGGGAACATTGATCAGCCTGGCGGAAAGCAGTCCTCCGGTGCAGGATTCCGCACAGGTAATGGTCAGGCCGTTTGCTATGGCCAGATCAGCCACTGCTTTTTCCAGCGTTGTCTCTTCCTCTGTGCTGTAAATGTGGCTGCCAAATCGATTCTTCAGCTCCTTTACCACCGGCTTAATCAGCTTCTGTGCCGCCTTTTTATCCTCGGCATTGGCGGTGACACGAATATGTACCTCGCCTGTCTTCGCGTAGGTGGCAATGGTTGGATTGTCCTGTACATCAATCAGGTCCTTTACCATGGTCTCCGCCCTGCTTTCACCCACACCGCAGATTTTCACGGTTCTGGAACAGATCACCTGGGATGTGAGTCCCGCCAGATAAGGTGCCACGCTCTCCTCAAACATGGGCCGCAGTTCGTTGGGAGGTCCCGGAAGCAGTATCACGCTTCCCCGCTCTGTCTCCATAATCACCCCGGGCGCCGTACCATTATGATTTTCCAACACAATACATCCCTCCGGCAGCATGGCCTGCTTCCAGTTATTGTCGGTAGGCTCCATACCTCTGTCGGCAAAATATTTCCTGATGGCTTCCCTGCTGGGCTCGTGCAGCTGTAATGGCTTCCCACAGACTTTCGCCGCCGTCTCCTTGGTCAGGTCATCCTCCGTAGGCCCCAGCCCGCCGGAAAGAATGACAATATCCGCTCGCCCCAGTGCCATCTCCAGCACCTGGGTCAGCCGCTCTTCATTGTCTCCCACCACAGTCTGAAAATAACAGGAAAATCCCAGTCCCGCACACTTTTCCGACAGGTATGCAGCATTGGTATTTACAATGCTTCCCAGCAAAAGCTCTGTTCCCACACAAATCAGTTCAACTTTCATAATCTCCCTCGTTTCTCTGCATTCCGCCGTCATCCCATATCTGATTCTGCCCGGCTTCATTACCTGCTCACTCCTCAGCCGAAAACATCTGAATTTTACAGTATACAACCCGTACACCTGGCTGTCCTGCCACACATGATACCGGCAAATGCCACCTGTTTACAGCTACTTCTGTTCCTTCATGACATCTTTATTTTTGATCAGGTAATCAATCAGAGATACCACGGTCAGTATCAATGCAATCCACATGACAATATCTGTCACAAGCTGCAGCTGCGGTATATTTGCAATCATCATACACACCATCACCATCTGAAAAACTGTCTTGAATTTTCCCCAATAACTGGCTGCTATTACCACACGGTTGTCCGCCGCTACCAGTCGAAATCCGCTGATAATGAATTCCCGGCTGATAATGATAATCACCACCCAGGCTGAGATGCGTCCCAGGTCCACCAGCGCCACCAGCGCTGCGCTGACCAGGAGCTTATCGGCCAGCGGATCCATAAACTTGCCGAAATTTGTCACCAGATTATACTTCCTGGCAATTTTTCCATCAATCAGATCCGTGAGACTGGCCGCAATGAAAATTGCCAGCGCAATGTAATCCACATACTCCTGAATACCTCCGAAGATGGCTTTATACCATCCCCACTCACTTCCTTCCCCCAGAAGTATCAAAATAAACGGCACAATCAAAATAATGCGAAATATGGTCAGCTTATTCGGCAAATTCATTTTTTTCACGAATTATCCTCCCTGTTCTCTGCAAGCTCGCCAATCAAATCGTATTCACGGGACCCCGTCACAAGCACCTTCACGAAATTCCCCGTCTCCAGATTCCGTCCGGTATTTACGAACAGATAGCCGTCCACATTGGGGGCATCCCTGTAAGTCCTGGCCACGTACACCTCTTCGTCCGCAATCTTTCCCTCTATCATGGCGGTAAGTTCGCGCCCGATCATCTCCTCCGCCTTATCACAGACCACCGCCTGCTGAAGTTCCATCAGTTCATCCCGTCTGCTTTCCTTTATCTCCTGCGCAATGTGGTCCGGCAGCAAGTCCGCCGCCGTATCCTCTTCCCGGGAATAGGGAAATACGCCCAGACGGTCAAATTCCATTTCATTGACAAAACGATAAAGCTCCTCAAAATCTTCCTGTGTCTCTCCGGGAAAGCCGCTGATCAGGGTTGTCCGCAGACAGATATCCGGTATTCTCTCCCGCAGTCTCCCTATCTGCTTCCTCAGCTCCTCCTGGGTGGTACGTCTGCCCATGCGCTTCAGCACCCGGTCTGACGCGTGCTGAACAGGTATGTCCAGATAATGACATACCTTCGGCTCTCCGGCAATGGTTTCAATCAGCTCTTCCGTAATCTCCTCCGGATAACAGTACAGTATCCGAATCCACTTCAGACTCTGAATCCGTGCAAGCCTGTGCAAAAGCTCAGGCAGGCACTTTTTCCCGTATAAATCCGCACCGTACAGCGTTGTCTCCTGGGCCACCAGAATCAGCTCTCTGACGCCATCCTCCGCAAGTTTTTCGGCCTGCGCCTCCAGCACCTCCATTGGAATGCTTCTGTAACTTCCCCGCACTTTGGGAATAATACAATAGGTGCAGTGTTTATCACAGCCTTCGGCAATCTTCAGAAAAGCATAGTGCCCTCCTGTGGTCACTATCCTTTCTCTGCAGACTGCAGGCGGTGCATTTAAATCCCGGTAGTAGCTCCCGCCTCTGCCTTCCAGGGCCGCTTCCACAGCCGCTGCAATGTCCTCCAGTGCCATAGTTCCCACAAGAGCGTCCACCTCCGGAATTTCTTTCCGTATTTCCTCCTGGTATCGCTGAGACAGGCATCCCGCTGCAATCAGAGCCTTCAGCCTGCCCGCCTTCCGCAGTTCAGCCATTTCCAGCAGTGTCTGAATGCTTTCTTCTTTTGCATCACCAATAAAACAGCAGGTATTGACGATTACAATGTCAGCCTGCTCTTCATCATCCGTAAAAGTATACCCTTTCTTCCGCAGAAGTCCGAGCATCATTTCCGTATCAGCCAGATTTTTGTCACAGCCCAGAGACACAAATAAAATGTTCATGATACCGAAACATACCCTTCCTTCTCATTCGCCGCCCAATATCTTGATCTTACCCTGATTCAGCTCTTCCACTGCAACAGACAGCGGCTTTTTATCCTTACTGTCCACCAGGGCATCCTCCCCTGCGATGATCTGCCTTGCCCTTCTGGATGTAGCCATGACGATGGAATAACGGCTGCTTACCACCGGTGCCTCACCCTGCTCTACCTCCCTGTTTACCACTTTCATCAAATCTGAATAAGACGGATGTAACATTATTCCTGCACTCCTTTCGCTAAACTGAGCAATTCTTTTCTGATTCCCTGAATAAATTCCTTCCTTCTCACCGGAGCCCTTCTGGCGGCATTCACAAGATAGTGAATCTCCTCCACACATTCCTCCAGTCTGTCGTTTACTACAATATAATCATAGGCTTCCACACCTTCTGATTCCTCCACTGCCCGGGACATACGCTTCTTAATGATTTCCCTGCTCTCTGTGCCTCTTCCTACCAGCCTGCGTTCCAGCTCTTCCACATTGGGAGGCGTCACGAAGATCAGCAGACATTCCGGATACTTTTTCTTTACTTTCAGCGCGCCCTGTATCTCTATCTCCAGAATCACATTTCTCCCCGCCGCAAGCTGCTCTTCCACATATGCCTTCGGCGTGCCGTAGTAATTCCCACAATACTGCGCATATTCCACCAGTCCGTCTCTCTCTATAGTCTCTTCAAAATGCTCTCTGTCTGTGAAAAAATATTCCACGCCCTCCTGCTCTCCCTGTCTCGGCGTCCTGGTGGTCATGGATATAGACAGAACATACTCGTCATATTTCTTCAAAAGCGCTCTTACCAGTGTACCCTTTCCCGCCCCAGAAAAACCGGAAATAACGATAAGAATTCCTTTTTGTTCCATTTATTTCTCCTCCGAAACGTCTGTGCCCTCCTGCATTCGTCCCACGATGGTCTCCGGCAGAAGCGCCGAAAGCACCACCTGGCTGTTCTCCATAACAAGCACAGATTTGGTCTTGCGCCCCTGTGTGGCGTCAATGGCCAGTCCTTTTTCTTTCGAATTCTGCACCAGGCGCTTGATGGGCGCGGAATCAGGACTGACAATGGCGATGATTTTCGCGGTATTCACGATATTGCCGAAACCAATGTGAATAAGCATTGCAATTGACCTCTATTCTATATTCTGAATCTGTTCCCGAACCTTCTCGATTTCTGTCTTCAAATCCAGACAACAGTTGGAAGTATCCAGATCATTTGCCTTTGACAAAATGGTATTGGCCTCTCTGTTCATCTCCTGCGCAATGAAATCAAGCTTTCTGCCCACGGGGCCGCCTTCCTGCAAACTGGTCCTGGCAGTCTCAATATGGCTGCGAAGGCGCACAATTTCCTCATCCACACATATTTTATCCGCAAAAATAGTAACTTCCGTGAGCAGCCGACCTTCGTCCACGGCAGTACCCGCCAGAAGCTCTCTCACCTTGTCTTCCAGCTTTCGTCTGTACTCCTCCATAACCCTGGGAAAACGCTCGGAAATAAAATCAGTCAGCCGCTGCATTCCCTCCATTTTAGCAAGCAGATCGGCTTTCAGATGCTCTCCTTCCGCTACGCGGGTATCCACAAACATCCTTGCAGCACCGCTTACGACTTTCTGCAGCTCCTTCCAGAGCGCTTCCTCGTCCACATCCGCCTCTTTCATTGTAAATATCTCCGGAAATCTGGAAAGCGTAGACACACGAATGTCGTCATCAAGCCGAAACTCTTCCGCCATCTGACGCAGATATTTCAGATATTCTTCCGCCACCTCTCTGTTGTAATGAAGAACGGAAGTTTTCTCGGAAAGGTCTTCATATGAAATAAATACATCAACCTTGCCTCTTGTAATGTAGGCTTTCAGCTCATTGCGGACAGCGGCCTCAAACGGGCTGAGTGCTTTGGGTATCCTGATATTGATATCCAGATAGCGATGATTTACCGACTTTATCTCCACTGCAAATTTCCTGTTGTTTTCGACAATCTCACACCTGCCGAAACCAGTCATGCTCCTGATCATGGCTCTCCTATCCGGGCTCCGAGCCCTGACACTTATCCCTGTTTTCACGGCCACCAACGCCTGGAATACAGGCGTACAGCTTCATTATAAAGTAAGTTTCAGCAAGCGTCAAGGACATTCCGGAATTAAACTTTGCATTTAAACTTACCTGATCCATCCCCAGGCCAGTGCCAGATATTCACCGCAGAAATACATTCCTCTCAGCCAGCAGAACAACATGGCAAACCACATAGGCCATGCCAGGTCGGCACGCTGCTTCAGAATTTTTGCCGTGACGGATAAAATGGCGCAGACGCACAGGACCAGGGTGCCGAAGGAGGCTCTGTCCGGATAGTGCGGAGATAGTACAAAAGCTCCCCAGGACAGCATCGCACAAAGGAGTACTAATTCCGTCCGCCGGCCTGGAAGCTGCTTTAACACACAACTGTTGAGGATCCACACAAATCCCAGCACCAGCAGGACGGGAAACAGGTATTCCATTATGCCCCTGCTCTCCCCATATCCTCTCAGGAAGATTCTCCACAAAATCCCGTATTCTTCCTCTTTGATCTGTCCCGTCCTGACAGTGTTGCCCGGCGCAATAATGCACAGGACGCTGCCTGCCAGGCAGGCCAGATTCCCCGCTATCATCCAGATTCTGATCCTGCCCTTTTCCTTCAGGACAAGCAGTATCACCGCAAGACTGACAATCCACACCGCAGGTCCCATGTTCTCATTGCTCCAGCCCGCCAGAATTCCCAGGGGAATAATCCAGAGAAAAATTCCGGGCAGCGTTTTCGGCTCCCGCACACGTTCCGCTGATTCCGCATATGCCGGCTCTGCTTTATCTGCCCCGGTATTTTCTTTTTTCCGTTCTCTCCGGAAAAAGCATGAAAGCAGGCTGCCCTCATCCGGCAGTTCCCGCAGGTAGCAATAGAGATATGCCAGAATAAACACTGTAATATACAGATAATTGGCGGCTCCTGCCTGCCAGAACATGCTCATCTTCCAGTTTGCATTCAGGCCCAGCACCAGGGAAATACCTGCCAGAAATGCGGGCAATCTGCGATGATCTGCCGCCAGGCAGACCATCCCTCCCAAAAGCAGTGTAAATAAGACATTCAGAATATCCGCCGTTCGTGTTCCCGCCAGCAGTGTCAGCTGCAGAATCCCATGTGTCATACTTCTGCCGCCCCAGTTGTAATAATGCCATACCTGGCTTTTTACAATATCAGCAAAATTTTCGATGGGCCTGTCCTCAGCCAGCATGGTGGAATACCAATTGTCATCCATCATAAAAGGAATCTCACTGTTGGTCATATATACCACAAGAATAAATATCAGTGTCAATATCCCTGTTAATATCCACATTACTTTGCGCGATTTTTCCTTCATACCCCCGTTCACACCTTTCCTCAAGCTTTCCCTTATAACGCCAGAGTCTTAATCCGTTCCACCGCCTCCACAGTGTTCTCATAGCTGCCGAAAGCAGTCAGCCTGAAATAGCCTTCTCCGCCGGGGCCGAATCCGGAACCGGGCGTGCCTACCACGTTGACGCTTTCCAGGAGATAATCAAAAAATTCCCAGCTGTTCATTCCCTCCGGCGTTTTCAGCCAGATATAAGGAGAGTTGACGGCGCCGGACACCGTATATCCCATACTTTTCAGTCCTTCAAAAATATATGCCGCATTTCTCTGATAATACCCGATCTGCTCCTTCAGCTGGGCTCTGCCCTCCTGAGAATATACCGCCTGACCGGCTCTCTGTACAATGTAAGGCGCCCCGTTGTATTTGGTGCCGTGTCTCCTGGCCCACAGGGCATGCAGCGACACTTCCCCGCATTTCAGTTCCTTCGGAATTACAGTAAATCCCAGTCGCAGTCCCGTAAATCCGGCGTTTTTGGAAAAGGAACGAAATTCAATGGCACAGCTTCCAGCTCCCTGACATTCAAAAATACTGTGCGGAATGTTATCCTCCGTTATATATGCCTCATATGCGGCGTCATACAGAATCACTGCCCCCACCTGATTCGCATAATCCACCCATCTCTGCAGTTCTGCTTTCGTGATGGCGGAACCGGTGGGATTGTTGGGAAAGCATAAATAAATCAGATCCGGCTCCTTCCCCTTCTCCGGCAGTTCCGGCACAAAATCGTTCTCCGCCGTGCAGGGCATATAGATGACGTCACTCCAGGTCTCACGCCTCCTGTCGTAAGTGCCTGTCCGCCCTGCCATCACATTGGAATCCACATATACAGGATATACCGGATCACACACCGCAATGCGATTGTCCATGCTGAAAATCTCCTGAATATTGCCGCAGTCACACTTTGCACCGTCGGAAATGAAAATCTCATCGGCTTCAATGTCACAGCCCCGGCTCCGATAGTCACACTCTGCAATAGTCTCTCTCAGAAATGCGTACCCCAAATCCGGCGCATATCCCTGAAAAGTCTCCTCTCTTCCCATCTCCTCCACCGCTCCGTGCAGTGCTTTCACAATGGCCGGCGCCAGCGGCTGCGTCACATCTCCGATGCCGAGCCGGATGATTTTTTTCTCCGGATGGGCTGCGCTGTATGCATTTACTTTTTTGCCAATGGTGGAAAAAAGATAACTCCCGGGAAGCTTTAAATAATTTTCGTTGATTTTATACATTTTCTCCTCCTCGAGTTCCTTCCGGCACTTCTCCCTCAAACACCGTAACGGCCGGCCCTGTCATATACACGACATTTTCCTCTCTGTCCCACTCAATCAGCAGTTCTCCGCCCGGCAGTTTAACTGTTACCACATTTCCTGTCAGATGATTCAGTACACATGCCACCGCCACGGCGCAACACCCCGTTCCGCAGGCCAGCGTCTCTCCGCTTCCGCGCTCCCAGACCCGCATAAAGCAGGTCTTCCTGTCCAGAATCTCCACGAACTCCGTGTTGGTCCGGGCGGGAAATCTGTCATGATGTTCAAAAAGCGGTCCCATCTGTTCCAGGTTCAGTTCAGCCACGCCCTTCGTAAAGATAACCGCGTGCGGATTTCCCATGGATACACAGGTCATGTGGTATTCCCTTCCATCCACCGTAATCGGCTCATTCACCGCCTGCTCCCCTTCTGCCTTCACCGGCACCAGCTTTGGATCCAGTATCGGGCTCCCCATGTTTACCCGGACTTTTGTCACCGTTCCCCGCTCTTTTGGATGCTCCGGATCCTTCTCCACCGTCAGGTCCAGATATTTTACTTTACCTGCACTGACCACACTGATATGTTCCGAATCTGTCAGTCCCTTGTCATACACATACTTTGCCACACAGCGGATGCCGTTTCCGCACATTTCCCCTCTCGAGCCGTCTGCATTGTACATTTCCATTTCAAAGTCGGCCTCCGACGAAGGATTGATGAAAATCAGCCCGTCGCTGCCGATTCCAAAATGTCTGTCGCTGAGCCGCCTCGCCAGCTCCGGTTTCTCCGATGCGGCAACCTGTTCCCGAAACCCGTTCACATAAATGTAGTCGTTGCCGCAGCCATGCATTTTTGTAAATTTCATCTTAAAATCCACTCCTGTCTTATCCTTTCATCATGGACAGCACCATAAGGGCTGTCTCCGTCAGATTTGTTCCGCTGTCCATGCTGCACTTCTGCAGATATCTGTGTGCCTCTTCCTCCGTCAGATGGTTTCTGACCATCAGCACTTCCTTCGCTTCCCTGAGGACTTTTTCCTCTTCCGCACTTCTCACCTTCGGCTTCAGTCGGGCCCGGCGTCTGCGCCGCTCCTGCTCTGCCGTCATCATTCCCACGGTGCTTACCAGATCATTCACTTTCAAGGGCATGGACAATCGTACAATTCCCTCCCCGCCGCAATGGCTCAGCAGATGATCGGAAGCTATCAACAGCAGTTCAAATCCCGGGGGCAGGCATTCCCGCAATGTCGAATAGACCATGTCCGTCAGCTTGTAGCTGCATATGACAATACCGTCATTTAATCCGTCAGCCTGCCCGATTACCTGCGCCCCGGCAGTGCAGACGCCGGTTACCCGGAATCCGTTCCGCACCAGTACATTTTTTATGCCCTTTGCATCCCCCAGCTCAGGCAACGCCACAATGATATTCGTCAACTGTTCACCTCCGGCACCCCATGTTCCGGCCAGGAATTCCTGCTAATAGCGGTACAGATACTCCTGAATCTCCCACTCCGACACCTGAGCCCGATACCGCTGCCATTCCTTCTCTTTTGCCGCAATATATCGTTCCGCCACATGTTTTCCCAGCACGTCAAGTATAAAGGAGTCTTTTTTGAGTTCCTCCACGGCCTCTATCAGCGTTCCCGGCAGACTCTCGATTTTACGCGCCTTTCTCTCCGCATCCGACATGGTATAAATATTACAGTCCACACTCTCAGGCGGCTCAATGCGGTTCACAATCCCGTCCAGTCCGGCCTTCAGGCACACTGCCAGCGTCAGATAGGGATTTGCCGCAGAGTCCGGACTCCTCAGTTCAATCCTGGTGTTCCCGCCCCTGTCCGCCGGAATTCTGATCAGGGGACTTCTGTTGGTGGTACTCCACGCAATGTACACCGGAGCTGCGTATCCCGGCACCAGCCTTTTGTAGGAATTCACCAGCTGATTGGTGACAGCCGCCATTCCCTTTATATGCTTCATAATTCCGCCGATAAAATAATATGCTTCCCGGCTCAGTCCGTTGGCATCTTTCTGATCTTCAAATATATTTCTCCCATTCCTGTGGAGAGACATATTAATGTGCATACCGGAACCATTCACACCGTATTTGGGCTTCGGCATAAAAGTTGCATGGAGTCCATGCCGCTTTGCAATGGTCCGCACCGCCAGCTTGAATGTCATGATATTGTCCGCCGCGGTCAGCGCCTCGTCATAGCGAAAATCAATCTCATGCTGTGCCGGCGCCTCTTCATGGTGGGAAGCTTCCATAATCAGTCCCATATCTTCCAGCGTCATGACAATCTCCCGCCTGGCGTTCTCCCCTCCGTCCAGCGGTCCCAAATCAAAATAACCGGCCTGCTCATGAGTCTGTGTGGTGGGCATGGCATTTTCATCCGTATCGAAAAGGAAAAATTCACATTCCGGTCCCACTTCAAAAGTATATCCCATGTCCTGAGCCTCTCTGAGCGCCCGCCGCAGCACCAGCCTGGGGTCCCCTTCAAAGGGTGTCCCATCCGGACGATAAATGTCGCATATCATTCTCGCCACCTTGCCCTGCTGAGGTCTCCAGGGAAAAATTTCCAGTGTGGAAAGATCCGGATGCAGATACATGTCAGATTCTTCAATCCCCGCAAAACCGTCGATAGAGGAGCCGTCGAACACACACCTGTTTTCCAGCGCCTTGTTCAGCTGATTGGCCGTAACCGCAATATTTTTCAGATTTCCCAACATATCCGTAAACTGCAGACGGATGAATTCCACATCCTCCTCTTCCACCAGCTTCACGATATCTTCCCTCGTGTAATTCTTCATCAATACCCTCCGTTTCCGATATTTACTTTCAAATGCACAACAAGGGCTGTTCCACCCTTTTGTGAACGCCCTTGTTCTGCTCACCATCATAACAACCACAGTGCCCGTCTGTCAATATTTTTTTATATCCAAAGCTCACTTATAACTATCCAGCGCTTCCTCCTGCAGCCTGTCAAAAGCCGCCATACAGTCATCCACTGTGGCACCGTTTAACAGTTCACGTACAATCAGGCAGGTATTCCCCCACTGCTCCACCTTCATACCGGCATTACAGCCAAGAACAAAGACGCCCTCCCCGACTCTGTCATTCAGGGGTTTCAGAGCCGGAACGCATTCCACCTCAACATTTCGGGAGGGAGAAATAACTTTGTTGATTTCCGTATAAGCCTGTAACGCTTCATCGGAAAGTATGGCATCCAGCGTCATCATGGCATCTTCCGCATGCTCCGCTTCCGCCCCAACGGCAAATCCCGTCATAGACATAACCGGCATCTGTCCGCGGCTGCTGGGAAAGCCGATGACCTGTAATTCAAAATCCGTGTTCCCGTAAGCGGTCTCCGTGTTTGCCGCCCCCCAGTACGCCATTACGACAGGGATTTTCCCTGTCAGGAAATCCGTCCCTTCCCCTTCAATCGCTTCGCTGATATATGCTTTTTCGGCATCAATGTAACCACAGTCAATCATCTCCTGAAGAAACTCGAATCCGGGACGCATATAGTCACTATACCTGGCCGCACCGCTGTTGAGAGCCGCAATCTCCTCCTCTGTGTTCCCTCCATTATATAAATCGGCATAGGCCTGTGCGAAAACAAATGTCTCCAGCCACCAGCGGTTTGCCCCCACAGGTGTCTCTATCCCGTTTTCTTTCAGTACCCGACAGCATTCCAGGAACTCTTCCGGGGTTTCCGGCAGTTCCAGATTATATTCGTTAAATATATCCATATTAATGAAAAGCCCATATACAACCACTTCCTGCGGAATTGCCACCAGCTTTCCGTCCACGGTATTTGCCGTCTTTACCACATCCCGCAGATTCTTGACACAGTCCAGCCCTGACAAATCCATCAATACACCTTCTGACCCGAGCTTCCGAATTGTATCCGGGTTTAACAGATAAAGGTCATCCATATTGCTGCGGGCACGGTCCAGAGATACATCATCATAGGTTTTGTCCTGATAGTCTTCAGCAGTATAAGTCCTGTATGCCACTGTCACGCCAAGTTTTTCTTCCGCAATTGCAATGGTGGTATCCGCTGCGCTTCTGGCCACATTTTCAGCATCGGGATCCGTCTTTTCCATAGGACTGAACAGATTCACCAGCCGCACTTCTTTTTCTTCTGTGATAATCACATTCTGATTCGGATCCGGACGCCCTGCACAGGATGTCAGCCCAAGTACACTCATTGCCGCAAGGCATATTAACGCAATGTCCCGAATCATTTTCTTTCTTCTTATCATTACGCAGTTCCTTTCACTTTAAAGCTTTACATATTCTCTGATCACTTTTTTAAACTGCTCCATATCCAGAGGCTTTGCCACATGAGCGTTCATTCCGGCATCCAGAGCAGCTTTCTCATCCTCCGCGAATGCATTTGCAGTCATGGCAATAATGGGGATCTGTCCGGCATCACTGCGATCCAGTGCCCGGATTGCCACAGTCGCTTCATAGCCGTTCATCACCGGCATCTGTACATCCATCAGAATCGCATCAAACTCGCCTTCTGCGGCATGTGTAAAGCGCTCCACTGCCAGCTGACCGTTCTCGACAATTTCACACACAGCCCCTTCCATCTGAAGAATCTCGGCAAGAATCTCGGCATTGATTTCATTGTCCTCTGCGGCCAGGAAGTGAAGCCCCTCCAGGGAGTTCTTATTTTCTGTTTCTGTTTTGTCCTCCATTGCTGAGCTGCTTTGCATCTCCATAATTTTTGCTTTCACTGCAGACATGAAAAATGGCTTTGCAAGAATGTCAGTATTTTCGGGATAAAAAACGTTTTCCGGATCCTCAATACAATGCTCCGCCAGTAACAGTATCGGTATCGTATCGGACACCACTTCCCGCAGGGCCTGAACCGTATGGGTATCACCCATATCCGGTACACTGCGGTCAATTAAAATCAACTGATATGGCTTCCCGTTCCTGTCCGTATTCTGAAGGAGCGCTCTTGCTTCTTCCACTCGCTGAACCGCAGAAACCTGGACATCCACATCTTTCATCATCGCAGAAATATTTTCACAGAACTCTTCATCATTGTCAATGACCAGGATTCGTTCGATACCGCATTGTCTCCAGAACTGCCTGTCTGCCTGTTCCTCCGGGATACGGCACTCAAGTTCAACCCGGAACAGGCTCCCTTTTCCCATCTCACTGGAAACATCTATTGTGCCGCCCATAAGTTCCACAATATTTTTGGTAATCGCCATACCCAGTCCAGTCCCCTGAACTTTGTTCGTTGTACTGTTCTCCGCTCTTGTAAAGGCATCAAAAATGGTCTTCAGATATTCCGGAGTCATGCCGTACCCGTCATCTTCCACCTCGATTCGAATATGCTCATACTGGCTGGAGCGCTGCTTAAGCCCTGTAATCCGGAACCAGATATTCCCGCCTTCCGGCGTGTATTTGACAGCATTGGAAAGGAGATTAATCAGAATCTGGTTGATTCTTGTCTCATCTCCCATCAGATATTCATGCTTGATTCCCCTTACCTCTACATGAAAATTCTGTCTTTTTGCCCTGGCCATGGGCCGGATGATGGTATCCGTGGAAGACACCACATCATTTAATGAAAACGCCTCATATGTCAGCACTATTTTACCACTTTCAATTTTAGAGACATCCAGAATATCATTAATCAGACTGAGCAGATGCTGTCCTGATGCGGTAATCTTCCTGGTGTATTCCCGCACCTTAGCCGGATTTTCCGCCTCTTTGGCCAGAAGCGTCGTAAAACCCAGTACTGCATTCATGGGTGTCCGGATATCATGTGACATATTGGATAGAAACATGGTCTTGGAGTTATTGGCTATCTGTGCTGTCTGCAGCGCCTCCATTAGCTGCTTATTGTGGATTTCTCTTTCTGCTTCCCTTTCTCTCCAGCTCTTTGCCTGCTGACGCTGATTGAAATAATACAAAATGCAGCATAACAGGAATGCCACCAGCATTACAATAACCACAAGCAGAATATTCTGGTTAACCGTCTGCCCTTCCTGCTGAATAGCCTCAAACGCCACATAGCCCACGAGATAAATGGTTCCTTTATTTACAGACCACATATAATTCAGAGAATTCACCTGCCTGATATCATGGTAAAACAAAATGTTTTTACCATTTTCCAGGCAATCCCCCACCTCTGTCTGCAGTTCGGTATCTTTTATACTGTTTGCCCGGTAAAAATCTTCCAGGTTCAGATGGCCTGCGCTCCGCATTCCCATTCCTTCAGGTTTCAGCACAAACCGTCTGCTTTTCGTATCCATAATATACAGAGCCGCCTGCTTATTGTAAAATCCATCCGGAAGAGATCTGTCCAGCGAGTCATAGACATATTCGATATATAGTTCCGCAATCTCTCTGTCCCCTTTCACAACAGGACATTTTATGGTATACGCCCATGTCCCCATATGGTTCAGGTACGATTGAGAAATTGGCAGCCCGGCTACCGTTCCTCCTGCTGAGAAATCCAGGTCCTTTTCGGAAAAACTCTCCCCTGTGCTGGAAATGCCCTCCTTTTCGCCGGTCATAATCAGAGATATTCTGGTCATGGACTTATTTGTCTCATATGAGCGTATATAGGCCTCCGGGTCGTCGGATAAGGCTATTTTATGAGCAATCAGTTTCTGGAACTCCGCTTCATTATTTAAAATCGCCTCTATCGTTGCTTTGATCAGATTCAGATTTTCACTCAGATTCTGAATCGCTGATGCAGACATTTCATGGGATATCTTCTGCGCTACCGAAAATACGACGGCTCCCAGAATACAAAAGACAAGTATAATGGACCACAGCAGGGTAATTCCTTTATTTTTTGGGGTTCCGCTTGGATTTTTTCTCATTTCAAATCTCCATTCCATTCGGAAAGATGAATTCATCTTGCAGCATTAAAGTTGTTAAATATAAATTATAGCACAGTTCTTTGATAAAATCCATATCTCATAAGCCAGTTGTAAGAAAGACAGATAACCGTTCGGACAGATCCCTGAACGGTTATTGCGGTCTAACCGGAACCTGAATTCCTGTGGAATACAATAACAACAGCTCTGTGACCTGACCGACATGTTATCTACAATAATATATGCGTAACAGTTCAGGCAGGTCACAGAGCCGTAAGTTCTTCAGTCGTCATTATTCAGATACTGCAGAATCCCCATATGTATGGCCCAGGCTATTCTCTCCTGGTATTCCGGCGTGCGAAGTTTTTCCGCTTCAGCACTGTTGGACAGAAAGCCGCACTCCACAATCACAATGGGGCTTCCCGTTTTTTTCAGCAGGTAATAACTGTCGTTGGCTTTGACCTGACGTCTGTTCTCAGGATCTGCCTTCTCCACCAGCTGATTCTGAATGTATTCCGCCAGCAGCTGCCCCTGTGTGCTTCCCGTATAGAAAAAAACCTGGGCACCGTGAACATATTCTTCCGGAAAACTGTTCTGGTGAATGCTGACGGTCAGCACAGGCGCCGCCCTGTCAATCAGGTCAATTCTCCTTTTCATGTCCTGCACCTTCTTGTTGGGGGCATCTGCATCATACAGTCCCTCATCCGATTCCCTTGTCATCACAACTGTTATATCATTGGCTTCCAGAAAATACTTCAGCAATTCTGCAATCTGCAGATTCACATCTTTCTCATAGATACCGTTAATACCCACCTTTCCCGGATCATCCCCTCCGTGACCGGCATCTATAACCACACATATTTTGTCCTCTTTTATCTTTACGTTCTCCCCCGCTGCATACCTGGCTGCCTCTCTTCCCACAATCAACATGGATACCACCAGCATGACGCCCATGGCCACAGACAATATTCTGTATTGCAATCTGTTCATTTTTCCCTCTCTGAACAAGTCTTTTTACCATTTATATTCTTATTAATTTTTCTTTAAAACTTTTAAAACAGGTTGCATTGTATTTATTTTTCCTCTAATATGGATTTAGTAGAAAGGAAATACCATGAAACATCTCAAAACCATTTTGTCTGTTTTGCTGGCCTGTGCTGCTGTCGGGTGTCTCATTGCCGCCGGTGTCATACTTTTCCGGCAGAAGCAAAACGACAGCCGTTCTCAGGAAACGCTGGATGAGCTCCGCGCTTCCGCAGAAGCCCTGAAGAATGCCGAATCCTCCGGGCCTTCCGCAGAAAGTTCAGCATCTGATCTCGAATCAGCACAGGAAACACCCGAACCTTCGCCGGAGCCCACCGCAGTCCCGGAACCTGCTCCCGTTCCCGTGGAGAATCCTTACCGTGACAGTTTTCTGGCAAATGAGGATATGGCCGCATGGATTCAGATTCCTGGTACTCCCGTAGATTATCCTGTCATGTGGACTCCGGAGGACGAAGAATATTACCTTCTCCGCGGCTTCGACGGGAAATCAGACAATAATGGCTGCCTGATTCTGGATACTGACAGCTGTCTGAACCCGCTGACCACCAATCTGATTATTCACGGACATAACATGAAATCCGGCGCCATGTTCGGCAGTCTTACGGAATATGAAGACGCCGACTTCTGTGAAAAGCACAAAAGCATCATCCTATATACAAAAGAGCTGCAGCGCAATTATGAAGTGATTGCCGTTTTCCGTTCCCAGGTTTATAAAAAGACAGATCAGGTATTTAAGTTCTATAAATTCTTTCAGGCAGATACCCCGGAGGAATTTGACGATTTTTATCAGAATATCAAAGATCTTTCTCTTTATGACACCGGTGTCACAGCCGAGTTCGGAGATCATTTTCTGACACTGTCCACCTGCGTTTACCATGTGGATCGGGGCAGATTTGTGGTTGTGGCAAAGGAAACGGAGCCCGGCGACCTGTACCTGCCAGTTGATGAAGAAGAAAAAGCGGAACATGAATAAAAAGTTCACACAAGTAAAGGAGGTTCACACAATGAAAAAAGGAAAGAGTTTCAGAAACATTATCGCCATGATGGCCACTGCTGTTATGCTGTTTCTTCTGTCCGAGGGAAACTGTCTGAAGGTGGCCGCGGAAGAGCCCGTCACTTATGTGGTAAAGTACCTGGCCGATCAGAAGGAATGGTGCTATCAGGAAAACAGATCCGTATTTGACGATACCGTGACTTCCTGGCAGGTTTATCAGCTGCGGGAAGTGCTGAAAGCCGGGGACACCGTTGTAGTTTACAATGATACGACTGCTGATGTCACACTGGATCTGGGAAGCACACGCTTTACCAATCTCACCGTTTCCACGTCAGCCTTTACGGTTATCAACACAGGAGGCGTTCAGGACTGTTATATTCTCAGCAATTCCTCCTGCTCCGTCAACGGCAATATTACCAATGCCCATGTATATGATAATTCACTTGTGAATTTCGGCAACAATATCCAGGAACTGAGAATTCACTGCAACGACAAAATTACTTCTTCTGTGGGCTGCGGCGGCACCGTAGGACATTTATATGCCCCCTCCGACACTCTGCCCCGGACGTTTTATGATTTGTATGATTTCCAGGCCGGCAGCCTCATCATCGACCAGGATGGAGATCTGAATACACCTGACTGGCAGTACAGCAGAGAGCCGTCTTCCCAGCCTGTCGAACAGCCGACGCCTCAACCGGAAGTCCAACAGCCGGAAACGCAGCAGCCCGCAGCTCAGCCGACACCTGCTGCTCCTGCCGACAGCGATGATGAATATGATGCCGTACCCAAAACGGGTGAGAGCAATTCTGCCTTCTGGCTCATATGCGGTGGAGTTCTGTGCATGTTCGGAAGCATGGCCATCCGGCTTAAAAAATCAAAAGAATAAAATATAAAGAAACAGGGGACTGCCGCGGCAGTCCCCTTAATGATTCCCTCTCATCACTCTGCAGACTCAGGAATTCGCAAAGGCTGCAATCAAATCCCACGCTTCGGAAGTGCCATATCCCAGTCTCCACACAGCCACCCCGCCTATATTTTTCGCATTCATTACATTCAGCTTCACGGCAATGGACTCTTCATCCTCCACCCAGATCTGGTAAGTGGCAGAACCGCTCTGCCATTCCGCATAGTTCTGACAGACCGCTTCGTCCCATTCCGGCTGTATATTCATTCTCTGCAGATAATCCTCTACATTGTTCAGCGTAATATACTGATCTGTTACCTCAGCTCCCTCGGTCTTCCACAGAATGGTGTAGAAAGGCAGTGCATTTACCACCTTTTCCGCCGGAACCTGCTCTTCCTCCAGCGTTCTGGCCAGTCCGTTTGACACATATTCAATACTCGCCACGCTTCCGGGATCACCGCTGCCATGCCAGTGCTCGTCATAGCCCATGATAATCACATAATCCGCAATCTGTCCCTGAACATCCAGCCTGTAATAATTATTGAAATTAAAAGGGACATAATTATCAATCGACAGTATCAGTCCGCTGCTTCTGCACAGCACGGACAGTTCCTTCAAAAACTGTACATAATGGACTCCGCATTTCTGATCCAGACCTTCAAAGTCAATATTGACACCCTCCAGTCCCAGTCCGGATGCCGTATCCACAATGCTCTGCACCAGCGTCCGTCTCTTTGTGGTAGAAGACAGCACCTCATAACTGCTGATATCCGCACCGGTCTCATTCTTATAGTTAAAATTGTCCCACACTCCCCATACCTGCAGTCCCGCATCATGGGCCTGCTGGATATACTTTGTACTTGCAAAGGAGCGGAAATTACCATCGTTATCATTCAGGCTGAACCAGGTGGGCGCAATGACATTCAGCCCCTTTCCTTCCGCCAGCATATCGGCCAGGGTATCATTGCCGCCTTCCCCGCCTATGGCATGCCATGCCAGACTCACTTTGCCCGGCATTCTGACAGAAGTATACTCCTCCGCCACATAATCCGTCACTGCCAGCTCTGTCTCAGTTCCCGGATTGGCAAGCCTTTTATTTTCAATATATCCCACAATGGAATCGGAGGTCTTCACCTTGCTCCAGCTCTCCATCTCCTCCAGTACTTCCACAGTCTCTCCCTTTTCCATTTCCCGCAGAATGGGACTCTTAATCCCGCCCAGCACACGAATCTGCGTGTCCCTGGCAACTTCCATGGTCTGTCTCTGCCCCCATTGAGTATAGACCTGTACATGTCTGTCGAACAGAGACCAGGAATAGTTGCTGAACAGTTTTATATAATCTGCAGCCACGTAAACCGCCTCCCCTTCGGCATAACATATCATGTACTCTGTGGGATGACTTCCGTTCCTGTCGCTGTATTCCCTCCCGTCAAATAAGGCCTCTGCGGTATCATTTGCCGTCGTATAAAGCAGCTTTCCCTCGGCCATATCCACATAAAATCCCTCGTTCAGATAGGCAAAGACCGTATCCAGATCAAAGTATACTCTGCCTTCCCTCAAAGCTGCCTTCTCTTCAACCCAGTCATCCTGAAGAATAATAGCCAGTTCTCCTTCTATCACGCCGTAATATTCATCCAGATCAGCAAGTTCTTTACTGTAAGTATACTTGTCCAGTATCTTTCCTCCAAATCCTACCAGGGCCACGATTAAAATCAGTACCAGAGCCACGACTATGGGAATTATCTTTTTTTTCATAATGTGTCAGCAAACCTTTCTTCAGAATGTAATTGTCTACACGAACACACTCATCATATCACAGTTTGAGCATTACGTCATTATTAATTTTGTAACATTTTAGTAACATTTTGCCTGCCGAATACAGAATGCCACCGCCGTCAGCATGAGAGGCAATCCCGTTTTCCGCAGACGGCAGCATTCCGTTTCCCTGTTCTGTTCACTTTCCAGGTTTTCTTTGATTCATTTACGGCATTTACGTTTCACACAATCCAGAGGCATTTACACTGGGCCGATAATACGACACTTCATGGCGAAACCGTCAGCACCGGGTCACCTTGTCAAACCGCACCTGACAAATGGCTCCGGAAGGATCCAGTACATAATCGGCCATATAGGGACTGTTCTCCCGCACCGCTTTGGCCACCACTTCAATCGGAAGTACGGCACGGCCGTCCACAAAAAGTTCCACTCCGCTCCTGCGCATCTGTTCCAACTGCAGAAGCATATCCTTTTTAGTCCCCTCCATACTCTTTATCTTGCTTTTTTCTTCATGCAAAACAGTTCCTCCTCATTTTCGGGCTTCCCGTCCAGTCCAAAAGGATTCGGATATCGTGATGAATTATTTTTCGGGAAAACCCTTAAAATAAAGTAAATACCTTCGGCAGTACGCGCAATGGTAAAAATTTCCATCGTCGGTTAAGTTTAAATTGAATTATAATTGTGAAAATTAGTTGACATACCTATGATCAAGCAGGCTGTTACTTCCAGCACAATGCTTGTAAGACATCCTTAGACTTATGGCAGATTATTTATTCTGTCATATAATGTGCCATACACACTTAGAATAATAAAGGATGAAGTGGAACGAGTTGTTCCAAAAATCAGTGAAATCAACCTGAAAACAAGACTGCCGCCTCCTTCCCCGTACAGAGTACCAAAGGCATCTACAAAGTTACTATACCACAGCCATATTGATTTGGCAAGTAAAAACGCACGAATTATTAAAAATTGTTAAACTCCAATATCTGCTATTGACTAAAAGAAGCTGAAAGTATATTATGACTAACAAAGCATTTACATTACAGTTCAGCTATGCAGAAAGGAAAGGGTTGTCACATGAAAATCGAAAAAGTAAATGAGAACCAGATTCGCTGCACTCTGACCAGAGAAGATTTGGCAAGCCGCGAACTGAAAATCAGTGAACTGGCTTACGGAACGGAAAAAGCCAAAACACTGTTCCGCGATATGATGAGACAGGCAAACTTTGAATTTGGTTTTGAAGCCGAAGATATTCCGCTTATGATAGAAGCCATTCCGTTAAACGCCGAATGTATCGTCCTGATTATTACCAAGGTAGAGGACCCGGAAGAACTGGATACTCGTTTTTCCAGGTTTTCTCCCTCTGTCACTGAGGATGAGGGGGGAGACGGTGTAATCTCCGCTTACGGGGAGGATGCCTCCACCGAAATACTGGATCTGTTCCGGCAGATGCAGGCGGACAGGAACGACGGTGAGTCCGGCAGCACGCCGGAAAACTCCGACGGCGCTCCAAAGGAGCATACCCGGCTTTTCCTGATGCATTCTCTGCAGCAGGTGATAGAGGTATCTGCCATTATCGCCGAAAGCTTTCACGGATTAAGTTCTCTGTACAAAAATGGCCGTTCTGAAGGAAATGCAGGAAAATACCTGCTGCTGCTGACACAGGGAGAGGAAGAGAACAGTGTCTTCGACAGAACCTGTAATATTGTCTCGGAGTATGGAATTCCCCAGCGAACCGTACCGGGAAGCAGCGCCTTTCTGGCCGAACATTATGAATCTCTGATTCACGGCAACGCTGTGCACGCTCTGGGAAAAGCAGCTTCCTGAGCAGGCTTCGACAGTACTTCCATATGGAGTGAATAAGCCCCCGGAATCCTGCAAGACAGGACCGGGGGAGTCATTGTTACAGCGCTTCAATGGCTTTCATCAAAGCGTCAATATCAATTCCGTGGACCATCGCCGCTTCCTCCAGGGATTCTCCCTGTGCGGAAGGACATCCCAGACAGTGCATTCCCGCCTCCATCAGAACCGGAGCCACATCCGGATTGGTGCGCAGAATCTCGCCGATTGTCATTTCTTTCGTTATGTCAGCCATGATTTTCTCCTCTCTGTAATATATTTGATATGGACTCAGTATAAATCATTTCATAAAATCTGACAAGCTATTCAGGCCAAAAAATGGATAAGCCGTTTTGTTTATAAAATTCTTCTAAAATTTCGTATTTTACGGCGTATGTACCCAAAAAAGTACACATTCACGCCTTGACTCTCCTCTTCGTTTTTCATATAATAAAGGCATGACAGTTAGAAGTAGTATTTCACTTTTAATAACTTAAAATTTTACAGGAGGTTATTTCAAAATGAGACCAGAATGGACAGATTTTGTAGCAGGCAAGTGGGACAAAGAAATCAACGTTCGTGATTTCATCCAGCGGAACTATCATCCCTATGAAGGCGATGAAGCATTCCTGGCAGGTCCTACACAGAACACAAAAGATTTGTGGGCACAGGTACTTGACCTGCAGAAGCAGGAGAGAGAAGCAGGCGGTGTTCTTGATATGGATACCAAAGTTGTTTCCACCATTACCTCCCACGGCCCCGGCTACCTTGACAAGAGCAAGGAGACCATCGTAGGCTTCCAGACCGATAAGCCTTTCAAGAGATCTCTTCAGCCCTATGGCGGTATCCGTATGGCAGAGAAAGCATGTTCCGACAATGGTTACGAAGTTGATCCGGAGATTTCCGAATTCTTCTCCACTCACAGAAAGACCCACAATGCAGGCTGCTTTGACGCTTACAATCAGGAGATGAGAGCCTGCCGTTCTTCTCATATCATTACCGGTCTGCCCGATGCTTACGGCCGCGGACGTATTATCGGCGACTACAGACGTGTTGCTCTGTATGGTATCGACAGGCTGATCGAGGACAAGCAGGAGCAGAAGGATTCCACCGGACGCGTGATGACCGACGATATCATTCGTCTGCGTGAAGAGATTTCCGAGCAGATGGTTGCCCTGAAGATGATGAAGGAGATGGCTGCTTCCTACGGCTGCGATATCTCCAAGCCCGCTTCCAACGTACAGGAAGCCATTCAGGCAGTATATTTCGGATATCTGTGCGCTGTGAAGGAGCAGAACGGTGCCGCTATGTCCCTTGGACGTACATCCACCTTCCTTGACTGCTATGCGGAGAGAGATCTGAAGAACGGTACGTTTACCGAAGAGCAGATTCAGGAATTTGTTGACCATTTCATTATGAAGCTGCGTCTGATCAAATTTGCGCGTACTCCCGAGTACAACCAGATTTTCGCAGGCGATCCCGTATGGGTAACCGAATCCCTGGGCGGCGTTGGTGTTGACGGCAGACACATGGTTACCAGAATGAGCTTCCGTTACCTGAATACACTGACCAACCTTGGACCTTCTCCCGAGCCCAACCTGACCGTACTCTGGTCTACCAGGCTGCCGGCTAACTGGAAGAGATACTGTGCGAAGATGTCCATCCAGACTTCTTCCATCCAGTATGAGAACGACGATCTGATGAGAATTGATCACGGCGACGATTACGGTATTGCATGCTGCGTATCTTCCATGGTAATCGGTAAGGAAATGCAGTTCTTCGGCGCTCGTGCAAATGTTGCAAAATGTCTGCTTTACGCTCTGAACGGCGGTGTGGACGAAGTAACCAAGAAGCAGGTAGGTCCCAAGTATCGTCCTGTAACCGGCGATGTGCTTGATTATGATGATGTCATGAGCAAATTTGTCGACATGCTTGAGTGGCAGGCTGATGTATATGTGAATACTCTGAATATCATTCACTATATGCATGACAAATACTGCTATGAGAGAGCTGAAATGGCTCTGCATGACAGAGATGTGAAGCGCTATTTCGCAACCGGTGTTGCCGGTCTGTCCATCGTGGCTGATTCCCTTTCCGCAATCAAGTATGCAAAGGTTGAGCCCATCCGCGACGAAGACGGCGTGATTGTTGACTTCAAGACTACCGGTGACTTCCCGAAATATGGTAATGACGATGACCGTGTGGACAGTATCGCTCAGGAAGTTGTGCATAAGTTCATGACTGCCATCAGGAGACATCATACTTATAGAAACGGCATCCCTACCACTTCCATCCTGACCATTACCTCTAACGTTACCTATGGTAAGGCTACCGGTAATACACCTGACGGACGTAAGAAGGGCCAGCCTTTCGCACCCGGAGCAAATCCCATGCACGGACGTGACACACATGGTGCAGTAGCTTCCCTTGCTTCTGTATCCAAGCTTCCTTTCAATGATGCACAGGACGGTATCTCCAATACCTTCACCATCATTCCCGGCGCTCTGGGCAAGGAAGACAAAGTGTTCTCCGGTGATATCGAACTGGATTTAAAATAAGACATGTCAGTTCCATGATGTCACTGACATCAAACCGGCTTTGAGTAAGACGTTTTTCATGTAAAGTAAAAGGAGGGTATCATGGACGAGAAAAAAATGATCGATGACCTTGTGAAAATGCTGGATTCCGGTATGACCGAAGGTGTCGGCCATGTTAATGTAGACTTTGACGAACAGGCCGGACAGTCAAAAAACGTTCAGACAATGGGCTGTACGGATTGTTCCAGGACACCGTTGGCCTGCAGTGTACCCACACTTGAGCAGGGACTGGATGATTATCACTGACCGTCCGCGTTCCCACGCAATGCATGCAGCCGGGAAGAATACTGAAATCCGGTATTCTTCCCAGACATAATCATATAATATTTAAATATAAGGAGGAAATCATTATGGCAACAAATACTGCACAGGTTGACAACCTTGTTAACTTACTTGACGGCTATGCAACAAAGGGCGGTCATCATCTGAACGTAAACGTTCTGAACAGAGATATGCTGCTGGATGCTCAGAAGCATCCCGAGAACTATCCTCAGCTGACCATTCGTGTATCCGGTTATGCTGTTAACTTCATTAAGCTGACTCCCGAGCAGCAGGCAGATGTTATCTCCCGTACTTTCCATGAGTCAATCTAACTGACTGGACAGAACCCCGGGGAGTAATTCTTCCCGGGGATTTCCGCTGATGGAAATTATAAATGTATTATTTGCAAAGTCATAAATCTCAGAAAGTGTGGTGATCTTATGCAGGGCAGAATTCATTCTCTGGAAAGTTTTGGAACCGTTGACGGTCCCGGTACCCGTTTTGTCGTATTCGTACAGGGCTGTCCCATGCGCTGCGCCTATTGTCATAATCCCGACACCTGGGAAATGAATGGCGGCACCCTCATGGAGCCTTCCTATATTATAGAGCAATACGAGAAGAACAAGGCCTTTTATGCAAACGGAGGCGGTCTGACGGTAACTGGCGGCGAGCCTTTGATGCAGCTGGATTTTCTCATTGAACTGTTTACTCTTGCCAGGGAAAAAGACATTCACACCTGTATAGACAGTTCCGGAATTTCATTCCAACCGGATAATGCTCCGTTGATGGCTAAGCTTGATCAGCTGATGGCTCTGACCAATCTGGTCATGTTGGATATCAAACATATCGATCCGGAAAAGCACAGAGAGCTTACTCTGCAGCCAAATGAAAATATCCTGAAGTTCGCTGCCTATCTCAACGAAAAGCATGTGGACATGTGGATACGGCATGTGGTTGTTCCCGGAATCACCGATGATGAAAAGTATCTGTTTCAACTGGGATATTTTATCGGACAGTTCAGCAATCTGAAAGCACTTGATGTGCTGCCCTATCATACCATGGGTGAGAAAAAATATCAGAGTATGGGCATGGAATATCGCCTGAAAGGTATTCCTCCCATGGACAAGGATAAGCTGCTGGACAAAAAGAAAGCAATTATCGACGGCATTAAAAAAAGAAGGTCTGAAGAGGATCTACACTGAATCAGAGCAATATATCACAATATAAAGGAGGACAATACAATGGCATATGTAATCGGAGATGCGTGCGTAGCATGCGGTGCCTGTGCAGGAGCTTGCCCTGTAGGTGCAATCAGCATGGGAGACGGTAAATTCGAGATTGACCCCGATAAGTGCATTTCCTGCGGCAGCTGTGCAGGTCAGTGCCCCACCGGAGCAATTGAAGAAGAAAAATAATACGAGTAAGACAGTATATTTGAATCCTGTTTCACATAGGAAAGACGCTTCATTAAATGAAGCGTCTTTTCTTTTTACCATTCAGCGCAGGCTGTACCGTCTCCGGTATCCCCTGACCCTCCTTCCCTGCTGTCTTCTCCTGATTCTTCTCTGCTTTGGTCCTTCTCATCAGGCGACTCTTCTTCCGCAGCAGCTCGTCCATCCTCTTATAATGCTCTTCATCCCGTTCTGCCAGCATCCTGTCCCTGGCTTCTTCTCGCTCTTCCTGCATCCGGAACTGATAATCCAGCTCCTTTACCACACTTTCCCGGATTTCACGGCAGAGCTGTCCGTTATTCTCCTGCAAAGTCTGGCGTATCAGCTGTTGAAGCAGCCATTGAAGCCGTCTGGACTTGTCCTCTCTGGACTCCTGAACAGTCTCCTGCGCCTTCTTGCCCGGAACAATATCAATAGCCATTTCCGGACTTTCTCCGGACAATTCACTTTCCGCCGCCTCATCGCTTCGAACTATCTCTCTCTGCTCGGTTGGAAGTACATCCAGCTTACCATCCTTTAAAATCATCTTAATCGCCTTCAATTGCAATCCCCTTTCCTTCAATCCTTTAATCTGCTTAAACCGCTCCACGTCCTCTTCTGTGTAATAGCGATGTCCCAGCTCATTGCGCTTAATGGGCAGATGCAGTTCATCCTCCCAATAGCGCAGTACATGGCTTTCTACCTTTACCTCTTTTGCCGCATCAGAAATAAATAAATAATTGCCCATTTTTGCTCCTTTCCGGATAACTGACCGAACTTCCATACAATTGAAGAAGAAAAAAAGAGAATGAGCAATCACACCCATTCTCTTTCGTAATTTCCAGCTGTTAATTATTCTCTGTTTGTCTGTCCGTGCTCCAGATTGACGAAACGCTGATATTCCGGCAGCCAGGCCAGCTCTACAGTTCCGATGGGACCGTTCCTCTGCTTGGCAATGATAAGCTCCGCAATCCCCTTTTTATCCGTATCATGATTATAGTACTCATCCCGGTAAATAAACATAACCACATCCGCATCCTGCTCAATAGCACCTGATTCTCTCAAGTCTGAAAGAATCGGTCTGTGGTCCGGTCTCTGCTCCACAGCCCGGGAAAGCTGGGAAAATGCAACCACAGGTACTGACAGTTCTCTGGCCACTGCTTTCAGCGCCCGCGAAATATCTGAAATTTCCTGCTGTCTGGACTCATTCTTACCATTTCCTGTCATCAGCTGCAGATAATCAATCATTATCATGGACAGATTATGTTCCAGCTTATATTTGCGGCATTTGGACCGGAGCTCCGCAATGCTGATTCCCGGGGTATCGTCAATAATCAATGAGGATTTTCCAATCACCCCTGCACTTTCAATCAGCTTCTCCCACTCCTGATCATTCATCTGCCCTGTCCGGAGCTTTTGAGAATCCACATATGATTCCATGGAAAGCATACGGTTTACCAGCTGCTCCTTGCTCATTTCCAGACTAAAAATCGCCACTGTCAGATTCTTCCGGAATGCTGCATGGCGGGCGATATTCAGCTCAAGTGCAGTCTTGCCCATGGAAGGCCTGGCAGCGATCAGAATCAGATCCGAAGGCTGCAGTCCTGCCGTGCGATAATCCAGGTCCAGAAAACCCGTTGGAATTCCAGTGACATTTCCCTTGTTCTTCGCCGCTGCTTCAATTTTATCCATCGCATTCATTACAACCTGGCGAATGGGAACATAATCGTCGCTGGTACGCCTCTGTACCAGCTGAAAAACGCGTTTTTCCGTGTCCTCCAGAATATATTCCAGAGATTCCTTACCGGCATAACAGGTATTGGCAATCTCTTCATTGAGCCGAATCAACCTGCGAAGTGTGGATTTCTCGGCTACAATTCCGGCATAGTACTTGATATTTGCCGAAGTCAGCGGTGTACTCAGCAGCTCTCTGATAAACTCCAGACTGCTGACCTCCGGCGGCACATCCTTTGTCCGCAGGCGATCCTGCAGGGTAATCAGATCTACCGGACTTCCCGCATCGTTCAGTTCCCGCATGGTCTCAAACAATACACCATACTGTTTATTGTAGAAATCATCTCCGCTGATAATCTCAGAGGCAACTACTATAGCTTCCCGGTCCATAATCATGGAACCGATTACAGACTGCTCGGCCTCCAGACTGTTCGGCAATATTCTCTTCAGTACGTTTTCTTCCATGACACCCACACTTTCGGAGATGATTTTCTTCGCATCAGACCTCTCAACTCTCTGCCACTTTCACCGTCAGCTTTGCAGCCACCTGGGGATGAAGCTTGGCAACCACCTCAAAAGAGCCGAAGCTTTTCAGATTTTCAGATAACTGAATTTTTTTCTTGTCAATCTCCAGATTATGCTGCTCTTTGTATGCCGCCGCAATTTCTTTTGTGGACACCGAGCCAAAGGCTCTTCCACCCTCCCCGGCCTTAATCTTTACCACAACCGCTTTTTCCTCCAGCCTGGCGGCAAGCTCTCTGGCCTCCTCCAACAGCTTCTGCGCAACTTTGTCCTCGTTGGCCTTTTTCAGCTTGAGGTCATTCATGTTCTTCGCAGTAGCTTCCGTTCCTATCTTCTTCGGAAGGATATAATTTCTCGCATAGCCCTCACTTACTTCAATTACATCCCCTTTTTTCCCCAGTTTTTTTTCATCCTGTAATAGTATAATTTTCATCTTACCGAATCCTTTCCTGCCCGCGCCGGTTCCTTCTCCGCAGGTCTCACTCTTATGTGCCTCTGTTTAACGGCACTTACCTTTTTCTGTTTTCCACGCAACTGCTGCTTTAAAAGTTCAGACAGGTTCCTGCCCCATTCCTATATTTCATGATTTTCCAGCATACTGTCAACGGTTCGTTTCAACACGCCAATCGCTTCGATAATGCCCACACCCTCCATCTGGCAGGCCGCAATATTCAGATGTCCGCCGCCGCCCATGCGCTCCATGATAATCTGCACATTCACCTCGTCAATAGAACGGGCACTGATATAAATTTTCCCCTGGTAATTAGTCAATACAAAGCTTGCCTTGATTCCCTTGATATTCAGCAGCTCGTTGGCCGCCTGTGCACCGATAATGGTAGGACTGGGAAGCTCGTCCGCCGTACAGATGGAAATGGCAAAAAACTGTCTGTAAATCTCCGCCTGACTGACTGCATCCGCCTTGGCTTTATATTCGGCAGCCTCCTCCCGGAACAGCTTCCGGACACGTGTCACATCTGCTCCGTTGCGCCGCAGAAATGCAGCCGCCTCAAAGGTACGCACGCCTGTCTTCGTCATAAAATTGTTGGTATCAATCATGATGCCGGAATACATACAATCCGCTTCTTCCGAACGGATTTTGATATTATCATAAGTGTACTGCAGTATCTCCGATACCATCTCACAGGATGAGGATGCATAAGGTTCCACATAGGAAAGCGTGGCGTTCTCGATAGTCTCCGTCCCCTGTCTGTGATGGTCCAGTACCACTACAGATTTACAGAACCGCAGCAATTCCGGACACTCTGTAATGGAAGGCTTATTCACATCCACCACCACCAGAACGGTGTTGCTTCCCGCAGCCTCAATTGCCTGCTGGTTCCCGATAATCATATCGTCCTCATATCCCGGACTGTTCTGAAAAAGCTCAACCATCGGCTGTATTCCCGGGGTCACTTCATTCAGCACGATATGGGCCTTGCGTCCCAGTGTCTGCGCAATCCGATAAATTCCCACTGTGGCACCGAAGCTGTCCGCATCCGGCATTCTGTGTCCCATGACCAGCACCTGATCCTTGCCGGTGATAATTTCCCGAAGGGCATGTGCTTTCACACGAGCCTTCACGCGGGTATTTTTTTCCACCTGCTGGCTCTTTCCTCCATAGTATGTAATGCTTTCCGGCGTCTTGATTACCGCCTGATCCCCGCCCCGCCCCAGCGCCAGATCTATGGCATTGCGGGAAAATTCATAGTTCTGGGCGTAGGTCAGTCCATCCAGCCCCACACCGATACTGATTGTCACCGCCATCTCGTTTCCGATATTTACCGTCTTCACATCTTCCAGCAAATCAAAACGGGCTTCCTGCAGCTGCGCAATGGCGCGCTTACGCATAATCACCAGATACTTGTCCTTCTCCAGCTTCTTACAGATACCGTCAAACGCCGATATATATTTATTTACCTTTCTGTCAATCAGCGCAATCAGCAGAGAACGGCGAACCTCTTCCACTCCCTGCAGAGCCTCATCGTAGTTATCCAGATAAATCATACCCACAGCCAGACTCTGATCATCTACTTCCTGCAAGGCAATGTGCAATGCAGTCTCATCATAAAGATATACCGCAATCAGGTAACCATTATACCCTTCAGCGTCGATGATATCGCTGTGTTCCGCCATTTCTCTCAGAGAAATCTTTCTGAACTTCGCGACATATTCATTTCCCTCATACTCCAGCTCGTATTGCGCTTCGTCCACACCATCCTCTTCCGCATCCGGCAGGCGATCTCTGGTAATGGTGGGAAAAAGGGATGTGATGGATTTCCTGTAGCCCTTTGGCTGGTGAATCACTGTCTCAAATGCTGTATTGGTCCATATCACTCTTCCTCCGTCATCCAGCAGTGCATACGGCAGGTCCAGTTCCCGCAGAAGCACACGCTGAATCTGTCCGTACTCTGTGGCAAAGCTTATAAGTTCATTCATAATGACCGGTTTATTATAAAAGTACAGGGACAGGGTAATTGCGAAATAAAATATGATATATCCCGCCAGAAGAAGTCCTGCGCGGGTATCAATCATCAGCATGGCAACCTCCACAATACACAGCAGTATGCCAAGATATATACTGAATTGTATATATGTCTTAATATGTCCCTTTAATTTTATCCTTTTCTTCATATGAGTACCTTATTTTCTTTTAAGATTGAACAATAAATTCATTATATCATATTCTTCAGTGCTATGCCACAATTTAATTTGTCTAATAAGGAAATGTTTTGTAGAAAAGAAAAAACCAACCGTCCTTTCGAACAGTTGGTTTGCCGCTTTCATTCTTAATCCTGCACATAGGGCATAAGGGCCACATGACGTGCTCTCTTAATCGCTGCCGTCAGAGCTCTCTGATGCTTTGCACAGTTGCCGGTAATGCGGCGGGGAAGAATCTTCCCTCTCTCGGACACATACCTTTTCAGCTTGTTGGTATCCTTGTAATCAATCACATTATCCTTGCCGCAGAATACACAGACTTTCCTCTTCCTGCGGACTCCGCCCCTCTTTCTCACCGGGCCGTCGGGTTTCTCTGCCTTATTATAAGCCATGTCAATGCCTCCTATCACACATAGTCAAACTTAATTAAACGGTAATTCCTCGTCAATGCCGTCAGGGATATTCATAAATCCGTCTCCCGCGCCGGCAGGTGCCGGAGCACTGTTTCCACCGCCGGAGAAGCCGCCGTTATTATAGCTTCCGCCACCCCCAAAACCGCCGGCATTTCCACCTGATGCATTCTTGCTCTCGGCAAACTCAATCTCATCCACCATCACCCGGACACTGTACACCATCTGTCCGTCCTTATTGGTGTAATTATCATTCTGAACCCTGCCGGAGAGGAGGATTTTAATCCCCTTATGCAGATATCTCTCCACAAATTCAGCCTGCTTACCGAATGCGGTACAGTTGAAAAAATCTGCGTCCGGTTCTCCTTCACGCTTAAAACGCCTGTCCACCGCCACAGAAAAACGCGCCACTGCGGTCTGACTTGCTCCCTGAGAATATCTAACCTCCGGGTCTCTCGTTAAACGTCCCATAAGAATTACTTTATTCATATTTGGTTTCTCGCTTTCTTATTAAGCCTCATCCTGTCTGACAATCAGATATCTGACAACGTTGTCCATAATGCGGATACGGCTCTCAATCTCGATGGGAGCAGTACTTTCAGCGTCAAATCTGATGAAATAATAGAAAGCTTCCTTCATCTTCTGGATTTCGTAAGCAAGTCTCTTCTTGCCCCACTCGTCCACCTCCGTGATGACGCCGCCGAATCTTTCCACAAGAGCTTTGCATTTGTCAATGACAGCAGCTCTCTCTTCATCTTCAATCTTAGCAGATACGACTACGGCTAACTCATACTTGTTCATGCTCTGTTACCTCCTTTTGGTCTCTGGCCCGCACTCCATGCGAGCAAGGAATTTAATTCATCACGAGTAAATATGATAACATATATTTCCTGATATTACAAGTATTTTTTCCGCTTTTTGTGATATTTCGTAACCGTTCAGACACATACAGATATCACCACTGTTAAAACATACTTGTCATTCCCTCAAATATAACGTATACTATACGAAAGAAAATGACGCAGAAAAACTGGCTCATTGTGGATTATATAATAGAAAGGCTGGAACAACTGGAACAATGAAATTAACCGCACATAAAAGATTTTTCCTTCAGATTTTTCTGATGACAGCAGCCATTGTGCTGATGCTCATCGGGCTGATTAACGGCGAGGCACAAACCGTTATGGGAAAGGCCGTAAACATCTGTCTGGAGTGTATTGGAATTGGATAAGAGAAAAACAGTACAGGCATTATTCGCTTTTACCACCAATGCCCATGTGCAGGGCTTTCTGAAAGGTAAGATTTACAGGGGAAAGCTGAAAAATGTCTGTGTGCCGGGATTGAACTGCTATTCCTGCCCCGGTGCGCTGGGCGCCTGCCCCATTGGCGCAATGCAGGCGGTGGAGGGCAGCACAAAATACGGAATTTCCATGTATGTTCTGGGCTTTCTCGTCTTCGCAGGCTTGCTTGCCGGGAGATTTGTATGCGGCTGGCTCTGTCCCTTCGGCCTTGTCCAGGAACTGCTTCATAAAATTCCCCTCAGGAAAATCCGGGTACCCAAAAAAATAAACTCCATTCTGAAATGGGTAAAGTATTTTATTTTACTTATATTTGTAATACTTCTGCCGATTTTGACAGTGGACAGTTTCGGACTTTCCACCCCTTATTTTTGTAAGTATATCTGCCCGGCAGGTACTCTGGAGGGCGGTCTTCCTCTTCTTTTGCTGAACAAATCCCTACGCACGGCCGTGGGCTTTCTGTTCTCATGGAAGCTGCTGATTCTGATTCTTGTCATCGCTGCCTCCATTGTAATCTTTCGGCCGTTTTGCCGTTATCTCTGCCCTCTGGGTGCATTTTATTCTTTCTTCAATTCGGTCAGTCTGTATCGCTATCAGATTGATTCATCAAAATGCATCAAATGCGGCAAATGCTCCGGAAACTGCAAAATGGACATAGATGTCTGCAAAAAGCCCAATTCACCGGAGTGTATCCGCTGCGGTGCATGTGTCAGGGCCTGTCCCACAGGGGCCATATCCGGGACCCTGAAAAAGAAGGAAAAAGCCTGTGGAAAAATCACAGAATCTCCTTAATACTTTTCTCCAGAAGTCTGCGGGCTATCATAATCTGATGCCCGCAGCCCTTACATTTCAGGCGGAAATCCGCTCCGGAACGCAGCACCTCCCACTCTTTGCTTCCGCAGGGATGCTGCTTTTTCAATCTCACCATGTCTCCAACATTGATGTCCATCTCTCTATCCTCCAGCAATACAATACTCGATCTGCAAATCTATATCATAAATCCTTTTCTCTGCCGCCGGCTAAGCCTGCTCCCAGAGAGCATTTTACCCCCCCCCGCTTTGGGCCGCATCTACAGGAAGTCCGCACATTTTCGCCTCACAAATTTCCCACCAGAAAATCCTTCACCACCCCCAGAAATTCTCTGAGCAGATTGTTGGGCCCCATTCCCAGCACCGAGCTGGCTGCCAGTCCCTCCACATTGGCATATCCCTGCTTTCTGGCGATGCCCAGCGCACGGAACACATGAAAATTATTGGTCACAATGACCACTTCTGCATTCTCCGGATCCAGCAATGCTCCGCTGAACACCAGATTCTCATAGGTGTTGGAAGACTTGTCTTCCAACAGAATCCGGTCCTGTGCAATCCCGGCTTCCACCAGGTAATCCCGCATCCCGGCGGCCTCCGACATGATTTCATTACTCCCCTGGCCACCGGAGACAATCACCTTTGTGTCCGGGTTCTCCGTCAGGTAAGCCGCAGCCTTGTCCAGCCTCCTTCGCAGCACCTCGCTGGGGCCCGTTGTCTTCCACTGGGCCCCCAATACGATACAGTAATCGGCACCCGGCTTCGCCTGCGCGTTATACTGCGAAAGAATCATTCCTTCCACTGTACAGAATAAAAGCAGCCCTACCAGAAAGATACCACAGCAGATTCCCTTTATCCATCCGGGGATCGCCTCCATCAGCCGTTCACTGCGCAGAATTGCGGCGAGCGCCAGGCACATAAGCCCCAGACATCCCCAGATCAGGAAGAACCAGGTGCCGAAACCCATAATGGCAATTCCCGCACAATATGCAAGGCAGCTGATACCCAGAACACAGAATACTACTGCGCCCGGAAATCTTTTTCTCTGTCCCCTTCCCCTTTTCTCCAGGCGGATAATTCTCCTGCTCCGCTCCCGGGGAATCAGTTGTTGAAATTTACCTCTTCTCATTCTCTTTTATCCATCTGTGAGTCAATCACTGTTTCTGTCCATAACCACTTGTTTCCCGAAAATATAAGATATTATACCATGATTATAGTCCAATCATGGTATGGATGGCCATTCGGCCGTTTCCTGCCAAGAATATGGTCACATTATACCATGTGCGCAGAAAATCAAGCGGCTCCGAAGGAGACATTTGATTTTCAAGCCATGGACTTCCAGGTATAATGCATCACACAGTGATGGCAAGTCAGCTTATGCTGACTTGTATTCTGCGAATGCAGAATCATTATACCATATCCTTCCCTGCGTCTGCAATTCATCCAAATCTAAAAAAATCTTCAGATTTTCTGAATCAGAAAAATAAACCCGGAAATATCATTGCAGGTGACAGGCAAATATTTTATAATCAGATATACAGGCAGAAAGCCGGAAGGACTGTCAGACGAATGTACAGGAACGTTTTTCTGAACACAAGAGGTGTTTTAAATGAATGATTATACCACAGCTACACCATTATCACGGCACATATACTTTCGGAAACCGGCAGAGACCTATAGACAGTACCACAGAAAAGAATTGTTACAAAATTACCGGAAAGGCAGGGAACATGCTATGGAAAAAACACAGGAAGCCATTGAAGCATTAAAGGAAATCATTCAGAAATACGACAACATTGTATTTTTCGGTGGTGCGGGCGTGTCCACGGAAAGCGGGATTCCGGACTTCCGCAGTGTGGACGGGCTGTATCATCAGCAGTATGATTATCCGCCGGAGACGATTCTGAGCCACACCTTCTATCGCCGCAATCCGGAGGAATTTTACCGCTTTTACCGCAATAAAATGCTTTTCCCGGACGCCAGGCCCAACGCCGCTCACCTGAAGCTGGCGGAACTGGAAAAGGCCGGGAAGCTGCGGGCTGTCATTACCCAGAATATCGACGGTCTCCATCAGGCGGCCGGCAGCCGCACCGTCCTGGAGCTGCACGGCTCCGTCCTGCGCAATTACTGTGAAAAGTGCGGCCGGTTTTATGGTCTGGACTTTATCCGGAACAGCACAGGCGTTCCTGTATGTGAGAAATGCGGGGGCTCCGTAAAGCCGGATGTGGTTCTCTATGAAGAAGGGCTGAATCAGAAAACCATAAACGATGCGGTGCACTTTATTCATGATGCGGAAGTACTCCTCATTGGCGGCACTTCTCTGGCAGTATATCCCGCCGCCGGTCTCATCGACTATTTCAGCGGCGCTAAGCTGGCAGTGATCAATAAAGCCCCCACTCCCCGGGACACCCACGCAGACCTTCTGATTCAGGCGCCCATCGGAGAGGTTTTCGCGCAGCTGTAGGCGTTCTGCGTATCATTATTCCTGTTACCGACACCTTCCGGTTGACATCATGAAGATTTCAGCAGCCGGAAGGGTACTCCTCCATTGCCTCCTGCCGGGCACCTTCGGACGATATTATGCAGATTTCAGGTCCCACATAGTACTGCAGGCGGCTATACGGTACTGACAACACCTGTCATGGCAGCGCCGCCTTCCGGTCCATCCCCCATACGGCGGCGGCCAGCAGGACTGCTGTCACCGCATACACCGCAGCCGCCGGAATATCCGGACAGACAAGCAGTACCGCGGCGGGAACCAGTACCGACACCAGGCACACCAGCATGGTCAGCATTGTGGATGCGCTCTGCTTGACCACCCGCACTTCATTTTCCCAGTCAAAGACAGGAAATCTGCTGTTGACCGCCAGGCCTGCCCTTGCGCCGAAGACAATGTAAACCGCCGGAACTGCCAGCAGGCATAGGGCGTCCACATCTGCCGGTCGAAGTGCTATGAAAAGCAGCGCTTCCGAAACCAGGTAAAAGGGAAGGGACACCAGGAGCTTCGTCACCACCTTGCTTCGAATCACATCTTTTTCCGTCACAGGCAGCGTCTGCAGCATCCACCACTGCTTTCCCTCCATGGAAATGGAGCAGGCTGTCAGCGGTATCATTGCCGGAAGGAATCCCACGAGAAGCGGCAATATTCTGCTTACCACCCCGGGAAGTCCCAGCATGGCTTCCACGGTTTCCGGACCAGTCGCCAACACGGCTATGGCCAGGATCAGCATCAGAATCTCCCCCATCAGCGTATTCGTCGCATAAATGGTGGAAGAAAAATAATGTCGAAGCTCCCGTTCCACCATAGTCCGAAGCACTGACTTTCTCTGAAGTACCCGCATCCGGTAATTGCCTTTCGTCTCCCTGGCCCCCAACAGCATACAGATATTCACGTAAAAGTGTCGGAGGATTTCCAGGAACAGGAGAAAGCTCCCCAGCGACACTGCCAGGAACAGCAAAAGCTTTACCGCCTCTCCCTTTCCCATGGCATCTGCAATCCATATAGCCGGCGGATACATGCTGCGAATCTGCCCTTCCATCTGTCCTGCCATCTGCTCCATCATACCCATCAGTTCACTCTCTTCCATGGCGCTCATACGCATACTTCCAATCATAATCACGCACACAAAACCAATTGTCAGCACAATGGAAATCAGATTCTTCCGCTTCCATCTGCTGCTGATCCCTGCAATCAGGGCACCCATTATGGAAGCCAGAGTCAGCGGCAGAAGAGGCAGAAAAATGCCCGCCGCAATGCCATAGATCCAGAATATCACCCCCGGATTCTCCATCAATCCGCACACTGCCATTCCCGGCAGAAGCACCAGAAAACCCAGCAGCATACTTGTGATGTACATGGACAGAAACCGGCTGACAATAATCGCTCTGACTGTAACCGGCACAGCGATCTGCTTTTCATAGGCCTTCCTGTCAAAAAGTACCGGCCCCGCCTTGAATAGGGTAAA
Organism: Acetatifactor muris; assembly: GCF_024623325.1. Lineage (GTDB taxonomy): Bacteria > Bacillota > Clostridia > Lachnospirales > Lachnospiraceae > Acetatifactor > Acetatifactor muris. The sequence goes on from NZ_JANJZD010000029.1 coordinate 53,612, forward strand.
GAAAAATATCAGCAGGGAGACACTCACCGACAGCACCGCCGGCACAAGCTTTCCCAGCCCCATGGTAATGAGTCCATAGCTCAGAGCGCATACATAGCCCGCCAGCATGACAATCAGGAACACCCACAAAATTCCGAACAGATAGTATCTTCTCTTCTTCCGGGCATCTTTGGTATGACGAAATTCATTGAGTCCGAACATCCCATACAGGGAAAGCTTCGTCAACAGCCTAATTTGTCTCGTCATGATGAGTCACCTCCATAAACACATCCTCCAGAGACTTATCCCTGGTCAGCTCTCCGGTATCTCCCTCCACAATCAGCCTGCCGTCTGAAATCACAGCAATGCGGTTGCAGAGCTTCTCCGCCACCTCCAGCACATGAGTGGAGAAGAAAATGGCGCTTCCCTTTTCACATAAAGCACGCATTTTCCCCTTCAGCAGCAGAGAAGCCTCCGGGTCAAGCCCCACGAAAGGCTCATCCAGAACCAGCAGCTTCGGCTCATGAATCAGCGCCCCGATGATGGCCAGCTTCTGCCGCATTCCATGGGAATAAGTGGAGACCAGATCTCCCAGAACCGAATAGATTCCGAAATCTTCGGCCTCTGCGCGGATGCGCTCCTCCCGCTCCGCAGCGGATACCTGCCAGATGTCCGCCAGAAAATTCAGATACTGAATCCCGGTCAGATATTCATAGATATCCGGATTGTCCGGGATATAGGCCGTCACCTTTTTACAGGCCAGGGACTGCGTCCGCACACTCTTCCCGTCTATCAGAATTTCTCCGCTGTCAAAATCATGGATTCCCACGATACTTTTAATGGTAGTAGTCTTCCCCGCTCCGTTATGGCCGATGAACCCATAGATATCCCCCGGATGCACGCGAAGCGACAGATCTGCCACCGCAGTCTTACCGCCCTTATAGGTTTTCGTCAGATGCTTTACCTCCAGCATGTCTTCTCCTCCTCTGCCATTAAATCTTATTGATATTATTATGATATCATTTTAATTCATATTTTGCAAGATATTTTACGATAAAATGGTTGATTATCTCAAAAAAGCCTTGATTTACGGGCATACACGCAGGATTTCAAGCTGAATTTACTACCAATTTACTACTTTTGAGGGAAAGAGCCTTGATATGCCGCCCGGAACCCTGCAAGCCCAAACACCAGCACACAGCATTGAGAAAGAATAAATGAAAACTGAATACGACGCAGACGCGGCGTTTCTCTATCCCATAACAGGGAGAACAGGAACGCCGCTTTTTTTATGCCCTCATGTTACGCATTAGGGGCAGAAAGAGCCTTGCTACAAGCGGCTTTGCGGGCGCGTTTTAAGCTGGGACAGGGATTTATACCTAACCCCGGCAAAATGCCGTTCTATCGCGTAACAAATCCACAACCAAAGGAGTGATGAAGCTATGGCAGTTTTCCGAGTGGAGCGCAACAAGGGCTATACAGTTATGAGCAACCACCACTTACGCAACAAGGAGCTGACACTAAAGGCAAAGGGGCTGTTATCACAAATGCTGTCACTTCCCGAAGATTGGGACTACACCCTTGCGGGGCTGTCACAGATCAACCGGGAAAGTATCGACGCTATCCGCACCGCCGTATGGGAGCTTGAAAAAGCCGGATATATCAAACGGCAGCAAGGACGCGACGAGAAAGGCAAAATGACCGCCATTGAATACACCATTTACGAGCAGCCCCAGCCGCCGGACGACAACCCGCCGGGATTGGATAAACCGATATTGGAAAATCCAACACCGGGCAACCCGATATTGGAAAATCCGACACCGGGTAAACCGACGACGGAAAATCCAATGCAATTAAATAAAGATATACAAAAGACTGACTTACCAAAAAAAGAAAAAATAATTACTGATGAACAAAGTACCCATTCCATTCCTATCCTTTCCCCTAACCCCTCTCCCTCTGACGGGGAAGCGGCTACGCCGCCGGAACGGAAACGAAAGGAAACGGAACCGCAGACAGCTTTTGAGATTTACCGGGAGATCATCAAGGACAATATCGACTATGACATTCTCATGCAGGATATGAAGTTTGACGGGGACAGGCTTAATGAGATTGTTGACCTCATGCTTGAAACCGTATGCACCCGGAGAAAGACAATCCGCGTTGCCGGGGACGACTACCCGGCAGAGCTGGTGAAAGCAAAGTTTATGAAGCTGGACGGTGAGCATATCCGCTTTGTGCTGGACTGTATGCGGGAGAACACCACCAAAATCCGCAACATCAAGCAATATCTGAAAGCAGCCCTTTTCAATGCCCCGTCCACGATTGGGAACTATTACACGTCCCTTGTGGCGCACGACATGGCAAGCGGCGCACTGTCACCGAAGAAGCCACAGTACGGCGACCCGGACTATTATTCATGCAGCGAGGGCGAAAGCCTTTAACTGCCACAACCACAAAAGGAGGATTTTATTATGGCACAGAAAATGACGGGAGCATTGGTATTTGACGAGCGCACAGACCGCTACGACATTCGTTTTGACCTTGCCAGCTACTACGGCGGGCTGCATTGCGGGGAGTGTTTCGACGTGTTCACACGCGGCAAGTGGAAGCCCACCCGCATTGAAATGAACATGAAACAGGAATGGTATTTAGTCGGTATCAGAGCCGACGACCTTAACGGGCTGCGGGTGCGTATCTGACCGCCGCCCCATAGACTGACGCGAAAGGAGGACGCGACACCATGCAGGACGAGATCAACGAAAAAACCGTTGCCCTGTATATCAAGACCGGGAAGCTGACCGCCGAAGTGCTGCAAAAGGCTATGAAATCCGTACTTGCGCAGACAAAGAAGCAGATCGGCAAACAGCCCCACGGGAAACAGACCTTAAAGCAGCTTATGAAGCAGAACACAGGCGTTTCCAACATTGAGATCACAAAGGACAATATCAAGGCGTTTCAGAGTACCGCGAAAAAGTACGGTATCGACTTTGCGCTGAAAAAGGACGCGACAGAAACCCCGCCCCGCTACCTTGTATTCTTCAAGGGCAGGGACGCGGACGCGCTGACCGCCGCTTTCAAGGAGTTTTCCGCAAAGAAGCTGACGCAGGACAAAAAGCCCTCTATCCGAAAGGCTTTAGCTGCTTTCCGGGAAAAGGCAAAGGAGCTGAACGCCAGCCGCCAGCAGACCAAACACAAGGACAGGGAGGTATCGCTATGAAGCCGGAGATCAAGAAGCTGCTTATCCTAAACGCCCCTTATCTGCTCTTTGTGTACCTGATTGACAAGGCAGGCGCGGCTGTCCGGCTGTCCCCCGGCGCAGACATGGGCGCAAAGGTTTTACATCTTGGGGAGGGATTCACCGCCGCCTTTGCTTCCGCTGCCCCCAGCTTCCACCCCGCCGACTTACTGATCGGCTTTGCCGGGGCTGTCATTATCCGGCTTGCGGTCTATATGAAAGGCAAAAACGCAAAGAAGTACCGCAAGGGCATTGAATACGGCTCTGCCCGCTGGAGTGCATAATCTTAAGTGTAAAGAACTCTACATGGACGCACAGGAGGATATGCACATGAATGATTACAACAAAATCACAGCCCTTTACTCCCGCCTTTCCGTAGGCGACGAGGACAGGGACGGCGGCGAAAGCAACTCCATACAGAACCAGAAGAAGTTTTTGGAAAGCTACGCCAGACAGCTAAAATTGACGAATATCCGGCACTACATTGACGACGATGAAAGCGGCAGATTTTTCGACCGCTCCGCCTACTCCCGCATGATAGAGGACGTAGAAAACGGTAAAATCGGCGTGTGTATTATGAAAGACATGACCCGCTGGGGGCGCGACTATCTCCAAGTCGGCAACGCTATGGAGATATTCAGACGGAACAATGTGCGCTTTATCGCGGTCAACAACGGGATAGACAGCGAGAAGCCCGACACATTGGAGTTTGCGCCCTTTATCAACATCATGTCGGAGTGGTACGCAAAGGACATCAGCAAGAAAGTAAAGACCGGCATTAAGACGAAGGGCATGAGTGGAAAGCCGATTGCCACCGAAGCTCTCTATGGCTATGTCAAATCCCCGGACAACAAGGATTTTTGGATAATCGACGAGGAAGCCGCCGGAGTTGTCCGTTTGATTTTTCGCCTGTTTCTGGACGGGAAAAACCGCAACCAAATCGCCGTATATCTGACGCAGGCGCAAATCCCAACGCCCACATTCTACATGAAAGAGCGCGGGCGGGGAACGTGCAAAAACAGGGCGCTCAATGAGGATAACCGTTACAAGTGGAACAAAGCCACTTTGACCCATATCCTTACACGGCAGGAGTATTGCGGCGATGTAGTCAACTTCAAGACTACAAAGCATTTCCGGGACAAGCGGAACCACTATGTAGACCGGAGCCAATGGCAGATAACCGAAAATGTGCATGAGCCGATTATTGACCGCGCCGACTTTGAAACCGCACAGCGGATTTTGGAAAACGCGCCCGTCAGACGCCCCAACGGGGACGGGGAAATCCACCCTTTGTCGGGCTTGCTTTTCTGTAAGGATTGCGGCGCAAAAATGCACATCCGCATAGATTACAGAAACGGCGGCAAGCGGCACGTTGCCTATTGCAGCGAGTACCACAAGGGAAAAGCCAAAAACCCCAAATGCCATTCCCCGCACATCATTGACGCGGACTTGCTCATGCAGACCGTCGCGGAAGTGCTGAAGAAAATCGAGGACTATTCTATCAGCAACCGGGCGGAGTTTGAAGCCTTAGTGAAAAAGAACCTTGCCATGCAGCAGACCGACCAGACCAAAAAGCAGCAGAAGCGTATCCCACAAATCACGACGCGCCTTGAACAGATCGACAAGGTGCTGAACAAGCTCTATGAGGACAACGCCCTCGGCACTATCCCGCAAGACCGCTACGAGCAAATGTCGCAGAAGTATTCAGAAGAATACTACGCATTGAAAACGGAGCTTTCCATACTCCAAGAGCAGCTATCCGCTTATGAGAACGCGGGAGGACGGGCGCAGAAGTTTTTGAAGCTGACGGAACGCCATGCCGCCTTTACTGACCTCACCCCCGCCATTCTCAACGAGTTTATCAGCAGGATTGAAGTGCATGAGCGCGACCAGAAAAGGGCGAGATACGCAATCCAGCACATCAGCATATATTTCAACTATATCGGCAGATTTGAGAACGAAGTAACGCAGCTTGCAGAGCCGACAGAGCAGGAAATCCGGCAAATGCGGGAAGAAATCGAAGAAGCCAAAAAGGAAAAGAGCCGCGCCTACCACCGGAAGTATTCAAGGGAGTACCGGGCGCGAAACCTTGAAAAGCAGCGGGAGTATGAGCGTATCAAGGCGCGGGAATACCGGGCAAGGAGAAAGGCGCAGACCGCCGCCGCACAGCCCGCACAGTAAAACAGAATAACCGACAACCAAGAGGGATTTTCCGGCTACGGGAAGTCCCTCTTTTGTGCCCGGAGAAAGGAGCTGCCTATGGCAGAACAGACCCCCGACAGTATCATCACGACGCAGAGAAACGGGCAGACTATTGTTGCGGAGTTATTTTTCAATCACAGCAGCACAGAAACATTCCGCGACAAGCTGCTCAAGACGATACTTGCCGACAGTTCGTGTTTATCTGCGTCTGACGGTCAAGAGCCGGAAAAATCGGAAATCTTGCGATAACAGCCGCCCCGACGATACATTCCACGTCCGGGCGGTTTTTATCGTCAAAAACGCCGTTTTCTCCAAGTCAAGAGCCGGAGAAAACACCCGAAAAATGCCCCTATTGCGTAACAGGGGCACAGAAAGGAGTTTGCATGAGAACAGGGCTTACCAAGCAGGAAAAGACCACCGATATTTGGTTTGACGAGAAAGACCCCCTTATCCATATCCGCACCCACAACACCGCCTTGAAAAAGCGTCTGCTTGCATACAGCCGCCGTTATCCGGCGATCTGCCAGCAGACTGACGCAGACCCGGAAACGGGCTGCATGGAGTTTGACATTGAGAAAGGCCGCTTCTCTTTCCGTCTGACCGCCCCATACAGCGAGGAACGGCGGGAAGCGGCGCGGCGGTATGCCAGAGAGAGCAACGTCGCCGACAGGCTGAAATAGAGTTGAAATGTTCATAGTTTTGTGCTATACTTTTTCTAAAAGCAGAGTAATACTGCGGAATTGATTGGAGGACAACACAATGGTTACATTTATGAGATTAAGATAAAACCGCGAGTTATGTTGCGGTTATCCGTATTGCATAACTCGCTTATTGAAGCAGAGATGTAATTACGGAGGAAAAACAAATGAATAATAATTTATCACGCTTTGCAGACAGCAAGGTTTATTTTCAATGCCCAATTTGCACAAAATCAATGGATATACAAGGCAATAGCCTAATTTGTAGACATGGACATTGCTTTGATATTTCAAGATATGGGTATGTAAATTTGTTGTTAAAATCATCGCCCAAAACCAACTACAGCAAGCGGTCTTTTGACAACCGGCACCAAATTTTGGAGTATGGCATGTATGATGTTGTGTTGGAGAAAATCATACAGTTTATTTCTGATACGCCATCTATAAGAAACATTTTAGATGTTGGTTGCGGCGAGGGTTTCTATGCAAGGCAGATACAGCAAAGAACAGAACGAAACATCTTTGCCTTTGACTTGTCAAGGGAGGCAATACAGATTGCATCAAAAAAAGACAAGCGCAAAGCAGTGAAGTGGTTTGTTACTGACTTATCAAAAATCCCTTTGAAAGACGGAAGTATGGATTGTATTTTAGACATATTTTCGCCTGCACACTACAAAGAATTTCAGCGATTGCTATCTCCTAACGGATATGTTGTGAAAGTAATTCCTACGAAAAATCATTTGAGGGAAATCAGGACTAAAGTGCAAGCACACTTGAAAAATCCAGATTATTCAAATGAGTCTGTCGTTGAATATTTTGAGAAATATCTTAAAACCATTTCAAGAGAAACGGTTTCAGCCACCGTACAGTTGTCATCAGAACAAAGAATGTCGTTTATTGAAATGACGCCGCTTCTCTTTTGCGTTGAAAAAGATTGCGTTGATTGGCGTACTCTCACACATTTGACAATCGAAGCTGATGTTTTAATAGGAATGTATTAAAGGGCGTATTGATATTTAATATTCCCATTTATTGAGCAGAACGGAGTAAACCAAACACCCTAATCAAAAGGACAGCCGAGGAAATCGACTGTCCTTTTTCTATGCCGACAGGTAGAAAGGAGTGACCACCCATGACGAAACCGAGAGAAAAAAAACGCGAGGAATTGCAAGCCGAGATTGAGGACGGGAAGAAGAAAATCCGGCAGCTTGAAAATCGGGAAAAGGTGTTGCGGCAAAAGTTATCCCAAGAGGAACGCCGGACGCGCAGCCACCGGCTGGTCGTCCGAGGCGCAGTCTTTGAGAGCATTGTGCCGGAAGCCAAGACCATGACCGATGAGGAAGCCGCCGCCTTTCTCCGGCTTGCCCTGACGAGCGAGGAAGCGCGGGCTTATCTGAAAAAACGCACCGAGGGCGGGAAAAGCGAATAATCCCTTTGGAACAAAGGGCGCACTTATACACCCTTGCGGGCGTGTGCGCTCTGCCGAGGGCGTATCTCCGCACAGGGAACTTTCCCCGCGCTCCGATATGGCGGCTTTGCCGCAACAAGGGGCTGCACCCCTTGCGCCGCTTACGCGGCTATCCCTGCACACCCACAAAAACAGTACACCCGCCGTTGGCGTCTGTACCATTTTTGCGGGTTTGGTTATCCTATCCGGGAGGTGATACCCATAGCCATTTACCATTGTAACATCGGCATTGTGAGCCGAGGAAAAGGCAAGTCAGCCGTTGCCGCAGCCGCCTATCGAAGCGGCGAGAAAATCACAAACGAGTGGGACGGAATGACCCATGACTACACCCGCAAGCGCGGCGTTGTCCATACGGAAATCCTACTGCCGCCCCATGCCCCGCCCTCTTTCTCTGACCGTTCAACCTTGTGGAACAGCGTGGAGCTTTACGAGAAAGCCGGGAACGCCCAGCTTGCCAGAGAGATTGACGCAGCACTCCCCATAGAATTATCCAGAGAGGAACAGATCCGGCTTGTCCGTGAATACTGTTCCTCTCAATTTGTTTCAAGAGGAATGTGCGTTGATTTTGATTTTGTCATTTTGCCATTCACGACACCGACAGCGGCAACCCCCATTGTCATATCATGCTTACCATGCGCCCCCTTGACGAGCGCGGCGCATGGGCGGCGAAGTCCAAAAAGGAATATGACCTTGACGAGAACGGCGAGCGCATACGCTTACCAAGCGGCAGATACAAGACACACAAAGTTGACCTCACAGGCTGGAACGACAAGGGCAACGCGCTTTTATGGCGCAAGGCATGGGCGGATATTTCAAACGCCTACCTTGAACGCGCCGGACACCCGGAGCGTATCGACTACCGCAGCAACGCCGAGCGCGGCATTGACGAGCTGCCCACCGTCCACATGGGCGTAGCGGCCTGTCAAATGGAGAAGAAAGGCATAGCCACCGAGAAAGGCGAGCTGAACCGGAATATCCGAAAGGCAAACCGCCTTATCCGGGAAATCAGGGCGCAGATTGGAAAGCTCAAAGAATGGATTGGCGAACTGTTCAAGGCGCGGGAAACCGCCCCGGAGCAGCCCCCGCAATCCCCCGGCCTTGCAAATCTGCTGATGAAGTATTTAAGCGTTCAGAGAGAAAAGAGCCGGAAGTATTCGCAGAGTTGGCAAAGGCAGCACGCCGCCGATGAACTGAAAACCGTTGCAAAGGCGGTCAACTATCTTTCCGAGCATGGTATTTCTACCCTTGCGGAGCTGGACGCTGCCCTTTCCTCTGTCAGCGACCAAGCCGACGCTATCCGGGAGGGCATGAAAACCGCCGAGAAGCGCATGAAAGAATTGCAGAAATTGATTGAATACGGGAAGAACTACACCGAGTACAAGCCCATTCACGACGAGCTGAAAAAGCTGAAAAATGGCTGGACGAGCAAGCGTGACAAGTACGAGGAAGCCCACCGCGCCGAGCTTACGCTATGGAACGCAGCGAGCCGCTATCTCCATGCAAATCTGCCGAAAGGGACAAAGACCTTGCCTATCTCTGAATGGGAAAAAGAGTACGCCACTCTCAGCGGGCAGAGAACAGCGGAATATACCAAGCTGAAAGAAACCCGCGCCGAGGTTGCCGAGCTGCACAATATCCGCAAGTGCGTTGATATTGCACTGAAAGCCGACCAGCCGGAGCAGACCCGCGCCAAGCGGCACGACTTAGAACGATGAATGGAGTTGAGATTTTTGTACTACACCCAAGAACAGATAGACCGGGCGAATCAAGCCGACCTTGTTTCTTTCCTGCAATCACAGGGCGAGCAGCTTACCCGCGCCGGGAATGAATACCGCTGGAAACGGCACGACAGCTTGACCGTCCGGGGAAACAAATGGTACAGGCACAGCCAGAGCAAGGGCGGCGGCCCCGTTGATTTTGTTATAGAGTTTTTCGGCAAGAGCTTCACCGAAGCCGTGGAACTTCTCACAGGAGAAAAGGGAGCCGCACCGCCGCCGGACAGACCTTGCCCCGCGTCCCTTTCCGACTTCCGGCTACCACCCCCAAACAGCGACAACCGAACAGCGAGGAACTACCTCACAGCAGCCCGCCGCATTGATGAAGATGTGACGGGCTTTTTCTTTGCCCGCGGCGATATTTACGAGGACGCAGCCCACCACAACGCCGTATTTGTGGGGCGGGACGAGGACGGAATACCGCGCTACGCCCACAGCAAGGGAACGGCGGGAAACTTCCGGCTCGATGTGAAAGGCAGCGACAAAGCCTTTAATTTCTGTTACCGGGGCGAGGGCGACAGGCTTTTTGCCTTTGAAGCCCCCGTTGACCTGCTCTCTTTCCTCTGCCTGTTCAAAAAGGAATGGCAGAAGCAGAGCTATTTGTCATTGGGCGGCGTGGGAGAAAAAGCCCTATTGCGTTTCCTTTCTGACCGTCCGAACATCAAGACCGTTTACCTCTGCCTTGACAGCGACCAAGCCGGAAACGACGCTTGTAGCCGCCTTGCGGAGCTTGTGCCGGAGGGCTTGACCGTCCACCGCCTTGTGCCGCTGTTTAAGGACTGGAACGAGGTATTGCAGCACCGGGCAGAAATCACAGACGGGAAGTATATCCAGGAAGCAGTTTACGGCCTGAAAGAGCCGCCGCAGGAAGAAACCGTCGAGATTATCCGCATGAGCGAGGTTGACACGCAGACCGTTGAATGGCTATGGGAGCCGTATATCCCTTTCGGGAAAGTAACCATTGTGCAAGGCAACCCCGGCGAGGGCAAGACCACCTTTGCCCTACGCCTTGCCGCTGCCTGCACCACCGGGGGAACGCTGCCGGGAATGAAGCCCCTGCCGCCATTCCAAGTGATTTACCAGACCGCCGAGGACGGGCTGGGCGATACCGTCAAGCCCCGCTTGATAGAAGCCGAAGCCGACCTTGACCGCGTGCTTGTGATTGATGAAGCCAAGCGGGAGCTTACCCTCTCCGACGAGCGCATAGAAAAGGCAATCACGCAGAACGGGGCGCGGTTGATTATCCTTGACCCAATACAGGCGTACATGGGCGAAAAGACCGACATGAACCGGGCAAACGAAGTGCGCCCCATGTTCCGCCGTCTTGCCGATGTTGCCGAGCGTACCGGGTGCGCCGTTATCCTTATCGGACACTTGAACAAAGCTGCCGGAGGGCAGAGCGCATACCGGGGCTTAGGTTCTATCGACTTCCGCGCCGCAGCAAGGAGCGTCCTGCTGATCGGGCGCGTGAAGCGGGAGCCGAATGTGCGTGTTATCGTCCATGACAAATCTTCCCTGGCGCCGGAGGGCAAGCCCGTTGCCTTTTGCCTTGACCCGGAAACAGGCTTTTCATGGATAGGCGAATACGACATAACCGCCGACGAGCTGCTATCCGGCGCGGGCGGGAACACCGCCACCAAGACCGAACAAGCCGAGAAGCTGATACTTGACCTGCTTGCAGACGGGAAAGAGCTTGCCAGCGAGGACATTGTAAAGGCCGCAGCCGAAGCCGGAATATCCGAGAGGACGGTACAGAACGCCAAGCGCAACATGGGCAGCATTTTGGGCGCAAGGCGTGTCGGCGGTCAATGGTATAACTTCATCAAGAAGAAGCAGCCGCCCGAACCCGCAAGCTGAAAGTGCAAAACGCAGACCCTTTGCACTTTGCACTTTCGCACTTTCACAAGAATTTGCGTCAATAACTCAAAAAAGCACTTGACAAAACGCTTCATGGGGAACGGCAGAGGACATAAAGCCGTACATAGACCCGGTATTTGAGAACAATATCCCGCTTACGCAGACGGAACGGCTCACCATGAACAGCCGCCCGAAGCAGCCGAAATACGCAAGAAACAAAAATATCCTTGTAATCGGCGGTTCCGGCAGCGGCAAGACCCGGTTCTTTGTGAAACCGTCGCTCA
>NZ_JANJZD010000002.1 GCF_024623325.1 Acetatifactor muris
TCAAGGGCGCGAAGCGCCGCATTTTTTGACTGGTTTGTCAAGTGTTTTTGAGAAAAAAGTGGGTGATTTTTGAAAAATAGGTTCTGAAAGCACCATGAAATAAGGGCTGAAGATTCCGAGAAGTTATCGGGCAACGAAAGGAGGATCACAGATGAATTTTCACGAAACAAAAATGGGTACTACCTTTTTCAACCAACAGATTCCAGAACTGATTAAAACACTCCAGGATATTGCCAAGGCTCTTTCAAAACCTGTCCCTGCTGCCATACAGCTGGCAGAAACTAGGGAGCCTGACTTCTTACATAACCTGTTTTATGGGAACTATGAGCCTGACATTTACGGATGCGTTACGGTTCCCTCCAGGCTGGATCAGAACGTCAAAGAGGCAGAAAAAGCGCTGCTGCCTGCCCTGGGCCAGTCCCAAAGGCTTTTTGAGCAGTACCAGACGGCAGTTTCCGAAAGAGACAGCGCCATTGCAGAACAATCCTACTGCTGTGGATACCGCACCGCCGTCCAGATGATCGTCAGCGGGCTTACGACTCTGCAGCCGCAGACAGGAGGTGAACCGGATGAATAATAAGAGCACTGCATCCGCAAACATGCCGGAACTTCCCAGGGAGATCTATGAGCCGGTGCTGGCACACCACATGGAGATAGAGGAATATCTGCAGCAGGAGCTTACACTCTCCTATGTAGACCTGGATGGCTCCCACGAGCTGCAAACCTGCTATGGTGACATCTTAAAGACTATCAACGCCCTTATGGACTACACCCGTATGCTGGATCTGGTGTGTGAACAGTGGCACCTGACCGGCTTCCACAAGGCCACCTATGAATACCAGGCTGGAAAGTTAAGGGAAATCGCGGAGAAATTCCAGACTGCCATCGGCTACGATTATGCTGCCGCTGTGGAAAAATGCCGTAAAAAGCGGGCAAAGAAACAGCGTTCGGATGATGTTGGGGAAGAAGCTCTGGCACTCACCGTCCGCAGACAGCAAAATGCAGCGGAGAAAAAAGCAGAGGACGCGAAAACAAAACAGCCGGAGCCGACAGAGACAGAAAAAAGTTCCCCATTCCCAGCCGGAGATATCTTGTCTCCCTGGGAGGACGATTTCTAGGAAAACAATATTTTACAGGATTGGAGGTATCCATATGAAAAGCAGCGAATTGCGAAATGCATTGGAAGAATATCTTGACCTTTTAAAAAGAAACCTTGACGCAGTCTCCCTGGAGATATTGAAGACGAAATATAAAAAGCCTTTTGACGAGTTACGGCAGAATATCAGTTCCACGGCCACGGCCTATGTCAAACAGGTCACACTGGATAACATCCGCATCCGTGCGGACTTTATGGCGGAAGCACAGCCATTGATTCAGTCAACCGTTGACCAGTCCGACATCCTGAAACAGATCTCCGCAGCTGCCTTCAAGCGGCAGGATATCGCAGAGATTGACCAGCTTACCCTGTCATTGAAAGAACAGATTCACCAGGCCCTTCTCCCCTTTTATGACAGGCATATCTGTCTGTATCTGGATGATGAATGCTTTGGGAATCCGCCCAAAGCCCCAAAGTTTTACAATGTGGCAAGCGGCTGTATGTGGAAAAACAACGCATGGACGCCTGCAGAGGTGGAAAAAGGGGTAATCCTCCTCCCGGCACAGGACAAGCCAAAAACAGCAGCATAATACAGACACACCGAAAGGAGACAATATGAAAACATTTGATTTGGAGAAATATGGAACCACCTATAAGATTGAGCTGAAAATCACTTCCTATATGGAAGGGAACCTTGCCGTCACTATGACTTCCTGGGAGAATGGAGAACCGGAACCCTGGAATGTCCTGACCGTCAATCTGGATTCCGTCCGGCCTCAAAACTGCGCCTTTATTGACACCAACAATAACGGCGAAGAAATCCTGGCGTGGATCATACGGCATGGGCTGGCAGTTCCTACCGGGATATATGCCAGGAGCGGATACTGCCAGTACCCGGAATACCGGTTTCGGCCAGAGAGACTATTGGAAATTGATCCGGATGGATATTCTGCATACCTTCATGACTGGAGAAAAAGATATGGTTCATAAAAGCCACTGCAGGAACAATCAGTATATCCATGATTATATGAAAGAATAGGAGGCAGAACATGAGTGAACATAATAAAGAAAATATCCTTTTTATCTGTGAAGAACATAAAATCTTCTATTATGAAAGCCTCAAAAGAGTAAGGCAAGCAGACGTTTATCATAATGCTCTCTGCTACTGCCTTGGAATCAGCAGTGATACCAGACGCAACATTGACCGTATTTATGACTTCGCCACAGGCAACGTAAAAACGGAATGTCTTCGAGAGGGCTGGCAGACCAGTGGAAGCATGAGAGTCGTCAGAATGGCTTTCGGTCTGTACTGTAACCACACGCCCAGTATTTATGATTATGAAGCCCCAGAGGAGCAGCTGGATGAATGCAGACGATATACAGCAGAGGATTTATTCTGCTGTTCCTATGCCCCCTACTTCTGGCAGGCAGTTCAAATCCGTTATCCGGAGTATACAGCATCTACATAAGAAAAATGCAAAGCCATTGGATACCCGGCCACGGGCATACAACGGCTCTGCACAGGTACAGAAATCAAAAGAACAGACAGCAGAGAGAGGGAGAATCTCCCTCTCCTGCCGCCTGCTCCTTACATCCGGAATAACTGGATGCACTTTAACAGTGTGATACATAACTCCTGGTACAGATCTTCATCAAACCTTCCATTGATGATCGCATACTTAACCAGAAGCGGCTTATACATCTCCAGTAAAGCTATGACCGCTGGCTCCCTGCCGACCTTCGCCTGCAAAAGCATTTCCTTAAAATTCATTTTTCATCACCTCTATCTTTCTTTTAATCTTCTGTACCGTCCGGTAATAAACCGCTGATACGCCTTTATATCCCATTCCCGTTTCCTCTGCCAGAACCTCAAAGCCTTTCCCGTCCAATGCCCTTGCAAGGAATATGTAACGCTCCCGCTCACTCAGTTCCTTCAGCGCACAGAGAAGCGCACTGTCCTCCAGTTGCATGAGCACAGGCAGACCAAGAAGCATATCCTGCTCTATGCTGTATTCCAGCAAAAATGGGTAGTCTTCGGTCAGGCTTTCTATCTGCTGGCGTCTGTCCTGCTGCTGCAGGTAATCGTTCCTGCGGCGTTTTACTGCAGTTGCCAGATACGCTGTAAATCGGTTCTGTACGATTTCTGTTTCACTTTTTCCGTTGTTCTTCTGCCACATGGCTTTTCCTCCTTAAATTCCAGATCTTTGCCTGCAAGAATCTGAAGTTGGAGGAGATCGGCAGCGGGAATGCGCAGAGTCTTCTTTTCCTGTAATCTTTTATATCCTCCCTTTTACACTCTGAATTGTTCAGGATGTGAAGGGCGGTCCACGAACGGCAGGAAGAAAGCATTCCCTCATTGCCTCTTTCCATACAGCAGAAAAAGGATCATTATCCGGTATATGACCGAAATAATCACCCTTTTTTCTCTTTTTTATATTTATCTTCAAAAAGTAGCGTACCAAACTACCATTGCAAGTATAATCGTCCTTATAACAAGATGCGATTTTTTTAACAGAATCCCCCTGCCGGCATCCGGCTTATATCTACTTTTCAATATGACCATGCGCCTTTCCCATGGTCAAAAAAAGCACCCAAATAGATCTCTGATGAACCATGTTTTTTTGTTCACCAGAAATCTGGATGCTTAGTAGTCTTATACGCTACTATATAGAGATGTCTATACCATTTTTACTTTTAAAAGGTATGCCATTACACTACTAACAAGGAGGTGACGACAATGTCTCTATCAATCAAGGATGCCCAAGTTTTCAAAAACGCACTGAAAGCTGCCAGGGCAAAGAAACGTCTGACACAGGCTACATGCGCAGAACTCCTTGGCCATTCTCTTTCCTTCCAGAAAGATTTGGAGCGCTGCCGCTGTTCCCCCAGTATTGAAGGTTTTTACCATATCTGCAGAACGCTGAATATATCTGCGGATGACTGTATCTTCTCAGACAGTCACAAAACGGACTCTACATACCATGAATTGCTGCGGCTTCTTTCTCAATGTGACGAGAAAGACCTGTCCGTATTACTTGCCACCGCCACGGCTCTGGCAGGAACTGACAGAAGCGCAGAGGTAACAGAAGCTCTGTAAATGGAATTCTTATGCCACAAGGCAGAAAAAAGCCAGCAGTACAGATAGTCTATCTGTACCGCCGGCTTTTCTTTTCTGCCCTATTATATTTGTCACAGTCAGTTCCACAAACAGAGGATTGTATATTTCACTTTAACCGCCCATTACGGCTTAATAACAGTATAAACCCGTTGACCGATTCAAAGAAGATGTCAAATTAATTCTTAGTTTTCCTTTTGAGAAGTAATGGAACAACAACGATTTTGATATTCCTCCGGCATCTGCAATTTTTAATATAGAGGCTTCCTTATAACCATTTTGGAAAAACACCTGTCCCTTCCGTGCGGCGTTCTCCTATCTGATTCCCTCAAGCATTTCTGAAACAAATTGATATGACTGCTGTACTGCCTTATCATAATTCCTGTTGATTGCCTCCTGCCCGGCCTCTTTATCATTATCGGAAATGGAACGGATCGCAATAAACGGAATCTTGTTCAGATAACAGACATGGGCTACGGCTGCAGTTTCCATATCAATGCACAGTGCATCCGGATGAATCGGCTCCATATATCTGTCTCCTGTTGTCGCAACCCCAAAATGTATTTTCCGTCCTATCCTTCCGGCTACTTCCTTTGCCAGTGCAGTCAATCCATCATCTGCATAAAATACCGGCGCTTTCATCACCGGAAAATCTGTGTATATCTCATTATCCGTATCGTGGAATGAAGATGCGGTACATACCACTGTGTCAAATATCTTCACCTCTTTTCTCATCCCGCCTGCTATTCCTGAAAAAATAATTGCATCCACATCATATCTGTCGATTAAAAGCTGTGCCGTAATGGATGCGTTAATCTTTCCACAGCCAGAACAAACTGCCGTTGTGCATATATCCTTTATTGTGCCGTCATGAAACGAATGCATTGCACATTCATCCGTTTTCCTGATCTGCATAACGGACAGGTATGGGACAAATTCCCTGGCCGTTGCACACATAATCCCAATTTTACTTTCTGTACCCCAATCTTTATTCATAGTCTGCTCCTTTATCACTCATTGTCCTTATTCATCTGCCCCTGTGATTTCAGCAATCAAACGCCTGCGTCCCTCCTGCATCCGCTTTCCAGCATTTTCAAACCAGTTTTCTTCCGCATATTCCCGGAGTGGAAGCAGCGTTTCCTTTCCCTCCTGTACAAACGGATAAAACAGTTCCCATGTTTCGTTTTCCAGAGAAATTTGTGCAACGAATTTTGTTTCGATTTTTTCCGTTTCCGGTTCACCATTCATTTCCACTATATATCCATCAATGATCCTCCCTGCCGCCTCCTTCTCCCCAGGCGATTTCAGCTCATCCCTGGCCTGCAGCATTCCCTGTATCAGCGGGTCATCCTCCGGTTCTCTGATCTGTTTCCAGTCTGCCTGGAATGTCATTCTCCGAATCAAAAATCCAGCCTCTTTGCTTTCTTCCGTAACAAGAACCTCACAATTCTCCAGGTTATAACGTTCCTTCTGGGATTCCTGCATAATACTGGTTACCTGCTCCGCTATTTCCGAATCACAGCTGTCAACAAAAGCTTCCTCTTTCGTACATCCTGCCAGACATATGGCTGTCATGATTAAGATTATCCCGAATTTAACCCCTGCTATGTTCAATTTCTGTTCACCCCTTTTCATTTCCATCCTCAAACTCTGCATCTGGTAAAGGAGCATCTCTGAAATATGCTATGTAAAGATCCGCCGCCTGCTCCATCTGCACCCTGTACCGGGCAGAATATTTGTCATATACAGCGCATACCAGCATTCCGGCCTGCACCACATATGCTGCTTATAATCTGTTCCTGCTTTTCCAATGGCAGTTCAAAAAATTTCCCGTTCATTATGGTCCTCCCAGTATTTGTCGCCAGAGCGGACATGCAGGGACAAATCATCCACGGCTTTCTTCCCACCGGGACAGGTCTTAGAATAATGTTTAATGTAAAGCATTGGTAAGCTCCTTTCGTAATTCCCTTATCCATTTTATGTTATACTTTTTATTATCACCCCATTGACCAATTTTGAGAAGACCTCATTCCTCTTTATCGATCAGCTATGCTTAACGTTTCAATAGCGACACTACCTCCCCGAACAATTTCAATTCGATTTGCATAGCATTTCTCCAGTAATGCAATCAGATCATTATTACGGTTTTCTGTATGCACACTCTCAATCAGCGCTGTCTCCGGGGAATAATCAATAACCGATACCTGAAACACTTGCGAAATCTTGAATATCTCGTCAATATCCCGGGCCGAGCAGTTATTGATTCTTACAAACATCAGCTCTTTCATATGGATCGCAATATCCGTGTAATCAACTACCTTAATTACCTCAACACAGCGGCCCAGCTGCTTTTTTACCTGTTCAAATGTCCTGTGGTCACTGGTTAAGCTGATTGTCATACGGGAAACCGTTCTGTCCTCGGTTGTCCCCACGGTCAGGCTGGCCAGGTTATAGGACTTCCCGGAAAACAGTCCCGATATTCTGGCAAGAACCCCTACATCATTTTCAACAAATAAACAAATCCATCTCTTTTTCATATTCCCTTATCCCCGTTTTTCAGTATCATGTCGTCCAAAGCATTGCCGGGCGGAACAATCGGCATAACATTTTCCTCCGGCTCAATGATAAATTCAATGACAGTAGGTACTTTTAGCGTGTCTTTTGCAGTTTCAAGGGCAGCGGCTATCTCATTTTCTTTTGTTACGCGAATACTGTTTGCCCCGTAGCTTTCCGCCAATTTAAGAAAATCCGGCGTATATTCCGGGCAGTGCTCTGTCGGGGTATTGCAGCTGCCGGGGCAGCTTTTCCTGTACCGCATACAGGTGCTGGAATAACGCCTGTCAAAAAACATTTCCTGCCATTGCCGTACATTTCCCAAATAACCGTTGTTCAGTATGCAGATGGTGATTGGAAGTTCATAGCAGATTGCGGTCGCCATTTCCTGAATGTTCATCTGCATGCCGCCGTCCCCGGAAATAACGATAACATCCTTTGACGGATTTCCGATTTGGGCTCCAATAGCAGCCGGAAAGCCATAGCCCATGGTTCCTAAGCCCCCGGAAGTCAGCATCTGCTTCTTTTCGCTTAATTCCAGGAATTGTGTCGCCCATAACTGGTTCTGCCCCACATCTGTGGCAATGATCGCGTTGTCAAACGTATGGTTGATTGCCCTTATCACTTTTTCCGGGGTCAGCCCTTCTGTTTTCATGGAGAGTGGATACTGGCTTTTCCACTGCCTGATCTGCTCCAGCCATTCCTCCGTATCTAATTTTTGCGCTTTTTCAAGCAATGCCAAAAGAGCCGTTTTTGCGTCCGCAACAATGGGAATATCCACCTCTATATTTCTGGAAATCGAAGCGGGGTCTATATCTATATGGATGATTGCCGCATGGGTGGCAAAGTGTCCGGTTTTTCCTGTTATGCGGTCATTAAACCTTGTCCCGATAGAAAAGAGGACGTCACAATTACTGATAGCTGTATTGGCTGCATAGCTTCCATGTATTCCCAGATTCCCGATATACAAGTCATGGGTTGTGGGAATTGCCCCGTTTCCCATGATGGTAGTAACAACGGGAACCCCTGTCATTTCTGCTAGCTTTAGCATTTCCGAATGTGCATGGCTGATGTTCACGCCGCCGCCGACCAAAAAGACGGGCTTCTTTGCGTGATTCAATGTTTCCAGTGCTTTCTTTAACTGTCCCGGATGAAGGGAAAGCTTCGGCTTATATCCTCTGATTTCGATTTCTTCCGGGTAGTCGTCACTGCCATATTCCCTCTGTATATCCTTCGGTAAATCGACAACAACAACGCCCGGTTTCCCTGTCCGGGAAATAAGAAAGGCTTTCCTGATGACCGCCGCCAATTCCTCACGTTTGCGGACCGTTACGGCGTATTTGCAGATACTTCTTGTGATACCCACAATATCAACCTCCTGAAAGGCGTCATTGCCAATCAGCCCGGTAGGTACCTGCCCGGTGAAGCATACCAGTGGAACACTGTCATAATTCGCTGTCGCTATCCCTGTCACTAAATTGGTAGCTCCCGGTCCGCTTGTAACCAGACAGACCCCGACTTTTCCCGTGGAGCGTGCGTATCCGTCCGCCGCATGGACTAATCCCTGCTCATGCCGCGGCAAAATAACATCAATATCCTGCTCGCCATAAAGGGCATTAAACAGGTCGATTGCCTGTCCGCCCGGGTAGGCAAACAGGGTATCTACCTGCTCCGCCTTGAGAGCTTTCACAAATAATTCCGCGCCTGTAATCATCATCATTGCCTCCTTGTATGCGTGTACTTGCTTGCTTTTAGGTATGATAAAATGGCACTGAATATACAGTACCATTTTTACTTCTGTACAATCCCATTTACAAATATCTTCACACTGTTTTTGATAAATTCTTCTCTGCCCACATCCGTAAGGTTCTGGCCAAAAGACGCATTTAAAAAGGTATAACCAAACGTGGAAGAAAAAACAGTCATCGCCAGACTTTCAAAATCATAATGAGGAATTTTCCCCAGTTCCTCCATTTTCCTGAAGTATTCTGTCAGAGAAGAAATAAATGCCTGTGGTACTTTCATGATCATAGAGGCAGTTTCTTCATAAAGCTGTGGCGCTCTTAAGCCAATGGACAGATTTACAAAATCCGGAGTGATTTTATCCATATATGCGTTCATAAACATCTCTAAATCCGGCTCTAACTCCCATTGCACATTTTTGAAAAGCTCCGGCGTAACATGCGCTCTCCATTTTTCCTGAGATACCCCATGGAGTACAATATCTTTTTTATTTTGAAATTTACGGAACAGCGTACACTCATTTACGCCGGCTAAACGTGCGATATCTTTTGTCGTTGTGGCAACATACCCTTTATCACGAATCAGAGACATGGTTGCGTCAATGATTTTTTGGCTTGTTTCGTCCATTCTTCCCACCCCTAAGCAAGTGCTTGCTATCATTCTATTCTCCTTTTTGTAAAAAGTCAATAGAAAAGATAATTCCTCCCGCTTTACTTATGAGGTATGTTCCAAAGCTTTTCTTAAATCCGTTATATATAAAGCCTGCTGCTTTTTCAGATACGCCCCGATAAACGGTTTCATAAACCATTTTTTTGCTGTAACATCCTCCGTGAAATCAATCGTTGTTACGTTGCCTTTGCTGGAGAAAATCCCTGTCCAATGCCCATGCATGTTGTCGTTCTCCATATCAAATTCCCATCGCCGGCATTCTTCCCTCACTGTAACGGTGAAGGTGGTCTGGCAGCCGGATGTTGTATATTCCACGAACTGCTTATCATCTATAATCTCAACCCTGCTCAGATCGCTGCGCCACGCCGTATCCTCCAGAGAAGTCACAATCTCCCAAACCTTTTGCAGTTCTGCGTGAAAGTCTGCTCTTATATTTGAAACTGCCATCTTAATGATTCCTTTCTTTCAGGTATACCCTTTTCCACTGTCCAACTCTTTTCAGGAAGTCCTTTTCCAGAGAATCCGGGTTCAGCTCCCCGGTTGAAAACATCTTCCAGTAACAGCTGAGAAGATAACCGTTAATCTCTTCTAACAGCAGCCGCGTATCAATCCCCGGCCGGAACAGGTCCATATCTGCCAAACCCCGTATATCTTCTGTCCCGTGAAGATAGGATGTCTTATAATGATTCTGAAGTTCTTCCCTGATTTCCGGGTTTTCCTCAAAAAATGCCCTCAAGATAAACAGGTATATGGTCGGGGCTTCCCTCATAAAGACACAGCCTGCCAGAACCCTCTGGCAGAGGATCTCAAACAAATCCGTGGTCTGCGTATCTCCCTTCCTTACTTTTTCACGGTAAAGCCTGCATGCATGTTCCCAAAGGTACAGATACAGTTCTTTTTTATTTAGGAAATAATGAAACAGCAGGGATTTGGATACGCCGCCGGCATCCGCAAGCCTGGACATGGACGCATTTTTATAGCTGTTCCTGGAAAACACACCATATGCCGCATTTATGATCTGCTCCTGCCTTTCCTGCGGTAGCGCAAAAAACTTCCCGTTCATCCCGAACCTCCTGATTCCTTTCCCATCCTGGTATTTGCGGAAATCAGACGTCCCCGCCCTTCTGCCTTTACCATGGTTTCCAGTTCCTTCGCCGCATCCTTTCCAATCCATCTCAATGCCTTGCTTTCTCCTTCCATCCACTCGTGCGCCAGCATCCTTGCCTCGTGGTATTTTGTATTCCACAGTTCAAATGCCAGCTCCTGCGATTTCCCGGCTTTCTTTGCAAGGCCCCTTACTACGGACGTTGCCACACCAATACTATTTTCGGCCGGTATCCCCATCCGAATCATATTTTCCCTGTATTTCTCAGAAGCCTGTGCCCTAAGCTCATTTATCATCTCCTGACCATCCATCGGTATCCTCCTTCCGGTTCCATGCTCTTCTTATCGTACAGGAAGCCAGTATTCATAGACCGCGTCTTCCGGGTCTGCATGGAGATACACCTCAATATCCGGTATCTCTGCGTAGGTGTAGCCGGACGTAGGAAGCCACTGGATAATGACACGCTTTTCCAGCTCCTGAAGGGTACGGTTCGTTCCCTTTCCTTCAAAAACCGCCCATTTGCATGCCGGAATCTGATATTCTTCGTATTCCCCCGGCTTCTGATCGGAACGGACAGCAATCAGATATTTCCAGTCTTCCGTATGATGGATACTGACACCGAGAAGTCCCTCCGGCTTTCCCTCTGCCATGGAGAGTAATCTGGCAAGTGTTCCGTCTGCCAGTGCGGCATCCCATACCGCTGGTATCCTTTCAAAATTCTCTGTCAGTTCTTTCGACAGGGGACAGGACCTTCCCAGTATCCGGAACGCTTCTTTTTCCTCTATCCTGAACTGCAGCGGCGCCCCTCCGTGGATTGCCATGGAAAAAGAAATGGGCGGATATGCCTGAAAGGATACCGGTTCCGTTTTTACAGCGGAGGGCGTGATTCCATGAAAATTCTTAAAAGCCCTGGTAAACGCAGTGGGAGATTCATAACCATACTTCATGGCAATATCCGTTACTTTTCCATTTCCCTTTTGCAGTTCCACGGCGGACAGAGACAGCCTGCGCCGCCGTATGTATTCCCGCAGTGTCATGTCTGTCATATATAAAAACATCTGTTGGAAATAGTAGGAAGGGCAGCCCGCAATCCCGGCTACCTCCTCATAATCCAGTTCCCCATCCAGGTTTTCTTCTATAAAATCAATCGCCTGGTTCAACCGTTTTATCCAGTCCATCGTGTTCCCCCTGTTGTTTTTATTATAGCCGATTCTCTCACAAAAAACCTCGCATTTGAACGCTACGAATTGATAGCCCGAAAGAACTCACTCCCATTTAAAAAATTTCACCGCCGCGCCTGCACACAAAATGGTGACGATTCCCATAACCGCTGCCGGTACCCAGACAGATTCCGTATGCATCCCCAGAAAAGCCGCCTTCATAAGCTGTATCCCCTGTGCCAGCGGGAAAAGGGCAACGATTTTCTGCATCATCCCCGGCATCACCTCAAAGGGCAGCGTGGCCCCGGAAAAAATCAGCATGGGAAAGTACAAAAGGCAGGCGATCACACTGGCCATTTTTTCATTTTTCGCAATGCCGCCCACCATCATCCCGATGCTTAAGGTGGAAACCAGGGTAAGAAGCCAGCTTCCAAGGAATGCCGCCGGGCTGCCGGGAAGCCTTACGCCCCAGAACACAGCCGCCATGGGAAAGACCAGAGCCATAGAAACTGCGGCATACAGCACATAGATGGTAAATTCCACCCCCAGCAGCATAACCGGGCTGATGGGCGTCACCCGGAACCGTTTGAGGATTTTCCGTTCCCGGTATCCGGCTACCACCAGAGGCAGCCCCATCAGGCCCCCGGCGCAGATGGAGATGGTACAGACCGCGCTCATGGACTGCTCCAGGAACGTGTACTCCGCCCCCGGAAAGGCGGGCTTTGTCTGGTATATGAAACCAAGGATGACCAGTACCACAACCGGCATAATGACGGCAAAAATCACCATGTTCATATTCCGGATATTCAGCTTCAGTTCTGTTTTTAAAAGACTGAAAAATGTTCTCATGCCACAACCTCCTCGTCCGCAAATTTCAAATAGGCATCCTCCAGACGCTCACAGCCGCTCTGAGATTTCGCCTGCTCCACGGTGCCGTAAAAGACGGCCTCCCCTTTTCTCAGAATACAGATCTCATCGCAGAGGGCCTCCACCTCATCCATGAAATGGGAAGTGAGGAAGATGGTCAGCCCTTCACCCTTTAAATCCTCAAGAATCTTCCACACCGTCCGGCGCGCCCTTGCGTCCAGCCCTGTAGTCAGCTCGTCCAGGAACACAATCTCTGGGGTCGGTAGCAACGCCAGAACAATAAACAGCCGCTGGCGCTCCCCGCCGGAAAGACTTTTTACGGCATGACCTGTCTTATCCCCGATTCCGAAACGTTCACACAGCTTCCGCCAGTCTGCCGGCCTCTCATACAGGCAGGCAGTTTCCTCGCAAAGCTCGGATACCCTGATTTCCGTCTGGTAATCCCCTTCCTGAAACTGGACGCCCACTTTCTGAAATACAGCGCACCGGTCCTTTTTGGCATCCCGCCCCAATACCAGGGCGGTTCCGCCATCGGCCTGTTTCGTTCCCAGGATGCATTCGATAGTGGTACTCTTTCCGGCGCCGTTTGCCCCCAACAGACCAAAGACCGTTCCGGCCTTGACTGACAAATTCAAGCCCTTCAACACAGTTCTTCCCTGATAGCTTTTGGTAAGGCCCGTTGTTTTAACAGCCTCTTCTGTTTTCTTTCTCGTTTCGCTCAACTTATCCTCCTTTTTCCGGTAACGGTATGCACCGCTACTGCTGCTTTTTAATTCCCCGAAGCTCAATGTATCCCCTCTCCCCTCTGGGCTCCAGCTGGATGCGGGGGCTTTCCTCGTCCCACTCGTATCCGATCACAGACGGGTCATAATGGTCGATGGCATATTGTACGGCAAGAATCGCCTGGGAATAATCCTCCTCCCGGAAAGGCTCCCCCTGGACCGCCAGATACTCGGCGGCAGACAGGGAAATGACATCAAACCCCTCCGGGATTTCCCCATGGTAATCTGCCTCTGCCTCCACGCCCTGTACATAGGTGGAAGTGCCGGGCTTTTTATAGGCTCCCGGCAGCCACAGGCAGACCGGCTCCCCGCAAAGGGAATCCATGCTTTTTAATATTCCCCAAACCTCACAGCTCACTTCGCCACAGTATGCAAAATAATCTTCTGCTTTTATTCCTCGTTTGATGATGACCTTTCGCTCCGGTTTTTGGATCACCTGGATAAATACGCTCTGGAGATTTTTCATTTCCATATCCAAAACATCCTTTC
This sequence comes from Acetatifactor muris, assembly GCF_024623325.1. Taxonomy (GTDB): domain Bacteria; phylum Bacillota; class Clostridia; order Lachnospirales; family Lachnospiraceae; genus Acetatifactor; species Acetatifactor muris. The sequence goes on from NZ_JANJZD010000002.1 coordinate 13,580, forward strand.
TCAGTTCTCCGAATTTCACGCCGTATGGGATAAACAGGGCAATGGGCACCGGGTCCTTCAGATATTCCCCCGGCCTGCAGCCGAATTCCCGGTAAAAGGCACGGGTATACCCGTCCACACTGCCAAACCCGCAGTCAAAGGCCGCCTCCGTCACAAGGCACTGTTCCTCCTTCAGCCGCATGGCGGAACGGGAAAGCCGGAGCCTGCGGATATATTCTGCCGGCGTCACCCCCAAAAACTCCTTAAACAGCCGGTAGGAATGCCAGGGGGAAAACAGGGAGACGGCTGACAGCTGTGCCAGTGTGATATCCGCTTCCAGATGGGTTTCGATATAATCCTGCATCCTCTGGACCGCCGCTGTCTGTTCTTTCAAAATAAACCACCTCCTTCTTCCTTGGCTTATTATTTTATAATGCCCCCCACTTTTTGTCTCGACTTTTTTTGCTGTTTTCCGATTCTTTAGGGAAACGCTGATTTTATCAGCGCTTCCTCAGATAATCAGCCGTAATGGTCTGCCCATGCTCCGCCAGCGCCTGCGGGGTCCCGGTAAAGACTACCTCACCGCCCAGCGTCCCCCCGTCCGGCCCCATGTCAATCACGTAATCCGCCAGCTTTACCACATCCATGTTATGTTCGATCACAACCACCGTGTTCCCCTGCTCCACAAAGCCGTCCAGAAGTTTCATAATTGTCTTCACATCGGAAGCATGGAGCCCGGTGGTGGGTTCATCCAGCACATAGATATTCCCCTTCTGTCCCAGGTATTTTGCCAGCTTTACCCGCTGCCGCTCGCCCCCTGACAGAGTGGATAAGGGCTGTCCAAGGGAAAGGTAGGGAAGCCCCACCTCCACCATGGCGTGCAGCGCCCTGCAGATTTTCGGACGGCCGGAAAAGAAGCCTTCGGCCTCCTCTGCGCTCATATCCAGAATCTCCACAATATTTTTCCCTTTGTATAAATAGGAAAGCGCCTCGTTGCTGTAACGGCTCCCGCCGCAAGCCTCGCAGGTGGTCGTCACCGGGTCCATGAAGACCAGCTCGGTGGTGACAGCCCCCCGTCCTTTGCAGACCGGGCAGGCGCCTTTGCTGTTAAAGGAAAATAGGGCGGCGCTCACGTTGTTTTCTTTCGCCATCTGTTTTCGGATATCATCGAAAAACCCCAGGAAGGTGGCCGGGGTTGAACGCCCGGTGGCTGTCACCGGGGACTGGTCCACCAGGATGACCTGTTCCGGATACTGCCCGGCAAACACGTCCCGGATCAGGGAGCTTTTCCCGGAGCCTGCCACACCGGTCACCGCAGTCAACACACGCAGGGGGATATCAACGGAAACCTGTTTCAGATTGTGCAGGCTGGCATGTTTGACAGGCAGGAACCCTTGGGGCTTCCTTGGCTCCGCCTTAAAGGGTATCTCCATCTCCATGGCCTTCCCGGTTAATGTGCCGGAGCCAAGGAGCCCCTGATAGCTGCCCTGATAGAGAACCTCCCCGCCGTTTTTTCCTGCCAGCGGCCCCACATCGATCACTTCATCCGCAATGGAGATTACATCCTTATCATGCTCCACCACCAGGACCGTATTCCCCTTATCCCGGAGGGCACGCAGCAGCCTGGTCATGCGGTGTACATCCCGTGGGTGCATCCCGGTGCTTGGCTCATCGAAAATATAGAGCATGCCCGTGAGGGCGCTCCCCATGTAGCGCACCAGCTTCAGGCGCTGTGCCTCCCCGCCGGACAAGGTAGCCGCTTCCCGGTTCAGGGAAAGGTAAGGGAGGCCGATCTCGATCATGCGGGTCAGGGTCATAACCAGGCTCTCCGCCACCGACCTGCCCTTTGGGTCTGTGACTGTCCCCAGAACCCGTTTCAGTTCTGTCAACTCCATCTCACACATCTCACTGATATCATACCCGGCAATCTTACAGGACAGGGCCGCCCCGTTTAGGCGTTTCCCATGGCAGAGGGGACAGTCGGATTCCCGGACATATTTTGCCAGCCGGCCTGCAGAAGTTTCCCCAAGTTCGGAGCTGTCCCTTTTTAACAGCAGCCGGCTCATCATGTTGTGGATGCCCTCCACCTGCTTCGACACCCGCTTCCCGCCCGGTTCCTCCGAACCGTACAGCAGAAGGTTCCGTTCCCTTTCGGAATAGTCCTGCCATTTTTTATCCAGGTCAAACAGGCCGCTGTCTGTATACTGCTTCCAGTACCAGTTCCCCACACGGAACGTGGGCAGCTCCACCATCCCCTCATTCCAGCTTTTATCTTCCTTTATAAGAGGAAGGACGTCCAGCGTCATCACCTTCCCCAATCCGGAACACTCCGGACACATGCCCCCCGGATTGTTGAAGGAAAAGCAGGAGGGTGTTCCCACATGGGGTTCCCCGATCCGGGAGTAGAGCAGCCGCAGGGCGGAATACATGTCGCTGATGGTCCCCACCGTGGAACGGGCGTTGCCCCCAAGGGGGTTCTGGTCAATGATGACCGAGGGGGAAAGGTTTTCGATTCTTTCCGCCTTTGGTTTCTCATACTTCGGGAGCCTGCCCCGGACATAAGCGCTGTAGGTCTCGTTCATCTGGCGCTGGCTCTCTGCCGCAATGGTGTCAAACACGACGCTGGATTTCCCGGAGCCGGAGACCCCGGTGAATACAACGAGCTTTTGTTTTGGTATCTTTAAGGAAATATTTTTCAGATTGTTCTGGCATAAGCCCTGAATAACGATATGATTCTGATCTGGCATGATGTTCTCCTTTCTGGCCTTTGGCCTGGTCTTAGCAGTATAACAGCATGCCGGAAAATGTACTCGACTTTTTTTGCCCTTTTCAGAACAGACAAACTTCATTCCCACTTCTTTATTTTCGAGTCCTCCGTCAAATCTTTAACAGCGTATAGTAACAATAAGAACCTCTGGATTTTTCCAAAGGTTCCTATTGCATTATGATACCAATATTTTTTTGTTAATTGAAATCAGCTCGGATAACTCGTCCAATTCAATAAATGTTACTTTCTTTCCAGACAACCTTGCCAAGTGTCTCAAAGTTCCTTTAAATCCTGCATCAATATATTGCGGAATGACTACTGCTATTATTTGACAACGAGCATCTATCATTCCCTGCTCCACAAACTGACGAATTATCTCCTGCCCTTCTCCTGATGTTGATAATAGTGGTTTTCTTATTTTTTCATCATCATTAACAGATTTTCTAGGTCGGTTTTCACTATTCTTTTTTATGATACCCTTTAAATCATATGCTTTATTTCCAATTTTCACTTCCGCAGCAACATCCCCATACTCCATGCCTTTGTGAGGTTGTGGACGATAGCCTGGTAAAATGGTATAAAAAACTTTAGGTAAACATGCCATTCCATCATTTTCAGTACATTTTTCAATTTTTGCATATGAACAGGTTCCAGAACCACATTTCTCATTCATATTTACCGCATAAGCTTTCACTCTATGTGTAAGGGCCACTGAATCATGTTTAAAGCATTCTATTGCTGCAAATGGAATTTCAACTTCTGTTTGCAAATTCTCTGTTCCATTAACAATATATCCCATATCGCCTACAATGCAGATATTATATTCTAAAGAATAGTCTTTAAATATTTTCTGAATATTTTTATTGATCATACTTACCAATATAGATCTTGGAACATACCAATTTACAATCTCACAAGTATCATGACCATCCGCACATTTAATTTTTAAGGATGCCCCACACTCACATTCTTTTATTATCTCCCTTCCCATCTTCAACTCTGTTCCACATTCAGTGCAATATGGAGTCTCATAAGAATCACAAGTTTTGCAATATATTCTCGGAAACTTGATAAACCATTTACTATTATCCAATACCGATAATTTATCTACCGGAATCTGGAACTCATACTCGTCTCTATCAAGAGAAGCTATAATTTGTGTCAAATACCAATTCAGTTGCGTAATTTCAATTCCGCTTGCCCCTGTCCATTTTATTTCCTGTCCTACTTCTTTAAAAATTTCTTCAGCTGGCTTCCCTTTTAATTTTTCAATTTCCTCCAAAATAATTTTAATCGAATTTTCAGACCACTCAAACAGAACAGAAGCTGGCAAATGTTTATAAATTCCAATACTGCCGTTTCTAACATTATATTTAATCGTAGCATCAATATTCTCGGTAATTGCCGAGATAAAACTCCCAGATGTATCAATTCTCTCAGAACGAATTCTGCTAATCTCTTCTTCTTGATCAGGCGTAATTCCCCCAGCTCTTGACACAATTGTTTTCTCTCCACCTTTTCCCTGCAACACAATTCTGCTTATGGCCTTAGAATTTGTGCATTTGTCAATTGCTGATTTTGGGGGCTTTATTTGTGTTACCGGGTTTTTAAATAAATCAGCAATGTATTTTGTCATAAAAGCCGTCATTTTCTCATGTTTACTAATGCAGGCAAGATATGTTGATGCCTTTCCAATCCATAAGCATCCTCTATGTTGTTCCCATACACTGGCATTTTGCCCATCCTCATTAACATAAGTATATTCTTTGCTATAAACATATAAAACTTCTGTACGGTCCTCATATTCTTTTACAGATAAAATTTTTAATTTTCTATATCCAGAAACAGAAAGATATTCCTCCTCCACATTTTCCAGGGAATTAACAATACCATAATCTGAATCTTTCAACGATGATTGAAATGTCCATAACGTAAACGTTACTCGGTCACCATAAATATAATCATTTACATATTGCTCTATTTCCTCATCCGAAAGGATCCCATAAGATAATATCTTATCTATTATTGTATTCTTTTCCTTTCCGTTAACTTCTTTTTCTTCTATTCCCTTTTTTACTGCAATATCATGTAAAGCATACCAAGGCAAAGTTCGTAGTTTTTTGTTTTTTACTGATGTATCCAAATACTCTCCCCCTTTAATTGCAAGCTTCCTTAAATCTCTGTGCAACATGCTCCGGCAAATACTTAACCAGTTCTTCCACCAACTCATACACCTTCGTTCCCGGCGCAATTTCTGCTGGTGTCTTACTTTTACCATCATTTATGATACGTTTGGCATATCGAATTGCCAGCTTTGGATTTCCTTTTTCCGTCAAAATATCAAAAATATCTTTCATATTTTTCTGATATTTTCCAATCCCCAATTCCCTGAATTTATCATTCAGGAATGCTATGTATTCCCTCCTATGATTATTCGCTGTATAATATGCAAAATGCAAAAGAAACCAGAACTCAATACATTCATTACTCCATGCTGTATGATATTGAAGTTGAGAACTTTCTTAATTTAAGTTCTCTGCCCGATTGACAACACCATTAAAATCATCTGCCGGAAAGCTGTCTTTATCATAAACGCGCCAAATCTGGCCCTTTTGGATTTTGTTCTTCTTTACATATCTTTCCGCCATTCCGATTACTCGCATCGTTTCTGCCTGACAGGGTTCTATTTCAATTAGAACCATATCCTTATAAATCGGATTATCTTCAATCAGCTTTTTGAATCCCATAAAATACAGAGGTTCTGTCTGCTGCCCCTCGCAGAAGATATAGTATCTGTACTGCTTCATTTCCAGATACTCCTGACGGCGCTTCTTTTTCCACTTCTCCATTCCGGCTTTTTTAGGCATTGACCTTCCCCCAATCTATAATTCTTTTGAGATACGGATCAGCGCCATATTTTCCTTCCAGATATTGCTTATCGAATTTGGCATCCTTACGAACAGATTCGCCTTTTTCGTTCTTAAATTCCACCAATGAATACAATTTAGAGTTTTGAGCATTCCCTTTTGCCACGAACCAGATTTCATCCCTTCGAAACACTTCATTGTTCATTGTAGACAGATCATGGGATGTGAAGATTAATTGTGCTTTCTTTTTATTAATACTCATATCATTAAACATCATAATAATATGGCGCAGCAAAACAGGATGTATCTTTGCATCCAGTTCATCAATAACCAAAACGGTTCCCGTAAGTAAACATCCGGCAATAAATGGCATTAAACCAAATAATTTCCTTGTCCCGCTGGATTCTTCCAGTAAGTTTAACTCCGTCTCATAGCCATCCACCAAATGCTTTGTATACACATCGATTCTGTCATTTTCATCCTCAACTACACGAAAATCCACGATATCCAGATCCATTTCCTGTATCATGTCAAGCATAAGCTGCTTCACATCCTCTGAATTTGATACTGCCATACGAAGTTCTTCAATCGGATTACCATAGTTTAAAATATCAATTCCGTATTCAAACCAATCCAGAACATCTTTTACTACCTCATTTTTTTATAAGTGATCCCAAGATAAGACAGCAACGGTAATGTCGCGGACAAGTCCTCACTGGCTTTCAGTTTGGAAAATACACCTTTTAAAGAAATTTCTTCCGTATCCCGTTCGAAAAGCGCTGAACGTCGTCCCGTGTCCAATTTTACACGGTCCAAACTTTCATAATTTACAACATCCTTCATGATATGGAGTTTATACCGATACTCCGCAATTTCTGTACGGAAAAAAATTTCAAACTCTGTTGGCTGGCTTTTCGTTTTTTTTGAGAATGCAAAAGGTTCGATGAGCAGCCTTTTCTGAAGAAATATACGTTCCTCCTTATCACCAGTTGCATATAATGGACGAAGTACTTTTGAAGCCAACGTATGCATTGCCTCCAATACGTTTGACTTTCCACCTCCATTTGGCCCATATATTGCGGAAATCGGCAAAAACAATTCTCCATCTTTATCACGAATTATATTATTTTCATGTTCAGAAATAGCAGCTGCCTGCATATCAAAGGTCATTTCATCCCGAATGCTTTTATAATTTTTCACTGTAAATTGGCACAGCATCTCTTTTTCCCTCCAGTTTATGTGTCTTTCAATATCTATTATACTCATTTTTAAAATTTTATAAACAATATATGAGATATTTTCTCATATTTATTGTTGAAATTATTCATCAAAACAGGACATCCAACATATATCCTATGTCGAATGTCCCTCATTTAAGGACTTTCCATTTTCTGTTACATCCCTTCTCCATGCTGTTTTTAACAGCATTTACTCCCCCTCTATTCCCGCCATCCTCCCATGCCCCACCAGAAACTCAGCGCTCAGTGTTTCCACCACAAGCCTGTACGTTCCCGGTTCCAGCGTACCGTAAATATTCAGATTATAGGTCTCGCTGGCGCTCTCCCCGTTCGGAAGGATATGGGCGATATCCTGGAATCCCACATTATCCGCCCTTACCGGTACCGTATACCACTGGCCGTCTATCTGCTTCTGGATAGAAAAGTATTCCCCGTAGGAAAATTCCTCCCCGCTGTTATTGGTAATCCGTACCGTAATCTCGCTTGTCCCTATGTCCTCCACCGTCAAAGTCAGACCCTCCGGGACTTCTGCCGTCTGCTCATCCGCTTTCAGAAGGAAGATCGTATGGTATGCCGATAAACGCCCCGCATTGGGAAAATTCAGGGCATTCCAGGTATCCTCATCCTTGCCTTCCATCTGTTCCCATAAACCAGACAAATCCGTATCCCCATAATAAACCGCCCCGTCATTCTTAAGCCAGACACCGCCGGAGGCCGCCACGGAAATGTCAAAGCCATCCTGACTGCTGACCCAGAACCCGTAAAAGGGAGGCTCCATCTGGGAGGGGGCATCTTCCTCTGCCGCCTGGAGGGGGATACCATTAATTTTTTTAATCACTTCCTTCTCCGCACCGCTGTCATACAGCGTCCTGACCGCAACCGTTTCCCCGTCAAAATAATACATCTGGAAAGCGCTTGTGTCCGGGCTTGCCCCGGCAAGGATATTTCCACCTTTGTCATTTCTTCTGCCATTTCGTATTCCATACAAAACCGCCGCCAGAATAAGCAGAGAGAGTATCAAAACTGTTATATATTTCTTCCTCCAAAGTACTTTTTCTGTTTTCACCAATGTTTTCCTTTCTGATGGTTTCTTTTATTATTACTCTATTGACCGATTCTGGGAAGCCCTAAAATAAGCAACACTACCCCGCTTTTCCTTCCAGCCCTTCTACAATCCCCTCCACCAGCTCCTGGGCCAGCTTTCCCTGGTATTCCCCTGATATCAGTTGATTCCTCTCATTATAATTGGAAAGGTATCCTGTTTCCACCAATACGGCAGGAACCGTTGTATTTTTCAAAATATAGTAGCCGGAAGGCTTTGCATTCCTCGAAACAATCTCCCCACTCTTTTCTATGGTATCCAAAATCCTTTCGGCATAATATTTCCCGTCCTCCGCCCCTTTGCAGTAATAGCATTCCAGGCCGTAGATCGAACTGTCTTTCTCATAATAGTTGCAGTGGATACTGACAAAAAGATCCGCTTTTTCTCCGTTTGCAACCCGTACCCTTTCCTCCAGCTTTATAAATATATCCTGCTCCCTTGTAAGGACCACACAGATGCCCTGGTTCTCCAACAGCTCTCTCATTTTCAACACAACAGCCAGGTTGATTTCCTTTTCCGTGGCCTTCTGCTCCACGGTTCCTCCGTCCTCCCCGCCGTGTCCGGCATCCAGGACTACCGTATATTTTTCCTGCTCTGGAAATTCCGTGTCCGGTTTATTTTCTTCCACGCCGGGTACGGCTTCCCGAACGGAATCTGCCTTAAGAGCAGAATCCTTATGATCTTTGCGAAAAAAATCCCGGATATACAGACAGCCGCAGACCATCAGAAGAAGCATGACTGCCAGGACAGCCGCCACGATTCCCCGGACTGTATAGGCTATAATCCTCCGCCGTAGTCTGGCAATCCTCTTTTCTCTTTTTCTCCGGCTCTCTGCCTTCCAGACCGGCTGTCTTCTCCTTTGCTCCATATCCGCTCCTGCATCTGTCTCTTTCTGGGATTTACAAAAAACAGCCAATTAAGCATGTCAAAGCCTCTGTTTCACGGACCCTGACATGCTCACCTGGCATAATTATGGTATGATTCCATATATTCCGGCAGCGGAAAAATACTGTCTACTGCTGTGCCGCTGGAACATAATGGAGTTTATTGCTATCCAAAAACAGTATCCTGCCGTCTGCCAGTGCTGCCATCGGATAAAAACCTTCCGTGCTGAAAGGCAGTTTACCTGCGGGAACCTTCCATTTGATATTGGCGCTCCCCAGGTCATATCCAAGGATTCCTTCTCCGCCGAAAATCACAAGGTCACAATCCCTCCCCGGGCATACATTTGAATAGAAACTGCCATCACTGCGGAGCATAAAAGAAGTGGCATCCCCTATATGGCCGTCTCGTCCGTCCAGTTCAACGATCACGGAAGTGCCATCATCTGCAACACTGTCGCGAAGCACGGCGTATACCTTTCCATCTCTGCCCCTCCCCATAGCGGTACGGAGACTATAAACCTTGTAATCATAACTGATTTTATTCAGGAAATTTCCTTCCGCATTAAAAGCCAGCACTGCTGTTCCATCGACCTGGGTGGACAGGTAGATATCCCCGTTCCCTGCCACTGCGATCATACGGGGGGAGAAGACCTCCTTCTTTACATATTCGGAAATGTCCAGTTTTGCCGTCACCTCACCGGACGGGCTGACCCTCCATACTTCACAGTGTTCTGTAGGGCAGACAACCTCATCATCCCTCATCGTTTCCTCAATATCCTTATCCTCCGCCACCACATACAGGTTCCCCTGCTCATCCGTGGTCATGACGGAAAAAGTCATCCCATCCGGCGCCGTCACCTGCAGGGCCTCCCCGTCAGCCTCCCCTGGCTTCATCTTCAGGATTCCGGAGCCCCCGTCCTGATCCCTGCTCAATAAATAAATGGCATCCGAAGACGCCGTAAGCCAGTCTACAGGCACACTCCCCTTATAATCTATGGTCTGCGCTTCTGTAGATAACGGCGGCAGTACGGAACTCTGGCCGCTTTCCTGCGGGGTAATGCCAGAATCCCCACCGGAACCGGAATCTGCGGAATCCTCCAGCAAGCCCGTCTGCTGTACATCCGCCGCCATAACGTCTGCATTCGATTCCGTGCTGCCGCAGCCAGTTAGACACAAAGCCCCTGCCAATAACAGCGTACCCAAAAGCCTGTATTTTCCTGTTCTCATATTTTCTCTTTTCCTCCATGTATACGGGCTGATTCCGTTTCGCTCTTACAGGGCATTATGACCTGTTCAATCCTGATGCCCTGTACCTGCCTGCTTTCAGACAGTATCAATCCTGTATTTTCTTTCCGCGTTAGTGCGTTTACGAAAAGCCACCTTTTCCCCTGTTTCTAACGAAGCGTATCGGAATCGTCTGCCTCTTCCCATGCCTCCTGCCTCTGCTGCTGCACGTCCGGATTCTGTTCAAGAGCAAAGTCTCTTTTGGAATTAAAATCCAGGATCTGCAGAAGTTCTTCGTCTGTCAGTGCCCTTTCCGGCAGATAGAAGCAGCCGGTGTCTCTGGCATAAACCAGCTGATCAGAATCCACAGCCTGCCCTGCATTTTCCACCAGTGTCAGCGTACCCTCCGGGAATCTGCCGTTCTCATACTCCTTTTTCAGCGCTTCCTTACGGCTTTCTTCCTCCTTTGTGTATTCCCTGCTGAACTGGTCGGCATGGAAGCTGCGCTGCTCATACTGGACCATGTTATAAATATCCTGCACCTCTGCTTCGGGGACCTCCTGCATCCTTGCCATTACTTTGTCGCTGGTAATCGCACTCCGGAGTCCCAGATACCCTGCATAGGCCGGAATGGACACCGTCCCGATTACCAGCAGGCAGGCTGCCGCCGATGCCATATTCCTCTTAAAACTGTTCCGTCTGTAGGTTCCGTCTGCCATCTGTGTTCTTACATTCATGATCATTTCCTCCTCAAAATTTTCTTTCATGTGTACCTGATTCATCGCATGTTTCAACTGACTGCCATTCACCGTGCTCATCTGCAATATTCCTCCTTCCAGGTAGTCCGAAACTGCTCCCTTCCACGCTGCAGCCTCTTTTTGACCGCATGCTCCGTGATCCCCAGGATACCGGCAATCTCCTTTACCTGGTATCCTTCTACATAATGGAGTACCATCACGGCTCTCTGCTTTGGGGGCATCTGGAGGAGCTCCCGCACCGCCTCCCTGTCTTCCTGCTGGGATACCAGTGTGCCTGCAAGCTCCTCAATGGGCACCTTCGGGTGCCGGAATCTGAACCGCTGTATGTCCCTGCAGTGATTAGTCGCCACCTTAATCAGCCATGCCTTTTCATGCTCGCCGTCCACAAATTTCGGTTTTTTCTCCAGATATTTGCAGAAGGTCTCCTGAATGGCATCCTGGGTATCCTGTTCACTGCCGAGTATCACAATGCAGATCCGGTACAGCATCTCGCTGTGTTTCCTTACTGCCGCTTCCAGGTCCATATCTTTCCATCTCCTTCCTGTTCCACATCCATCGCTCAAAATACCCGGACCTGGAAGAATTCCCGTTACCGTTCGCAGGGCGGGAAAATTTGAATAACAGCAGATGTCAAGCTTGCTTGTAAGTCCGTTGTTATCCGGTTTTCCACATCGGTCGGACGCCCGATGCTTCTTGTCCGGCATAAGACGGGCAGGAAGATGTCCCTGCGAACTACATCCGTGCCCGAAAATCTTTCCGGGTATCCTTTGGTTGGATGCTGTTATACTTATGACACGCAATTAGAAGACGAAAGGTGACCTTTTTGCAAAATTTTTTAAGACATGCCAGATTTATCAAAGAAATGCAGGAAATAAAGGTTTTATTTAAGAAAAACTGCCCTCTCCTGACAAGGGTTTTCTCCTTATCAAAAGAGGACAGGCAAAGGTTCAGGCCACTTTTACAATACAAATCTGGGTTGCTTTCAGTCCGCTGCCGGAAGAACTTCCCCATATCTGAATGAACTGGCCGGATGCCAGGTCCGCCGCTGTTGCTGCTGACATTTCAGATCTGGCCCCTCCATCGTAAATTATTTTTATAGCAAACAGGGTATTTTCATCGTATGTAACTGCAATCTTGTTAAACTCAGAATCATCCCCGCTGCCAGGAGACACTACGATATCACCTCCATTATCCGATTTTTCTGTAATGGCCTCTACCACGGTAAGCTGCCCATCCTTCAGCTCTTTGATATCCCCTTCCAGATTGGGAGTACTGTCCACCCATTCTGTAGATGTGCCAGACGTACTTTGACTTTGTGCTTCCGGCTGTTGTTCAGGCTGTTCTTTCTGTGCGCTGTCTGTTCCCTGGCTGCTGCTTTCACCGGATTGCGGTTCCGGTGATGCTTCCGGTGACTCCGGTTCATTCCCGGTGTCGGTTCCTTCTGCATCCGCTTCCGGTTCCGGAGCAGAAACATTGTCCTCTGTATCATCCTCCGGGATCGGCTCGCCCTGAACCACCTGTGGTTCCTGGGTATCTGATGCTTCCTCCGTCTTTCCACAGGCACATACCGCAAGGCTCAGGATGCACAGCACCCCTGTCAATAAGATCATTTTTCCTGTTTTCTTTTTCATGTTGTTCTCCTCTCATATAAAATTCCATCCACAGTTTATCCAGTATTTCTGCAGATTTTTGTCTATTCTATCAGAGTAGTCTCTAAAAAGCCTCTAAAACATCTTAAAAAAGAATGAACTTAATTTATTATTGCTCCATTGACAGATTTTGAGAAGATGTTTGTTTTCAGCCCTTCCCAAAATCGGTCAATGGCAGTAAAATTGACAGAAGAGGATAAAATCAGAAACCATGGTGCAGGGACGTGGTCATTACTCCAATTTTGAAAGGGAAAATATATGACAGGTATCTATTTAAGCGGAACGGGAAACACAGAACATTGTATCAAAAAGCTGTTTTTTTTACTGGATAAAACTGCGCCGGCAGTTCCGATGGAGCAGAAAGATGCGATACATTTATTATCACAGCATGACTTTATCGTTTTTGCATATCCTGTTCAGTTTTCAAACGTTCCTGTCATGGTAAAAGATTTTATCAAAAGCCAGCCGGATCTTTGGAAGGGTAAAAAAATACTCTGCGTTGCCACTATGGGATTGTTCAGCGGAGACGGCGCAGGCTGCTCGGCACGGCTGCTCAAAAAGTATGGCGCCAAAATCGTTGGCGGTTTCCATATCCGTATGCCTGATTCTGTCTGTGATGTAAAGCTGCTGAAAAAAACCTTTCAGGAGAACCGGGAAATCATCCGGAAAGCAGACAGAAAGATTGAGAAATGCGCAGAGGAAATCAGGAAAGGCAGGTATCCCAAAAACGGCCTGCATCTTTATAACCGAATCGCCGGATTACTCTGCCAACGTTTGTGGTACTACAGCAAAACCAAAAGTTACTCGGATCAATTAAAAATCAGTAATGCCTGTACAGGCTGCGGGCTTTGTACCCGGCTCTGCCCGGCAGACAACCTTACCCTGAAAAATGGAAAAGCGGCTGCCGGAAAACACTGTACCATGTGTTACCGGTGCATCAGTTCCTGTCCGGCAAGGGCAATTACATTACTGGGGCACACAGTCATTGAGCAGTGCCGCTATGATAAATATATCCAAAACGGGAAAAAGAACGAGCCTTTAAAATGAAATGAAACATAAAGGGAAGGGAGCAACAAATCAATGAAAATCGAAACATGCAAAAAAGAATCCTTTGTTGTAATCGGAAAAGAAGGGGCGACAACGGACGGAGCCGGCTTTATTCAGAAGTTATGGGATGAGGCGAATTCCCATTTTGGAGAAATCGCGCATCTGGCAAAGAAAGATGAAGATGGGAACATCAGCGGAATATGGGGCGCAATGTCTGACTTTTCCCGTTCCTTCCAGCCCTGGGAGGGCTTTCAGAAAGGGCTTTACCTTGCAGGGGTGGAGTGTAATGAAGATGCAAAAGCCCCCGATGGCTGGACAAAGTGGGTGATACCCGGCTATGAGTATATTTATGTGGAACGTGAAAATGATAATACCTTTTCAGAAGTAATCCGATATATGAAGGGCAATGGTATTGCTCTGGCTGGTGCCGTCCATGATTTTACCTGTCCAAAGACCGGGAAAGGGTATATATTTTTTCCCATAAGGAAGCTGTAAAAAAGCGAATTTGAGGAGGAAAACAGAATGAAATCTATCTGCGGAATTGATTGTACGAACTGTGAATTATGCAGCACTTGTAACGGATGTGCAGCAACAGAAGGGCAGCCTTTTGGGGCGGAATGCCTTGTTGCACAGTGCTGTAAAAAAGGGAAAACAGCGTTAAGCGAATTAAAAGAAAAGCTGATTGCGGCCTTCCATGCGCTGCAGATTCCAGATATGGAAGAAGTAACAGAGCTGAATGCGCTGAAAGGTTCCTTTGCGAACATTGAATATACCCTTCCAAACGGCCAGACCGTAAAGTTTTGGGATGACAACAGGATTTATTTAGGGAATCAGCTTCATAAAAAGGACAGCGACAGATGTTATGGAATTATCGCTGATGAGAAATATCTCATGGTGTCTGAGTACAGCGGCTATGGAACTGATGCGGAAATAATTGTATTCAAACGTTGGAATAAAATAGAGAAAAGCGGAATGATTCATAGATAAGCCAATATCCCAAGAAGATATTATAAACAATGGAATGAAAGCGTCTTCTTCAAAAAACAGGCCGCCATGGAACTACACTGTTGTTAACTCTTGGGAGAAAGGGCTGCGGTTTCATCAAAGTTCGGTGTATTTGGTCGGTCATTCATGGGGGAGCATTCTGGGACTGCGCTTTGTCCAGGCAGGTTGTTACACACAAGGGTTCTCAATGTGGAAGAACAAATTATAATAATTTAGTGCGTCTTAATGCTATCAGGTAAAGACGACAAATCGGGGTTTATGGAGGAAAATATGCAAGAGTATGAATATATCACTTTAAGGCAGCGACCAGAATTAAAGAATCGGGCAGCCGAATGGTTTTATTACAAATGGGGAGTACCACAAGAAGCTTACCTTGAATGTATGGAATCTTACCTTAACAACAAAACCGAGTATGGCTGGTATCTCTGTTTAGATAAGGACAGAATCATAGGAGGACTTGGAGTAATCGAAAATGATTTTCATGACAGAAAAGACCTCACACCGAATGTTTGCGCCGTGTATACAGAGGAAGAATATCGCTGTAAAGGAATTGCAGGACATTTGCTTAATATGGTTGTAGATGACTTGAAATCTAAAGCTATATCCCCAATCTATTTACTTACTGACCATACAGGCTTTTATGAAAGATACGGTTGGGAATTTTTGTGTCTGGTTCAAGGAAATGACGAACCAGAGATGTCAAGAATGTATATCCACAGATAAATTTCAGTTTATCGGTAGTTTATGCAGAACAAGAAATTGAAATCTTGTACAGATGGGGATTATGCAGAAAAGAAGATAGCCTTTTAAGCAATCACCTAAACTAATAGGGTGGTTAATTTTGTTTAATAAAGCAAAGGAGGACGCAGACTTTGAATGTACATAAAGGCAGGAAGAGTATTACACAAAGGCCATTTCGTATTTTAGCAGACTGCGAAAGAATCTATCAGTTTTTGCTTGAAATTTATGAGAGGGACTGGAGAAACGGCGTACCAGCCCCCTTTTTTGAATACGCATACGCATCATTTTCTTACTGGATGGATATCTCCTATTCTTACAAAAACCGCATCTGGGAATGCAATGGAGAAATCGTGGCGTTCTGCTTTTATGAAAATCCGGTGACAGACATTTATTTCTGCCTGAAACCCGGATATGAAAAGCTGGCATCCGAAATGGTGCAATACGCTGATGAAAATATGTTTACAAACAAAGAAGGCATTCAATTTATTTTCTTCGGCGGACAGGATGCATTGATGCGTTACGCACAACAGCTGGGATACCATAAGAAGTACGAGCGTTGGGATATGCAGTATGATTTTGCAGATGAATTGGATTTTCCGCTGCCGGAAGGTTTTCACTTTGTAAACCCCCAGGACATTGACAGGACAAACGTGGGCAAATGCTGTTTTAAAGGTTTTGACCATGAGCAGTGTGAAGGTCCGTGGAATCATCAGCATGAGCAGCACAATTATATACTGAGCACCACGCCGCACGCAACGCCGGAACTGGATGTGGTTATTGCAGATGAGTCGGGAGAATATGCCTGCTATGCAGGGATGTGGTGGACACCTGAAAATCACCTGGCATACATGGAACCTCTCTGCACCATTCCTGAATACCGGCATAAAGGTCTTGCGGCGGCGGCATTATCTGAAATGTATCGGAAAACCAAAGCATTAGGCGCAACACATATGACAGGCGGTTCCGGCAGATTTTATCAAAAAACAGGATTCCAAAATGCCGTAAAATGGACATTCTGGGAAAAATAATGTATAAGGACTGCTTAATTTATTGAACTTTTGCATGACCCACACAACAAAACGGACGTATCACATCAGTTAGTCGATACGCCCGTTTTGCTTTCCCATATATGGCAGCCGCCCTAATTTAATTTCGCCAGGTTTTCATTCATCTTTTTCAGGATAGAATCCTTTTGGTCTGATGTTACGGTCTTATCTTTTACGGCCTGGTCCAAAAGCTTTGTTACATCCTCAATATCCTTTTTATAGTTTTCCGCTGTCAGTTCCTCTTATTATTTTATCTTCACAGGTGCGCACCTTTTGAAAAAGACAGACTACCATGATAGTCCGTCTAAACAATAGACTATCATAGTAGTCCAAGTGCGTCAACGAATATTTTCTGACGAATCTCTTAAGAATTCCGATTACAGCCCACTTTTTTAATTGGGATAGAAATTTACCACCATAAAAGTAAGCATTACATCCTGCTCATTGATATAGGTGTGCTTGACAGACGAGTCAAAAATAAGAGCGTCACCGCTGTTTAGCGTATAATTTCCCATCTCTGTGTGCAGCGTTTCCCAGCTCGTTTCGCTGAAATGGATATGTATGTCAAAGGTGGTATTTCCTACCCGCTTCACAAGATCGGGCTTCACATCCAGAAGGGCGGTGGTGTGGCTGGTCTTGCTGGTGTCTTTGTTCATAGACTCTCCTTTGCAAAAGCCATTGAAAGAATACATGATGTGTTCCTTGTATGCTTTTGTTGCATTATTTACTTTTTCTTCTGTTGAATTTTTCTTTTGCAAAATCATAGGATTCTTGTATCATTGCTTTGAAATCCTCAAAGGTCTTATCAGAGGGATTTAAAACACATACCCAGCTCATCCATGCGTAGACAGGGTGGGGAATAATGGTATCTAAAACGGTAAAATCATAATCCATTTTTACGATTTTTCCAGCAGGCGGACGCTCTGGAATATACCCAAATTTTTTAATAAAGGTCTGTTTCCTTAAACCGACATTCACACGATATACATTATCACGGTTCAACATAGAGCCTTTATCATTATCACCGTCTTTTTCTTTAACAGTTAAAACATATACTCCCCGTTTCAAAACTCCGTTCGGATTATAAAAAATCCCTCGTTCTCCCCAACTTTCTACCAATACAACATCTTTCAAATTAGACTGGCAGTAGGAAAGAATATCGTTTGGTGTCATGCCATTTCCTCCAAATGGAACATCATTGTTCCCTCGTCTGCTAAAGCAGAACAATACTCCTGAAATTCTGTAACCTGCGGCAACTTTTCCAAAGCCCCCTGTGCTGCCTCCATTGATGCCCACCAAATCATTTCAACCCATTTATCCTGCTTTAAATCCTTTGTTAATGACCGTTTTACAAATCCGGCAATATCTTTTTCAAGCACCTCATTCAATTTGTGATACATTCGTAAAAAATGTTCCTTGGTCACTTCTTGGTTTGTCTGAAAAATAACCATTTCTATCACGTTTTTATTCATAACATCTTGTCCTTTCGTTTGAGTATCATATTGCATTTGGTACATAGATAGTCTATCATGGAATAGTGACAACGGCTGTCACCATTCGGAAAGGAGTTTTTAAAAATGTCAAAAGCAGAACGGCTTATTGAAATGATGATAACGATAAATACCAAAAAGGATTTTACAGTAGGCGAATTAGCAAAAGAATTTTCTGTGTCAAAGCGAACAATACTCCGTGATTTGCAAGAATTAGAACAGGCTGGATTCCCCCTTTATTCCGAAGTCGGTGCTGCTGGCGGGTATCACATCTTGAAAGAGCGCATTTTGCCGCCTATCACTTTTTCAGAGAATGAAGCCAAAGCTATATTCTTTGCCTGTCAAGCCTTGAAATTCTATCACGATTTACCTTTTGAACAGGAAACAATATCTGTTTTGAAAAAATTTTTGAACTGTCTGCCCTTAGATATACAAAGCAGTATTACACAAATTCAAAATAGTGTAGTATTTTGGATTCCAGACAGGCATTGCGATTCACCACTACTTAAATCAATGTTTCATATTGTCGTTAATCACCATTCAGCAACAATACAGTATTCATCAACACATTCTGAAAGTATACGCACAATTATACCGATTGGGCTATATGCTATGAACGGGCTTTGGTATTGCCCTGCATATTGCACCGTTGCTAATCAAATCAGAGAGTTCCGTATTGACCGTATAAAGGAAATAATAGAGGAAAAACCATATCCTAAAGGGAAATTTCCTGTTCCTGCGTCCATTCAAGAATATCTCGAAAGGTTAGAAATCGGAAATGATTACCACATAAAGATTCAGCTAACCGATATAGGTGTTAAACGCTGCGAAACTGAATTTTTACTGGCAAGGGGATTAAAAACATTCCCAACAGGCGGCGGTATCATCGACATGGAAATACGTCATACAACCTTGGATTGGGTTGCCGATTATTTCCTGCCATTTGGAATCAATGCAACTGTCTTAGAACCACCAGAACTTGTGGAGCTAATGAAACAAAAGATATACGAATTACATCAGCATTATTGTAGGTAAGCTTCCCTATAACCCTATTATACTTATCGGTTCAATTATATTATCAGCCACATCCAGTGGTTATTCATTGACATCAACAGGCTACTATCAAAAAATGTATAAAGAAAGCCTTGTCAAAAGCGGCACTCATAAAACAGCATAGGATTGTTTTCGGGAAACGGCGTAGCTTCGGCTATGCCGTTTCTCCGTTTTTCAGATCATTGAGCAGGGAGTACTTCCACAAGGCCATAGGAAATATCAATCTGCTGTCGGAGAATTTTCCGTTGGCATTATCTTTGTAAACATGCTTTATGGAATAGAATTTACTACATCAAGGATTTCTTCCGCAGAAAGGTCATCTGGAGAAACCCCAATATACACATCCTCATAGGCAAAATGAAAGATTCCATTGTCGTCTTTTGTTTCTAAATATTCTCGCAAATCCTTAAAAGAGTATATAGGTTTATTTGTCCTTGGCTCATGGTCCATAATGAGAACAACAAAACTTGAACCAAATAGGCTTGGGTCTGCAACTGCAACTCTGCCATCATCGTTAGCGGGAGCCGTTGTTATTTCATCATTGCCTGTTGTATAAGTTACCCGAAGTAAGTGATATTTTGTTCCGTTTTTCATAGTTGTTTCATATAGACTGGCCTTACCAAAATGATAGCCAGCGGGCAAATCAGCAGGCAAGTGATTTCCTAATCCCGGTATTCCGTAGGCGGTATTCTCATCAACGCTTTCTATGGTCGCATCTAAAACATCTCGAATATCCTCGGTGGCCGGATATACAGCCATACTTTCAATTACCGGGTCAACACCCTCCGGATGTTCCCCTGGAGTAACAATGCCGCCGGGAATGCTCGGGCCGCCGCTCGGTTCCCTCAAAATGCCCGGTAGTGTCAGTGCTGTTGCTGTGATAATCAGACCAGCACAAGCTGCCATAGCCCCCCATTTGACCGCTTTATTGTATCGGACCCGCTTATATGCTTTCGCATCTTGCACAGCCTCATCGTTAATCGCTCCAACAGCATCCAAAATATTTTCAACTTTCATTACAAAAATTCCTCTCTTTCCAACCGGTTTAGAAGATTTTTCCGTTGCCTGTGTAACATCATTTTTACTTTGCTTTGTGAAAACCCAAATCTTTGAGCAATCTCGCTAATCGGGTCAAAATACCAATACCTGCAGATGAAAACCCGGCGTTCCATAGGAGGTAGCGACATAACGAAACTGTCAATTAGCTGTACCAATTCTGCGGCCTCCACCTCATGCTCTACGTTTTGGTTAGAGGGAATACAGTCAGACAGTTCGTCAAGTACCAGCACGATCTCACCGCCGCCTCGCTTTTTTGCAGTACGTCCACGCCATTTGTCAATAGATATTCTCCGTGTAATTTTACCTAAAAATGTTGAGAGGATAGACGGACGGTGGGGCGGAATGCTGTTCCATGCGTCAAGGTAAGTATCATTTACACTTTCGTCTGCGTCCTCTATATTTCCGAGGATGCCATAAGCGATGGAATAGCAGTAATTTCCGTACTTTTTAGATGTTTCTGATATTGCATTTTCAGAGCGCGCCCAATAAAGGTTGACAATGCTGTCATCTTCCATTTCCATACCTCCTTTGTCCCCAGATAGAGTTCTTCATCTATCTACTCGAAAAATAATCGTTTAGGTCACAGTCATTTTGAAAAAGTTTAGAAAAACGAACAACGGCCTTACATCCCGAAGCACAGTCGCCCCATGTTAGCGTTTGTAGAACGAACAGGGTACAGGACATATAAACAGCCAGAGGCTGTCGCAAGTTGACAGCCCCTGGTTATGGAATAAATATGTGATTCGCTCAAAGCAATCGAAATGTGTTTTTATGATAATCAATAACCCCATCGCGCTTCATATAGGACAGCTCTCGTGAAAGCGCGCTGCGTTCCACGTTAAGATATTCAGCCATAGCGTTTCTATTCATGGGAATGGCAAATGTCCTTTTTTGTTGTTTGCGGGACATCCGCCATAAATGTTCTCTATGCCACAGCTATTAACAGCCCTTTTAGGCGGCGGTGTTGCGCTGCTGGTACTTTCGCCATTAAAAAAGCTTAACTGATGCAAAGCGTGGGCATTATGAAAAGTAAAAACAGCCACGGCGATACCTCCTTAGATACCGCCGTTAGGCCGCCTTAATCAAAATTTAGACTTTTCTCTCTCGTCCATGCCCTCAAACTGCACTTGATTTTCGTCAATTGTGATTGTGATTAGATCGGTACTATATTCATCTGCCAAAGAAACCATTTTCGTTACGACATCGTGCTCGGTCAGCGTCAGCAAATCATCCAGTGGGGTTTCATCCCAAAAGGCTTCTATGGCACTGACGATACCGCCGATAGCGTAATCACGCTCGCCAATCGTCAAGCGATCTTTGTCTGCGATGTGATAGGAAAACTGATACCACAAATTACACCAAGCGCCATAGCCCCCGTCTTCCGTATCTTTTGAAAGGATGGTTCCGGCAAACCACGGATCTTCCTCCGGGCGTCCGGTATTCAGGCTTTGTATCATACGGAAATTTTCTTCACCGGAAAGCGTCCTCGTCAACGTCACAAAAGCACGTTCCTCCACCGAGAGTTCCACCCGGTAATCATTTCGTGCGGCATCCTCCCCAATCCGATCCCATCCGTCAAGGTTTTCGTTGGCCCATTCCAGCAAGGCAGCATTAAAATCGGCCACGGTCATCTGTTGGTAATTGGGGGTTTTGAGAGCCAATAGTGAGGCATACTCCTCGCTTGTGCCATATCCGTACTGGCGCGGCTCTTGTTCATTGAAGCCGGGATCATCGGTACTGGCGGGCAGGGTATCTACATAGCCAGAAAGCGGCATAAACCAAAATTGAATGGAAAGTTGCAGGCATTTAAGGCTGTGCGTCTGGGCAATGCCCTCAATTTTTGATTGAAGCACCGCCGTCTGATCTCCTTGGAGTTCTTTCAAAGACATTCCCTGTAAAAGCGCTGGCATGGCATTTGCAACGCCGAGCCGCGCATCGTTGTACTCCCGGACGGTCAGCGTGTCTGCATCCAGTATCGTCATCGTGAGTTGATATTCCAGTGTCGCGTTGTCTGATGCCTCATAATTTGTCGTTGCATAGCCGCCGAAGTCTCTTTCCTGCCATCTTTCGGCAATAAGCGGTTCTAACACATTAAACAGGAATGAGGCGGTTTCATTGTTGTCTTTCCTATCATAAAGCGTTTGGTCCTGTGAAAAACGCTCCAGAAGCTCTCTATATTCGACTGTATCAATCAATTCAAAAATCTGTGTCCGAAACTCGGAAACGGTCATATCCTCATAACCGTCAAGCTGTAACGCAAACAGCTTGTTATACTCTTCATCGGTAAAGCCAGTATTGGGAACAGGGCTTAACCGATTATTTCCTGCCGCGGCAGAGGTGGCAAAAGCAACCATGACTCCAGCAACCAAAACAACCGCAACACATGTGGCAATCAACGATGTTTTCTTGATTTTCATAATAGCGGTCACTCTTTCTTCAATGGCGTTTTTGCTAAAGCTGTTACATAGCGGGGTCAGACCGCTTTTTGTTTCCTCCATACTGATAAGCATCCGCGCATAAATCGACTTGTTTCCCGTTCCAAAAAGCCGAACAACCACCTCATCACAGGAAAGTTCAATATCACGGTTTGCCAGGATATACATAGCCCATACCAACGGATTAAACCAGTGGATGCAGAGTGCCACAACCAAAACCAGCTTCGTGAAAGCGTCAAAACGCCGGATATGAACATACTCATGGGCCAAAACGTATGGAAGCGATTTTGTATCATTCCAGTCTGTACCCTTTGGCATCAAAATCACAGGCCGGAGAAAGCCGTAGGTGAGAGGGGCGCAAATCCGGCTGGACTGCCTAATGGCGATTTGACGCTTTATTTTATGTGTAATGAGCCAGCTTTTTACAAAATCATTCTCCACAGGCAGAGAGGTCTGAAACTCCCGACGGCATCGGATATACGAAATTGCAAAAAACAGGAAACAGATAAGTGCGCCAACAGCCCAAATGACTGTCCATATGGAAATGGAGCTTCCCGTTTCATTGATACCGGCTGTACTTGGGAGCATCGTCATAGCCTGGGTCGGAGTGACCGGGATAAAGTTTGCCACGGGGGTCTGCTGTACCGCTTGCATAGCGGATGTCCTATGGCCTATGACCGAATAAAGGCTAAACATGGACGGTAAAGATAATGGGATCAACAAGCGCAATAGCGCAACCCCCCATAGCGCCAAAAAGGTCTTTTTCGGCAATCTGTTAATTGCCAGCGCACGAATGACAACAATCGCTAAAATTAAAATGGCACCGGAAAAACTCATTTGCAGTAAGCTCATAGTTACCTCCTCATTCTAAATCGCCAACAATCTGTTTCAACTTTTCGATCTGTTCAGCGGAAAGTTTCTTCCTGCCGAGCAGAGCCGCAAATAGCTTATCAGCAGAACCGTCATAGACTTTATTGATCAGTTCGTTGGTTTCCGCCTCTTGGACGGACTCTTTCGGTATCAATGCGCGGCACATAAAGCCCGGCTCGGAGCGTTCAATCGCCCCTTTTTTGATGCACCGCTTTATGAGAGTATAGGTCGTGTTTACATTCCAGCCCAACTGCCCGGTCAGTTGTTTAGCAATCTGCTTTGCCGGAATGTCACCCTCTTTCCAGAGCACCTCCATTACTTTCAATTCAGAGTCAAAAAGTTTTACAGCCATCAAACAGGAACTCCTTTCATAAGACACCAGTAGTATTTTTAAAATTAAACTACCACAGTCTTAATGCTTTGTCAATACTACTCGTGTCTTAAATCTTCCGAATATAAAATAGTCGGTAGTATGAAATACCAGGCGCAAAAGAGAGCCCAAGGGAATGACGCAGCTGCGTCCTCACTTTTTGTTGCGTGTGCAACAGGAAATTTGAGCAAATTGTACTATAATGAAAGTTGAAAAGCAAAGGAAAAGACGGTGGTAAAGGTGAACACAGTTTTTACTTATTGGTTTTACGGTTTAGCAGCGGTTTTACTCATTCTTTCCTTTGTGAAAGACACGAATAAAACACTGTTGTCCGATCAGGATAAAAAGGCAATCTATGAAAATGCGGACAAGCTATAACAATACTGATCATCCATATCCGGCGGTTATTCATTGACATTAACAGACTACTGTGATAGTATATGGGAAATGTACGATAAAGAACACACAATGAATATGAGGTGAACACGGGTATGGAAAAGACACTGTTTGATTCAGAAAGAAAGGTAATGGAAGTAATCTGGAAAGAAGGAGAAGTAACAGCCAAACAGATTTCCCTGACCCTACGTGATACCGTCGGCTGGAATAAGAATACCACCCACACGGTCATTAAAAAATGTATCCAGAAGGGCTTTATTGAACGCCTGGAGCCGAATTTTGTCTGCAGGGCTCTCCTTTCCAAAGAACAGGCAGTTCAGGATGATACCAGGGAATTTGTAAACCGTGTCTTTGACGGCTCCGTCCCCCTGCTTTTTTCGGCGCTGTTATCCCAGAGGACCCTGTCAAAAAAGGAACTGGAGGAATTAAAGCAAATGATCAATGAAATGGAGTGAGCCTATGAACCTGCTGCAGATGAGCCTTTCGGCTTCCGTTCTGATTCTGATGGCCGTGGCCTTTCGGAAGTTCTTTTCTGACAGAATACCCAGAACCGTTTTTTCGCTGCTCTGGCTGCTTGCCTGGTGGAAGCTGATGATTCCCGTACCGACGGGCTTTCCTGTGCCTGTGGCGCATTCGTTAAGCGGAAAAATGCCGGATATCACCGCGGCTTTACCTTTTTCGGCGGGAACCTGGCAAACAGCCGGGGCCGGGCCAGACTTTGGATGGAATCTCCTTAAAATCCTATGGCTTTGCGGCGCTGTAGCTGTCAGCCTGTATATCGCTTACATTCATGCCGCCAGTATGAAGAAATACCGCACAGCAATTCTCCTTAAGAAATCTTCCTGGATTCCCATGTGGCTGGAGCAGAAGCGTTCCTTCCGCAGAATTACCGTCCGGGTTTCGGACGAGATTGATTCCCCCTTAACCTATGGTATCTTTTTTCCGGTGATCCTGCTTCCAAAACAGACCGACTGGGCGGACAATGAGAGCATGAATCTGATCCTGGAACATGAAGCGGCCCACATCCGGCATCTGGATGCACTGAAAAAGCTGTGCCTGACCATATCCTGTGTCTGCCACTGGTTTAACCCTCTGGTATGGCTCATGGCTGCCCTGGCCTGCCGGGATATGGAGCTGGCCTGCGATGAAGCCGTAGTCCGGGCCGTGGGAGGAGAAAACCGTAAGCTTTATGCCGATTTACTGGTAGAACTGGAAGCAAAGAGAGCCGGAATCCATCTTCTGACCTCCGGTTTTGGGCAAAGCCTTATAAGAGAACGAATCTTTTACATCATGAAAAAGAAAGAAAAAGTTTCCCTCACAGGAATCCTCTTTTCCCTTGCCATGGTCATAAGCTGTATCACCGTTTATGGCGCAATGCCCTCCGGCACTTTTTCTCTGAACTTCCGGAAGGATGACCCGACCCTTGGAGGCATCTTTGAGCTGTACTCCGTGGAAGAATACCAAAGGATCGTAGATGCTGTAAAAGCAGACAGGGGCGAGAAAGACCCGGACGCCGTAGCCATGGAACGGGATCTGAACCGCCTGAAAGCTGACAATGGGAAAGGAGAATATGTCATTTATAAAGGGGCGTTTCTTATGGAAACAGAAACGGTTATGGTCTCCTTTAACCCAACCATTGTCATGCGGCCGGAACTTATGAACCGGAATGTACCTCTGACTGCCGAAACCTACCGGAATGATATGACAGAGGTGGCAGAGATTCTGGACGATGCAATAGCGGACGGATTTCTCACAGAAGCGCAGAAGAAACGGGTGATGGATAAAATGGATGAGAATCTGGCTGGGATAAAATCAGCCCCAGTGCCTTGAAAAGGAATGGTAAAAAATATGAGCAGAATCCCACTTTTGGAAGATGATTTGAGCCTGGTAAACGGGCTGTCTTTTGCTTTTAAAAAATGGGGCTTTTCACTGGATGTGGCAAGGACGCTGCTGGAGGCGGAGCGTCTGTGGGAGGACGGAACATACGACCTTCTGGTTTTGGATGTGGCGCTGCCTGACGGTTCCGGTTTTGCGTTCTGCCAAAAAGTCCGGCAAATTTCCAAGGTGCCCATTATCTTTCTAACGGCTTCCGATGAAGAAATGAACATAATCATGGGACTTGATATAGGCGGCGATGACTATATCACAAAACCCTTCAAGCTGGGTGTTTTGGAGTCAAGAATCAATGCGCTTCTTCGGCGGGCAAACGATTTCGGGGCGGCGGACACGGAGCTTGTGTCAAATAATATCCGTATCTGCCTGCTTAAAGGACAGGCTTTCAAAAACGGGGAGCTTCTGGATCTGACGGCGGCGGAATACAGGCTTTTGTGCCTTTTTATGCAGAACCCAAACGTGGTGCTGCCCAGGGAACGGATCTTGGAAAAGCTGTGGGACTGCGAAGGCAGCTTTATCGACAGCGGTTCCCTTACCGTCTATATGCGCAGGCTGAGAATGAAGGTTGAGGATGATCCGGGCGAGCCCCGGATGCTTTTAACCGTCCGGGGCATGGGCTACAAATGGAACGTAACGGGGTAAATTTTTATGAAAGTATTTAGGATCTTGGCAAACCGGGAGATCAGGCATCTTTTCCTTCTGATCTCCCTTATTATGGCACTCTTTCTTCTGCTGGCGGAGCTTTGCTTCCTGTTTCTTTATCAGCGGTTTTCCCCGCGGATTGCACTGCTTACCTTGGCGGCGGCGATCGCTTTGTGGACTTCCTGCTGCCGGTATTTTATCCGTCAGGACAGGATCATGGAACACGCGGTGTCGCAGATCGATTCCTTTCTTTCCGGGAATGCGCGCGCCCGCATCGAATGTGACGAGGAAGGGGAGCTGTATCGGCTGTTTCACTGTGTAAATTCGCTGGCAACGGTGTTAAACGCCCAAGCCGCAAATGAACTGCGGGAAAAGGAATTTTTGAAAAATACCATGTCCGACATTTCCCATCAGCTCAAAACGCCGCTGGCAGCCCTGAACATATATAACGGCCTGATGCAGGAGGAGGCAAAGGACTGGCCCGCCATGGAAGAATTTGCCGCCCTGTCGGAGCAGGAGCTTGACCGGATTGAAGCCCTGGTGAAAAACCTGCTGACAATCGCAAGGATGGACGCCGGTTCCATCTCTCTTGAAAAGACTTCGGAAAACCTGGCGGAGATGATGCGGAATATTCAGCTGCATTTTGCCTACAGGGCCAAACAGGAACAGAAACAAATCGTTCTGTCCAGCCCCAATGAGGTGTCCCTTTTCTGTGACCGCGACTGGCTGATGGAAGCCATTGATAATCTTGTGAAGAATGCCCTGGACCATACGCAAAAGGGAGATACGGTGCGGATGGAGTGGCGGGCTCTCCCCAACCTTGTCCAGGTTTGCGTAAGAGACAACGGCAGCGGCATTCACCCGGAGGATTTGCACCATATTTTCAAGCGGTTTTACCGCAGCCGCTTTTCCAAAGACCAGCAGGGCATCGGGCTGGGCCTTCCCCTTGCGAAGATGATTATTGAAGCCCACAGCGGAACCATCGAGGTGGACAGCACACCAGGTGCAGGTACCGTATTTACCATAAATTTTCTGATTCCTACAAAATTGTAATCTTACGGTAGCCTTACAGTAATATTCATGTGCTAATCTCTCAGGTATAGGAGGTATTTACACAATGAATTTATTAGAAGTCAGTAACATCTGCAAGACCTACGGCAGCGGGGATGCTGCTGTGAAGGCTCTGAGGGACGTCAGCTTTTCCGTTCCAAAGGGCGAATATGTAGCGATTGTGGGAGAATCCGGTTCCGGCAAGAGTACACTCCTTAACATGATCGGCGCCCTGGATACCCCCACATCGGGGAAGGTAACGATTGACGACAGGAATATTTTTTCCATGGACGAGCGCAGGCTTACCGTTTTCCGGCGCAGGAATATCGGTTTTATCTTTCAGGCATTCAACCTTGTGCCGGAGCTTACGGTGGAGCAGAATATCATTTTCCCCATGCTGCTTGATTATCAGAAGCCGGACAAAACGTATCTGGAGGAACTTCTCGCGGTGCTGAATCTAAAGGAACGCCGGAATCATCTGCCCAGCCAGTTATCTGGAGGACAGCAGCAGAGAGCCGCCATCGGGCGGGCGCTGATCGCGAGGCCGTCTCTGATTCTTGCCGATGAACCCACGGGAAATTTGGATACGCAAAACAGCAGCGAGGTAATCGCCCTTCTTAAAGAAGCGTCCCGTAAATACAAGCAGACTATCATCATGATTACCCACAACCGCAGTATCGCACAGACCGCCGACCGGGTTTTGCAGGTATCGGACGGGGAACTGACTGATCTGGGAAGGGCAGGGGATGTCCGGGGGACGTCTGCCATGAGCGGACCAGAATGGAAAGGAGGCCGGGAATGAAAAGTTATCTCAGCCTTATTCCAATTTCTGCAAAGGTACACAGGCGAAGGAACCGTATGACGATTTTGTGCATTGTGTTTGCAGTGTTCCTTGTGACTGCCATTTTCAGTGTGGCGGACATGGTGACCCAAGGAGAACATATTGCCATGATAAATAAACACGGAAACTGGCATATCAGTCTCTCTAATGTCTCGCGGGATACGGCACAGGGAATCCGGGTGCGCCCGGATGTGACTGCGGCAGGTTTTTCCTCGGTGTTTAACCTTGATGGGGAACAGCCCTACTACGTCAATGAAAAAAAGGCGGTTCTGTACGGTACGGAAGAAGCCTGTATAAAGCAGATTTCAAACGGCATTATTGAAGGCGATTTTCCGCAAAAGGACGACCAGGTCATGTTAAGCCCCAATGCCATCGGCGCCCTTAAGGTATGGCCCGGCGACGAAATAACCGTGCATACGCCTGCTGGTGACAGGGTTTTCACGGTATCCGGTCTTGGCACGGATGACAAGGGTTATTATGAGGGCCAGACTTATCTGGTAGGTGTCTATATGACGCAGAGAGCTTTTTCGTCCCTCATGGAGCAAAACAAAATTGCGGACAATGACACAACCCTTTATGTGCAGTTTCAGAGCGCGGCAAAAGCAGCAAAGGCAAAAAAGGAGCTTGCGGCGCAATATGGGCTGCCGGAGGAGAGTATTTCTGAAAACACCGGCGTTATGGGCACGGCAGGCTACAGCAAAAGTAAATCCATGAACGGCTTCTATCAGATTGCTGCCATCCTGTTCGTATTAGTGCTGCTGGCAGGCACACTGATGATTTCCGGCAGCATGAACAGCAATCTTGCCCAAAGGACCCAGTTCTTTGGTATGATGCGCTGTATTGGCGCAAGCCGCCGGCAGATTATCCGGTTTGTACGTCTGGAAGCGCTGAACTGGTGCAAACGGGCGGTGCCAATGGGAATGCTGCTTGGAACCCTTGCAAGCTGGGGTGTCTGCGGGATGCTCCGCTACGGCATAGGCGGTGAATGGGATACTATGCCGGTGTTCAAAGTAAGTTCTGTGGGCCTTATCTGCGGAGCCATGGTAGGAATCATAACCGTTCTCCTGTCGGCAGAGTCCCCGGCCAGACGGGCGGCAAAAGTTTCCCCTGTATCTGCGGTTTCCGGCAATGCAGGAAATACGCCGGCAGTCCGCCGGGCCGCAAGAACTGGCTTTCTAAAAATCGAATCCTCTCTGGGTATCCATCATGCGGTGGCGGTCAGAAAAGGATGGTTTTTCATGACGGCGTCCTTTGCGCTCGGTATTATTTTGCTGCTTTCTTTTTCGGTGCTTTTGGACTTTGCAAAGCTGCTGATGCCTTCCCAGTCCGTTACGACCGCGGATCTGGCGCTGAACGGGTATGCCAATGCAAAGATACTGGATCGTGAACTGGTTGACGAAATCAGGAAAATGGAAGGGGTCTCCAATGTCTACGGATGTAACTACAGAGACAATATTCCGGCAGTGTCCTTGAGGGAGGGAATCGACCATATCAATGTGGTATCCTATGACGAGACTCTGCTGGAGTATGCAAAAGAAAGCGTTGTGCAGGGGGATTTGTCAGAAATTTATGGAAACAGTAACAAAGCGGCAACGGTTTTTAATAAGGATAACCCGTTAAAGGTGGGCGATATTGTTAAGATAGGCAGCACAGAGATTGAGATTTCCTGTATCCTGTCCCAGGGGCTGTTTGGCGACAGCCAGATTTTAATCTGTTCCCAGAAGACCTATGATCGATTGATGGGACCGGAAAAGTATTGTTTAATCGGCGTGCAGCTTGGGAGGAATGCCACGGAAGAAACCGTGGCACAAATCAGAGACTTTGAAAACAGCCAGGTGATTGTCAGCGACCTGCGGGAATACAATCAGCAGAACAATGCCACTTATCTGGCAACCCGGATGATCACTTATGGATTCCTTGCGATCATCGGAATCATTACCTTGTTTAATATCATTAACAGTATTTCCATGAGTGTGTCTGCGAGGACAAAACAGTACGGGGCCATGCGGGCCGTGGGTATGGATGGAAGGCAGCTTACCCGGATGATTGCTGCAGAGGCTTTCACCTACGCTGTTTCCGGCCTGATTGCCGGTTTCGGAATCGGGATTCCCCTGAGCCGTTTTCTGTATATTGGACTGATTACCCGCCATTTGGGAGTGGAGTGGCGGCTGTCTGGAGCACTAATTGGAATCGTGATTGTTTTTGTTGTTTTCTCTGCTCTAATCGCAGTATACGCTCCGGCCAAAAGGATATGCAATATGGCGATTACCGTCACAATCAATGAATTATGATTGAATGCTGATTCCTGTCCGGTACTGATACTCCGAAATATTTAGCATTCCATCATCCAGTATCTGATTGCCCAGATACTGGATACCGCCGTTCTCTAATCATCTGACTGTAAGCTCATAGGTTATGACCGCATCATCGCACAGAATCATCTGGCATACTGCATCCACAGTCAGGGTAAATGTTCCATCTTCATTTTCTCTAATCTGTGTCACATCGGGAACAGAAGTACTGAAGAAACTGGGGTGCGTAATTTCCGCACCCCATTCTCTCCCATCGGTAGACTTGACGCCCTTCATCAAACACAGCCCACTGCCGAAGTTCTTCCCTGCCTTCCCTGGCGCCGGACAGTGAAAAATCCTCTGGTTCTTTTCCTCCACAGGCACACAAAAACCCTGTCATCACTATGATAATAGTCTGGATATATATTTCCATGGAAATCCTTCCTTTATTTCATATCGTATACGCCGGGAATCTCCAGCTCCTTTTTCTCTAT
Source organism: Acetatifactor muris (assembly GCF_024623325.1). Classification (GTDB taxonomy): domain Bacteria; phylum Bacillota; class Clostridia; order Lachnospirales; family Lachnospiraceae; genus Acetatifactor; species Acetatifactor muris. The sequence goes on from NZ_JANJZD010000002.1 coordinate 44,771, forward strand.
GGAATTGGATAAATAACGGAATGTTCCATCATCAAAGGGCTGGACGGTTATGATGTTGGTAAACGCACAGTCGGAGTTATAATCCGGCCATACCTCATCTACAAAGAGGGTCAGCGTTCCGTCCGGGTTCTCCTTATCCCCCACCACTTCCCCAAAAGGCGGATACGGGCTGGAAAAGATTATTTCATACGGATAGCTGTCTGTGTCTGCGCGGTAACCGCATATCTCCCTTATCCGTTCCTTTGTGACTGGAAAATGCGTGGTCATGATCCGTTCATATACCTCTGCAGGTATCTCCCCGTTTTCCGGCCGCAGAATCTCTCCCGTATCCATGCGGTACAGGTCCTCAAACATACATGGCATCAGGATATCCTCCACGTTGCTGCTGTCCCAGTCCGTTACAAGGACATTGTAATTGACATAGCTAAGTCCGTCCAGATATTTTTCTGTCAACTCCCTGCACCGGTCAGAAAGCGGGGCTGCCCGCCAGAACTGGCGCAGGCTGGAATGATAGAGCTGTACCGTATAGGCGTAAATGAAATATCCCTTTTCTGTCAGTTTTATCTCCGCAATATCACTGACAGCAGTTGATATGATTTCCGGTACGCCCCTTCCCTCCATCCGATCTGTACATAAAAGGTCTGCAGGTTTCCTCTCCTGTGTATAAATGTATAAGCACCGATCAGCCCATCCAGATTCACGTCAAAAATAGTAACCAGGCTGTCCTGCCCTTTTTAATAAGCAGAATAAAAGTCCCGGACACTGTTATGGTTTTCCATATTTGCCCCGTCAGTAACGCTTACATATCCGGCCTCTCTCAGCATGGATACTACCCGGTTCCTGGGATTCTTCCGGCTGCTTTCGGCCTTTGTCCCCCTTGAAGCCTGTAAAGAAGCTCCCGGTTGCCACTGTCAAACATAACAGGATAAGCAAGAAACCTCCCTTTCTGAACAACTGCTTTAAATCTTCCAACTAATCATCCCCTCCATATACTTCCTTCCACTGGTCCTCTGTCAGCCGGTCCGAATGCCACCACAGCTCACAGCCGCCCTCCGGAAAAATAATCTGATTGGATACATACTGAAAACCTCCATCGTCAAGGGAACGGACCACGGTTTTGTGGGTATACACCCTGGAGGTGTTTTCCTCCGGGTATACGGCATTCACAGTCAAAGTTAACGTTCCGTCATCATTTTCCGTATAACTGACCACCTCCGGATATGGGATATCCGGATATTCAACCTCATAAAACCCTCTCGACCTGTATTCATAAGTCTGATCCTCCGGGATATAGGCGGCCTTCCTATGCAGCTCCTCGTGATCAATTTGCAAATGACGCTCAATGACATGTTCAAATACATCTGCCGGTATCCTGTAAACGGCTCCGGCGTCTAAATCATCATCCGGCGTAAAAGGAACCGGCTGTTCATAGATATCAGGATAGAACCTGTCAAATACATCATAAAAATCCAGATTCCCAAAATCCTGCTCGCTCCAGTCCGTAAGGAAAAGATTATTTCCCCCATACCCCACCGGCAACAAATACTGTCGGTTCAATTCCCTGCACGTTTCATCCAGCGGCTTAACCCTCAGCGCCGTATGTTCCGGTTCATCACTGAGGGAAAGCACATAATAGCTTTCGGAATAATAACTTCCCTCAAACAGCAGGTAGCCTTCTTCCGTATATTTCCACGATTCTGCCGGATAGCTTACGGTACTTAAGTTTTTCGGAATCCCATTGCTATACTGATAATATCCTCTGGTTACATTTACTGCTCCCTCTGCTGCAAGAAGGTCATACTTTATAAATCCGCCGGAACTGGTGACTGCGATTATGGTAAGTTTGTCATCCTGCGCTTCCTCTACGGATCTACAAAAGCGTAAAACCTGTTCCGAACCGACCATGTCAATCTGATTTTCTTCGTCCACCACGGCATAACCATATTCTCCGATCCGTTCAACTATGCGTCTTGTCACTTCCAGCTCTCCAACCGTTCCCATTTCTACTGCCTGTTCATAAATGTCACGATAAAGCTCTGCAATGGATTCCCCATCAGAATCACGGTCTTCTCCCATTTGTTCCTTTTCCGAATATTCTTCTCTGACTTCTGCATTTTGCGGTATCTCCTGATTTTCCTCTGCCTTTTTGCCGCATCCGGACACTATAAAAAGAAGGACACCTGCAGCAATAAATAGTTTTTGCTTTCCCATGTTTTTCATCTCTGTCAGACCACCTTTTATCAATATCTCTTATTTTAGAATTCCCGCCATGCGCAGCAGATACCTGGCATTTGTGGTAGTGCAGCGCCCCACATTTTGGCAGCAGAGAAGCATTGCACATCTATTTATCCAGCTGGGTTACGACAAGACAAAACTGATGTCCTGCCATAATCAGGGTTTCCAGTATCTCCACATCCTTTCAATTACTGATTTTTTTATACAGGGATATCATACTGCATGATGATGTTATGGAAACAGTCATGGAACCCCAGTTTTCTGTAAAGTTCAACGGCCTCCTCCGAACCGCTGAGCGTAACTGCCCTTACTCCGTTTTCAAAAAGCTCCCCCAGTGCCTGCGAGCATATCGAAATTGCCGCTTTCCTCCTGCGGTATTCCTGTATGGTGGAAACAAATTCCAAAGACGCCGTATCCCCTGTCCGGATTGTGGAGGCCGTGGATACCGGCTTCCCATCCATCTCGCACAGATAAAACCGGAGATTCTCTTTTTCAAGCCAGACAGCATAATGCTCTGCGTCAATCATTTCCCATCCGTGGAGGGCGGTATTTACCACATCCACCCATATCCGGAAATCCTCCTTTGTACGAACCCTTCTGCATATCACATCCCCATCCGCGGGAAAGTATGGCCGGAAATCATTTTTATGAAGGAGCATTCCCGGCTCTGGTCCCTCTGCCTGGGACGAAAGATTCTGGAAGCCTTTGGATTCCAGCAGCGGAATGACGTTCCAGGGTGTAGCATCCGGCGTAATGATCCACCGCTGCGGAACTGTCCCCGACCGGATACCCTCGATCATCGGCTCCAGTTCCTCCTCCCATGATTTCTCATGGAGTTTTACATGAAAAACCAGGGAAGGGCCTTTTTCCCCCCCTCCTTCGGCATAATCCATTCCACCATGCCTTCCTGAAGTCCAACAATGCCAGAGAGGGAAAAAGTACGGTAATAATTGTAATATCCGTTTATAACCATTTCTTTCTCTCTTTCCCTCACAAAGCTGTCCATGATGTCTTCCGGTATAGTGATTTCATACTCGCAGGTCATATCCCCGTTCAACGCGGAATGCACGACCCTCCCCTCCAGTTCTCTTCCCAGAAAAGCTTCCGTAAAATTCATGACATGCCCCAGACTGCAATGGCACAACACTGGAGAAACCACAGAATCGGACAGGATAGATTCCTTTGCAAAAGGACAGTGGCAGGCATGGTATCGCTTCATCCTGTTATCCGCTGTCTTCAGGTATTCGTTCATATTACACGGGAACGCCATGCAGTACAGCTTATTCCCTTTTCTGACAGGGGCCAGCATGGACGGATTCTGCCTGATAAACTCCAGCACCTCATCCGTTATATCCTGGCCGTAAAAATCTTTCTTTTCCCGGTTCAGTTCCTCAAAATGATTCATTTCATCATCCTGATGTTTCTGGAGAAATACATCCAGGTCCCCAATTTTCAGAAATTTTTCACGCGCCCAGACAGACTGTGAAGGGTGAAGCCCGTGCCTTACCCGGCAGAGTATCTTTTCTACGGTTTTTATGTCTGCCATCCTCTCAAACCGCTCTATGAAAAGGTACATGTTACGGCACTGGCAGCTGCACTCGGATTCTATGTCCGGCAGGGTAAGCCCGTCTGTAAGTTCCTTCCAGAATTTCTCTCCCAGTTCCGCGCAGATTTCCCTCTGAAATGTGCTGAGCCCAAATTTTTCGTCATAATTTATATTTGTATCTCCCATGTATCTCTCCTCCCATTTTCATATACTGAACGGCATAATTAAATTATGCACTTCTTTTCCAGTCAGTCAAGTGGAAAATCCAGTTGCATTTCATCCTTTCGGAAGTTAAATCCCAATTTTTCATAAAGCCGTCTGCCCTGTTTTGTAGCGCCCAGACATACCCGGCCCGCACCCCACTCTTTGGCGGACTGCAGACATTTTACTACCATCTGCTGAGCCAGACCCTGCCTGCGGTAATGGGGATGGGTATATACATTGTGAAGAAACCCAACCCGTCCGCTGGGGTTCTCCAAAACAGGCAATTCTTCTACCAGCGAGAGCATAGCACAGGAAACAATCTTTCCCTCGTCCTCCGCTAACCAGACTACACATGTACCCACGGACAAATGCTTTCGCAGATATCCCTCCACAGCCTTGGCAAAAAGTTCACTGCCCCGGGTACCTTTTACTGTTTCTTGAAACTGTCTGCGCACTTCTATCAGCCGATCCACATCTTCTACATCCGCTTTATGTATGACCATATTACCCACACCCGCCTTCTTCAAAATGTCCGCAATCTTTATATTTTCTCTCTTTCAAACACGCTTTCGCTGAATATGTTTATGTTTTCTTCATAAGCATTTAAGGTCCGTGTGATTCTACCTTCTGACTGGAAAACCACCGCATCATCCCCATTTTGTATGCTCTTTGCAGGAAATGCCTGTAACCTTTGCCTGCTTGCCATCTGGTTTTTTAAATAATTCTCCTGTACCGCTGCCCGGTTCTCCTGTACCCTTTTCACTGCCTTACTCTCTATTTCCCCTATCAGTTCTTCCATCCTTTCATGGCGTTTCTCCCACCATGATTTTTCATTGTCTGCAGAAAGTGGTGAACCGTCCTTTACAGGTATCCCTTCGCCATGGCACTGTTCAGGTGTCGCCCCGATGACCTGATAGCCAATCATCCTGGAACCCATGATTCCGGTACCGGAATACATTTTCCTAACCATTCCTAATACTGTTTTTTCCCATTCCGGATCTGATTTCATTCTTTCAAAACATTCCTCAGTAATTGTCAGTGCCCCGCCCACGCAGGTAGAACGGTACCAGCCACTGACAGGCATAACCGACATTTCATTCATGAACCACTGCTTGTATTCGTCCATCGTCATTTCCTCTTTGGATTTACCGGAAAGGCTGTGGTCATATACAAACCCAAAATAACTCGGCGTCTGCGAAACCACCATATCCCCTTCCCATGGAGATAATCCGGACTTTTCTGCTGTCTCCTTTTCTTTTGCGGTTTTCTGCATACCCGCCGAAAAACTTCCCTTATCTGCTGCTTTTCTTCTGCTGCTTGTGCAGGGGGTACGGATTCATCCCTGCACCGCTCACGTTACCAATACTCATACCAGTCTCCTTTCTTGTACCCTCTGCGGTTAAAAAGCCGGAAAACGTACTCCTATTATCACCCTGTTGACCGATTTTGAGAAGACTCCGGGTTCTTATTCCACAAGTTCAATCTCAAAGAAATCTCAAGAATCATGGAAAGATATTTATATTGTAACCAGATAAAATGTTCTGAAATTCCCCTTTACCGCAAAAAGGACGGCCATCACAAACGATTGCCGCCCTGCAATTATTTTCCTGTCCTATATCTGCTTCAAACCATTCAGGCGGAGAATTCCTTCCGTATCTCCGCTTTATTCCATCTTTTCCGGCCACTTTAACCCATCTGTTTCCCTTAATAATCCCATATGAAACAACACCTGCACGCAGTCCGCATATCCCTGGATATATGCCCTTCTCTCCTGAACAGACGCAAAGTCCTCCAGGCAGTCTTTCATTTTTTCCGCCTGATTCTGCTGCTCTGCAGATAAGGTTTTTAAAAATTCTTCCCACTCCGGCTCGGTTTCTTTCCAGACAGCCAGAGCCTCTTCATACTCCGGCGTGCGGATATAACTTTCCCTGTTCACATTCTCCCCGTTTAAGTTACCCAGGAACTCAGCCATTTTCACCCACATATCATTTGACATTTCCATTTCTCCTTCCTCATTCTTAATTTCAATTCCTGCATTTTCCGTATATTCCTATCTCCTGATGCACATTATATATGTTATAGGAGAACTTTTTCAACCATAATCGCTTAATTATTGAAACTATAGCAGATAAAATTAAGCCATTATACTTGGAGGTGAACGGATGGACGACTTATTAAAACAGATTGGAAACCGGATACTTCATCGCAGGAAGCAGCTCCGGATGACACAGGAAGAACTGTCTGAAAAGGCAGGTATCACCCCTCAGACCGTTTCTTCCGCAGAACTTGGCAAAAAGGCGCTGCGCCCGGAAAATATCATCCGGGTCTGTTCCGCACTGGAAATCAGCACCGATTACCTGCTTCTCGGAGAAGTGAATGCCAGCGACCACTGGATCCTGATTTCCAGAATCTCAAATCTGCATCCCGCACAATACCGTCATCTCGAAGATATTATCAACAGCTTTATCTCCGCCTTGGAGGTGCGTGAAACACAAAAAAGTAAATAGTTCTCCCCATGTTAATCAGTTACTCCGAAATGCTGACATGGTATCTGCAATCAGTGCTCGTGTTGCCTGATCCATCTCTTTTGGCGGATATTCTCCATCTGGTTTCTTCTCCGACTTGAAAGCGCCCTGTTTCCATATAGTTTCACTTTTTATCTCTGTTTTATCCTCTGTCTGCCTGACATTTTCCTTACGGCCAAGAATCTCCGCAACGATTTCTTCGATTGCCGCCCTGTCTATAGTCTGGGGAATGGCAATATCCGGTGTTTCCGGGCAGTTGATATAGTGGAGGACCGCATTCACAAGAAACTGTGCTTTGCTGCGCGGCCCCTGTTTTTCCAGCAGACGAATCACGGCGTCATGGGCCGGATCATTTTCATTGAATTTGATACAGAACCGCTCCCGGTCTTTCTTTCCACCCATAAGCTCACCTGCCTGCCGTTTCCATCTTATAGAGAAATTCATATCCCTTTGCATTGGCATTGATATCCTCCACAAATAAAGCATTCCCCACCTTCCCGGAAGCTTCAATCTGTCGGCGCAGAAGAATGGCGCCGCCCCCCACAAATACCACTATGCCGGACATCAGATCCAGCATACGCTCCCGCAGGCTGTTTGCCAGGTCATTTACAAAATCCTGCGCCAGCTTTTCTACAAGGGTGTAGACTTTCGGGGCATAGGTGCTCTCACCGTTCTTTAAGATACCGTCAATATCCGTTTCTTCCAGCAGGATGTCAAATTCCGAGTTGGCTTTCGTCCGAATCCGGTTATAGAGCAGGATCACTCCGTTTTCCAGGGAATCGCAGATACTCAGATCCGCCCGCCCGGAACGCATCATCAGGTAGTCTGCCGTAAACCCGCCGATATCTACGATAAGCACCCTCGGCTTGTCCAGCAGCCTGTCCATCATGGTCACGGCCGCCGCAAAAGCCTGGGGATAGCAGCGCACATCTTCAATATAGATGGTATACGGGTTGTCACGGTATTGGAAGTTTATAATGCCCCTGTTGGAAAAATACCGTATAAAGGACTGATTCTGTGCCCCATAATGTGCTGGCGGAAGCCCCACAGCCAGAGACACATGCACCACTTCCTCCCCATACCTCTCCTTTAAATGGAGTTCCTCTGCGATACCGAATAAGGTCAGGATAAAAAAGCGGTCATCCTCTGTCTTATCCCTTTTATAAGGAATCCTCTGGTTTGACAACGTGTAAAACTTCCCCTGGTATTCCAGGATGTCGCTGCCGAATGGTCTGGTAATGCTCTCCATTAGCCCGGACACAAAGGGCCTGCTGTGGATTGTCTTCATCTGTTTGTTTCCGTGGTCGATTGCAATTAACATAGTTTTTCATCTCCTTTTTTATTTTATACTTATCCTTTACGCATGGATTACGCATTTTTCAACAGAAACATTCTTTTTGGAAAAAGAAAAAAGCAGAGGTGACAGCATATAAAACTGCCACACCCTGCTTTCCGCACAAGATAACCTGTCCTGCCCTCTCCGGTCAGGTATGTATCCCATAATACGCTTTTTCCATATTCTCCCGGCCATGGAGGATAACACCTCCGCAGATACCGTTCCCATAGGGCGTCTGTTCCTGGAAGAAAAAGCTGTACGGTTCAAAATCATCATACACCGTGATCTGCCTGCTGCCTTTCCATCTCAGGAAATGGTCTGCCAGGAACTTCCCCAGTTTTTTCCGCAATGCCTTCGTCTCCGCCACTGTTTTCAGATTCCTCCTGCTCTGAAATTCTATCTTTGGCCTGCTGCTTTCTTCTAAGGACAGCATCTTTATCTGCATACCATCCTCCCGGCTCTGCTTTATGGAAGTTTTAAATTTCTCATAGGAAAGCCGGACTGTTTCAGTTCTGCCGGACACCTTCCCTCCCCCTGCGTCACTGAGCCAGGTAAATTCTATTTCCAGAATATCCGCCTGCTCGAAAGACTTCTGTAATGACACTTTTGCAAAGGAACGGATATCGGATACCGTCATATATCGTCTTTCTTCCAGTTCCAGCAGCTCTTTCTCCGTAAGGACAAAGCCCTGGGGAGAGTGGCAATCTTTAGAGAACGTCCGCAGGGTAATGCAGTCCTCGGATGCGGATAGTTTTATCATCGTCCTGTTATTCATCTTATAGCCTCCTTCCAAACAGGGGAGAGCGTCTGTTCCCTCTCCCCGTATACTATGATTTACTTGTTTCTGGCCGCAGTCTGTTAAGGGGTATTTCACTCGCCTGCCATCTGGAAAAACTGGGCCGGCGTCAGAACCTTTATTCCCAGTTCCCTTGCCTTTGCCAGCTTGCTTCCGGCATTCTCCCCGCAGACCAGGTAATCCGTCTTTTTGCTCACCGAACTCCCGGCATGGGCGCCCAGAGATTCAATCTTCTCATTGATGCCGCTGCGGGTATAGGGTTCCACCTTTCCGGTCACCACGACAGTCAACCCCACAAAAGGGTTTTCCCTTACTGCGTCCGTATTGTTTTCCGCTGTCCTTTTTTCGATATGTAACATTTGCTGTAATACCTCCCATACATACAGATTTTCTTCATCATAAAACCACTCATGGATATTGTTGTGCAGGGTATCCCCAAAATCAGGGAGCTGCGTAAAATCATACTGGTGATGCACCGCGTCCTCAAATTCCTCCAGGTCACTATGGAACACTCCGGCAAGGGTCCGGCTGGCCGTATTTCCCACCATAAGAATATCCATGGCAATCAGATACTGCTCAAAGGTGGTATTCCTGCTGCCCTGGATGGCATTCCACAGGCGCTGCCAGGATTTCTCCCCGAAGCCTTCCATATTTACAATCTCGTCCTTATGCCGGTCAAGCCCATAGATATCCATGTAGGTGTGAATCCACCCTTTTCCAATGAATTTCTCCAGAGTTGCCTCTGACAGACCTTCGATATTCATAGCTTTCTGGCTGACGAAATGCACGAACTGGCGCAGACGCCTGGTCTCACAGTTCTGGTTATCGCAGAACAGAGTCTTAGTAATCTTATCTTTCCCATTTTCCACGGAACGGCTCTCGTGGATGCGGGCAGGCTCCCCACAGCAGGGGCATTTTTTCGGCACGGCCTGCTCCATGACAAAGCGGCCGCGGTCCAGATTTTCCTCTACATGGGGGATGATCATATTCCGCTTGCTGACCAGTATCCGGCAGCCGGGCATCAGCTCCATCCCTTCAATAAAGGAAAGGTTGTGCAGGCTTGCCCTGGATACCTCGCATCCATCTATCTCCACCGGCTCAAAAACCGCCACCGGCGAGATCTCCCCGGAACGGGAAGGATTCCACTCAATGAAGAACAGCTTTGTTTCGTGGAGCTTGTCCTCGAATTTAAAGGCCAGCCCATCTTTGTAGTGATGCCCTGTCCTGCCGCAGGACCGGGAAAAGGCTATGTCATTGTAGGAAGCCACGATCCCGTCAATGGGGATATCGCCCGCCTCTGCAAACTGCCGCAGCTTTGCAATACCGTCCGCCATCTCCTGGCAGGCCAGTTTCCTCTTGCTGATGACAAATTTGCAGACCTGGAAACCCAGTTCCGGGAGTTTCCGCAGTTTCTGGGACTTTGATTCCATTTCCTGAAATCCTTCCACCACGGCAAAGGGCATGAACATCACCCTGCGCTCCCGGCAGACCGCCGCATCCAGAAGGCGCACGGAGCCGGCGGCCAGGTTCCTTCCGTTCTTGTAACGCTCACCGCTGCTGTCCGTCAGGGTTTCCTGCAGTTTCAAAAAATCACCGGGGCGGATGAACGCCTCCCCGCTCACCACCAGACGTTCCCTGTGGGGAATGTGCTGTGGTATCCCGGAAATGCCCCGGACATTGTGTGTCACCACTTCGCCGGTATCTCCGTCACCACGGGTGGCAGCCTCGGCCAGTTTCCCGTCCTCATAAGTCAGCTTGACCGTCAGGCCGTCCAGTTTTAACATCAAAAGGATCTGATGCTCCCCTGCAAAGGAGACCAGTTCCTCCACGCTTTTCGTCTTGTCCAGTGAGAGCAGCGGGATCGGATGGCCTGTCTTTTTAAGCTCACTGACTGCCTGAAATCCCACTGTCTGGGTGGGAGAATCTGCCATCCATATCCCCGTTTCCTTCTCCAATGCTGCCAGCTCGTCATACATCCGGTCATAGACTTCATCGGTAACAGACGGGGCATTACTGTTATAATACTCATCCCTGTACCGGTTTAACTGTGCAAGTCAGTGCCTGTATCTTTTCCCATGCGTTCTGTGTCATTTAAGCCACCTCCTGTCCTGTGATATGGAAGGACATAACCAAAAATTCTTTGGTATGTTCTTTGCCTTTGCAGTAGATACTGCAGATGCCGTCATGAAACTCCCAGTCGGAGGCATTACACCACCAGAGAACAAATCCCTTTCCATCATTTGCCAAGCTCACTTTATGGTCTGGCTCATTTGGCACGATACTGTAAAAGCCTTGGGTATTTGCCATCGTAACCTTGCGTTTCTGCCCTGTAAATTCCGGCCTGCAGTGAACAAGAATCTCCAAACAGGTTCCCTTCTTTATGGTCTTTTTTAATTGATTCAGATTTTTTACCATAAGTTCCTCCTTATCATTGAAAAGGGCAGGATGTCCTGAAACACCCTGCCACATACTTATCAAGCGGCATCTGCCAATGCAGTTCCCGCAAGCTCCTCTTTGTTCTCCATCAGATCCTTCATCAGAACATCCACCAGAAGCTGGCCCCGCAGATCGCCGGTACGGATGATGACCTGATTCTCCCGCATCTTTGTAAACTCCTGGTTCCGTAAGATACGGCTCTTTTCTGCAAGTCCCCTTTCCTTTGCGGTGATCCTTTTGGAAATTACCTGCTGCCATTCCCGCAGGAATTTTTCCGCATCTTTGATATCCGCTTTTTGACGGTCATACATGGTCCTTTTCTGCCGTACCGTTCCGTCCGGTTCAATCTCCAGGGTATAATAGGGGGCATCCGGTTTAGAAACCTTGCGCAGAAACATCACATAGCTTTCCTTTCTTTCAATGCGCTCCCAGTACCTGTCACTGCTCCCGACACAATGATGGAGCTTTTCTCCCTCATCCATGATATCTTCGATCCGTGACGGTACAATGACGGCGTAATCCTTCCCGGTATATCCGTAGATCTCTTTTACTTCCTGATAAATGTCCTCAACATGGGGATATTTCTCCAGAATCTCCCCCGCCCTGATCGCAAGTTCTTTCTGGCCGCAAAGTTCCACCAGCTCATCATGCCGCTGGCGAAGTTTCCGGACACGGTAGATGATCGCATCACCTGTATCCATTTTAAGGCGGCAGGCCATGGAGAGGTAATCGCTCCATGTGGTGAGCACCTCACTGCTCTTCATACGGGTTTCCCGCATCTGGCGCCGGATGTAATTATAGATCTGTACGATGCTCATCCGGTCCGTGATAAACCGCAGTTTTTCCGGCAGGATATTCTCTTTGCAGAACCATGCAACAGCATCATCCGGCAGACATTTCCCCGTAACCTTTTCATACTGCAGCCATGTCAGGAACTGCCGTCCGCCCTTCTTTTCCCGGAGCCGTTTCAACTGCTGGGAGTCGATCCCTAAAAGTTTCAGCAGGCTTCCCGAGTGGGGATTTTTGAAGGCATTTTCAAAATTATGGTAATCTCCCATACATTCCCTCACCAGGACAGGCAGGCGGGCCTTTGCCAGCTGCTCTAACTGCGGTATTCTCTCATAGACTGCAAGGTACTTTTCCGGGTCGATCTTTTGATTGTCCTGCAGGGTTTCTATCAACCCTGTACGGTGCAACTCCCTTGCGCCAAGTGTTGGAAGGGTCTTTCCATAAACCCGTCCTCTCCCACCCCCGTACCAGTGAGGAACACAAAATTCAGTCTTTATCCACCGGGTTTCAGACTGTTTATATAACCCCCAGGAATAAGCGTTCAGGGGTTTTGCATTTTTGTCATAGACAGCCCTCCTTATTTCCCAGCTGCTGACTTCCGGATTTTTATAATCCCCTTTCCGGTATCTGCGGTATCCTTTGAATTCCCGAAGGATAAAGCCGTCCTCGCACCGCTGTATCAGGTACATCCTGGCATCCTCCGTCACAACCGTGCCGGCTTTGCCGATGGATTTGAAGGTGACCTCATGGCGGCAGCGCAGACAGCGCCCCATCTTGTTATGACGGGGTTCCCTGACTGCCACTTCTTTTCCACAGAACGTACAATATCCGGTCTTTGCCCCTTTCCTGCTGTACTGGTAAAAGATATAATTTTCTGTAATGCCCACTTTATCAACCCAGCGATGCCAGTCTTTGGGCAGCTCCGGTGTCTGTTCCAGGTCCAGGTCCCAGGGGGCGGTCTCTCTCTTATGGCGTTGCTTTAGTTCTTCTGCACGGATCTTTAACTGATATTCAAACAGCCCCTGATAGCCTCCATGCTTTCCGCCAAGATATTTTTTTATCAGGTCATGCCCCTGTGGACTGATCCACTTATTTTTTGAAGCGTAGAAATACTCCGGCCATGGAAGCATATCCAGCTTTGCCGTCAGCCATCTCTCTTTGATGCGGTCATAGGTGATAAATTCCCCTTTTTCCTTATCAATATATAATTCATAAGCAGGTTTTCTCCCTCCCGTCCGCATATGATCCGGAAGGAAAAATGCCGCTTTTAAAAAGCCGTGTATGATCTGGCAGCGCATATACAGGCTGCATTGGTAAGATAAGTAAACACGCTCGCCATTCCAGCTTTTATAAACAGTGCGCTGCGGCACATCTGCATCTGCCATCTGCATCATTTTAGAAGTAGCATTGATGCTCCTTAATTTCAGCAGTTCCTTTTTTTCATAGCAGGGCCACCCTCCTTTCTGTCAGATCTGCTCCATACCAGGTATCAGGAAGAACCTTTATTCCATCCACCTGCGCCAGTGCGATCTGGATAATATGGCCATTTACCGGGTTTTCTTTTGCAAAGGCAAGGATATCGCCCTTTGTGCCGCTGGCTACCGGGTCGATCCCCCTCACCACGGCATAGCCCAAAACAGCCTTCGCCTTATCCTTTATCACATGGCGGCTCCATTCCCGCAACGGATGGTCGGCAATGAAAGCAAGGGCATGGAGAAAGAAATCCTCCTTTGTCAGCTTTTTCAGTATCGTCAGTTCTGTGCAGGAGATCTTCGTATCATTCCCATCCTCGTCCATGTCTCCCCCGGCATTTACAATGTAGTATTCAGCCTGGTCCATGTTGGAATAATAATTCAGACAGTCAAGGGGGTTCTCCGCACAGTGGAAACCATTCCGGCCACAGTTTGCTTTTTCCGTCTTATTAAGCCCCATTATAAACTGATACCCCCGGCAGATAAGGCCGGGCGCAAAACCTTTATATGCTATCATCCTCTACACCTCCTATATATTCATCCGGCTTTCTTTTCCGGCGTCAGCATGCTTTCCAGGGAGAGCTGCTCCATAAAGGACATCTGCCCGCTCTCAGCAGGCTCCTTTTTTTCTGGTTTCTTTTCCGCAGGCTTTTTGGCGGGAGATTTCTTTGCACTGGTTTTCTTTCCTTTTGAACCGGCCGTTGTCCTCCCCATATAAGGTTTGGCGACAAATTTCTCCTCATCCTCTTTGTCCTCTTTCACGTCCATGGTCCGGAAATATTCTTCCGCCCAGTGGTAACAGAGGTCATCAGGAATATCGCTGGAATAACAGAGCGTGTCCCGGCCCGGCTGTATCCCGGCCGCCTTCATCTCGTCCTGGACATATTCATATGCTTTCCGGTTGATATACTGAAAACAGCGGATCATGTTCTTCTGGGGAAGCATGACCTGTCTCGCAAATGCCGCATCCTCCAGGCATGCTGTCTGGATATATTCAGAAACACATTCCTTCATGTTGCGGCGTGTCAGCTTTTCTGTATCAGTTTCCACTCTTTTCATGGACTCTGACATCAGTTCCGCCTCACTCATGGTCATGATCCGCTCCATCTGTGCCTTTTGTGCGTCCTTCTTTGCCTGCTGTCTGGCCTCCCATTCCGCTTTGCGTCTGGCCTCTGCCGCCTCATGCTCCGCACGCTTTTTATCCTCCGATTCTTTTTCCGCACCAGAGTCTTTTGTTTCACCCTCCACGTCCTCGGTATCCTCTGTTTCATTGTTTCCCGGACCGGATTCTTCTTCCCCGTCTTCACATGCTGCATCCGGATCAGCTTCCTCCTGGGCCGGAAGGGAAACCGCAGCCGGTTCCGGTTCCTGCCTGTCGGTGTCAAAGGGCACCTCTCCGGCCAGATCCCCGCTGTCGGTAAATCCATCGGAGAATCCGCTATCTTCCTTTCCGGAATCGCCCGCTGGCAATCCCCCGTCCTCAAAAGGATTTTCTTCCATACACACTTCCATGTTCATATCTTCAAATGCACTGTTCATATCTGATCTCCTTTCATCAAAAACGGCATGGAGCGGGGAAAACCCATTCCTTGCCATAGCTGCCGTCCGCCCCTCATCCTCTCATTTTTTCGCAAGAAAGGGAGAAAAGCGTACAGGTTCAAATGTGCTGCCGTCTATGTAAAAATAGCGGCGGCCTGTTCCATCATCCAGCTCCACCACATCCGAAGATGCAATGGGGCGTCCTTTGTATCCTTCCGGCACCTGCTTTTTGTAGTGTGCCGAAATCTGTTCCAGTATTTCCGTATCTTGCCACTGTTCCGGACAGGCAAGCTCCGAATCGCATACCAGCCGGTAATCTGAAGCCGGGGGCTGTTCATATCCTGCCCTGTGCAGATCCTGAATCCCCTTAAACGCAAAAGGGATGGTCTCCCGGTCTGCGTCAAAGGAAAGCTGATAAATGCGGAACCTCCATCTGCGGTGTGGGAAATTCAGAAGTTCATCTGACAATCCCTTTCCTTTCTGGCAGAAAACCGCCCGGCCTTTCTGTAAATTCTGATCCCCACCTTCTTTCTGCTGTTTTTCTTTCCGGAGTGCAAGCTGCCAGTCATCGATCCCCTTGTAATTGGGATTCCAGGTCAGCCGCCGGCACTCCATTCCCTGCTGCCTCGCCAGCAGGTATATCTTGGAACTTCCTTTCGCGATCATCTCATTGCTGTACTTGTCCATGTCGTGGGCCTCGATGATCAATTCCGTACCGTTCTGCGCCAAAAGCCCGAACAGAGGCCCAAGCTGCGCTACATTGTTTGCCCCTGCCACCGCCACAAAAGAACGGTTCAGCAGTATATGGGCAATGTCCGCTTTCAGTATCCCCTCCGTGACATAGATGGTCCGGGCAAAGGGATTCCCTATGAAATGCACCGGGCTCCCGGAAGTGACTCCCATATTTTTCGTGGAGGAGGAAAGCCAGATATATTTGGTCCCGGCTTTCTCCGGCGGGTCATCCTTATCCTTAAAGGGAACATCCAGGAGGATCTGCATCCCCCGGATCAGCCCTTCAATGCCGATGGCCGGTATCAGGATGCCCGCCGTGCGGCTGCCAAACTTTGCAGTCCAGTATCCGCCCTCATGGAGATAGAACCCCGGAACTCCCTCCACCTTACATCCCTGCTTCATCAGCCTCTCCGTCAGGGAGCGGCACAGAAAATAGGGCGGGGTGCTCTTAAACCCCAGGCTGTCGATCTGTTCATCCGAAAGCCCCCGCTTCTCTGAGCGCAGGTGCGCCCGGTGTGCGGAAGTCAGGGACAGCATTTCCAGCAGCAGGGAATAGGTCTGGTGTATCTCCTGGGGGCCGGCACGCTCCGCCTGGGAAATCCCGGTTTCCTTTTGGCTGCCGGCGCAAAGGTTCCCTGACGGAACCCCTGCGCCGGGATTTATGTTCTCTGCCTGCCCGTATCCCCAGGAAGTATCCCCCGCCTGAAGCGCGTCACAGATCTCCCGATAGGCTTCGGAATTGGTGGTATTGTTGACCCTTGCATACAGGTTCAGCATCCCGCCGTGTTCGCCGCAGTAGTTGCACCGCCACACGTTCTTGATAAAATTGACATTCATCTTCCCTCTCCGGTCGCCGCAGAACGGGCAGTCCGTATAAGCGCTGTCCGCCTGTCTGCGCCGGATATGCAAATGCAGCAGTTCCACCACATCCATGATCCCGAACGGGAAATCCTGTGAAAACGAGCCCATCGCCTGCACCCTCCTTCCTTGCTGTCTCCTTTTGTGCGCTCCATTGCCTGCCTTTATCCGGCTTTTTTAGCAGCCAGGGAATCCAGCATGATCTGGGCCGCCGCGCGGAGGATATTGTTATCCCCCCGGTAGCCGCCGTACAGATAGAATTTCAGGCTGGGCGGCCGCCGTTCTGCCACTTCCGCTATGGTCTGCCCCTTGCAGACGCCGGTATCTACTACTACCTTTCCGGCTTCCTCAAAGGTCATCAGCTTGACGATCTCTTCCACGGGCATATCCGGCGTATACCTGGCATCTGCTTTTTCCTGTACCGTTTCCCCGGATACAGGCAGGCCCAGGGCTTCCGGCACCGGACCTCTGCCTTCCGCATTTTCCGCACTTGCCGTATTTCCACCGGCAGATGCGGCGGCCTCTGTGGGAACATTCTGTCTGCCCAACAGCGCCATCATGTCCTGAACTGCTTTCCCGGTATCTTCCTCCATATCCTTCCTTTCGGAAACAGGGAGGTTATTTCCCGTTTCTCCCGCCACAGGCATTTCTGCATTTTTCTGTACCGGAAGGGATTCCGGTTCCCCTGCCCTTACAGGCTGTTCCCCGGTCCCGGCAGGCTGTGCCGTTCCCTGAACCTTTGTTGTCTGCGGTCCCACCGGCAGACTGCTGTTTTCAGCCGGCTCCTGAATCCTGGCTGACGGTTCCGTTTTATTCTCTCCACTTGCTTCCACGGTCTGCACTGCTCCTGCAGAGGGCTGTCCTGACGGTTCCTGTGCGGCGCCGGATTGCACCGGGAGCGTTCCGAAACTTTTTCCCGGACCTGCCGGAAGGCATTCTGAACCGCCCTGGGAACCAGCCGGAAGGCTTGCCGCAGCATTTCCATTCCCCGCCATCGCTTCAAGCGGTGTTTTTGCCTCTGCTGCTGTGTGCGGTGCGGGATTGTTTCCCCCAGACCCGGCATTTACAGCCGCCTTTGCGCCCTGAATGGGCAGCCCGGAGGTCTGTGCCGGTTTTTCCTGCTTCGGTATCTCTTTCTTTTCCTCTGCCGCCGGGAACGCTGTGACCGTACTTCTGGCAGGTGCCGTATCCGGCGGTTTCCTTTCTGCGGAAACCGCAGCTGTGCCAGTCAAGGCAGTTGTTTCTTTCTTCTGGGAGGTTCCATTGAAAGGAATCCTGCTCCCGTAACGGCTCCCTTTTGCGTCCATGCCCACATCGGCGAACTGGATGCCAAATCCTGCATCGGACAACGCCTCATCCATAGCTGCATACTGTGCCGCCTGGATATACTGCCCTCCCGGCGCCTCTTCCTTTGTGCAGCTGGAAGTAAAGCTGCCAATGGGATTTTCATCGGTGCGCTCCAGAAAAACCTGTGCCTCATAGATCGCCATCTGCTCCGTGATGCGCAGGGCGTTCAGGCGGATGCGGCCTTTGGGGTTCGCAAGCCGGAACCATAACTTTTTATAACGGAGATCCAGCTGCATCATTTCCTCCCCGTTTTCCGGGGAGATGATACGGCGGAGCAGTTTCAGGGGGTTAAAGCCCGGCACCTTGTTCAGCTCTGCCACCGCAGGGATATTCTCGTACATGGTTGCTGTCTGTTCATTCTTGTTCATCTTAAAACTCCTTTCTTTAAATAAATAAGGGATACCCCGTGCATTTTCTGCACCTGCATCCCATTTTTAACCTGCTGCCTTCAGTTTTTCTTCCAGGAACCCCGGCACCGCGATCCCGGCGCTCCTTGCATAAGCCTTATAATACAGGCAGATGCGCTCTCCCAGAAGGGTATTCCTCCTGCTGATCTCATTCTTGTGGATGGCCATGAACAGCACGCTCTTTTCTCCTGCCAGCACCACCCTCTTCTTTGCGCGGGTGATCCCGGTATACAGAAGGTTCCGGTAGAGCATGATATAATGGGCCTTCAGTACCGGCATCAGCACGATGTCGTACTCGGAGCCCATGGCCTTATGGATGGTGGTCGCATAGGCAAGGTCCAGGTTCACCAGATCCTCCATGCCGTATTCCAGGCTGCGGTCCTCCCCAAAGTCCAGGCCGATCCGTTTCCCCTCCGGCGTATCCTCCACATAGCGGATAAATCCCAGATCGCCGTTGGATACCTTATCCGTGTTTTTAGTCTGCATGATGCGGTCTCCCACACGGAATGTCTTTGAACCCACACGGATCTCATCCTCCGTGGACTGGAACGGATTCACGATCTCCCGGATGGCGGCGTTCAGATGGTCCGAGGATGCCGCCCCTTCTGTCCGGAATGGTGAGAGGATCTGCACGTGCTCGATCCCGTTGCTCTTGATCTCCTGGCAATACTTCTCAATGATAGCTGCTGCGTCTGCCTGGCTGTCACAGGACAGGAACTGGAAGTCATCCCCATAATACAGCTTGGTACTGCCGTCATGGATGAACCGCGCGTTATGGGCGATCAGGCTGTCCTTTGCCTGGCGGAATACCTCGTCCAGCACTGTGACCGGCACAAGGCCGCACTGGATCAGTTCCTTGAACACATTCCCTGCGCCTACGCTGGGCAGCTGGTCCGGGTCACCGACCAGGACGGTCTTCGCCCCTTCCTTCAACGCGGGAAAGAACTTGCCTGCAAGCCACATATCCACCATGGAGAACTCGTCCACAATGACCAGATCCGCGTCCAGGCTGTCCTTTTTTCTGCCGCGGCTGCCCTCATCCTCTTCACTGACAAGCCCAAGGCCGCTGTGAAGGGTGCATGCCCCGTCAAATCCGGTACTCTCCGCCATCCTGCGGCTTGCCCGGCCCGTAGGCGCCATAAGGACGATCTTCCTGTCGGGATGCATCCTGCGGTAAACCTCCAGGATGATCTTCAGAACGGTCGTCTTGCCCGTACCGGGTGAACCGGTGATGATGGACAGGTTATAAAGAAATGCCGTCCGGACTGCGGCTTCCTGTTTCCCGGAAGTACGGAGGCCCTGTTCTGCCCGGACCGCCTCAATGATGGCGGTAATGTCTTTTGCCTGCGGCCTTTCCTCCGCCAGAAGCCTTGCGATCCGGCTGGCAGTCTCATCCTCCTGCGCGAATGCATTCGGGTGGTAGATGCTGTCCCTCATGGAGACCACGGAGCCGCCCAGGATCATAGCGTCCAGTTCCCTGCCCACTTCCTCCTGGCGCACACGCATTTCCGGAAGCGGGATCTTTTCATTCAGCATCTTAAAAGCTGCCTTGCACAGTTCTTCCCTTCCCAGAAACAGATGCCCCTGCTTTCCCTTTGCCTCGTCCAGTGTGCAGTGGAGCGCGCCCCTGATCCGCATGGGGTCACGGGGGCGGTTATCGGTTTTCCTTACAATGGCATCCACCCTGCGGAACCCGAAGCCCGGTATCTGGCACAGCTCGAATGGGCTTTTTTTCAAAATATCCAGACAAGCCGGCCCGAAATGCTGGTAGATCTTCAGCGCCGTCTTCGGCGTCAGCTTAAAGGGCGCAAGGAGCGTCATGATATCCCGTAGCATCCGGCTCTCCGCAAAAGAAGTCCGGATATCCTCCAGTTTGTTTTCTGTTATCCCCCGGACCTCCAGCAGCCGTTCCGGGTGCTTTTCCAGTATGTCCAGCGTATTTGTGCCGAACTTTGCCACGATCTCAGCGGCAGTTTTCTCCCCGATCCCTTTGATAAGGCCGGAACCGAGATAGCTCAGCACGCCTTCCTTTGTCCTCGGTACGATCTCACGCCACTGCTCCACCTGGAGCTGCATGCCGTATTTCCCGTTTACCCATTCCCCTTCCAGTTCCAGCTCCACGGCATCCGTCATGGGGATCTCATAGCCCACAGCAGTAAAACGGATCAGGTGGTCTTTATACCTTCTCTTATCCCGTGCCTGTTCCGGGATGGCAGTATCTGCGGTCTTCACAATGACAATGCAGAATTTATTTGACGGGTTATGGAATATCTTTCCGTCATAAGTACCTGTATAACTCATTCTCTCACCTCCATAAGAGCCATAACACAAGCAGGCCCGTAATGACTGCCAGGACAGCTCCCAGCAGGGGATACAGCGCCAGACCGCATCCCAGGCGTATCAGCTGGAACGCGTCCCTTATCAGGAGGAACAAAAGAAATCCCCCTATGCACCCTGGTATCCATGTTCTTCTTCTCATTTTCACCTTGTCCTTTCCATAATGTTCTTTGTTCTCAGGCGGCATCCACAGCACTGACCTTTACATGGAACGTCCGGAATTCCGATACCGTCACAAACTGCTCATAGATCTCCGGGTACTGCAGTTTCAGCCGTGCCAGGTTGTCCTTGTCAACGACCATCTTGCGCACCGGGTTGTATGTCAGCGTGTAACGGCTCCCGTCCATATCGCAGATGGCCGTACAGCTTGTACCCATCTCCGCAGCCAGGATCGCTTTCAGCCTCTGGATGTCGGCCTCCAGCTTTTTGGAATATTTATCTGACTGTTTCTTCTGCTCCTGGAGCTGCATATAACGCATCAGTGTGGACGGCATGGTCCCGTTCAGGACAATGGCCCCGGCGTCCTTGTCCGCCCTGCCGCAATACTGCCTGGCGCTGGCGAGGATCACATCCCCGTCCTCCAGATAAGGCGGCGGGATCTGTTTCTGTACGTGGCTGTTCCAGAATTCCTGTTCCAGGAATATCATCTCTTCCTCATAGGCCATGTCTCTGCGGAGTTCCCGGATAATGACCTCATCTTCCGTGTTGCCGTACAGACAGCAGAAAAATACCCGGTCCATATCCATGACGGCCATGTAATGCCTGCCCTGGGCTTCGTAATGGACCGGCACGGTCTCCCTGCCATCCTTCCACCAGTGGTCTTTTGCATTATAGTTCGTGGTCTTGATCTCCAGGACGGCTTTCGTGCCGTCCGTCATGGTGATGAAGTAATCCACGTCTGCCAGCATGAACGGATAAAGGGGATGCCGGAACATCTTTTTGACCTGATAGATTTTAAGCCCTGTCTTTCTTTCAAATATCTTTGCCACAAGGTCTTCCAGGAGATGGCCCATTTCCATAGCCACCCAGTTGCCTTCATTTTCCTCCACCGCCGCAATACCCACTTTGTCATAATAGATATCCCGTGCGGTGCGGAAAGGGGAGATCCCGATGATGGCAGAGACATCACTGCCGCCGATCCCGCGGCGCCGCCAGTCCAGCCATTCTTCCCTGGTAAGGTCTTCCGTATCCACCAGCACCAGCGGGCTGTGCCTTTCCCTCTCCATGTTCGTATCGGGCATGGTCACGCCCCCCTTCTGGCCCTGTGCGTAAAGTTCACTGTACGGATCGTGGTACAGTTCTTCCAGTACTGGTCATTGGCTTTCTGGACAGCGGTATCCCTGAACGGGTATCCTGCCGCCTGTTTCTGCCAGCTCCTGCCGGCCTTTTTGTTTCTCATGCTCATTCTTTGTACCTGCCTTTCTAAAATGTTTTATCCTCAAAGCCGTTACCGGCATTTGGGCTGAAAATAAAAAAGCGGAAATGACCATCTGCCAAATCCTGGCGTCCATGGATTTCCATGAACCATAGTCATTCCCGCTCTTAAAGGGAAAGTCATCCCTTTTACATAAAAAAGCCAGTAAACCACTGCCCGGAGGGCATAATGGTACTACTGGCACAAAAATACAAACTTAACAGCGTGTGCAATGCGGAAAGTTCTCCGCATACAGCCTGAACGGACTGCATTTCCCTTACGGGTTACGCACAAAAATCAATTACAAGGACAGTTTAGCACAAGATATTGATTTAGTCAAGTTGTTGATACTATATATAGTGTTTTATAAATAACCAACAAAAGAAAATGCGCTCACACCTTTAGCCAGTTCGAGATTGTAAATATCTTCTGGCTCTTTACATCAATCATTGCACTCATGTTAAACACTGATAACAAAAGATTCGTTATAATACGGAATCAAAGTATCATGTGTCATAAATTTCATTCCTTCTGATTTTGCCTGCGCAAGCAAAATCCTGTCAAAAGGATCTTTATGCGGTGGAGCATCCTTTGGCCTTACCAAAGATTCCAGCTCAGCCACATGTTTATTAAATACAGGCAGCGAGACAAAACCATTCTCTTCACATCCTTTCTCCAGGTATTTCCCACTAAATAAAAATGTTTCCGGATGTGCCATATGCTTGATTGTAATCTCCCACACGGAAGCGGTACTGTAATAGATTTCATTGTTCTCGTCAAGTATCATTGCCCTGGCTGTATTCGACAATTCCTCCGAATCCAGTACTGCCCATATTGCAATATGTGTATCCAGCAAAATCTTCATCAACCATCCACCTCAAATAATCTGGCTATTTCATCATTGCACTCGTCTATATCATGACCATCCGCAATAAATTTCTGCCCTTTCATACTTCCAAGCCTGCGTTTTTTGCCCTGTGTGACAACGCCATAATTTATACTCACACTCCTTGACTCTGATGGCAGCACAAAGCGCTGTATCATATCAAGAATAAAGCGCAGGCTGTCATCCGAAAGTCCTTCCAGAGATTGTGTGATCTGATTCTGCAATGTTGACATAACAGACACCACCTTTCTACATGATTTAGAAAACATATATCTGATTAAATCTTTACCTTCTGTCACGGTTTTATTATACTAAAGAAACCGCTTTTTATCAAGAATATCCAAATTAACATTACAATGGTATGGATGGTATCTCAAAAATACTGGCATGAAAAATATTATTGCTGCTCCAGGCAGCCTTTCCTTTATCTTACAGAACTTCCATATCAAACAAACTTAATTGCACTGGCTGCTCCCTTCTCTCTTTCTCTTTTTCCAGGCGCATCTGTTCCAGTTCTGCGATCCGTTCCTCTCCCAGCCATTTATCCGCATGGCGCCGGTCTACACTGAATTTTTCCAGACTTTCATATCCGTTCTCCAACAGTTTCTTTTCCAGACGCCTGACCGCAGACTCCCGCGCCTGCCGCCGTCTCTCCCTTTTATTCTCAGAATCCCTTTTTTCCATATCAGAAGCATGCACGATCTGGATTCCGTTCCGTATATCCTCCAGGTCCTGCATCAGATCCCGGCTCTCCCTTCGTTCCGCACGGACATTCTGGATCTCAAAGGAAAAATACCTGCCGTGGTATTCAGAGAAAAACAGCTGCGTAAAATAATGTCTCCGAACTTTCTCCCTTATCCGGTCCTGGCAGAGCCTGGCGCATATCTTGCCGATATCCATGCTCACCGGATGGTCAAAGAGCTTTTTCCCCTTGATGATCCGGGTATCCACCTGTCCTTCAAACAGTGTGCCGTTCAAGTCATTTCTGAGATAAGATATTTTCACATCATAAAATACATTCCCCTTTTTCTTATCCAGCTCATGCCCCAGGACCGGGCACATCCCTGCACATCTGCTTGATCCGCAATAATAAGGGTCATAGTTCATTTCCCATTCCAGGGTATCCCGATTGAACCTCATATGCTCACGGCAGACTCGTCCATTTTTCTGCAGCCTGAAGCTGACCTCCTGTCTCCGTATCTCATCATCATGCAGCTTCAGGATATGCTCTACGCTTCCTTCATAGCAGTATTCCTCTTTCGTCATATGAACCTCACACTCATACCTGAGTACCTTATTCTCCTGAAGGTATTCGTGTTTCAGCTTGCATTCCTTCTTTTCATAAGGACAGCGGATGGTAGCCATATCATTCTCAAAAGTCCATTCAATCCCCATGTAGCTCATGTTGCTGTGACACTGGAGTCCTTTGCACTGCAGGCCGCAGGGCGTCCTGAAAGTCTGTTCAAAGATCCACCAGCGTTCATAGGTAAACCCCCCATCATAATTATCAAGGGTTTTCTCCTGCCACATGGGAACATCAACCCTTACATAGTCCGGATGATTGTCCACGGTATAGCCTTCCTCCAGCAGCCGCTTTGTCAGCGCATTGTATTCCTCATGTTCCTTTTCTCTCATTCCATTCCTCCTTACAGCCCCTGGCATGGGCGCATCCCAAAATAGTTTTCCATGCGGTCCCGCAGCCTTTCCGCCGACATATCATATTCCCCGGCAATACAGGATTCACAGCACGGGTATTTGTAAGCCAGGGTTTTCGATAACCGGGCATCCCAGCTGTTTAACTGTCTGCCGCATTTGTTGCAGTCCTGATCCAGCCATCTTACTTTCTGCAATCGCTCTCCACCTTCCTTTCTTCCTTATGAATGTTGTTCTATCCCTATAAGCCTTCCGGTTTTCAGGCAGCAAAAAAAGCAGAAATGACTTTCTTATTCCTGGCGTCCGCAGTTTCCTGTGAACCCATGTCATTCCTGCTCTGAAAAGAGATAATAAAATTTTCCAAAATAAAACCAGCGGTATATCACTTACAGGACGTAGTGATACTGCTGGTACAATCATACAAACTTAACAGCGTGTGCAATGCGGGGCTATGCCGCATACAGACATTTCTGCCTGTATCTCCATAAAAGGATGCGCACAAAAATCAATTACAAGGGAAGTGTAACACAAGATATGGAATCCGTCAACGAAAAGAAACTATATATAGTGAAAGATATAAGGATATACCTAAAATAAATAATAATCATACCCCTGTTAAATACTTCGTGGTCATGATGTAAATTCATAAATAATTCCCCATTCAATCAGTTTTATTGCAGCAGAACCCGTAATGCCGGACAGCACACTGGAAAGAAGCTCCTTACTGTAATTTCGCTGCTTTGCATAGTTTTTCAGAAGAATTCCCGTATCAGAATTAGAAAGCTCGGAATATTTTTCTGCATGGAAAACGGCATCCAAAAACTGGAGCAGCCCGGCGTTTTCCGATGTTATAGTCGTGACGGGCCGTTTCAGCCGGACGGCCTGGGAGCCTACGGTGACGGTACGCCCCTCTGTCGATTCTTTTGACGTTACAATCTCCAGTGTTGCCGGCATCTGGGTTGTCAGACCAATCTGATTGGCAAAAGTGGCTCCAGCAAAGTATCCATAGGTTTCTGTTGTACTTTGGATATATTTGCGTATAATGACCTTCATGGGATCTAAATAACTTTTTTTCAAAAGCCGTGGCACTTTTGGGAGATAATAAATCCCGGTATCAAAACGAGCCAGATCGCCTGACTTGAGCATCCGTTTGAAATACTGGCGCAGGGCATTGTCACTAAGCCCCTCCAGCCGGATCTCGTTAAGGAAAATCGGTTCATTGTAACCATAGTTTTTTTCCAGATATTCCTTCAGCATACAGGTATCCACTCCTTCTTCCATACTACTCCCTCGTCTAAATTATTATAAAAAAGCACGACTGAATTGTTGCAATTTTACCGCGCTTCTCATTTTATACTCATACTTCCTTTATAATAATTGGTATCCTTTTATGAACATTAACTCCCCAAGGATATGTATCCTTTTCATAATGAAAAATTACTGTTTCTTTGTTCTGAGTTTTGCTGAACTTCATTCCTAATGCAAATATGAATGCACTTGACGCAGCAATACATATCTTTATTTGTACTATATTGGGATTCTTTTGATTTTCTGCAACCCAGTGCAAAATTTCATCTGTATATTCATCTATTTGGCTACTTGAATCAACAACATCATAATCTATTGTATCTGCAATATAAAATTTAATAATATAATCATTTTCTTCCTGAATAGCCTTATAATCCGCTTCCCTTATTGGCTGTGTTAATTCAATTAGCAAAAGAAGTTTTCCCTTTTTCTCTAAATTTGATTTCTCAATTATTTCATTTTTAAATACAAATCTCCTTTCATCCTCTTTCAATAGGTGAAATGAATCATCCTTTAATTTTGCCGATGTCTTTCTTCCATGATATTTATGGAAAAGTAATTTTCTGTTTTCATCCCCCAGTTCAAAACCCAACATAAATGTCATTGGTATGTTTGCAATACCTGCATAACCTGCCCAATACTTTCCTTTTCCTATTTTATCATTTATTTTGTCAATATGGTTCTCAAGCTCTGTTATAGCAATATTTAACTTTTCTTTCAGCGGAAGATTGGAATTAAATGTTGTGTATTGATTTAATTTATACGGAACAATTATATAAGAATTTCTGCATTCTTTGTTTATTTTAAAGTACATTTTATTAAGAGAGTTATGCTCTATAAGCAAAATGCTTTCCAGTCTATTCTCATATATAAAATATGCAATTTGTACAATTATCAAAAACAAAAAGAATAAAAACAATGCCCACATAACATTATCGCTATGTTTCCATTTATCCGAAAGAATTGTCAAACCATAATACAATCCTGTCTCTTGATCTATACCTAATAACTTTATCCATGTATCATCTATAATTTCTTTAATATGCAATATCTCTATTATGCTAATAAACGAAAATGGTATAGACAAAACCCCAAATATTGCTTTAAACATTTTCTTAAAATCAAGCCTTTTTATATAAATCGCCTACTTTCTCACATTCGTATATTTCGTTAATATGTTTTGATTGAAAATCACCAACCCACACTCTTATATAGGTAGTTCCTGCAATTATAAAAAATGCATATTCACATGCTGTTTGATCAATATCTAATGTTTTATACCAGTCATTCCAATCAATAGATGAAGGTTCTGGCATCACTTGCGGATGCGTATGCCAAACACCCATGTAATAACTTTTTCTTAATTTAGCCTTCATTAAAAAAATATTATGCCTTGGATCTTTTATATCAAATCGAAACCGATTCCTTATATCTAATAAATATGGATGCGATACCCCTTCCAGAGAAATATTTTTTGTCTTGTCATGCTGATAACCAATGATATATCCTCCGCTTTCTGGAGCATCTTTACTTGTTTGAAGCCACTTTTTTATCTCTCCAAAAATTTCTGGTAATATATCTACCACCTTTTTATTTGGCAATAACATTTTTACACATTTATTTTCAATCTGGATCACCGCAACAATTACACCTACTTTCAATAAATTTTCCACTCTGCTCAGTAACCGATGTTCTGGTAATATTCAATAATATATTTTCTTTTATCTCATGATTAAATACCCTTTGCACCATATCTAATACTACGCCCGTTGTTCTTAACAAAATACTACTCCCATATGCTACTCTTGTTGCACCGCATCCGTTTCTTAGAGTATGACTTTCGACTTGTTCCTCGGTCATTCTATTCACTTTATTATTTATCAGTCTTCCTTTTTCATCTGTATACAGACATTCAAAACATCCTTTTTGTGAATAATCCACACACAATATATGACTATTACTTCCTCCCGCTTCTAGCCAAACATAAAGAACTGGTTTTGCATAATTTTCTTTTTTCAAAAGATTATTACACGAAAGCTGTACATCACTATTTCCCACTGCAAATATTATCATATCAAATTTATTCATGTCATCTTTCAATATTTTCGTTGTAATATTTTCAGTTTTTATTTCAACCATAACTTCGGGATGAATTTGTTGTAGCTTATACTGTAATGAGTAAACCTTACTGCATCCACGCCAGAAGAAATCTGATTGATGCCGTAATATATTTTCTCCTTCAACCGTATCAGAATCATATAATGTTAAATCCTTAATACCTGATTTCACCATCTCTACAGAAATATAACTGCCTAATGACCCAGCTCCAACAATAGCAATTTTTTTACCAATTATAGATGTTTCATTTCCAATTTGCTTATTAAGAAAATAGTAATCACACCTTTTTATTTCCAAATAATCAATTTCCTCAATCGAATGCTCAATTTTCTCTAAAAGCGTATTGTGATATGATCTCTTAAATCTGACTTTTGCTCCAAAGGTAATTATTTGTTTCTCAACAAGCATTTCAAAAATAAATATGGCTTCTGTTTGATTTATTTTTTCAGTTTGAATTGCCTTGTACGTTTCTGAATCAATTCTTTTATAATCTCTTCCTTTGAAAATATTCAATATTACTTTGGAATCCCATAATTTGTTTTTTAGCGGTGGTAATATTCCTCTATTGTCCGTTATCGGAATATAATAAACATTTAAATTAGGAACATGCTTATATTTACTTTTATCATTCAAAGCTATTTTTCTACTTACAAAGCGAAAAATACCATCTTTGTTTCTATATACGTTCATACGATGAAAAGTTCTTTCAGACTGTATATATACATCTACTTCTTCCTTTGCCTGTGCATTCCAATAAAACAGAAATTCATTCTGAAATTCTCTTTCAATCTCATAAGGGGATAAATTTAAGAGTTCAAATAATCTATCAATCGCATCTATCAATTTCTCTTCATAAGTTTTTATATACTCAATTTGAGTACCTGACTCATACAGGCATAATGCACGATATTTGTCTCCATTTATAGGTATCTCTGACAGCATAATATGTGGATAGTCATACTGCTCATCGTCTTTAATAAAAATTATTGGCCTACTAAGTGGGTCTACCAAAGACAAGAATAACAACCCATACGTATTATTATAAAGTTCAAAAAATACAATCTTTCCATCATCACTGATATTTGATATCTCATCATAAGAAGATAATATTTCTCTTATTGCTTTTACTTCATCCAAAACTATGCTCCCTTCTATTCGAAGAAGTAGATATAGATACTTGCTTTGGTGGAACCAAGAATTTTTCTCCAAACACTTTTTGCACACTTAGTCCTGCATCATGCTCTGATTCCACGTTACATGCATCCGTCAAATTCTGCAACGCCGTATTCAAACGATTATAAAACTTAATTATATATGAATTACTTTTTTTCATTTTAGAAAATACATCTGTAAATGGAACTACTGGAAGATCATATGTAATGTCTGCTTTAATGAGATTGCCAAAATAATCATATGTCAAATCGAACTCGTTCATTATATTTTGAATTGACATTCTCAAAGACAGCAAATCATCATCTCCTTCAGCGCTTGTTGAAGGAACAAAATGTTTACACATCAGCAAGGTCAAACCTATACTTGGTGGAACTTCATGATCCAATGATGAATCATGGTATTTTTCCTGTTTCCATTTCTTAATATATCGAATATTTCTTCTTAGCTGATCGTTTCCCGTGATTTTTCCCAGCAACCATTCATTTAATCCTTCTGGATCGGCATCTTCCCAACGATAATTCCCTTCCTTTGCAAACTCACTTCCTCTTGCCAAATAAACATTTCCATTATATTGAGCATAAACTGGTAAATCTATATGCATCCATTCCTCGCCATTTTCGATATATGATACATTTACACAGGGTTCCTTGATATCTAAAGTTCTATTTTGATGTTTTAGCGCATCTCTGACATATGCCTTAATCTTTCTGGGATCAGAATTTTCAACTATATTTAATGGAAACATTACAGCCACATCTCTATCTATACTTCCATAATCATTTGAGATTGTTGTATTAAGTTTATAGCTACCTTGGTCAAAAATTTTAATTTCACTCTTTTTTAAGTCTATACCATGCTTCTTTAATTCATTAGGAAGCTTGTTTTCAATATCTCCCTGCAACACTTCCCGTTTTTCCTTCAAATCTTCGACTTCCTCATCAATTTTAATCTCTTTGTAAAAGTCCGCAAATTGTTTCTTTAGCTTCATCTTTTCTCTCCTTAATTATTATAATTTGAAACTACTTTTTCTTGTATTTCTTCCACCAACCTATGCACCCTACAAGCCGGCCACATCTCCGATGGTTTTCGTTTTCCATCTTCCACACATCTTTTATAACATCTCTCCGCCAACTGAATCGCCTTTTTTTCATCTCCATGCTGCACCAGCTTCTGATAAATACTCCTGTCGTTCTTGGAATATTTCTGCCCCGTTATCTTTTCAAACTTCTCAGCAAACCGATCACAGCAGGTAAAAGACTCCCTAATCACAGGCATCTCTCCAAAATACGCATACATCCATATCTCAAAACAGGGATTAGACCATCCCGCACCCACACCGCTTTTCTCCGCTGTCTGAATAATCTCGTCAAAATCCTTTACCTGGTCTCTATCAAAAACTATCCACGGTATTCGGTACTGTGATTCCTGCCCTGTCATTTCCAGAGCCTTCTTCACAAGTTCTACCGTTCTGGCCTTTTCCACCTTTATCACAAGCCGGTCTTTCAGCTCAGCCGGAATACTGTCCCGCAGCCCTTCAAAGTAATTCTTCTCCGTTTCTTCCGTATCCGTCACAATCAGATAATATCCCAGTTCGGGAACCCTGGCTCCCACTCGTTTGTTTCTGTCCCGCCTTTTTCCGGCTCGACTGTCGCTGGGTTTTCCGGCGGCAGTGGTTTTCTTTCCTGCCGCTTTCCCCCTATTTGCCATCCGCTCCCCTCCCCTTCAACATCTTCATAGGCTTTAACGCTGGAATCGCTCCATAATTTCCTGTAAGATAATTCTTTGCAAGAGCCTCGTCCCGCCGTACCTTGTTCCCCTCTTCGTCCTTAAACTCAACCAGAGAGTACAGTTCCGAAACTCCGTCCCGGTTTTTATTAACCATCCAGATTTCATCCCGCCGTAGCAATTCATTGGAAAACTGCCAGATGTCATGGGTTGTAAAAACCAGCTGCGCATTCCTAGTATTGATTTCCGGCGAAAGAAAAGTCAATATGATATTCCTTACCAACAATGGATGCAGTCTGGCATTCAACTCATCAATAAACAGCGTGGAACCCTGGTCCAGCACCTCCTTTAAAGAGGGATACAGGGCAAACATCTTCAATGTTCCGCTGGATTCCTGTTTTAATGGAATAGAAGCCATTTTCCCACTGTCACCCATTTTATGCAAGGCATCAATCTTATAGCTTTTGCTATTGTCTTTTTCATCCTCCTGGGGAAGTTCTTCTACATTAAAATCTTGTATCGCCTCGTCAAAAGATGCAAAATATTCCACCACATTATCCTGCACCTCTTTTCGGTCTATAAACCCTTCCGGCAAAACTCTGGAAAGGAAAAAGTTCTCTGCCGGATCGCCAAAGTTTACAATCTCATTATTCAAAAACCAATCCCTCACCTTTTTCAGTTTGGCTATCCGCAGCTTCGATCCCAAAGATACAATAAGGGATTCCTTATTCAGAGATGCCTTGATATTCTCCACATGATTTTTGGAAAAGCCGTTCATCTCCAGTTCTTCGCCCTTTTTACGGTAGAAAATTGTCCGGTACTTGTTTCTTGCCGTCTTTGCTTTGGAATAGAGCCATTCCTCCACCACTTCGTCCTTTTTCAAAGAAAACCCATACTGGTATGTCTTGCCCGTATCTTCTGAATTGTCAACGTAAAATACTTCAAAGGTGGTTTCCTCGTCACGGCTGTTTTCATCAAAAAGGAATGGTGTCACTTTCAGATAAGAATCTCCCGTTTTCCTGCGCCGTTCTTCTTCATCACCGAATTTAAAAGATTCATCTACATAGTAAGTCATATATTCAAAGGCATCATACACATTAGACTTTCCACTTGCGTTGGCGCCATAGATAGCCGCCACCTTTAAAAGTTTATCATTCGCCGCTTCTGCTACATGATTCTCGTGTTCTGTTATCTTCGTTGCCGTCAAATCCAAAGATACCTCATCACGAAAAGATTTAAAATTTTTAAAATTAAATTGTATCAGCATAATAATCTCCTCATTTTAGGTTTTACATCCATAATCCAGCATTATCCTCACATACATTATAATCTATTTTCGCAAAAAATCAACATGTAATTTCATATTTTCTTGTTTTACATAGTTATTTTTATTGAAATTTTATATTTTTATACATTTTTATTTTGTTCATCTATGAAGAAATTGTTTTTATCCCTTTGTAATCCACGTCTCTACCCAAAATATGCCAGCCCTACCTCAAAAGGTAGGACCGGCAAACATTATCAACCCTATCCCCCATAATTAAACAGTATAGATTTCAGAAACAAAGGTATTTATAACTCTCCGTCTGGCTGGCCATACCTCAAATGCCCTTGTGACACTTTTGCATAGTTCAAAATCCGGATGAAGGACCTGTCCTGATTCTCCAAAGCTTTTTTATAACCGGCTTCAGTCAGAAACAGCCTCATCCGTTCACCTTTATCTCCTACGGGAGATTCCCTCGAAAGCACATCAAACACAATCATATGCGTCACTTCCGGGTCAAAGCGTTCCAGTGCCATGATGTCATGCCCTTCCAGTTTCCGGGCGCCGGACTCCTGCCTTGCCACAGCAATCATCTCCCCAACGGTCCTTGCTTTCCAGGGCAGGTGATAGTTTCTCTGAATCTCACAGATCAGCTCCCTGCAGTCATCTTCCGAAAGTTCATGAAGTTTCTTTAACAGATTTTCTGCAGTTGCTTTTATATCATGGTCACGGGTATACCGGCAGAGCACAGCAATCTCCTGTACTGCATCATACCTGTGGCAGCCCTCCAGCTGGAACACCATCCTCTTTTCATCCTCAGTCAATGTTATCATATATTTCCTCCAATCCGGCCTGATTGCCTGTAAATATCATATAGCTGCTTATTTCTGTTCCCCGGCATTCTTATCATCCGGAAAGAACTTCTCCAGAATGTCGATACTGTCTTTGGATGTATACCCCCACAGGATAGAACTGAGTGCGTCAATCGCCTCTCGCCTCCTGCGGTAATAGGTACGGAAACTGATATCCCGGATATGGGGGCGCAGTTTCTCTATGATCTCCTCCACATTTCGGAGCTGCTGCGGAGAGAGGAAAGAGTAATACAGCAGCCAGTAATAGCTTTCCCCATTCTTGTGCTTGGTACGGAGCAGGTCGATGGAGGTATCCAGAAGTTTCAGCATCCGGTGGCTTCGCTCGATACATTTGGCGTGATGTTCAATGTTGCGGTCTGACAGGTCTATCCCGGCCACATAGACAGACTCCAGAAAATCCTCGATGGAACTCCCATACTCGATCTCAAACCGGCTCCGCACCTGCTGGACGGACAGCTCCAGGCTCCATACCACATCCCTGTATTTCTTCAGCAGCTTCCAGGTATCATGGTACAGCGGGTTATCGGCAATGTTCATTTCTTCCTGATTCTTTTTCATGCCCTGGCACCCCCTTCCCTGTCTTTTTCAGTGGGAGAGAGCGTCAGCTCAAAGGTGTAGACCAGCTTGTCCTCCCCACAGGACACGGTCATCCCGAACCGTACAATCCCCTTCTGTATGTGGGATATATACTCTTCCCTGCAGGCGTCAGATAAAGGATATAACTTATATATGGATTTCGGGCACCGGAAACAGGAAATGCCCTGTGCATCAAGGATCTGCGCCACTTTTGTGATGACAGCTTCCATGTTCGATTTTGAAACGCTGGATAATTCCTCTGAAACGCATACCTCATGCTCTGTAACAACAGTATCTTCCTGCGGATTTGTTTCATCCGGCATTGTAAGATTGATCTTCAGGACCATGGCAACCTCCTCCTTATCAACAAGGACATCTGATATCTGGAACATGGTGGAAAGGTAACTGTGCAGATAGATCACGCTACCTGTTCTTCCGGGGAATGACATTAAGGAGATATAATCCATGTCAGCGAGTTTTTTCAGCACACGCCCTGTTGTGGCTTTGGAGATGCCCCAGCGGACAGCCATTTCACTGTAAGCTGCCAGCGGAGAGCCCGTGCCGTTGCGGAAATAGACCACCGGGCCAATCTCCGAACCCTGCACCTGGCTGTCATTGTAAACAGTGGACATCCACAGATCCAGCAGGATATCCATTTCGGAGCAGCGGCCGGCGCTGACCAGTTCTGTCGCAACCACAATAGGCATAAAGAAAAAGCCCGTATCTTTTTGACAGGGGCAGTTGTAGTCCAGCACGGTATTATGTTTTTTCCAGTCCCGGACCTTATATTTAACCACCTTTCCCCGGTCAAGGAAAAGATAGGAGATCAGATGGCGTTTCTGCAGTTCATCCAGGATGGAGACTGCCTGGCACTGGAAACGGGTACGGAACCATGCAGTCAGTTCCTTCACGGTACAGATCCACTCACCGGGGTATACGGTATAGCCGATACCGTCTATGCGGAGATAAGAAGTGCGGAAATTTGCATAGTTGCAAAGCACCGTGTAATAAAAAAGACCAGAACCCCCGCTTGCGCGAATGCTCCGGTCTGCCATTAAGTTCTGGATAAAGTGCCGGTAGATCCGGCAACGTGGATAGTCCACAATCTGTTTGATCTCTAAAAACACTGTCATCATAATATCCACAACCGGCTCCGTTTCCCCGCTTACTCAACTTTCAGGTCATATTCTTCCGGCGACTTTATGTTGATTGTACAGAACCTGTATGTTTCTTTGTCTTCATATGCCCCTTTACAAATAAAACAGCCGTTCACAGTTTTGACAGACTGCCTTCCCACGATTTTTTTCAGTCCGTCAAACAGCTTCTTCGCCGCTGCATTGTCATAATGCATCGTTGCTGTCTCCGTGGGGAAGATTGCCGTTTCCTGGTATACGCCGTTTAAGTCTATATCTATCCGTTCTATATTTTCGTCACAAAGGGAAGTATATCGTATCCCTCCCTTCTCGTGGTCGCTCCATCTGTATTCTTTCCAGGAGCAGGCAGTTGTTCCTGAAAATGCAAGAATCTGCTTATTGCCCTGATGGGAGCCGAAAAAATTAGTTCCCAGGTCTGGCAGGCCGGCAGCGTCCTTGAAAAAGACAGGGCCTTCATCTGAATATGTGGGCACATAATAAACATCAAACTTACTCTGAAATTCTTCCAGGATAGCCTGCAGATCCTCTCGTTTGGCATAAAAGCGAAATCTCCGTACCTTCATATGCATCTGCCTCCTTTCCAGTCATTCCATGTCCGGACATCGATTACCAGTTCTCCCGCACCTCATCCATGACATGCCAGATTTCCGAAAGCGTCACCGGAGCCGCATTTTCGTCCGCCTGTCCGTATTCTCCTTGCAGGATACACTCTTCGTAAAGCCTCTGCATGGCCATAAAGATATCCTCCCGTTCCTCTGTCTCGACGAACTCCTCATAGCGGTCATTGAGCTTATTAAAATACCCGGTGTACCTGCGGACAATCTCCTCGATTTCTTTTCTGTCCGCCGCCCTGCCCATCGCCTCCGTCAGCAGCTTCTTTGTATCTTTGTAACACTTTCTGGCGCTCCGGTATGCCGCCTCAGGAATAAACTCGTTTCCATCCCAATGGCGTAGCGGGTTCTCCAGGTTATCCCTAAGCCATCCTTCATCCCGCAGGTGGGTGACACTTAGCCTGTCCAGCTTCCCTTTCCAGTGTTTTTTCAGGTACAGGCCCGCTCCTTTGGGAACGCTGTCAAAATCCAGCTCCCGCAGTTCCCGCAGCCCCTCCAATGCTTCCATATCCCTCTCATCATATCCAAACAGCTCCTTACAGTAAAGATTCCGAAGCCCGGACAGCTTTCCTGCCTCCTGCATATGGGTTACGGTGCCGGGAGCTCCGCTTATGTTTAAATATTCCGCCTCTGGAAACTGTTCGGCCGCCTGCCTCATATCCAGCTCTTTTATGTCGGTCAGGCAGAGCCTTGGGACCCGGTTTTTTTGAAGTCCGTATCTCTGAAGCAATGCCTTTTTCAAGGATATTTCCAGGGTCAGTTTCCCACTGCAAAGGCTGTCGTCAATTTGCAGTTCCGGCCGGATCTTCCCATACAGCTTCAGAAAGCGGGTATCTTTTGGAAGTACCAGTTTCCTGATTCCGCTCATATCCAGCTCCAGATTGTCCAGGCAGGTCTTCCCAAGGTCAAGTACCTCTACCCCTGCCTTTTGCAGGCGCAGTGTCCGAAGCAGCGGTGCTGTGGACAGCAGATTCACAAGCTTACCGGAATACCCCCGCACTTCGGCATAGGTGATACAGGGAAATTCTTCCAACGTATCTTTTTCTGTCAGACACTGGTAAAGGTCATCCCGCAGTCCTCCGGTATTCTTCCGGAACATCCTGCCATGTACAGACACAAAATCGCCGCTGTTTACATATTTTTTGTATGCGGACCTGGCTTTTTCGTCAAAAGACTTCCATCGCTCCTCATAACAGTAGTCTTCCCCCGCGGGCCACTTCCAGGAGTAGGAATCCCATACCGGGCTGCTTTTGAGCCCGCACTGGCCTATGTACCGGTAATCCCGGGGAACAGGGGTATTCTCAATCCCTGTTTTTATCATCTGATGGTGATACCGGAAGGATTCCCGGTGATAGGGTTGTAACCGCTCCAGGATATCTTCCCCAGGCAGATCACATTCCAGATAATCAAGCAGCACATAGCAAATGCTTTTGCCATCCACGGCAAGGATCTGGCAGACGCCGTATTTCCCCAGCATCTCCACATAAAAGGCATATACCTCTCCCGGCTTTGCAGTTCTTTGTTTTAATCTGGCTGAGCGCAGCTCCTTTTTCATAGCTTCATTCCTCCCCAATGCCATAGAGCCCTCTTGTATCTTAGATTTCTCTTCCTGATCAATTTTTCCTTGCATTTTGTAAATCATCATCCATTTCAAAAAACTTATACCTGCACTCTGGGCAGACTGACGGAATGATCAGTGGACAAAATTTCAGCTTTACATATTTGATATGCCGCCCCTCCATGCTCCGCAAACATGCCTGCCTCTTTCAGCACTGCAAAAATCCCTGTGCCGTTCATGACACAAGGATTGCTTTATTATATGGGAACATAGAAAGAATATATAATTGTTGATATAAACACCTGACAAACGTTCTAAACCCAATTTTTCTACTGCTTTTGTAAAAATACAGAAAAGATTTATCGCTTTCCATCACAGCCCACAAAATGACCAGCGCCCTTTCTGGCACCACTGAGCATTGTCAATCATCCACTCATCATCAATCAGACGCATCAAATAACGATAATAGAAAATATCCTGTTCCGCATAAATCCAGAATTTGCTTTTTGTGACCCGTTCTCCGGCGATCAGATGATAATCCGTATAAGTCCCGCCTCTTCTAAAGGAAAGATGAACGGGACGCCAGCCGGGACGGGGAGACCAGCTCACCCGCCTGGCAAACAACGCATCAATCTCCGCCTGATTGCCATGGCCTTTTTGTTCTGCCGTCCGCTCCCAGCGGTTCATGTCGTTGAAGAATTCCCGCAGTGCATGAACGGGAGCCTGAAGTTCGGGATTGTCCAATGAAATTCGATTTTTCATGATTTTATAGGTACGGGCATCTTCATATGACTTGCGCTCCTTCTCTGTAAACAGCCCTGCCAACCCTTCATCATCATGATTGTCCGTATCGCTGATATGCAGCTTATCCCTCCAGGAAACCGCCAGCAGTCCTTCAAAGGTAACATGATGGCAGGCGGCTATATAGATATTTTCCAGCTTTTTAATCTGTACAGCCTGAGCCAGTCCCTCGTCATCCAAAGCCGTCCGCTGTAAAAACAGATCCTTTAAGGGAAGATCTTTCAACAGTTCCAATCCATGTCCGGTAATCTGCCTGCCCCGCATCAGAGCCAGCATATTCAGCTTGGGAACCCGTGCCAAAATGGGAAAACACTGGTCGCCAAAGGTTGCATCATTCAATAAGACCTGTTGAAGCTTCGGGCATTGTCTGATGGCCTCCTCAAGGGTATCTAAATCCAGCGGCGCTTCTACCCGTTTTGTTCCGTTACAGAGGTAGACACCATCCTGATATTCCAACATATAAGTATTCGGGGCAAATTCCAACATCATATTTTCTCCTCTCATGCTCTCTCCCGGAATCTTCCGGAAATACTTCCATGTATCGTTCATCTTCCTGCCTTTCTATGCTTACCCCTGCATTGGTTCGGCTTTGGGCTACTCTCCAAAATAATACGCTTCCATCCCTGTCAGCACAGGCATCTTTTTCCCGCATTCCGGGCATACATAGGTTCCGAAATAATAGGAAAGGAGCTCCTCTCCTTCCTCGTCCTCCAGCAGGCGGAACAAATTTGGCAGCCACAGCCTGACATCCTCCAGGCTTCTGCCGTCCCACTTCCCGGAAGGCGCCTTTGCCTTCTTCATCCGTTCCGAAAGCTCAAAATAGCCCACTTCCATTTCCTCATCGCAGTTCTCGCATTCAGAGCAGACAACATAGTAGGAAATAAAACCGGAAAGAGAGAGCATATAAGCAAGCTTCCCCTCCCCCAGAATCGCCGTGGCTGCAATGGCAAACGCCCGTCTCCACTGGACATCCTTCCCCCGGATATCATCTATATTTCCTGCCAGGAAATCAATGGTCAAGGTGGTCAAAAAAGAAAAATCCTTCACAGGCATAGCGGAGATAGCCAGTTTCTTCAGCCTTGACATCTTTCCAATGACGCTGAAATCTCCCCTTACAATCTCAAGCCTCTCAGGCAGGGTGCCCTTAAGGGGATCTGTCAGCTCCTGACAGACTGGCCTGCCGCCGCAGGACAGATTCCTGATCTTCTGAAGGTCATAAAGGCTCTCCGGTACCCTGCCAAGGGCCTGAACCACATAGGTAAGCAATGTGGGATCTATTGTGATTTTTGCATATTCCATGCTGTATTCCTCCCGGAAGCGTGTTGGAAATTGCTTTGTGACGCACAGTTGTCAGAAAGCAATTATCAAACACGCTCTATGATATCTCTTAATCCGAACATCCGATTCGGGCATAGGATCCTGTGAAAGCTCTGGGATTTGATTCCTATCCGCTCCTATATACCTTTTTCTGACAGAAGCCGCTCTAACAGCTTTGCCGCCTTTTCCCGTTCCCGCAGACCGGAAAACCACGTCTCCGGTATCCCCCGAAAACCATACAGAATTCCCGCAAGTCCGCCTGTTACGCAGGCAGTCGTATCCGTATCATTTCCCAGCCCAACCGCCTGTTTTACAGCCTCCTCATAGTCGGAGGTCCGCTCCAATATCATAAACGCGCTCCTCAGGCAGTCCACCACATAGCCCGTCCCATTCCCCTCCCAGGAAGCCCCGGGGCGTATGCTCCACTCCAACTCCTGTTCATACTCCGGCATATCCCGATAGATCTCCCTCAGACCCACAACGGCTTCCCTGATTGCTTCCCGGGCATTTCTGCCATCCAACAGGGCTTTTGCCGCAAGGCAGTACAGGGCACAGCAGACCTGGTTGCAGATATGGCCATGGGTGATAAGGCACTGGAGATGGGCATCCTGAACCAGCTTTTTTCTGTCTTCCTGCCATAATGCAAGGGGCAGTACCCTCATTAATGCGCCGTTCCCCTTGCCCTCGG
This sequence comes from Acetatifactor muris, assembly GCF_024623325.1. Classification (GTDB taxonomy): domain Bacteria; phylum Bacillota; class Clostridia; order Lachnospirales; family Lachnospiraceae; genus Acetatifactor; species Acetatifactor muris. The sequence continues at coordinate 84,448 of NZ_JANJZD010000002.1, forward strand.
GATTCACCAGGCCGCACTCACAGGCAGACATTCCTCTTTTGTAAGCATGAAGCGCCTGGCCAGTCTGAACCCCCACATCAAACACCTTGTTTCCCACCGCCCAGGACCCATTCTCATACCAGTCTAAAAGCATGTTGGAAAAGCTGTCCAGTGAAAATTCCTTCCGGCTTAACAGGCTGTCCAACAGGCACAGTGCCTGCGCCCCGTCATCCGACCATGTCCCGGTCTCCACCTGCGGATAGGTCCGTTTAAAACCGGCAGGCGGTATCATATCAATCTTTTCATAGGGCGGCAGTTGATCCGCCTGCTGAAATTCATAGGGAACCCCAAGGGCATCCCCTATCAGAAGTCCGTAAAATCCTCCTGCAATTCTGTCACGCTTTTCCATAGTTTCCCTGCCTTTCCGGTCCTTTTATGGCATATATGTTCCTGCCCCAAATAACCGCGGGAGTGAATAGCACTAATGCTAACAAAAAGCAGCAACTATTTCACTCTCTCGGCCCACAATAAAACCAGGGGCTATAGTACTCTTCTGGTACAGGGTCCGGCATGGGACTTGATTGATATTCATTTGGCCGTGAAGAATATACCTGAACAGTAAAGCGGTATGCAGTCCCCGGCTCTGCTTTCAGGAATTGAGCCGGAATAGGGATTCCGCCGTATCCACCCTCCAAAATCATACTTTTTGACCAGGTGTTGTTCATCACATAAGCACCGTCCTGATCATAGAAAGTCACATTAAAATAATCCTGCTCCTCATAATCCTCCAGATTGCTCCATACAGCATAATAACGCCGGGTATTATCCTCTTCATACAATCTCCACTCAAGTCCCATAGGAACAGGCAAAGTCTCGGCTTCTTCACCCGTATATGCAAAAGCATCCGACACCACATAAGGACTGTCCGCATACTGGACGCCGTCGCCCACGGCCGATACCGTAAAATAATAAAACCCATTTTCCTGCAATTTCGTCACTATATTCCAGGTTACCCTCTCCCGGTCTCTGTGAGAACCGCCCATCCTTACCTTTTGTTCATAGCACCAGTCATCGTCATTAACATCTGGCGAATCTGCGGTATCTTTTCTATACAATCTCAAATAAAACTGTACCTCATCCCCCACACCTGATTCCAGCACATTGTCCCACACTACAATCCCGGTTTCTCCATCCCAGTGTGGATTCCCCGGCGCCGGAAGGACGGTGAGTCCGGCACTTTCTTCTTGATTTTCTAACAGCCCTCCTTCCTTTATGGCAGGCAGTAAAGCCATACCTGCCCCCCCAACGAGAACAAACAGCATAATCACCAAAACTTTCCATTCCGCATGGAAAAATGCCCTTCTCACCTGCCGCACCGACTGATATCGTCTGTCCGGATCCAGATTTGTGCATTTCCGAATGATCCGCCTATAGTGCCGCTTACGGCACTTCTCCCCCAGAAGCCGCTCCAGCGTCACACCCAAAGCATAGATATCTGCCCGTTCGTCTGTCTGGGTAAATCCATACTGTTCCGGCGGGGCGAATCCTTTGGTACCCAGCAATCTGGTATCATGTTCTGCCTCCTTCCGGGGCATGCGGGCGGCGTCAAAGTCTATTAGCCGCACATGTCCATCCTCCGTCAGAAGAATATTGGAGGGTTTAATATCCCGGTGAATAATTCCGTTTTTATGGAGAAATTCCAGCACAGAACACAATTCCCGCACCACTTGCCGGAACTGCCTCTCCGATAATTCTGCAATTCCCAATGGTTGTCCCTCTATATACTCCTCTATCACGATTGTGGAATCTTCCGACAGCACGACTTCATACAGCTCGGGCAGACAGGAATGGGAACATTTCTGCAACACCTGATAGACCAAATGCCGCCCGGCCATTCTCTTGCGTATCAATGTCCGGGAACCACCTTTTTCCCGTATCAGATGTACTGTACTCTTTTCACTCTGTTTCAGCAGCTTTATCTCTTCGCATTCCATGTTTCTTTTCCCTCTCAGATCTTTACTTTACATAGCAGTCATTGCTGCTCATTCCGTGACCGTTAACCTGACAATTAGTTACTGTTCAGATTGTAATATCTCCACCCATCTGATATAATGTCTATAAAAAGCAGAAGCAAATCTCTGAAAAATTGCTGCCCTGCTTGCTATTCCTGTTGAAAACGGCCAAATGGCCATCTACACCAGAGTCAATTATACCAGATAAACATACGAGAGACAACATGAACGCTAAAACGACGGAAGAACTAAGACATGAGCTAAAAGCTGCAACGAATATCGAAGATTATCTGAGAAGCAATCAAAAAAACCTGGTACGTTATAATCTGCCCGAATATCTGCGTTCTCTTTTATCCTGTAAAAAGCTCCGCAAAGCAGATGTAGTACGTGGCTCTCTGCTGAGCCGCGCATATGTATATCAGATATTTTCAGGGGAAAAATCACCTTCCCGGAATACTTTACTTGCTCTGGCATTTGGTCTGCGCCTTTCTGACGAAGAAACGCAGGTACTGCTGAAGGCATCTAAAAACCCGGAGCTATATGCAAGAGATGAACGAGATGCTATAATCCTGTTTGCGCTCCAAAAAGGAAAGACCATTTTTGAAGCAAACACGCTGCTGTTCGAGCATCATTTTCACATTTTGGGAATTCCATCAGAATAAAATTCAGCAACAGTTATACCTTCCGGTGCACTGTTGCTGAATTTATATCCTTTTCTTTTATCTTACCTTTGCTTTTACTTTTGCTGTGTCACTGTAAACCAGTGCAAATGCATAATAGGTATTCGTTTCAAAAGTGATGGTCTTCGAATCAGAGTCCAGATCCTCCAACACAAGGGGGCTTCCGCCTTCCGTTACACTGATCATCCTGAATGTCCTGCCATCTGCCTGCAGCGCCTCCGGAATCGTCAGTGTAATCCTTACTTTGTCTTCCATCTGAGATACCTTTCCTCTCTCAGAGGGAAAAATATTATATGTTCTGCCAATGGTATAGTCCCCAAGTACGGATTCAAAGGAAGCAAAGCACATCAACCCCTGAACGGAATTCTCTATCCTGACCTCATAAGCATTATTCGCATCCGCGGTAAACTCTATTTCCTCGCTGCCGCAGGCAGCATACAGTTTCAGCTCTTCCTCCGAGGGTTCCCATTTTGTATGCTCCTCTTCCCGTACTGATGCCTCCGGATTCACAGGAATCAGCGCAGACCATTCACTGTCCAGATATTTCATAATATCTCTGCTGAGTGTACAGACTCTTACCGAATAACTTATTCCCGGTTTCATCTGCTGACCGAAGTTAACTGTACTTTGATTCGTTCCCCACTGTGAAACCTTTCTGTTGCCTGACCACAGCTCATAATTAAATCCATAGTCTGTCCCCAGAACATATCCGGATCCCTCGTTCTCCGGCAGAGTACATGACACAACACCTTCTTTGCTTACGCTGACCACAGGGGCCGGAAGCTTTGTATCCGGCTTCACATACTCGAACTCTCCGCTGCGCTCCGATAAGCTTGAGCCGCTGTTGTTTTCCAGGTACACTTCAAACGTATAAGTTCCCGACTCCTGCATTAAATGATAAAGGTCAAATTTGATTTCTCCTCCGTTCACAGTTGTGCCGGGATTATATGTCAGTCTGTTCCCATCCGGAGTATAAACATAGGCTCTTACTCCACACCGCCCATTGGGATTCGTGAAGATCCCCTGTCCCTTCTCATTCCATTTCAGATCCGTCGCCTTCGGAATCTCCTTCTTCTGAGCTTCCGCCGCTGTGGACAACTCTGCCTCCTGCTGCCCACTCTCTGCAGCCCTCACCGGAACGCCTTCATACCCGCTGCAGACCAGTACGGCTCCCCCCAATACGGCTGCCAGCATTTTCCAACCTTTTCTCATGCCTTTCTCCACCTTTCTGATACGTACTTTGTGTTGCATAATATAAAACAACCTGTCATAAATCATGCAAACCATAACTTATTATAGCTGGTTTTGTGTCAAAAAGGTCTGCCCACAGCAGAATTTACTTTAAAAAACAGTCCATCCCCATTCTGCCGCGCACAATCAAATCCCCCATGGGGCAGCTCAACACAGCCCATGAGGGATATCAATTTACTTCATCATCTCCCGCAGCACTTCCTTCGCCTTCTCCAGCTGATTGTCCGGATGGTCTTCACTGTTGTAATAGGCTTCTCCGTCGAATTCGCATACCACATCCGGCTCCACGCCGATGCCGTGTATGTTATTGCCCTTCGGCGTGTAATAAGCACTGATGGTAACTTTTACCGCGGAACCGTCCCGAAAAGGAATAATCTGCTGTACAATGCCTTTTCCGAATGTGGTGGTACCTACAAGCGTCCCCAGCTCATAATCTTTAATTGCTCCCGCCATAATCTCCGAGGCGCTGGCAGAGTTCATATCAATCAGCACCACCAGTGGTACTTTCAGCTTCCTGCTTCCGTCACAGGCGTATTCGGACCGCTTTCCGTTTTTGTCTTCCGTATATACAATCATTCCCTTGGGAAGAATCATCCTGGCCATTTCCACCACAGCGTTCAGGCTTCCTCCGGGATTTCCCCGCAGATCCAGAATCAGTCCCTTCATGCCGGAGCCTTTCGCCGTTGCGAGAGCATCGGCAAACTGATCGATGGATACCTCGTCAAATTCCGTGATCTGGATATATGCCATATCATCTTCCAGCATGGTATATTCCACGGTAGGTGTCTCCACCTGCCTTCGGGTCACACTGACTTCCAGATAGTCGGAAGCTCCCTCCCTGATAATGGTCAGAACCACATTTGTATCTTCAGGCCCTTTGATCAGGCTCACAACTTCCGTCAGAGTCATTCCATACGTTGCAGTCCCGTCCACTTCATAGATCAGATCATTGGCCCGCAAATCCACCTCTTCCGAAGGTGCTCCTTCAATAGTCCCGCTGATCTTCGGAAGACCCGTAGCGGTATCCAGCTGAATATATGCGCCGATGCCATAGTAAATTCCCTCTGTCTGGTCCATCAGCACGGCAAGCTCTTCCGCAGAATAATACTCGGAATAAGGGTCTCCCAGAGCCGCTATCATCCCCTTGTAAATCCCGTCCTGAAATTCCTCATTCGTGACTTCCCCGAGATAAAAGTACTTATTGACGGTACTCTCCAGATTCTGCAGTTTCGTGATTACAGACTCATCGATGGCAGAGCCTTCCTTAAACTGGAACTGCTCATCTGGCTGTCGCGGGGCCTCCATCAGCTTCTGAATATAAAGTCCCAGATAGCAGATGGCGAAAATCATCAGCGCCCCGGCAATCCCCGTAATCAGACCTCCGAAGAAAAGCCCTTTGCCGCTTCCTCTCTCCCCCCTTACCGGCTGAACAGGACGGGGGGCACCGGATAACCATATCCCGGCCGGTTGTCATACATCCGATTGTTGTTCATCTGGTTACTGTACATCTGACCACTATTCACCTGATTGTCACGCCCTGAACCAGGCGGTATATCCCTGTTGTTTCCGGAGATATTGTCAAAATATGCATCATTTCTGTCTGTCATAACATTCACATCCTTCCTGCTATTCCTTCAGGTAATTCCATGGAGATACATAAGAACCATTCAGCCGCACACTGAAATGCAGATGATTTCCGGTGGAGCGGCCGGTGCTCCCCACCGCGGCAATGGTATCTCCCCGTGCCACAATATCGCCATTCTTCACATACAGCGCCGACGCATGCATGTATATGGTATACAAGCCATCCCCATGATCAATGAAACAATAATTACCCATGCTGGTACTATAGGCCGCCGCTACCACCTTTCCGTCATAAGCGGCATAGATGGCCGTCCCGGCCGGCGCGGCAAAGTCCACACCATTGTGAAACTGTTCCACACCAAGAATGGGATGCATTCTCATTCCATAGTCATCGGACATTCTCGTATAGGAAGCCATGGGAAACTTAAACATACCACCATCATATTTCAGTACAGAAGCATTGCTTGCAATCAGCTTTCTTCTCTCCTCTGCCACCGCCGCCTCAAGAAGCTTGATTTCATCCTCCTGTGCCTTGATTTCCGCTTCATATTCCTGAATGGCTTTTTCCTTATTATTGATATCTGCCTCGTAAGCAGTGATATCTCTATGTTTCTGTTCGATTAATTCCTCCAGGTTCTGCTGCTCTGCCTCCACGCCCGCTTTGGTCTCGTCCAGAATCTCCTTCTCCAGCTCCAGATCTTCCTTACACAATTCCACATATTCTCTGACCATCCTGTAATTCTGCCACATTGCCTGGTCATAAGAGGCAACCCGCTCTTCATGGTCCGCCTTATTCAGGAAATCCCCCATACTTCTGGACTGCAGCAGCAAATCCAGGATACTGGGCGTTCCGGTCTCATACATTAATCTTATATGCACAATCATGGATTCCTTCTGGGTTTCTTCCCTTTCCAGAGCCTTCTCCAGTTCTTCTTCTGTCTGGCGGATTTCCTCCTCTTTCGCACTGATCTGCGCTTTCAATGCGGCAATATTCTGTTCTATCAGTTCCAGCTCCCCGTCCAGCTGTCTCACATAATCTTTCAGATTGTCCTTCTGACTCTCCAGATTCTTTTTTATTTCCTTCAGATCGCTGAGACCGCCCTGCAGCGCTTTTTTCTCCTCTTTCTTCTGAGAAATCTGATTTTCTTTCTCCCGAATGCTTTCCGAGGTAACAGCGGAGGGTTTACCGGATGCGGACGCCTGTATTGGCAAAGCTCCCTGTCGCGACAGTATTCCTCCCCACAACAGAACCAGTCCGCACAATGCAAGGCATAATTTCCATTTTTTCTTCATAGGCTCCTACTTTACACCCGCAAATGCTTTCTGACCGTCGTGATACTTCCCAGAAAGCCAATTCCCACACCCACGCCCACAGACACCGGTGTCAGCACATGAAATATCTCCTCCGCCGGCAGGAAATTCAGAAAATTGCTGAGAATGGAAAATCTCTCCGCAATGTAAGTCAGCGCATAATTATAAATGCTGTAAATCAGCCCCAGGGGCAGCATGGCTCCCAGAAGTCCGATCAACATCCCCTCCAGCACAAATGGAGATCTGACAAAAAAGTCTGTGGCGCCGATATATTTCATGATATTGATTTCTTCCGAGCGAACAGAAATGCCGATCGCCACGGTATTGCTGATCAGGAAGATGCTGACTGCCAGCAAAATCACGATAATGCCCAGAGACACATAAGCGATTAACAGGTTGGCACCGCTGAGTGTGTCCGCAGTCAGCGCCGAATAATTGACTCTGCTCACCTCAGGGAAGGACTCAAGCCATGTGACCAGCGCATTCTGCAGCGATACATCACTGAGGAAAATCTCATAGCTGTGATCCCCCTTTAAAGGGTTCTCCAGGAACCCCAGGGAATACGCCTGAAACTCTTCTCCAAATCTTTCTTTCGTAAAATTTTCCCAGGCTTCATCATCGGAGACGAATTTCACCTCCGAAACTTCTGCCCTGTTGGCAATCATCTGTCCGATCTCTTCTATCCTTTCGTCCGTAGGGAGCATTCCACCCTCATGAGTCTTGCCCAGTTTTTCGCACTGATCCCATTCACTGTGGAAAAATACCGTTACAGATACTCCCTCCTCAGCTTTCATCACAATACTGCGGAAGTTCATCACAATGGAATAAAACAGACCGAACAGAAACAGGCATGCGGCTATCGTGGCAATGGAAGCAAGAGAGTACCACTTATTGCGGAAAATATTGACAAAGCCCTGTTTTATCGTGTAAAACAAAGTACTAATCTTCATCGATATACTCTCCTCCTTCCGCATCGCTGATAATTATGCCCCGCTTCATGGTTATCACCCTCTTGTGCATGGCATTGACAATTTCTCTGTTGTGCGTAACCACAACCACCGTGGTTCCGTTCTGATTGATTTCTTCCAGCAATGTCATAATTTCCCAGGAGTTCTTGGGATCCAGATTACCAGTGGGCTCATCCGCCAGCAGAATGGAAGGATTGTTCACCAGAGCCCTGGCCAGTGCCACTCTCTGCTGCTCACCTCCTGACAACTGTCTGGTCTTTGCCTTATATTTCCCGGCCAGCCCTACCGTGGCAAGAATGGTGGGAACATTTCTTCTGATTTCAATAGAGGGAACCTCGATAATCCGCTGGGCAAACGCCACATTTTCATACACATTCCTGTCATTCAGCAGCCGGAAATCCTGGAATACCACACCCAGATTCCGTCTGAATTTCGGCACCTGTCTGTGCTTCAGCTTCTCCAGGTCACTGCCCATTACATAAACACTGCCGCTGGTAGCAGTAAGCTCCCGCAGCAGAAGTTTAATCAGCGTGGATTTGCCGGAACCGCTGTCCCCTACAATAAAAACAAACTCTCCCTTTCCTATCCCCAGTGTAATTCCATTGAGCGCCGGCGCCCCTTTGGAGTAGACCTTACTTACATTATCCAGGTAGATAATGCCATGATCCTCTATAAATTGTTCCCGCTTTTTCCAGGATAGTTCTCTTTTGGTCATCATTTTCCTCCATGCCAAAACCCGCCGCTGCTCTAAAAATCAGCGTTTTCCATATATTTCATGTACTTTACAACCATCAGTGCTATCTTGAAGGTAATGGCATCCTCAAAAATACGCAGGTCCAGCCCCGTACTTTTCTGCAGCTTATCCAGCCGATATACCAGAGTGTTCCTGTGAATGAACAGCTGACGGGATGTCTCAGATACATTCAGACTGTTTTCAAAAAATTTGTCAATTGTACTCAGCATCTCCTCGTCAAAGTCGTCCGGGCTTCTCCCCCCGAAAATCTCACGGATAAACATCTTGCACAAAGGGATGGGCAGCTGATAAATCAGACGCCCTATTCCAAGCTCACTGTAGGCAATAATTTCTCTCTCATCAAAAAATATTTTGCCCACGTCCAGCGCCATCTTCGCCTCTTTATAGGAGCGGCTTACCTCCTTGATTTCCTGGACCACCGTTCCATAGGCAACGCGCACATCCCGGATTCCCTCTTTTTTCAGATAGGACCACAGCGCCTTCGCCGCTTTGTCCATCTCTTTCAGGGAGTCTCCGTCCGTGAGCTCTTTTACAATAATGACATTGTTTTCATCTACTTCCGTCACGAAGTCCTTGCCGTTTCCCCTGTAGTGCGCTCTCGCCAGCTCCAGCACATTGCTGTCACGGCCGCCGGGCACCTCCACAATCAGAACCGCTCTGGGAACATCCGTCTGAATATGCAGCTTTTTGGAACGACTGTATATGTCCACAAGAAGCAGATTATCCAGAAGCAGATTCTTGACAAAATTATCCTTGTCAAACCGCTCTTTATAAGCCACCAGAAGATTCTGCAGCTGGAAAGCCGCCATCTTGCCGATGGTATAGACATCCTCCGCCGGGCCGCTGGCAATCAGTACATATTCCAGCAGCTGTTCATCAAAAATTTTAAAAAACTGGTACCCCTGTACTTCCTGAGAATCCGCCGGCGAAGCGGCAAATTCCACCGCTGCTCTGGATACGCTGCTCATGTCAACTGTAGAAGCCACCTCGTTGCCATCAACATCCAGGACACAAAACTCCACTCTAGCAATTCCCTTCAGCCCATCAATTGTGTTCTGCAAAATCTGATTTGATATCATTAACCCCGCTCCTTTTTGCTATCCAGACCAACCCGTGTTACATACAGCGCTGTCCTGCCGCTCTCAAACCTGTAAATTTTCAAGGCAGTTGCTCTCAAATCATTTATGAAAAAACGTATAAATGTTCATCCGTCCCAATAATGGAAGCAAGCAACACCGTATACATACAAATGTACAAAAAATACAGTAAAAAAGCAATAGGTTTTTAATAACTTTAACAAAAAAACTGTAAAAAATACGAAAACCCGTTTATACCCTCATATCAAAATTCGCACCCACATATGGGTTCACACTCAGCTCCATTGCCGCAGCATCAATCATCTCCACGATTCCTGCCCCCAGCGCCTCACTGGTATCCATTGCTTTGCTCAGCACTGCCGTTCCTATCTGCGGCAGTTCAGTAACATTTGCCAGAGCCACACCTGTAATATCCATTTTGTTTTACCTCCTTTTATCCTTATATCTGCCTCGTACAGTTTACGCTTTAAACAGTTGCGCAGATACAATCTCCCTTAAATTCTATTTTTCTTTCTTTATAAAGTTTCCCTACAGCCCGTTTAAATTCGTTTTTGCTCATCCCGGTCTCCTGTTTGATAAGCTCGGGAGATACTTTGTCATTAAAGGGCAGCACACCGTTCCGGTCCTGAATCATGGCATAAATCTTCTCCGCATCCCTGTCTATCTGGAGATAGGCTTTATCTCTGATACTCAATGTCAGTCTGCCATCCTCCCGCACCCGGACCACCCTTGCACTGATATCCTTCCCCAGCTCCACCTTTCCGTACAGCTCCTTTTGCGGAATCAGGGCAGAGTAGAGATTATCCACCGCCACAAAAGCCCCAAAGTTGTCACTCATCTCATAGACACGTCCCTTCACTCTGTCCTCCGGGCCATAGGGACTGTCCGCACGCAGATTTTCATATACGTTCATGGTCGCGCACAGGCGGTCACTTTTATCTATATACAACGACACCAGCACCTTATCGCCCTGTTCCACCTTTCCCCGCTGCTGTCTGAACGGAAGCAGGAGATCCTTCTCCAGTCCCCAGTCCAGAAAGGCCCCGATTTTTCCTGTCTGTGCCACATACAGCTCCGCCACCTGCCCCATCTGCAGCTTCGGCTCCCGCACCGTGGCAATCAGTCTGTCACGGGAATCGCGGTATATAAATACTGTCACGGCCTCTCCGATTTCACTTTCTTCCGGCACCTGCTTTGCCGGCAGCAGAACCACCTCTGACTTTTCTTCGGGGGAAGCCGCCAGATATACCCCAAATTCTGCCTTTCTGACAATAAACAATTCCTGTTTTTCTCCCAGACGAATCATATCTTCCTCCTTCGGAGCCCCATTTATCCTTCGGCTCTCATGAAAATTCCACCACTACATAAGGTTTTCCCGCCTGATCCCGCAGGGCAACCACAAATCGTTTCTCTTCCTCCGCCACAAAAGGGAACAGCAGATCGTCGAGAAAAGCCTGCTTCTTATATTCTGCCCTGATTTGTCTCACCGCAAAATTCTCCGGCAGGAACTCCATCGCAATATTTACAAACTGCTGATTATTCACATGATAATTGGTATCCAGATGATGCTTTTTTACAGCCACCGTTTCCCTCTGCACAGTGTTCGCAGGAACAGCAATTTTGCGGGGCATATATTCCATATCCAGCTTTTCTTCCAGGTGATACCCTTCCTTCATCTCCTCCGGAACAGCCGTCGGCTTTCCCGTCTCCGTATCCAGCAGGCTCCACAGCGAATTCGCCTTCGCAATATACTCTCCCCCGGCATCTATCATGGCAAAATTACGGGAACCCAGAAATCCCTTCATCTCATAGGGCAATGTGCCAATGGTCACCTTTTCACAGAGCTTCGGATAACGCTCCGCCACAATCTGCCAGGAAGAAAGCACCCATACCATATGCCTTTCCTTCAGATAATCCAGCCCCAGTCCAAGGTCTTCCGACTGGAAAGTGGAGCAATCCTGAAAATAGTTGATAAGGGAAGCCATGGTAAGCTTCCCTTCACTGTCCGTCTCACTATACCTGATTCTGCTTTCAAATGTGTACATAATGAACCCTCTCTGTCATTGAAAATCTTCAGTTGTCCGCTTTTCCTCTGCTTTACATTACCAGCTGGACAATAATCATCACAATCCAGAAAAGGCAGTAGATTATCATACCCGCATTCAGAATCACGGTACGAAATCTCTTCCCCCGGGGAATTACAACCGCCCCCCGGTTCAGGACAAATCTCTTCTTCACCAGATTTACAATGATCAGAATACTTCCCGCAATCAGCATTCCCATCACAAAAATCAGGAAAACCATATACGCAATCCAACCTCCCAGATGGTCCATGATATAGCCTGTCAGCGCCTCAATATCCATTCCATCCGAGACAATCCGCGTATATTCGTCGATATCCACCTTTTCCATCAGCCATTTGCTGACCACACCGCCCACAAAGTTAATCATCATATGGAGGGCAATGGTAATCTTCAGATTCCCTGTCTTCACATACAGAAATGCCAGAAATATCCCAAGGGAAAAAGCATAGGCAAACTGGTTCAGATTTCCGTGGAACAGGCCGAACATCAGGCCTGACAGCAGAACGGCTACCCCTTCACCGTAGCGGACAGTTCTGTCCACAATCAGCTTACGGAAGATATACTCCTCCATAATCGGCGCACAGATCACCATCACAAGGAAAACCAGCCACATGCTGGTGGAAGATGCGATGTCAAGGATCACATTGTCCACTGAGCTGCCCTTTAGAATGCCGATTACAGTGGTTATAATATTACCCACGATGTTGGAAGCATACATGACGGCAAAGCACATGACAGCAGACAGGATAAACGCTCCCGCCTTCATACTGCGTCGTTCCAGCCTGTCAGCCGGAACAATTTTCACCAGGACAATCAATAACGGCATTCCCGCCAGATACATGGGAACCGAAGAAAACAGCAGGGCCACATCCGGATTTGTCAGCCACCCCGGTCTCAGCACTCCCACAACAATGGCAGGAATCATCTGCACCGCATAAAGCAGAATCGTTCCCAGGACGAACATCCCGCCCAACATCGAAAAATGCTTCCTGGCTGCCTTAAGTTCACCCGCTTCGTTCCGGTTATCAACAGGCCCATATCCATTCATTCCATCCATAGCTTTACCCTCGTTCCTTCTTCCTGCCCTACATCCGGTATGCCTTTTCCCGGGAGGTGTATTACACGTGCCTTCTCCCTGCCCCGGGCACAGCCGGCCAAAAGAAAACCTGTGAAAATTTTATCATAAACCGGCGTTTTTGTACAGTATATTTCAAAGGATTTCCGGTGCCTGCAGATAATAAGGCAGTGCGCAGACATACACTGTAATCAGCAGAGACACCACAATACCCGTCAGCATCACCGCACACAGAACATTTTTCACCCCTTCGGAGCAATTTCTCCACAGGGGAAATTTTTCGAATCCCCGGCTCACATAGTACATAAAGGGAATCACTCCCGGCAGGATATAGCGCCCCTGTGCCTGATAATCCACGGTATAGGCATAGCGAATCAGCAGAATCAAAGGCATCATCATACAGAACACCATAACCAGGTGAAACAGCATACAGCGCCATCCGAAATTCTCCCTCACTTTTTTCTCCCGTCCTCTGAAGAACAGCACGCTGAGAATTCCCACCGCAAAGGTAATCCGGTAAAACCAGTAAACGCTCCTGCGGGTGTACAGGCTTGCAGAGCCATAGCTTGCAATAAAGCTGTCGCCGAGGCTTTGTATAAAACCGGTTCCAAACAGCATTTCGGCCAGAGTTTTCCCCTGACTGTAATAAGTCTCCCTCTCAATTCCAAAAGACTTCACGAAATTCTCCTTCGTGGTAAGTCCGATAATATCGCCGTCATATAAAATGTAATTTCTGATAAAGGACCAGCTGATACATACAAGTACCAGAACCCCTATGGGAATCCCCTTTTTCAGAAGGGCCCTCCAGTCGTACCGCCATCTGCCTTCCTTTTTTTCCAGAAAATAAGCCACAAATAATATAATGCTGCCCAGAATAAATCCGTACGCATTATAATAAGAAAGGGCGCAGAGTATCACTCCTGCTGCCAGAAACCCGCAGGATTTCACGGAAAAACCGTCGCCATACCCGCACACCAGTCCATAGAGCATCAGCGCTGTGGAAAGCAGGCACATGGAATCCGGGTTCACATACGTGTGCAGAAAAAGGCTCTGGGGCAAAAAAGTCACCAGAAAGCAGAACAGCCAGCGCACCCTGTCGTCCCGGAACAGCTTTCTCCCCAAAAGCCAGACCAGCACAGCCATTCCAAAGCCGATGGCCACATTGACCAGCCTGGCCGTATACAGAAGCGCCAGCGGCGAATCGGTAAAAAGATTCACGAACCGCATGACATATCCCTGTACCATATAGGGAAGCAATGTATAAAAACCATAGGTCCACCTGCATTCTCCGCTGAAAAGTTCCTCCTCAAATCCGGTGGGAAGCGTCCCGTGGCTGCAGATATACAGAGGCACCTTATATCGCGAATGCTCATCCGGCGGATTGCACAGAGAAGGAAATGTATCATTCAGCGGCTGATTCAGCGCAATTGTCAGCGTCACAGTCAGATAAAGCGCAAAATACAGCAGCAGCAAAAGCTTCTCCCGGCATCCTTTATCCATCATCTTCCTGTTCACCGTTTCCTCCCTTCCCAGAATTCATGTACCAGACTGCGATATCCCCACTTTTTCAGCGTCTCATACCCTATTCTGTAATTCCCTTTATAGTGTCTTCCTGTCACGGTATAGCGGATATACTCCTGCATATATTCATCTATTATCCGCAGCCCTCTGTCTGTGTCCAGATTGGGCAGAAACCATCTGCACCAGGTAAAATCATTCTCCTGCGCTTTTCCTTCCTCTGCACTGCCATAGAATTTGCGGTTCATGGCGTGAATCAACCCTATGGCCGCTTTGTCCGATGTCAGATTCTTATCCCGCTGCCAGCGCCGCAGGGCATCCGCTTTTCGCCTGATCTTCGCCTTTGTCTTCCGAATGGTACCCTCGGACAGATCAATCTGCCCATCCCGATAGCCGAACCCCAGAAATTCCCAATATTCTCCTGGACCCGCTGTTTTTACTTTTTCCGGATTCACCGTCAGGCAAAGCTCCCTCAGCTGTGTATAAAGCTGCTTCTGTCGCTCCTCCAGCTCTCTTCTGGTTCCCGCGAAAATCAGAATATCGTCAGAGTAACGAAAATACAGTACATCTTCCCTCTCAAAAAATGCATCCGTCTCCGCCAGATAGACATTTGCAAAAAAGGGAGCCACCGGAATCCCTGCCATAGCACCGTGTCTGTCCGGAACTGCCTCTCCGTTTTCCCATACAAAGGGCTGCCGCAGCATCCTTTCAAACAGTCTGTACAGCCCGGCGTCCTCCTCCCGTACAAACGCCAGCTTTTGCAACAATATATCGACATCAATGGAATTAAAATAATTGCTGATATCCACTTTCAGGCAATATTTATCCCCCGGCTGTGCTTCCCTGCAAATACGCCGTATCGCTTCTTTCACACCGACATTCTTCCGGAATGCATAACAATTCCCGGAAAAATGTCGGTCATAACGGTGCAGCTGCCAGGCGACAAATTTCAGAAAAATTCCTTCTTCCCCTTCGAAAGAATAGACGATTCGTTTCTTCCGGGTGCCTGTCTTATTCAGCAGATGTTTCACAGGAAAGCCGGCCGGCAGTCTGCCCTCTCTACAGTCTGCTGCCAGAGACAGATATCCTCCCCTGTCTATCCATTCTCTGACAGCGTCAGCCTCCTGATGTCCCATCTGCCGTCTGTCCGCTTTTTCTTCCAGGAAAGCACGCCACGCGTCCTCTTCGGCTGTCAGTTCCGCCACGGACAGTGGTCTGCCGGCGGCTTCTTTTCCATCCTGCCCCGTCATTGGTTCTCCTCCTGATACAGTCGCTGCACAAACGGCAAAAAACGCCGAAAACGGCAAAAAACGCCGAAAACAGTATGTATCGCCGAAAACGGTCGAAATTTAATGAAATAAAAAAAGAAAGAGAAAACGCTTTGAAGAAATAAGCGATGCTTATTTCCAGACCAGGCTGAACATATCCCCGTCGCCCGCAAAACATTTTACCGGAATATGCTTTACCCTCCACGGGCGCAGCAATGCTGCATTCTCTTTCTTTTTTATCTCATTTATTTGTTATTCCTTTTCAGGCCCGCCGTCAAATCCCGATATTCTCCCGGAAACGCTGCGAAATATATTCCGGGCGATTCTCCATATAATCCATAAAATTCATATAGGGTATCTTTTTCAGCTCACAGGCCATCCTTGCAAGTCGCACATCCCTTCGGCAATACGCATTATTATCCTTCAAAATCATAATCATGGCCTTAGGGACATTATCTCTGTAAACGCCGTAACTGTAAAATTCCCTGGCGTCTGACGGCGCTTCCATGACACCGGAGGGCACATTTTTCCGCAGCTCATACCCGGGCCATTCCTCCGCGATGATTTTCTCGATGCGCCGGCGCAGCTCCTGTTCCCCGCTGCAATAATTGCGCATTCTTCTCTGCGGCCTCTCTATCGTCTGCCTGTCTCTGCCTTTTCCCAGCACTCTGCTTAAGAATCCCATCTCTCTGCCTGCTTTCCGCATGTGAATACACAATGTCCTGTTGCCGTTCCCGGCGACGCTTTTTTCATTTTCATATCATACCATATGCCGATGGCAAATGCAAGGCTGACGAACAGCCCCCGGAAGATTTCTCCGGAGGCTGTACAGATAAGATAATTCTGAAATTTCAATAAATCCCTGTGGCTTACATCAGTTCTGAAAGACAGCCATCCTTCAGGAACACAGGAATCTCCTCCAGCGGCGCATCGAATATATATTCAGCTCCCCCCGCATATACTTTTCCATCGTTGATGTTCCTCCAGTTTCCTTCCGGCAGATAGACCTGTCTCTTTCTCATATCCTCATATAACACAGGCGCTATAAGGATTTTGCTTCCCAGCATAAATTCATCACTGATCTGCCATGCTGTCCTGTCATCCGGATATTCATAGAAGAGCGTACGGATAACCGGAGTCCCCTTCTCATGCGCTTCCTTCATCAGCTCTGTCAGATAAGGGCGCATCTTCTCCCGGAGCATCATATATTTTGTGAAAATGGCAAGCGCCTCTTCCCCATAACTCCAGACCTCATTATCGGAACCGCTGAACAGTCTGCGGCTCATGGAACCTTCCACTGCATAAGGAGATTCTTTTTCCACAAATGGCAGCCTTGAACCGTGCATTCTCATAACAGGGCAGAACGTGGCATATTGAAACCAGCGGATAATGCATTCTTTGAATTTATCATCATAAATATTCCCGCCGTGGAAGCCGCCGATATCCGTGGTCCACCAGGGCATTCCGGCAAGTCCCATATTCAGTCCGGCTGCAAACTGGTCCCGCAGCGCCCGGAAGCTGGAGTCGATATCTCCCGACCAGATGAGGGTACCGTATTTCTGAGAGCCTGCCCAGGCACAGCGCACCAGGTTTAAAATGTTCTCCTGCCCTGCCTGCTCCATTCCCTCATAGGCCATACGGGCGTATTCCTTCGGGTAAATGTTCCCGATTTCCATATCGCTGCCCCTGTGGAATCGGAAGAATCGATACTCATAACGCTGAATCTCAGGCTCCGCCTCATCCAGCCAGAACAGTTTTATTCCTTTGTCATAGTAATTCTGCCTGATTTTCGACCACACATAATTACGGGCCTCCGGGTTCGTGAAGTCCACAATGTTCACGTCTCCCAGATAATTGCCCCGCACACCGGCATCAGAGTGAATCAGATAACCGTTTTCAGCAATCTCCGCATAATTTTCACTGCTCTTTTCCGCCGTTGGCCAGATGGAAACCATCAGCTCAATGCCCATTTCCCTCAGTTCCCGCACCATTTCCGCAGGATCCGGCCAGTACACAGGGTCAAATTTCCAGTCGCCCTGAGCCGTCCAGTGGAAGAAGTCCACTACAATAACGGAAATGGGCAGATTTCTTTTCTTGTATTCTCTGGCCACCGTCAGGATTTCGTCCTGGGTAAGATAGCGAAGTTTGCACTGCCAGAAGCCCGTTCCGTATTCCGGCATCATGGGAGCCTTACCCACCACATCCGCGTATGCCTCTTCGATTTCTGCCGGAGTATCCTTAGCCACAATCCAGTAATCCAGCTTCTTCGTGGATTCCGCCACCCACTCTGTTCTGTTTTTCCCGAAAGACACCGAGCCGATTGCCGGATTGTTCCACAGGAATCCGTATCCTCTGCTGGAAATGGCAAATGGAATGCTGGCCTGGGAATTGCGGTGTGCCAGTTCCAGTTTACAGCCCTTCAAATCCAGATAAGGCATCTGATACTGTCCCATACCGAATATTTTCTCATCCTCATACGCCTCAAAAGACATTGTCAGCTTAAACTGATCTGTCATCAGATGTGGCTGAAAGCACCTGGGATAGATTTCCAGGGCACTGTTGAACATCTCATCCCCTTTCTTATACTGACGATGATTCCGGTCACGGATATATTCCTCCAGCAAAAGCTTCCCGCTCCTGTCCTTAAAGCACAGCACCTGGGCCTCATTGATTTCGCATACGATATTCCCGTTTGTGACGGACGCCGTACCGTCTTCAATCTGAATCTCAATCTGAGGCTGTTCCACATCCAGCAGCGCCGAGATATCTGTGTCATCTTCGAATCCCTTGAGAGGTGTTGCCCGAACTCTCAGCGCATCCGCCCCCCAGGGTTCAATCCATCTCAGTCCGAATTCATCTTTGATACATAATCTGTTTTGCTCTTTGATAAACATATACTTCCTCCTGTTTCAGTTTCATGACTGTTTATAGTTCCGCCTTCTCTCTTATTCCCTGCCGTCGGCGATGTCCTGCATGTCTTTCAGGATTTCTTCTCCGCCCTGCGCCTTCCAGTCAGAGATAAACCGGTCGAATTCCGAGATATCCTTTTTCCCGGTAATTACCTGCAGAACGAAAGCATCTTCCATGGCGATCAGGTTGGACCAGTATTTCTCCGCCGCGGGTGTTACACTGTAGGAAACCGAAGAAATCTCGTGGTCCGGCTTCAGGGTGGCCGCAGGCCGGTCCGTAATCATCAGTGAATACATTCGTGCAAAATTGTTGTCGTCCACATTCATGTCATAAATTGTGGCATAGTCATCTTTGGCCCAGTCCAGGTTGTTAAACACAGTGGAGAGCGCATTGATGTCATCCTTCAGATGCTTGTACGCCGTTCCCTTGAATTCATAATCATCAACAGTAGTTTCCCCTCTTGCCACACTCAGAAGAACATTGTGGGTATACTCACTTTCGTCTGCTGCCGCCATATTATTTCGAAGCGGGAAGTATCCCACCGGAATTTTCGTCTGATTTACCAGCATTGCCTCGTCTCTGACGTGAATGTTGTTCATGATGATAACGGCCTTTTTCACCTCTTCGCTGGCATTCTTATTGACCAGGGTATAACCGTTGCCCAGATTTCCCACATGGATATTCCACTCGCCTTCATCCGTATAGAGCGGATATGACTGCCAGTTGGCCGTGGGATCATTCTTGAAAGCACTGAAGTTGCCGTATCCCAGTCCCCACCAGGAACACATATAAATTCCCGTCTTTCCGGCATTGATATTCTTCATGGCATCTGTCTGTACACCGATTTCCGGATTCAAAATTCCCTCTTCATACCATCTGTGTAAAAGCTCCAGCGCCTGTTTGAACTCAGGCGTGGTGGAACCGTAATACACTTTTCCATCCTCTCCCTTAATGAAGTAACCAGGGAATGCATTATGTGCCTGATATACGGCATCCAGCATACATACACCGGGGCTCGATGCAAGGAACGTACAGTAAGTTCTGATTCCGTTTGCCGGTCCCTCTATGGCATAGTCACATTTACCCGCTTCCATGAATGCCCTGGCAGCATTTTCCAGATCGGCAACGGTCTTCGGCACTTCCAGGTTCAGCTCATCCAGCCAGTCCTGACGAATAAAATACACACAGGTTCCGCTGGCCGCCACGTCCAGTCCCGGTAAAGAATAGAAAGTCCCCTGCCAGGATGCCTTGTCGGTTGCCACGTCGCCGGCTGCATTCACAATATCCAGCACCTGTCTGGAAGCATACTGATTGAACACATCCCCCAGGTCGGCAAGCTGACCGTCCTTCGCCGCCATCAGCATATAATTGCGCTCGCTGGTCACCAGCGCGTCGGGAAGGGAATTGCTGGCAATCAGGGTAGAAACCTTCTGGTTGTAGCTCTCGCCGTCCGCCGTATACCAGTCCACAATAACATTAATATTGAATTTCTCCCTCAGATACCGAATGAAGAAATTATCTTCCACCGTCTCCCCGTTTTCCTTCAGGGAAGTGTCCGTGGCGCTGACTGCCATTCCGATATGTATATCCACCGGATTCTCGAACCGCTGAAATGCTCTGTCATCGGTTTCTCCCGGTTCCGCGTCCGCCTCGTACTGATCGGATGTGGCCATTTTCCATGTGGATACTGCCTCTGAATTACCCCCCCGAGCTTCTTCGCCGCCGGTCCCGCAGCCGGATACGGCAAGCAGCCCGGCCGCCAGCAATACTGACAATAGTTTTTTCCTCTTAGCCATTTTTCTCCTCCTTCTATGATCCATAGATTCACGAAACCGCCAGGCCTTACCTCGTTGGCTCTCCGATTTCCCACTTCATAAATTCCCCATTCTTATCTGTTCATCAGCCTCCTCTCCGGACAGCCGCCATCATGTACCCTTTACAGCGCAGCCCACACTCTGCGGCGCCTACCCCTTCACGGCTCCCAGCGTAATTCCCGTCACAAAATACCTCTGGATAAACGGGTAAACCATCAGCATAGGAACCATGGAAATGAACACCTTTGCGGCGTCCAGCGCACGGTTGGAGTTCTGGGTCATCTCCTGATATTGCTCCGTTGTGTAAGAGACATCTGCGGCAATTTTCACTACAATCTGTTTGATATAGGTCTGAAGCGGGTAATTTGCCGGCGTGTTGATGAACAACAGACCCTGGAAATATTCGTTCCAGTATCCCACACTGACAAACAGACAGACTGTGGCAAGAACCGGGATGGAACAGGGCACGAATATTTTCCACAGAATTGTCCATGGGCCCGCCCCGTCCACAATCGCGGCTTCCTCCAGATCTGACGGCAGCTGCCTGAAGAAACTTACAATCAGAAAGATATTGAATACCGGCAGACTGCCCGACAGAATCAGCGACCAGAGAGTGTCGATAAGTCCGTAATACCGCACTGTCATATACCAGGGAATCGTACCGCCGTGAAAGAGCATGACAAACACCAGAATCCACATGCAGATATTCCTGGCCTTAAACTGCCTCTTCGTCTTGGCCAGAGGATATGCCATCAGGATCATACATGTCATGGACAAAAGCGTGCCCAACACCACACGTTTCAATGATACAAGCACTGAGCTGAAGAAGGCGCTGTCCCGCATAATCAGCTTATAAGAGCCGAAGTTGAATCCAATAGGAAACAAAAGTACCTGTCCTGCGTCCACTGCCTCTTTGGACGAAACGGAAACGCAGAAGGTATACCACAGCGGGTAGAGACAGCTGAGAGCCAGCACGCTCAGAATAATCCCGTTTACTATCATAAAAATCCGGGATCCGACACTTTTGTTTTTTATCATAATTTCCCACCTCAAAAAATTCGATAGTCAGCAAATTTGTGTGCGAGTAAATAAGAAACTGAAATCAGAACCAGACTTACCACGGATTTCAGCAATCCCGCACAGGATGCCAGGCTGTACTGTACATTCACAAGACCGATTCTGTAGACCCAGGTGTCAATGATATCCGCCGTGGAATAGACTGATGCATTATACATATTGAATACCTGATCAAAACCTCCGTTCAGAATGCTTCCCAGGGACAGCGTTCCCATCAGCACCACCGTAGGAATCAATGAAGGAAGCGTAATATACCGGATCAGCTTCCATCTGCCGGCTCCGTCAATCGATGCCGCCTCATACAGATTGGGGTCAATACTTGTGAGAGCCGCCAGATAGATCACCGCTCCGTAACCGAACTCCTTCCACACATCCGTGCCGATGAGCAGCTGTCTGAAGATATCCGCCTCTCCCATAAAGACCACCGGCTCTGTTCCGAACATTCCCAGAACAGCATTTACCACTCCCTGATATCCGAAAATATTGGACATGATATTCGCAAGAATTACCCAGGAGATAAAATGCGGCAGATATACAATAGTCTGTACTGCCTTTTTAAACCGAAGGTTTACCACTTCATTTAACAGAATCGCAAATACAATGGGAATCACCAGATTCAAAAACAGTTTTCCTCCCGCTATGATCAGCGTATTCTTAAGCACTCTCCTGGCGTCGCTTAACCGCCACAGATATTCGAAATTCTCCAGTCCCACCCATTCTGAGCCAAACCATCCTCTGCTGGGTGAAAAATCTTCAAATGCCATGATAATTCCCACCATGGGAACCACGCTGAACAGAAAAATCCAGACAAATCCCGGAAGTACCATCAGCCAGTAGTGTACCTGCAGAGAAAGTTTCCCTCTTTTTCCATTGGTCTCTTTTTCTATTTGACCCTTTTCCTGTCCCAAAACAATTGTTTCTTTTTCCCGCTGCAAAACACCTCCTCCTTTCTGCCCCAATAAAATATTTTTGATATTATCAAAATTTCATGGTCTTTTCCCCTTATTTTTCTTTTTATTCTTTCTGCGAGATATAGCTTTCTTATTTCTCTGCTATTTTGTCAATTATCCGGATTTTATTTGAATTCAGATTGACTAATTGTATATATTTGACATCAAATTGGGTTGTTTGTTATTTATTATAGTTTTTTTCTGACTTATGTGTTATAATTTTCCCATCAGAATATATGATGTTTTTGATATGTCAAAGAAAGGAACCCATATGAGCAACCCCATTCAGGAAAAAATCGTACACGGAGAGAAGCTTTTCCCTTTTGCCGCCTATGAGTTCACCCCTGCTTTTCCCCCTGAACTGTTCACCGCACACTGGCATTCTGATTATGAAATCATCTATATGCAGAAAGGAGCCGTCACTTTCGGCATCAACGGAATTTCATATCCGTTATCCGCTCACCAGGCGCTGATGGTAAATCCTTACCAGATTCACTATTCCGTCTCCGCCAATACATCGGATTTCAGCTTTACAAGCATCGTTTTCGGGAACTCCCTGGTATTCCCCAGCACGGAATCCCGTATTTATACCAGATATATTCATCCCAGTGCCAGAGAATATATCCGCTTCTTCCCGGTGCTGACTCAGGAAACTGCTTCCGGTATGGACAGCCTGAAAAGCATTGAAAAAATATGCCTTCTGGACAAATCCAGACCCCTCTGCTATGAAATGGAAATCCAGATTCTTCTCCTCTCTGTGTTCTGCAATCTGCTTCGCGCAAACGCATACGACATGGAAATAAGAGAGGATTTTCACACCCTCTCTTATGTGCAGGAACTGCTTTATCTTCTGAGAAAAAATTTCGCGGAAGATATAAAGCTGGAGGCCCTTGCCCAGAATATGAATATCAGTTACGAGCACCTTTGCCGCTCTTTTAAAAAAGTGGTGGGAAAATCTCCAAAGAAATTTCTGAATGATCTGCGATTTCAGCACGCGGTCTATCTGATGAAGACTTCCGAACATCAGGCGATTGCTGAAATCGCTGAATCCTGCGGTTTTTCCGATATGAGTTATTTTGCAAAATGTTTTCGGCAGAAAACCGGCAAAACGCCGTCCGAATACAGGAATCATATGGCCGGAGAATAATTGGAGGCAGGAAGATGCTCCACGCGTCTTATATAACGCACATCAGTCCATACATTATTACGCATATAAATAAACTGATTATGCTTACTTTACTTATTTTATAGTTTGTAGTTGCAGGATTCCATTTTTTTATTTTATTATTTTCAAATAAAAATCCTATTGTTGCGCTCATTATGCCCAAAATCAACAATCCACATATTTTCATTGCAGGCAGTGTATTATTCTCAATTCCTTTTGCTTCAAATACGATACCTGTTATTCCTATTCCCACACATAATATCAAGGTGTATATTACAGTTACCGGAATACGGCGTCCGGCACGTTTCCTGTCTTCTTCCTTACGATAGATTTTATCTGTCATTTTGTAGTTGCTCATTTCTATACTTGTGATAAAATTCAGTATATATACAACAATCAGAATGCCATTGAACCATTGCGTTTTCGGATTTACTCCATTTATCACGCAAAGCAGAAAAATATATACAGTAGACAAGATTCCAATATGCAAATCAATCTGTACCAGCAGTTTCTTCACTTCGCAAATATTATACTCTATCCCGTCATCAAACCCTGCAATCCCATTAAAAGAATCATTTTTTATTGCATTGGAAAAATAAATATGCAGGAATAGTTGTATTGGAATACATGAAATAAACATACAGATACAGACTCCAATACTGAAAATATTCGTTAATGTACTGTAAATTATATATGCCAATATACATAAAACAGATATCCCCACAAAAACCCAAGGCATCTTTCCTATTGATATTTCCTCTTGCGTTGACGATTTTTCCCTGTCCCCATTCCCCAGCAATGTATCAACATCAACTTCAAATAATTGCGCTAACTTGATTAGATTGTCAGAGGTTGGTCTGGAAGTATTGGCTTCCCATTTGGTTACAGCCTGACGGCTGACATCCAAATATTCAGAAACTTTTTCCTGTGACAGCCCTTTCTTTTTACGATAATACATAAGATTTTCTGCTAATTGATTTTCATTCACATTACTAACCTCCATCTGATTTTGATAGCAATAATATACTGATTTATCCAGTTGCACTCTACCAACTATACGGAAATTATGGGCAACTATATGGCAACTATCAGTTGCAGCCGCTGTTTTTTCTGCTGTTCGCCCGATTTTCAGGTTTATAGAATTGTTCAATGATATTATTCTACCACAAATGCAAACGCACTTCCATCGTTTGCTCCTGTTCCCGGTCACTCCCTCTGACTATGCCTGTTCCCACAAGCCCCTCCAATGTCAGCAACCATAGACTGTTTGCCACATTGCCAAGTGAAGAATTCACTTTTTGTCTTTTCATACATGGAATATTGTGGATATCATCCGAATGTGCTAGACTAAGCATAACGACAAATCAGAATTTAAGAAAGGCAAAAATTTATGGATATATACAAATTTTGGAAAGATGTCTTAGCGCAAAATACAGATGTCATCAAAGATTATTTTGACGAGAACGCTTATATAAACTGGCATTGCACGAATGAGCATTTTAACGTAAATGAATTTATCATTGCAAATTGCGAATATCCCGGTGACTGGGACGGTGAAGTGGAAAGAATTGAAGAAATAAATGATTTATTTATTACAGTAACTCATGTGCATTCCAAGGATAAAACTCTATCATTTCATGTTACATCTTTCATTAAGGTTATTAATGGCAAAATTGTAGCAGTTGATGAATATTGGGCAGATGATGGCATTGCGCCTGAATGGAGATTGGGCAAACATATTGGAAAGGCTATTAAATAACCTTCAGCAGAAACCTTTCTCCTTCATAAGTCCGTACCGGGTTCCCTCTGACAATGCGGTAGTGCTCTATCCACGCGGCGCCAGCCTGCCGTTCCTGCTGCTCTTTCCGCAGACAGGCAAGCTTCTCCTGCATCCTCTCCATGGCAATCTGCTTATTCCGGAACTGGCTCCTTTCCTCTGTGGACTGGGTCACAATTCCCGTAGGAATGTGTATGACCCGCACTCCAGTCTCCACTTTATTCACATTCTGGCCTCCCTTTCCTCCACTGTGGAACTTCTCGATGCGGTATTCCCCATCTGACGCCACCTGAACTGCCTCCGAGATGATGCTCACGTCCACATACCAGTTCTTCCTTTTATGGTTCCTGCGGAAAGGGCTCCTGCAGATCCACAGCACCGTCCCCTCCAGGCCGCTCAGGTCATGTTCTGTCCGAAAACGGACGGAATCCAGGCAGCCCCTCTCATGACCTTTGGTCTCTGACAGGATCTCCAAATCCCCATATTCTCTTTTAAGCGCCTCAAGCAGCTTCGCCACCGCCAGCTGGCATTCGGCGGGCCCCTGTCCTGCACTGATCTGAATTATCATAAACCTGCACCTCTTAATTTCTGTTTTATGGTTGATTACCCACTGTTTTTCATTACTATAAAATTCCCTGTGCCATTCCTGCACTCTGCAGGCAATACTTTCAGGATTTATTTCGCGACAGTTCTCTGCCTCCTGCCTTGTAATTATAGACTGGCTTCAGGATTTCCATTATCTGAACGGTATCTCCGATCTGCTCGACAATCTCCGCAAGGGAACGATAGGCAAAGGGAGCTTCGTCCAATGTGTCCGCCCCTACGCAGCTGCTGTAGATACCCTTCATTTCCTTTTTGAAGTCTGATACGGTATACCGGCTTTTTACTTCCTCACGCTTCAGCCTCCTGCCGGAACCGTGAGGCGCCGAGCAGTTCCAGTCCTCATTGCCCAGTCCCACGCCCAGAATCATGCCGTCCCGCATATTCGCCGGGATGATTACCCGGGCTCCCTTTTGGGCTGCGATACTTCCCTTTCGGAGCACCCCGGAAGCGTCCAGATAGTTATGCGCCACTGAGAACTGCTCTGAGGCCTTCCATTTCATGCCCTTCAGGATTTCCCTTACAACGACCTGCCTGTTCAGTTCGGCATAGTCCTGGACGGTCTGCACGTCCTCCATGTAGGCTTCTTTTCCAGCCCCTTCCAGGTAGCTCATGTAATAGGGGACCTCCATCCCCTGCTCTTTCAGGGACGTACTGGCAAGCTTTGTGTAATATTCTGCCACTTCCTCCCCCAGATGCCTGCTGCCCGTATGTACCACCAGATACAGACTGCCGTCCTCTCCTCTGTCAAGCTCAATGAAATGATTTCCTCCGCCAAGGGTGCCCAGACTTCTCTCCGCCCTCTGTCTGTTGATATGCCTGACGCAGTGAAGCTGTTCACAGGAAAATCCTTCCGCCATATGGTGGGGTTCTTTCCTTATGGCGAACCCAGACGGCACATTCTCCCGGATGACCCGGTCCAGCTTCTGGAACTCTGCTGTATTCTTATTCAGTTTTACACAGGTCATACCGCAGCCGATGTCCACCCCCAGCAGCTGGGGAACTACTTTGTCTGTAACTGTCATGGATAAGCCGATGGGACCCACCTTGCCGGGATGGATGTCCGGCATCAGGCGTATTTTGCTGCCCTCTGCCACCTGGTTGTCGCATATCATTTTCACCTGTGCCTGAGCATATTCTTCCACGTCATCCGTAAATATCTTCGCTTCAGCGTAAATGCCTTTTACTGTCTTCATATTATTTTGTCTCCTTAAAAATGGGTGCAAAAAAGCACCCCCAAAGGTGCTGCCACGGCAAGGATATCTTAATAAAAGCTTTGATGCCTGTCAGGAATAGCCTGTTCAAGCCAAAACTATCTATCATACCTGCGGAACGCTGTACCTTTGATTGTCGGTTCCTCTATTCTGTTCTGATGTTGTCTGTTGTGACTCTGCATGGTAAGCCCTCCTTTCCTGAATCTCTTTTTATTTTGGTGACAAATTCATGGTAACACAAAGGCTGAGGATTGGCAAGCAAAAAAGACTTCCTGCCTATCCATTGGCCTTAAACACAGACTTTTTATGCTTCTCTCCTCCTGTCTCAACCTGTATAATACCCCAGCACTGCAGCAAATCTGGCAAATCGGCTCGCTTCTTCCTGATTCATGTTTCACTGTCCTCGACTTTTGCCAATCTGAATTTTAGATACTGACAGCAAAATAGCATATTTCATTAAATTATTATGAGCTTTGTATCCACTTTGACTATACCGTCTCCGCTACATACTTCTGAAAATACTCCTGCGCCTTCTGCCAGGGCACATTCAACTTCTTCTGCAGCTTCTCCAAAATATCTTCTTCAGATAATCCACATTCAAGCCCCATTTCAATAATCCCCTTGATTCTTCCCTCATTAATACCTTGAATTCTTCCCTCATTTTCGGTCTCCTCAAAAACAGTCCACATACCGCCATCTCCTTCCAATTCATAATTTAGCTTACAATTCGCCGCACCTGCAACCGTCATTACTACTGATTTTTCCACATTATGCTTTTTTGTATACTCTATGGCTTCTTCCTTTATCTCGTTAACCGGTTTACTGTTATCCAGAAGAATTTTCAGCAGATTAAAGAAATCCTCATTATCCACATTATGAAATTTACATTCATTCTGCCTGGCCTCTACCAGAATCATCTTGTAATCGTTCACATATTGTACTACTTCTTCTGGAATGTTCAGCATTTCATGCAACGAAGCGGCTCCATTCCAGGGTTTTTCGCCATAGTAGACAACCACTGTGATAACAGGTACCAGTTTATCTGTCTCCCGCATTTTGGATAGATATTCGTCCTCGCTCAATCCCCCTGCCGCTTTATACTTTTTCGCATTACTGTCATATTACTTTTTATAGGACCCATAATCATATCCCATAACCCTCATTGGCATGGCATAATGAATATAACCCTGATTTTCCATGCCCAGAATCACGAATTCCACTCCCAGCGCAGAAGACTTCTTCCTGACTTTGACACTGTCTCTTGAAGCTGTAATAGATTCCGCATACTCCCGGTGCTCTAACACAGTGGATTCCTCCGTGTCAAGTTCCTCCAGTTCTTCTGGAAAAATCATCTGCTCCCCATGAAACAGCACTGCATTAAAAAAGTCGGCAAACCGTTCATTATCACTCCAATAATTTTTCAATACGGTATCGGGCTTCAAAGCCTGCTTTTTCTCACGCATTACACGTCTCCCTCCTGTATATTTCAGTATACTATACCATTTTGGTTCTTTCAATACCGACAACTCAAAATACACGACAAACGTATGAGTTATTACGATCACTCAACTTTAATTTTCTGGATTTTTTAACATTCAGAAAAGAAGCGTGTTCGCAATTTATTTACTCATGCGTTTGTCGTGCAAAGGCCCGGAGACTCAAGTTTTTGAGTAATTTCATTGACAGTGATGTGGAATGATGTAAAATGGAAATGAGCACGGCGCAGGAGGCGTCGGCAGGATATGGTAACTTTATCGGTACCGGTTTCAGAAAAGAGAGGATGTAATTGAATATTTTGTTGAATCGCCTTTTGGCCCTTATCAATCAGAAGGAATCTTTTTCCACGGAATATTATATAGCTTATTCCTTTTTGCAGAATCTGTTTAAGATCAGCAGTTTTTCCATTGACGAAACAGCGCAGCTGTGCAATGTATCCAAATCCACAATATCCAAGTTTGTCAGGGAGATCGGCTTTGACGATTATACGGACTTTAAGTTGTCGGCCATGGCGGCCAGAGAGAGTGTCAATTACGGTTGGGGAGAGGATATCTGCAGATATATCGAAAAATTCGGGGCAGAAAGCTATACCGACATTCTGAAAGCGGACGTGGAGCGGATGAAAGAATGTATCAACATGAAGGAAATCGATATTTTGGCGGAGGATCTGACCAAATATGAAAAAGTGGCAACATTCGGAACAGTTTACTCGCAGACAGCCGCCATGGATCTGCAGTTTAAGCTGGCCTTCCACAACAAGATCATATACACAAGCCTGAGCGACATTGTCCAGGAAAAATATATAGCCAATGCGGATTCGGACACGCTGATTATCATTTTTAGTAATTCGGGCAAATACATTACAGAATACCAGCTTTTGGAGGGACATCCCGGAAAGAGAATTTTCACTTCGACAAAGGGCAGAATCGTACTTATCACTTCCAACAAAAAAATGGAGAAGGACACAAGAGTGGATCTGTGTATCGGGTTCGACTATAGCTCCAACGTGCAGAATCATCCATATTATTTTCAATTTATCACCGATCTGATAGCAGTAAAATATAAACAAAAAATAGAAAAGAAAGCTTAAGAAAAAAGACAGTTTCCAAAATGCGAAAAAATAAGGGAACTGTCTTTTGTATGTTATACTGAATGTACAATGGAGAAAGGAGCATACAGGTATACAAAAATGCTAATCTGCAAAGAAGAATATGAAGAAATGACTGCTGCCACAAGGGAACGAAGAATGGACTGGTGGAGACAGGCCAGATTCGGAATGTTCGTCCATTACGGCATTTATTCTGCGAAGGAGACCCATGAATGGTCCATGGCATATGAGAACCGTACCCCAGAAGAATACAGCGCATATCTGAAAGATATGAAGTTTGATCCTTCCATGCCGGAGAAGTGGGTGAAAACAGCTAAACAGGCGGGGATGAAATACGTGGTATTGACGACCAGGCATCACGAAGGCTTCAGCCTGTGGAATTCCAGAGCTAATCCTTACAACTCAGTAAATTATGGCCCCGGGACAGATGTGGTAAAGTTATTTACAGATGCCTGCAGAAAAGAAGGCCTTCGCATAGGCTTTTATTTCTCACTGATGGACTGGATGCATCCTGATGCGTGGAAATGTGCGGTTGACGCGGAGGCCCGACTGAGATTTACATTGTGGCTGCAGGACATGCTCAGAGAACTGATGACCCAATATGGGAAAGTAGACATTTTGTGGTATGACATTCCCAGACCCATGGTTTCCCATGAGGGCTGGGACAGTCTCAGGATGAATCAGATGGTCCGGGAACTGCAGCCGGACATCATTATCAACGATCGGTCAAGGCTGAAGGAAGACTTTGGCACTCCGGAGGAGATGATTCAGGCAGAGGACAGGGACTGGGAGTCCTGCATGACATTCAACGGCATCAGCTGGGGCTATATTGATTCGGATGCCTGTGTCCCGTACAGCTACAATGCCCATGAAATCATCAGGATGCTGTGCAAGGCCACAGCAACAGGCGGCAATCTCCTGTTGAACATAGGACCCAGGGCAGACGGAAGCATACCCACCGAGGCCATAGAACCGCTGAAAAAGGTTGGGGCATGGCTCGAGCGGAACAAAGCCGCCGTATATGGAAGAAAAAGCCCCACCGTAGTCTATAAGGCTAACGGCCTGTGCAGCGCTACAGAGGAGAAAAATAAGGTCTGGATGTGGAACTGGATCCGGCCGAAGGAAAGGGAACTGCAGTTCGGAGGCTTTTTGGGGAAACTGAAAGCGGTGCGGGAAGCGGCGACAGGGAAGGAGGTGAATTTCGTACAGAATGCACGTTATATTCGCCTGCTGGATCTGCGGGAGGATATATGGGATCCGGTGCTTTCGATTACCGTCTTTGAGCTGGAATTTGAGAAAGAACCAGAGTATGCAAGAGGTTTTCTCTATCCTCAGCTACACATGGGAAGGACATATGCAGAAAAAAGAGAGGCATTGGAGCGTAGTCTCCATGACGCCTGAGCTGCTTTACGTCCGAAGGAAGCAGGAGAAAAGCAGATCGTAACAGAAAACTGATTACGAATATAATTAAAGGAGGAGAACATGAAAAACAGAACTCTAAGGAAAATGTGGGTGTGGATTGCAGCGGCAACGCTGACGGCAACAATGCTGGCCGGATGCGGCGATACCAGTGAACAGAACAGTACAGGCAACAACGAGAACAGGCAGATATCCGAAACGGAAAGTTCGTCCGCGGCGGAATCCTCCGCAGCCTCAGAACAGACACCGGATTCTGCGGCATCAGGAGAAAGGAAACTGGTTGTTTATTCCAATACCGACGAGGCCGGAGCCACGGCCATGGAGGAAGCAGGCGCGGAAATCGGCATCGAAGTGACTATTGTGAGATTAGGCGGAGGCGGCGACGTGATAGATCGCGTCATGGCGGAAAAGAATAATCCAACGGCAGACATCGTGTATGGCAGCAATCATATCGGATTGGCCAGGCTGAAAGCTGCGGACTGCCTTGAACAGTTTGTACCCGTGTGGGATGACAAGGTGGATGAAGGGCTGAAGGATCCCGACGACTATTATTACGGTGTTGGAATTTCGGCAGTACTTTTGGCGTATAACCCTGAAGTCGTAGGAGATAATGTACCCACAGACTGGATGGATCTGTGGACCGTGCCCGAATGGCAGGGAAAATATTTCGTGAATCCTTCCACGTCCGGCGGTACCACTCAGCTTGTCTTATCAGGAATCCTGAACAGATATCGTGATGATTCGGGTGAAATGGGGATCTCTGCGGAAGGCTGGGATGCGCTGGCGGCTTATTACGGGAATGCTTATATCCAGAAAGAAGGGGACGACTTCTTCGCGCTGTTGACAAAAGGGGATGTCTGGGCAGGCCAGAACTACAGCAAGGGCGTATTGGTTGCAGAGAAGGATTATGACACAGATATTGCCTGGGCGACTCCCGAGATCGGTGTCCCTTTCGCCACGGAGATGGTCGCCATTGTAAAGGGCACCAAGAATTATGATGTGGCAAAGGAATTTTTGGACCATTATGGCAGTGCCGAGGTCATGGAACGGATATCAACCACTTACCCCGCCAATGTGGATGCAAGAAACGGAGAGAACATGGCCGAATTGAAAACGCTCACAGATTCAGTGAAACCACAGGTTATTGATTATGATTTTGTGGCGGAACATTTAGATGAGTGGCTTGAGAAGATTGAGCTTGAATTAATCCCATAAGCGAAGAAGGCTGACGAAAAGGGCTGCTGTACGGAACAGTAAGCGGTAACTTGCTGTTCTTGCGGCAGTTCCTTTCATAAGATGTTTTCTGCAGGGGAAGGATAAGAAAGGGAACAGAAATGATCCAATTTGAAGATGTTCAGATCAGGTACGGTAATACGACAGTTATCGATCATCTGAATCTTGAGATTAATACGGGGGAGTTTTTTACATTTTTAGGCGCTTCAGGATGTGGAAAAACAACCACGCTGAGAGCACTCGCCGGGTTTCTTGCGCCTTCCCGGGGAGACATCAGAATAAATGGTCAAAGTATAGTGAACGTGCCTGTGGAAAAGAGGGGAATCGGCATGATTTTCCAGAATTATGCGTTGTTTCCCGGCATGACGGTCTATGAGAACATTGCATTTGGCCTGAAAGTAAAGAGAATGAAGAAGGCGGACATCAGGACCGCCGTGGACAGAGTGGCCGAAGTGGTGGAACTGAGTCAGGATCAGCTTAAGAAAAATATTTCCAGGCTTTCCGGAGGACAGCAGCAACGAGTGGCGATTGCCAGGGCGTTGGTGAATAATCCCGAGATACTGCTGTTGGACGAGCCGTTGTCCAATTTAGATGCAAAGCTGAGAAAGCAGCTGCGGATTGAGCTGAAAAAAATGCAAAAAGATTTCAATATAACAGCAGTATACGTGACACATGATCAGGATGAGGCGCTGACGCTGTCAGATCGGGTGGCTGTATTTCACAATGGCAAAATCGAACAGGTAGGAACGCCGGACGAGCTTTACAACAAAGCCGCGACTGAGTATGTATGCAATTTTATCGGAGACGTCACAAGACTGAATGGGGATCTGATCAGGCTGTTCAATGAGAAAAGCAACGGCAGGAAGTTCGATCCGAACACAGCCTGCTATGTGAGGCGAGAGCGGGTTGAGACACAGCGGCTGTGCCCGGAGGCCGTGGAGCTGGAGGCCCTGGTACTGGAACGCGAATTTTACGGGACCCATTCTATCTATACCTATTGCGTGGGCGAATCGGTTATCAGGGGATATGTGAAAGAAAACGGCTGTTCCGTTCACAAGCCTGGGGAGCTGCTGAAGATATACATTGATCCCAGGGACATTCTCCAGTATTCGTAAGAGAGGAGCGCATATGAAGCACAGAAAAAACAATCCGGCATATCTTATATCGGTCAGTATCTTTTTGGCGTGGTTTATTGCCGCTTTTCTGATTTACCCCAATATCAATATCGTGCATCGCACATTTTTCCCGGACGGTGAATTTTCCTTTCGGGCATTTGAGCGCATTTTTACCTCTGCCAGGGCCGTGAAAGGGCTGAAAAACAGCTTCCTTTTAGCCTTTACCATCATGCTTACCTCCAATGTATTAGGAATTTTTGTGGTACTTGTGACGGAATATTTTGAAGTGGCAGGCTCTAAGTTCCTCCGTATAGTCTACAAGATCCCCATGGTGTTCGGGGGAGTGGTTTTGGCTAACGGATACCTGTTCGGGTACGGCGCCAACGGTTTTCTGACGAAAATACTGCTGAACTTTTTCCCGGGGATAAACCGCTATTGGTTCTCGGGATATTTTGCAGTGATGTTCGTCATGACTTTTGCATGCACGACAAACCATCTCGTTTTTCTCAAAAACGCGTTGCTGAACATAGATTATCAAACCGTGGAGGCAGCAAAAAATCTTGGGGCGGGAAGCTTTTACATTCTGAGAAGAGTCGTCTTCCCGGTGTTGCGGCCTGTGATGCTGACCTGCACCATCATGCTGTTCCAGACCGGTCTGATGGCGGTTTCCGCCCCTACGATGCTGGGGGGCACCGATTTCCAGACCATAGGGCCAATGATCCTCACTTTTTCAGCGCGGACAGGCTCAAGGGATATCGCTGCCGTACTGTCCCTGTTGTTGGGTGTTGCGGAGATTATTTTGCTGTGCATATCCATACAGATAGAAAAAAGAGGTGATTATGTCTCCGTGTCCAAAGTAAAAACGCCTCTTCGAAAACAGAAGCTCAAAAACCCCGCAGCAAACGTTATCGTCCATATATTTGCGTACGCCACGGCGGTAATCTATCTGCTTCCCCTGCTGACAGTGCTTCTGTTCTCCTTTACGGACAGATACTGCATAACAAACGGAATCTTCGATCCCCAAAGACTAACCCTGAAAAATTATATCTGTGTGCTGACAGATTCCAGGGCCTACAAGCCTTTTGTAACCAGTCTTGTGTACTCTGCGGCGGCAGCCTTTGCAGTAATCCTGATCGTGATGGTCTGTATCAGGCTTATTCTGAGATATCGCAACAGGCTTACTGCACTTTTGGAATATTTACTTCATATTCCCTGGTTCGTTCCTCCTGTTATGTTCGCACTGGGCATGATCATAACCTACGACCTTCCGCACGGAATCATGTTTGGGCAACCGCTTGTGGGAACCGTGTTTATCATGCTGGCAGCATACATTGTGGTGATGATCCCGTATACACTGCGAATGCTGAAAGCTGCATTTGCTTCCTTTGACACTAATTTAGAGGATGCGGCAAAGAATCTGGGTGCCTCCGGACTGCGGACGTTTCTGCAGATTGTAATTCCCTGTGTATTGCCTGCAGTCCTGGCAGTGTTTGCCATAAATTTCAACGGAAAGCTATCGGACTATGATATATCAGCCTTTATGTATCACCCTGTGTATGCGCCGTTGGGTGTGGTAATCCGCAATAATGTCGCAAATAACGTGGAGGCAGATGCACAGGCCCTGAATTTGGTCTATTCCGTACTTCTGATGGCGATCAGCAGCGTGATTCTGTATTTAGTATACGGACGCGGATCCAGAAAAAAGGAGACGCAATAATAGACAGAAAACAACCCCGGTGAATCTCTCCACCGGGGTCTTTCAAGCAGGGCAATCCCTGTTTTCAACAGGGCCAGATTCTCTCCGGCCTGTTCCAAAACAAAAACATCTGATGGCTACTCAGCAGGTCAATGCCGCTATTCTCCGTAGCCGTACCTTTTGCCAGGAATACCTACATTATGATTCCTGTCCGTATACTGCATACTTCCCTTTCCTGACAATGGATACCACGGCACGATAAAGCCCTTTATCCAAGTGCGTCATAAACTATTTTTCGGAGATATTCTTTTTTAGAAAAATCGGTGCCGTCAGCAAAAAATGCATTGTATGCAACGAGCGCTGTCCTTACATACATGCTGTTTTCCTCAAAAAGCTTTCGGTCTAAGGGAAAACCCATTTCGTCTGCAAATTGACAGCAAAAAGTAATAGTGGTTCTGGTATTCCCTTCCCTGAAAGGGTGTATTTTCCACAGACATGCCAGAGAATCACAAAATTCAAGTGCTTGCTGCTGCCGTGTCATGTCTATCCACTTTTTCGCTCTCATATCCGAAAGCGTATGATGCACATCATTTACTATGTCAAAAGGGTCAGAATACTCTACTGATTGTCCGCCCAGCACGTCCTCTTCCTTGTAAATGGATATTGTTCTGGGTATGCCTGCCCATTCATAGAGATCTCCAAATATATATTCGTGCATTCCCAGCAGATGCCCTGTATGATAGTCCCCGCTCAATGGGTTCAACGCCAAATCTTTTAAACGGTAAACAACATAATCCGCTTCTGCATTATCAAGCAGAACTTGATTCCGAATCCCCAATTTATTTCTGAGGATGGGAATATCATCATATAGATATGGGTCACGCATCCGCAGGCTCCTTTATTTTGTACTTTTTATCCAGAAAAAGCTTTGCATCCTCCATAGTAACTTCTCCTCTTTTTTCTTTTTCAATATACTTTTTAAAATCTTCCGTGGGCTCCAGCCCATCTACTTTAATCATTCCTATTGCGTAGTCCCATGCTTGTGAATTTGTCATAAACACCATCCCTTCCTAAATACCCCCTGCTGTCCGCAGGCAGATCAAGGTCGTCTTTCCCCATAGCTGTTTTTTATAAAATTCCTTTTCTATTTTTTCAGTATATCATTTTTTATCCTTTATTACTACCTATCTATCCTGAATTTTTGATAAAACCGATTACAGCAGGCCAACGTCAATTTGCATATATCCCAACCATTACATATGGATTATCAAAATATGGCAGTCTGTCCAGACCAGGAAGCCATAATATCTTCCAGTCTGAATCAGGCTGCTATGATACGAAAAACCAATAAATCCAGGGCCTAATAAAATCCGGATTTTTCCTGTGACGACTATTTGTGTAGGAAACCATGTCTTTCCCTCAGCATAATAGATTCCCTCGTAAGCTTTCGTCACCTTGCACCCATGCCCTTCAAGATAGCGGAAAAGCTCTATCGGCTTTGCCTCCCGGAGAATGGATATTGTAACATCCTCTGCCTTTATAGCATCTACCGTCTTTCCATAAGACTTATAGAGGCAGGCATATGCTTCAGGGCCTCTGCAGTCAAGGCAAGTCTGGCCAATACGGCCAATATTTTCTAAATACATAAGGAGACCGAAAAGAAATGTTAGAAGACTACCCGGATCTATTGACAAGAAGACAGGCACAGGAATTGCTGCACATGGGAAAGAACCGGATATTAGACCATATCCAATCCGGGCGGTTGCGCGCCCTGGTCCTTGACGGTCGGTATCTAATCAAAAAAGAGGATATAGTTGACTTTATCAACCGTCTGCCTTACAGATAAATGCCCATTTAAGGGAACTACTATTGAAAAACATCAGGAATCCCGCTGTCATCCGGCTCTCCCTGCCATTTTATACTCAAGACCGCCAGAATTTACGAACCCGTCGCAGACATGCATAATATGGCTGGCGGTCTTTCATTGCAGGTTACTGCAAGTTTCCTTGACAGGCAGTATAAATTGACCTATGAATTGACCTATCCATTCTCAAAAAGGAGGATTTTTACCGAAAAACCAGTAAAATGATACTGGCAGCATTTTTCATGCCCACAGAATAATTCACAGCCCCAAAGCCCGCAAACCCTTGATTTTACTGCAAAAATCAACCCCGGTGAATCTCTCCACCGGGGCTTTAGAACAGGGCTACAAGGATTCGAACCTTGAAATGACGGAGTCAGAGTCCGTTGCCTTACCGTTTGGCGATAGCCCTATCTCATTTTCAATGATGCTTTTCCTGCACCACTTGATGTATTATACACGAAGTCTTTCCAATTTGCAATACCTTAATTCAAATTTTTAGTAATATTTTTGCAGTCGTGTTATTACTGCATATTTCCTCTGCAAAATCCCGGCTCATTTAAAGGTCTAAAATGGCTACCGCACCAAATAATCATTACCTTCATGCGGCAGCCTCCCGTTCTTAAGCTTATCTCACCAAACTTTACACTTCAAATGTCAGCTCGCCGTAACCGGGCACCGGCCACACATCCTTATCCACAATCATCTCCAGCTCATCAATGGGAGCACGCAGTTCTTCCATCACCTGCACAACGGTATCTTTATAGAAAAACGCCTGTGTCTTCGCGTCTTCCATACCGGCCGCCTGCACCGTAACCGCCTGCAGTCTGTTCAACGCCGCCTTTGTCTCCGTCAGTTTCCTGTTCACCTCTGTCAGCAGCTCTGCCTGTACCACCGGCTCCGCACCTGCCTGCCGCACCGCAATTACTGTATCCGCCAGCATTTTTGTATATTTCATTACAGCTGGGATGTATTTTTTGCCTGCCATATCTATCATGGTGTTGGCTTCGATATGAATGGTCTTCGCGTAGGTCTCATAGATAACTTCTTCTCTGGATTCCAGCTCAACCTTCGTAAAAATGCCGAATTTCTCGAACAGCCGCACCGACTTTTCCGTGGTCAGCGTACTGGCAGCCTCAACCATTGACTTAATATTGGGCAGCCCGCGGCGCTCTGCCTCTGCCACCCACTCGTCAGAATAGCCGTCGCCGTTGAAGATAATCCTCTGATGTTTCCCCATGTATTCTTTAATCAAGTCATGTACAGCCAGCTCAAAATCGTCCGCCTTCTCCAGAATGTCCGCCGCCTCACAGAAAGCTTCGGCCACAATGGCATTCAGTGTGGTATTGGGACTTGCAACAGAATCCGAACTGCCCACCATACGAAATTCGAACTTATTGCCCGTAAAAGCAAAAGGTGATGTTCTGTTACGGTCCGTGGCATCTTTCTCCAGATCCGGCAGCGTAGAGACACCTGTTTCCAGCTTACCCCCTTCCAGGCAGTGAGCAGCTTCCCCTGTCTCAACCAGCTGTTTTACCACATCCTCCAGCTGCTCTCCCAGGAATACGGAGATAATGGCCGGCGGCGCCTCATTCGCTCCCAGTCTGTGATCATTTCCCACATCAGCCGCACTCTGGCGCAGCAGATCCGCGTGAGTATCCACAGCCTTAATAATGCAGGCCAACACCAGCAGGAACTGAATATTCTCATTGGGCGTCTCTCCTGGGTCCAGCATATTGACGCCATTATCCGTGCCCAGGGACCAGTTATTGTGCTTACCGGAACCATTCACTCCCTTAAAGGGCTTCTCATGAAGCAGACAGGTCAGGCCGTGGCGTCCTGCCACTTTTTTCATGGTCTCCATCACCAGCTGATTATGGTCCACGGCAATATTGGCCGTCTCATACACCGGCGCCAGCTCGTGCTGTGCAGGCGCCACTTCGTTGTGCTCTGTTCTGGCCGTCACTCCCAGCTTCCACAGTTCCACATTTACATCCTTCATAAAGGCTCCCACCCGCTCCCGAATGGTGCCAAAGTAATGGTCCTCCAGCTCCTGTCCTTTGGGCGCAGGGGCACCGAACAAAGTCCTTCCGGTAAAAATCAGGTCCTCCCGCTGCAGATACTTCTCCCTGTCCACCAGAAAGTATTCCTGTTCCGGCCCCACGCTGGCCACCACTTTCGCAGCTCCTGTATTGCCGAACAGCCGGACAATGCGCAGCGCCTGCTGGCTGATTGCCTCCATGGAACGCAGCAGCGGCGTCTTCTTATCCAGCGCCTCTCCTGTATATGAGCAGAAGGCCGTGGGAATACACAGCGTGACACCTGTGGAGTCTTCTTTCAGAAAGGCAGGGGAGGTAATATCCCATGCAGTGTAGCCTCTTGCCTCAAAAGTGGCCCGAAGTCCTCCCGACGGAAATGAAGAGGCATCCGGCTCCCCTTTAATCAGCTCTTTTCCGGAGAATTCCATGATCATCCTGCCGTCCTCATCCGGATGCGTCACAAAGGCATCGTGCTTTTCCGCCGTAATGCCGGTCAGCGGCTGGAACCAGTGTGTATAATGGGTGGCACCGTTTTCCACAGCCCAGTCTTTCATGGCTTTTGCAACTACTTCCGCAGCTGCCAGCGACAGCTCGCCTCCCTGGTCCATTACCCTCCGCACTTCTTTGTATACATTTTTGGGCAGCCTCTCTTTCATGGTTCCGAAAGTAAATACTTTACTTCCAAAGATTTCTTCCACGTTTAACACTTCACTCATCCTTTTTCCCTCTCCTTTACTGTTCACATTACGGCTTACGACACAGTCAAAACCATCCGGCTTTTGCCGAATCCAGACATTATCCCACGGACCTGCAGGGTTCAAACACATAAAAAGGTCCCAAAGTAAACCTTACTATGGAACCTCCTCGTTCATTGATTGCAATTATATCGAAGTACCAGCCTGAAGTCTGCACTTTTTTTCTAAAATACTCTATTTCCCGGTAAAATGCAATACCTGAAATCCATTTTCTCGTTTTTCCCGGAAAAAAGGTCCCTTCCAGACCTGGTGTGAGCATATTGCACACAGTGCCGCCGGTAAAGGCCTTTTCCGGATCTGCCGAAAGGTTACTGATTAACATATGGACGAACAGGTCAGGATGTGCTAAACTCAAGAAAATAACCGGGTGAAAAAGGAGTATTTCATTGAACAGGACATTTAAAAATCTTCTGACTCAGTTTATCAAATTTGGTATCGTAGGCGTCATCAACACAGTGCTCTCCTATTTGATCACCAATGGAAGCTATTATATTCTGCATCTCCATGAGCAGATAAGCAACCTGATTTCCTTCCTGATTACCGTTCTGATTTCTTATTTGCTTAACAGCCGTTTCGTATTTCGTCAGGAGGAAGGGGCGCGGCAGCCCTGGTACAGGGCCCTGGCAAAAGTTTATGCCTCCTATGCGCTGACAGAGCTGGTTCTGATGGGGATTCTTCTCTTTATTCAGGAGAGGCTGTTCGGCATCCCGCATTATATTGCCACCTTTGTCAATCTCTGTGTAACGGTCCCGCTGAATTTCCTTCTGAATAAATTCTGGGCTTACAGGAAGCAGGAGAAGCGAGAAGAACAGTAATGTAAAAAAACGGCAATATTTCTTGAAGAAGCGCTGACATTGTGTTACACTGATACTGGTTTTTTATGCAATGCGGGAAATCCTGCAAATACTGACAGGAAGGAATCGTAAGGCTATCAATGAATATTATGCCTAACCGTATGGACTACGGTTTTATGAAATATCAGAGGGAATTCGAGGAGAAAGCATTGTCCGTGCTGCGGTCCGGATGGTATGTGCTGGGAAAGGAAGTGGCTTCTTTCGAAGAAAATTTTGCCGCCTATACCGGTTCCAAATGCTGTGTGGGCCTGGCCAGCGGCCTGGATGCCCTGTGGATTGCCGTAAAGCTTCTGGGTATCGGTCCCGGCGACGAGGTGCTTATCCAGGGCAATACTTACATCGCCAGCGTCATGGGTATTACCATCAACGGCGCCACTCCCGTATTTGTGGAGCCGGATGAATATTACCAGATTAATGCGGACAAGATAGAGGAGAAGATTACGGAGAAAACCAAAGCGATAATGGTGGTGCATCTGTACGGTCATGTGGCTGATATGGATAAAATCATGCACATCTGTAAAAAGCATCATCTGAAGCTGATTGAAGACTGTGCCCAATCCCACGGTGCGCTCTATAAGGGAAAAATGACAGGGACTTTCGGCGATGCCGGTTGCTTTTCCTTTTATCCATCCAAAAATCTGGGCGCTTTCGGCGATGCCGGCGCACTGGTGACCAACGATGCCGGACTGGCGGAAGATGCCCGCGTGTTCCGGAATTACGGCAGCGAAAAGCGTTATTACAATAAAGTGGTGGGAGCCAACTCCAGGCTGGACGAGCTGCAGGCCGGACTTCTCAACGTGCGGCTGGCTCATATGGAGGAAATCACGGAAGAACGCCGACAGCTGGCGGAAGTATACAGCCGGCAGCTTCATCAGGAGAACATTCTCCTTCCGGCCACACGCAGAGACACCTGTCCTGTATGGCATCAGTATGTCATCCGCTCTCATCGGAGACAGGAACTGACAGACTATCTGAATGGCAAAGGAATCGGTACCATCATCCACTATCCCATACCACCTCATCTCTCGGAAGCTTACCGTTCCCTGGGACATAGGAAGGGAGATTTTCCGATCACCGAAGAGTACGCGGACACGGTGCTGTCCATTCCTCTGTACACAGATATGCGTGAGGAAGAACAGCGCTATACTATAGATTGTATCAATGCTTTTACATAGGAGAGAACGATGGCAAATTTAGATGAGCAGATTCAGATACTGGATTTCCCGGATTTGGGTGATGAGAGAGGCAATCTGGTGGTGGTGGAAGGCGGCATCGCCATTCCCTTTGATATACAGAGAATTTTCTATATCTATGGCTCCGACACAGAAGTTATCCGCGGCTGCCACGCCAACCTGAGATCGGAATTCGTGATGATCAACGTATCCGGCACCAGCAAAGTAAAAGTGGACAATGGTCATGAGACCCGTATTATCGAGCTGAACAGACCCCGTATGGGGCTTTATCTCAAGAGCAATGTATGGAAGGAAATGTATGAATTTTCTGCGGATTCTGTACTGTTAGTCCTTTCCAACGAGCATTACGACCCGGAAGAATATGTGAGAGATTACGAAGAGTATTTGAAAATGGTGAGAAAATGAGCAAAATATCAATCGTTGTTCCCGTATATTACAATGCGGATACCCTGGAACTTTTATATGAAGATATGAAGGAGAAAATCCTGGGAAAGCTGGAAGAATATGAACTTGTATTCGTGGATGATGGTTCCGGCGATAATTCCTGGCAGGTAATGAATTCTCTCAGAGACCGTGATCCTCATGTGAAGCTGGTGAAGCTGTCCCGCAATTTCGGCGAACATGCCGCATTGCTGGCAGGGCTCTCAGTCTGTACCGGAGACTGTGCCGTCACCAAGCAGGCTGATCTTCAGGAAGATTCCGGCATTATATTGGAAATGTATGAAAGTTGGAAGCGGGGCAATAAGGTGGTCCTGGCCGTCCGGAAGGAAAGAAAGGAAAATCCGGTAAAGGTATTTTTCGCCAATATGTACTATGCTATCATTCGGAAAATTGTCAACAAAAACATGCCTGTGGGCGGTTGTGACTGTTATCTGGTAGACAGAAAGGTCATCGAGGTTCTGGAACGTCTGGATGAGAAAAATTCTTCTCTGACTCTGCAGGTGCTCTGGGCCGGCTTCCGCACCGACATGATCTATTTTGTCCGTCAGGACAGAGAAATCGGAAAGTCACGCTGGACCCTCTCCAAAAAAGTCAAGCTTGTGATGGATTCCGTGATGAGCTTTTCTTACTTTCCGCTGCGGCTTATGTCCGGACTGGGGGTTGCATTTAATATACTGGCAGTCATTCTGCTCATCGGCGTTCTGATAGAGAAAATTACCCACAATACGCCCATTGTGGGCTGGGCCTCTCTGATGTGTGTTGTTTTGTGCTCTTCCGGCGTCATTATGTTGATGCTGG
Source organism: Acetatifactor muris (assembly GCF_024623325.1). Classification (GTDB taxonomy): domain Bacteria; phylum Bacillota; class Clostridia; order Lachnospirales; family Lachnospiraceae; genus Acetatifactor; species Acetatifactor muris. The sequence continues at coordinate 127,545 of NZ_JANJZD010000002.1, forward strand.
GAATCCTGGGAGAATATATCTGGCGTACTCTGGATGCCGCCAGAACACGCCCTCCCTATATTGTAGACGAAATCCTGGAGGAAAGCGCCGCAGAAAAGCAAGATGAGAAATAAAACCCGTCTTTTAAATATCCTGAATATACTGTTAATCATTCTGACCATATTGGCCGCTCTGAAAATGCTGTTTTTCGGCCTCGGCCTTGATGAGGAATATCAGGTTGTCATGGCATATCGCAATGCCAGAGGTGACAGGCTGTTTCTGGATATGTGGGAGCCCCACCAGTCTTCTGCTTTTTTGTGCAGCCTGTTGATGAAACCGTATCTTAAGCTATTGGGAACCACGGGAGTTGTATTGTACCTGAGAGTCTGGGGTACATTTTTTCACCTGTTTATCAGCTTGTACCTGTACATGGTTTTGAAAGCCTTCGTGCGAAAGGAATACGCCCGCCTTCTGGCTTTCATCTATTTTAATACCATTCCCAAGCTGATTATACTGCCGGAATTCGGCATTATGCAGGTATGGTTTTATACTCTGCTTTCCCTGTTCCTGATACGCTATTACACAGATGGCAGAAAAGTAAGATACCTGGTGCTGGCCGCGCTGGCCTTTGCGCTGAACGTGCTTTCCTATCCCTCCTGTGTGATCCTTTTTCCCTTTCTGCTGCTGTCTCTGTTCCGCTTTTCCGGCAGAGAAAAATGGCGGGATATGGGTATCTTCACGCTTGTCTGTACACTTTGCGGAGCAGGCTATCTGGGAATACTTTTCACCTATACCGACCCGAAGGAGCTGGTGAACACACTTTCACATATTCTGAGCGGAGACATTACCCACTCTCTCAGTTTGCGTGAAAAGCTTTTGTCCTGGCTGCGGGACATCCTTCGCCTTTCTGTCCTGTGGGCAGGCTGCCGTCTCTTTGCGCTGGTATTTTCCATTCATAAAAAGCCTGATGCCGCGAAAACGTACTGTCTGACGCTCATGGCTGCCTGCGGAATAGTGTTATTCTACTGGGGTGTTCTGAAGGTTGGATATCCTCCCATGCACATTCATCTGGCGACAGCTGCCGCAGCAGGCTTAATTGCCCGGGCAAAGGCACGGAAAATACAGAAAGAAGCTGCTTCCAAAGCAGAAAATATCCCATTATTCCTGCACGCCACAACAGGAGCGATTCTGTCTCTTCTGGCGGTAGCCTATCTGACAGACCTGAACCTGATGGAATCCATTCCCCATGCCATGCCCGCCGCCATATACGGTACTGTTCTGCTGATTCTTACTCTGGAACAGAAGGAGACGCGAAAGCCCTCCGGGTGGCTTCTGGTCATGCTGACTGCATGGGCCTTTACCGCAGTCTTCGGAAAGGGCTATACCCTGCGGGGCGGTGCAGGCAATGAACATGTGCTGCAAAGCGGCGGCATTTTCAGGGAAGGACCGGCGGCCGGAATTATATCCAATTATATAGCCGCCTACATTTACAACAGTGACTGGGAAGACTGGCAGACCTACCTTCAGGATGGAGATTCCGTGTTGATTATGGTAGATCAGTTAAGCAGTCTGGGTACTATCCAGTACCTATTTAAAGACGTGGAGATTTCCCATTTTTCCATTGTCAATCCCACAGCATACGATGAAAGGCTTCCGGAATACTGGACGCTGTATCCGGAGAAGTTCCCCAACGTGATCATTGTGGACTGTTGGTACGGAGAGTTAATGACCGATCCCGGGAACTGGATGATGCGGTATATTGAAGACGAGTTCGGATACACGCAGGTAAATGACGGCAAATATATACGAATATACCGAAAATGAGGGATAACCGTTCCGCTGGCGGTTATCCCTCATTTTACAGTCCACAGAATCTGCACCTGGTAATTCTCATCCGGCCTTCTGCATCCGCAGCACCTCATACTGCACAGCCGGCTGCGAAAGCTTCACCCATACCGTCTGTCTGGCATGAGGGCAGCTTTCCATGGGGGCTCCGTTTTCGTCAGACATTGCCTCCACCTTCACCGCAGCATTTCGGCCATCCGGTTTCATAATCTCGATCTCGTCTCCCACAGAGAATTTATTCCGCTGCTCAATACGTACCATACCTGTCTCCGCAGAAAATTCTTCTACAATCCCAAGGTAGATATACTCGTTTACATAGGTACTATTGTCATATATCTGTGTGTTCTCATCCGTTTTTCCGAAATAAAAGCCTGTGGTATACTGACGGTAGGTACACTTCGCTATCTCAGCTCTGTACCATTCCCCATTGCTGCGGTACATTTCTTCAGATGCGAAGAAGTCGTCAATGGCTCTGCGGTAAGTGCGGGCCATGGTTGCCACGTACAGTGCATTCTTCATGCGCCCTTCCACCTTCAGACTGTCAATCCCCGCCTCCACAAGTTCCGGAATATGTTCAATCATACATAAATCTTTGGAATTAAAAATGTATGTTCCTCTCTCGTTCTCATACACGGGCATATATTCTCCGGGTCTGGTCTCCTCCACCACCGCATATTTCCAGCGACAGGGATGTGTGCACTCTCCATGATTGGCATCCCTGCCCGTGAAATAATTGCTCAGCAGGCAGCGCCCGGAATAGGAAATGCACATAGAACCCTGCACAAAGCTCTCTATCTCCATTTCCCCGGGAATATGTTCCCGGATAAAACGGATTTCTGCCAGTGACAGTTCTCTGGCGGATACCACCCTCTTTGCCCCCTGCTTCCACCAGAACAGGTAAGTTCCATAATTGGTATTGTTGGCCTGTGTGGAAATGTGAATCTCCGCCTGCGGCCACACTTCCCTGGCAATTGCAAACAGCCCCGGGTCGGATATGATCAGCGCATCGCAGGGTTCCGGCTTCATGTCCCGCAGTTCTTCAAAATAAGCTGCTGCTTCTCCCAGATCCTCGTTATGTGCGAGAATATTGGCTGTCACATACACCTTTACCCCCGCCGCATGTGCAAAAGCAATTCCCTCCGCCATTTCCGCCGGCGAGAAATTTTTCGCTTTCGCCCGCAGCCCGAAGGCTTCTCCTCCGATATATACAGCGTCCGCTCCGAAAATCACCGCTGTTTTCAGCACCTCCAGACTGCCCGCAGGAATCAGCAGCTCCGGTTTCTTTCTTCTTGTCATAGACATTTCCTCATTCCTGTCTGTCTTCTGCCTCGAATCAGCAGCACGGTTCTTCACTCTGGCGCTCATTGTCCCGCAGATCCGAACAGCTTCTCATCACACTCAGCGCCACCCCGTCTCCCACCGGCAGCACCACCGTTTCCAGTTCAGGCCGATGCTTCAATTCATACAGATACTCCCGCATTCTGGCATGAATGGTCCGGTTTCTCCTGGTCACTGCAAATCGGGACTGTATGACATCCCCATCCTGCAGCACATTGTCTGACACCAGCAGGCTCCCCGGACTCATCAGACGCAGAATGTCCGGCAGAAAATGAATATACTGTCCTTTTGCAGCATCCATGAAAACCATAGGATAAGGACCCTCCAGATTCTGTAAAATCTCTGCAGCGTCCCCCTCCAACAGCGTAATTTTCTCTTCCTTTCCCGCCCTTCTGAAATTCTCCCGGGCAAGGGCAATGCGGTTCCCGTCCTTCTCTATGGTGGTAATATGACTTTTCTCCGGCCCATACTCACTCATGAGCAAAGCAGAAAAGCCGATGGCGGTGCCTATCTCCAGAATGCTCTCCGGATTCCCGACCGCCAGCAGAAATTTCAGCAGACTCTGCATGGATTTGCGCACCACCGGTATCTGACGGGCCAGCGCATATTTTTCTATCTCATCCAGGAAAGGCGTATTGCCCCTGTCCAGCGAATCTATATAGGAGGTCAGCCTTTCGTCGATAATCATTCTTCTTCCTCTTCCGTGTCCTCTTCTTTTTCCACCACCATGGCCTGCATCATTTCTTCCACAGTCATGGTCGTGCTTAATTCAAAAGTACCCGGTCCCACTTCTTTGGTATATTCCGAAAGATAGTACTGCAGGACAAACAACTTCGCATCCCGTATCAATCCCCGGCTCTCAAAAAGCTCTCCTATCTCCATGGGATTCATCTCCTCGGTGACGGACACCGTTACCGTTCTTCCTTCCCCTGCTGTAGTCACGGGTTCTTCGGTAAAAATACGGTACCCGTAATCATAGCAGATTCCGACTCCCCGGTAAATCACATACACCACCGCCACGGCGGCCACTAATCTGAAAATTGCCCCCGCCACGGCTCCCACTATATTTAATGCTTTCATATGCGCCTCCATTCTTTTACATATGCTATCTTCATTTCCTTCGCAGCAGTTCAGACAGGGCGCTGAACAGTGACATCACTTTCCTCAGACTTCCATAATAATCGGCAATATCATAGGACGTCTCTTTGTCTTCTTCCAGACATAATCACTGAGTGTATCCTTTGTAGTATTCTTCAGCTTGCCCCAGTCCGTAATTCCTCTGTCCAGGCACCGCTGAAGCGCCTCATCCACCGTCTGTCGGGCTTCCTCTATCAGCTCGTCGGACTCCCGCACATATACAAAGCCTCTTGATACAATGTCGGGCCCGGCTACCAGCCGGCCTTCCACTCTGTCCAGACTCATAACCACCACCATAATGCCGTCCTCCGCCAGATGCTGCCGGTCACGAAGCACTACATTTCCAACGTCGCCCACACCAAGTCCGTCAACCAGAATCGCACCTACCGGAACTCTCCCGGTTACCCCGGCGCTCTCTTTCCGCAGCTCCAGCACGTCGCCGGAGGACAGAATAAATATATTGTCCTTCTCTATTCCGAGACTCTGGGCAATCTTCGCCTGCGCTTTCAGATGTTTGATTTCTCCATGCACGGGAACGGCATACTGGGGATGAATCAGCGAGTAAATCAGCTTGATTTCCTCCTGACAGGCATGTCCCGACACATGTGCATCCTGAAAGATGACATCCGCCCCTTTCCTGATAAGCTCATTGATAATCTTCGTGACAGATTTCTCATTTCCCGGAATGGGATTGGAGGAAAAGATAACCGTATCTCCCGCACCAATGGTAATCTTCCGGTGCATGCCGCCGGCCATTCTGCTCAGCGCCGCCATACTTTCCCCCTGGCTGCCCGTGGTAATGATCACCTGCTTCTCCCTGGGGTAGTCCTTCATCTGCTCAATTTCAATCAGCGTGTTCTCCGGAATGCTGATACACTCCAGGTTTCTGGCCGTCTCTATGATGTTGACCATGCTCCGGCCTTCCACGCATACCTTGCGTCCAAATTTATACGCAGAATTGATAATCTGCTGAACGCGGTCCACATTGGAAGCGAAAGTCGCCACGAAAATTCTTGTATTTTTATGCTCCTCGAACAGGGTGTCGAAAGTCGCACCCACTGTTCTCTCCGAAGGTGTAAATCCAGTTCTCTCGGCATTGGTGGAATCACACATGAGCGCCAGCACACCCTTTTTCCCCAGTTCCGCAAAGCGCTGCAGGTCAATGGCATCTCCGAACACGGGAGTATAATCAACCTTAAAGTCACCTGTGTGTACCACAATGCCCGCCGGCGAGTAAATCGCCAGTGCCGCCGCATCCACTATACTGTGATTGGTCTTGATAAATTCCACACGAAACTGCCCAAGGTTAATAGACTGTCCAAATTTCACAACCTTCCTCTTGGTTCCCTTCGTCAGCTCATGTTCTTTCAACTTGTTCTCAATAATACCCATGGTAAGTCTTGTGGCATAGACCGGCGCATTTATCTCCCGAAGCACATAGGGAAGTGCACCGATATGATCTTCATGTCCATGCGTAATCACGAACCCCTTCACCTTGTCAATATTGTCCTTCAAATAGGTCACATCCGGAATTACAAGGTCTATTCCCAGCATATCATCCGCCGGAAACGAAAGTCCGCAGTCTACCACAACAATACTGTCCTCGTACTCGAAGGCAGTAATGTTCATCCCAATCTGCTCCAGCCCTCCCAAAGGGATAACCTTCAGCCCGGAGCCAACCTTATTCTCTTTTTTCTTCAATCAAATCTCCTCCATATTCTACATAACAGCCAGGGGAAGTCTGACCTCATGATTCACAACACAGAATCCGGCAGCAACGACAATTTCCCTTCCAGCCCCTCCGGCAGATCATCCTGAACAGAAATCGCCCTGTCGCATCTGATACAAATTAAATGATGATGACGGTACTTAAGTCCGCCTTCCAGAGCATTCCCCGTCTCCCCGGCCTGCAAAACCATCATCAGAATTAATTTTTGTCAATCAGCTGCAGTTCCCCTGCCAATAATATTTCACGCAATCCAATTATTCGAAGCAGCTCAGAACGCTCACCGAACCGTCACGAAAATTCAACATCATCCAACATACTCTCAAATACACCTGCCACCGCGGCAAGTTCCTCTTCATCCTCCACAGGCATATAAACCCCTTCTGTCTCTCCGTCCGCAGACAGATCCTTCAGAATCATCGCCTCTCCGTCTCCATCCTCGCAGTCAGCAACCAGAATATAATTCGCTCCACCGATTCTGGTCTGCTCCAGCACATAAAAACTCTGCTCTTCTTCCCCTTCGAGACTGAATGTAATCTTTTCTGTCTTTGTCATATTCTGCTCTCCGTTTCCCGGGTTTGCCCTGACTGTTCTCATATACAGACTGCCGCCTTCCCCGGTTATCCGCGTTCCTGTGCCTCACTCCTGAGACCTCTGAGCTTCCTGCATGCTGCGTCTGTCCAGATATCCCTGCAGGATCATGGCCGCTGCTATTTTATCCACATATTCCTTTCGGTTCTCCCTGCGAATCCCCGCTTCTATCATAAGTCTGTCGGCGGCAACGGTAGTCAGACGCTCGTCCCATAAGACAACAGGCAGACCGGTTCTCCGCTCCAGCTTTTCCTTGAATTCCTGTGTCAGCTCCGCACGAATCCCCTCCGACGCATTCATATGCTTCGGAAGACCCAAAACGATTTCTTCTACTTCGTATTCCTCAATCAGTTCTTCAATCCGCGCAAGTGTCCTGCGCAGCTTATTCTCTTCCGCACGGCGGATGATTTCCAGACCCTGTGCCGTTATAAGCAGGCTGTCGCTGACAGCCACACCCACCGTTTTGGAACCAAAATCAAGACCCATAATCCGCATAGAGTCCTCCCTTTGTCCCCTCTCTGTTCTCCAACAGCTATTCCCATTTGTTGGCATGAATGTACTCTGTCAGCAGCTCCTCCACCAGTTCGTCCCGCTCTACTCTCATAATCAGGCTTCTTGCGTTCCTGTGGCTGGTAATATAGGTGGGATCGCCGCTCATAATGTATCCTACAATCTGATTCACCGGATTGTAACCCTTTTCCGTCAATGCTTCATACACAGCAGCCAGTACCGTCCTTGCCTCGATTACCGGCTCCGAATCTACCTTGAAGTATTGTGTATTCCCCAAATCCTGCATACCCGTCCTCCATGTTGCCCAAAGCGTCTGCTGCCGGCAATTCCCCCGGCCGGCGGCAGACAGTTATTATGCTACTTTACAATATACCTCATTCATTTGGAAAATTCAAGTGTCGCGGCAAAGGTTAAATTTTATACCAGAATTTCATCTGTCAGAAATTTTTTCACAGGTATTTTCACCACAGTGTTGAGTACCGGCAGAGCGGAAGAGGTCTTCTCCGTTATATCCACGGCTGCCTTTACATAATCCTTTGTATGTCCCACAAGATAAACACGTCCGTCTATCTCCCTTTCTTCTTCCAGAAGTACCTCTGCATCCCGCCCTATGTATCCACTGCGGAACTGCACCGACTGCCTTGCCGTCAGTTCCAGCAATTCCTTACTTCGGGATACTTTCACCTGCTCCGGAACCTGGTTCGGCATGATCGCCGCGGCAGTTCCCGCCCGCCGGGAATACTTGAATACATGTATCTCATAAAAGCATACTTTCTCCAGGAATTCCCTGGTCTGTCGAAATTCTTCCTCTGTCTCCCCCGGAAAGCCGGTAATGACATCGGTTGTGACAGCGGGATTCGCAAAATACCTGCGCAGGATTTCCACACTGTTATAGTATTCCCCTGCAGTATAATGTCTATTCATCCGTTTTAAGGTATTATCGCATCCGCTTTGAAGCGACAGATGAAAATGCGGGCAGAGCTTCGGCATGGCCGCCATTCTCTCCGCCGTTTCCGATGTGATGATTCTGGGTTCCAGAGAGCCCAGCCGAATTCGTTCCACCCCCGGAATCTCGTGAAGCTTCTCTGTCAGGTCCAGCAGACAGCTGCTGCCGTTATAGCCGGCGTCGCCCTCAAAATCAATTCCATAAGAACTGAGATGAATACCCGTAAGCACTACCTCCCGATAACCGGCCTCCGTCATTCCCCGCACTTCCCGGAGAACATCCTCCGCCCGGCGGCTCCGCACCCTTCCTCTCGCATAAGGAATTGCACAGTAGGAGCAAAACTGATTGCAGCCGTCCTGAACCTTAATGTAGGCTCTGGTATGTTCCGAAGTCCTGCGCAGCTGCATTTCCTCATACTCCCGAATATTGCCTATCTCCGGAACCGTTCTGCCCTGCAGTGTTTTATCCTGCCTGTCCGCCAGAAAAGTCTCCAGAATCTCCACAATATCTTTTTTGTGGTTATTTCCGATGGCCAGATCAATGCTTTCGTCCTTTTCCACCGCTTCCCGGCCTGTCTGTACATAACATCCAACCGCCACCACAACGGCGTCCGGGTTCAGCTGCTTTGCTCTGTGAAGAATCTGCCTGCTTTTTCTGTCTGCAATATTGGTAACGGTACATGTATTTACAATATAGATATCGGCCTGCCTGTCAAATGGCACAATGCGATATCCCTTTTCTTCCAGCATTTGCCGCATTCCGTCTGTTTCATAAGAATTTACCTTACAGCCCAGGTTATACAATGCCACATTTTTCATTCCTGTTCCCCACTATTTTTGTACTGTTTTCGCCTTGACTTTTGCCTGCTCAGCCATTAATATGTAGACGGAAGGTATAAGTAATTTATAAGGAGGTAAACCCAATGAAGACAGTACAGATTTTTTTAAACTCTATCGACAAAGTAAAATCTTTCGTTAACGACATTTCCAAATTTGATTACGATTTTGACCTGGTATCCGGCAGATATGTCGTGGATGCAAAATCCATTATGGGCATCTTCAGTCTGGACCTGTCCAAACCGATTGATCTGAATATTCATACAGAAGAGGGCGCCGACGAAGTACTGGAGTTTTTAAAACCCTACATAGTAGGGTAAATCCCCAAAAATTAGAACGGGAAAGACATCGCTTATCCGCGATGTCTTTTTTATTCCACAACAATCAGTTCCTTCGTCTCCAGCGCGGTTTTCACCAGTTCTTCAATCCCGTCATCCAGATTGTGCTCATGGCGCCGTATAATATTGACGTTGGGTTTTGTCACCGGATGTTTTGCCACAAATATGGTACAGCAGTCCTCATAAGGCAGAATGGAAGTCTCAAAAGTACCGATCTTCTGAGCCGCCTCTACAATTTCCTGCTTGTCAAATCCGATCAGAGGACGATATACCGGCAGTTCGCATACCTCGTTGGTGGCAATGAGTGAATTCAGCGTCTGGGAAGCTACCTGTCCGATGCTTTCCCCTGTAATCAGACCCAGACAGCCTGTCTCCCCGGCAATGTGTTCCGCAATCCTCATCATATAGCGACGCATGATAATGGTCAGCTCCTCGTGCGGACACTTCTCATGAATATACAATTGAATATCCGTGAAATTGATTACATGAAGCCAGATCGGTCCCGCATATCTCGACACAATTCTGGCCAAATCCACTACTTTCTGCTTCGCGCGTTCACTGGTGTAAGGAGGGGCATGAAAATATACCGCGTCTATTTTCACGCCTCTCTTCGCTATCATATATCCAGCCACCGGCGAATCAATGCCGCCGGACAGAAGCAGCATAGCCTTGCCTCCCGTACCCACCGGCATCCCTCCGGGACCTGGAATGATCTCCGAATACAGATAAATTTTCTCCCGAATCTCGACACACAGCAAAATGTCCGGCTCATGGACATCCACTGACATCTCCGGATAGGCATTTAAAATCGCTTCTCCCAGATCCGCATTGATTTCCATGGACTCCTTCGGATAATCCTTGCGGGCACGCCTTGCATGCACCTTGAAAGTCCTGTTTCTATCCGGATAGACATCGGCAATATACCTGACAACCGTGTCACATAACTTTTCAAATCCTTCATCCTCAACGTATATCACAGGGCAAATGCCGGAGATGCCGAATACATTTTTGAGACAATCCACCGTCTCGTCATAGTCAAATTCTCCCTGACAATCCACATATATCCGGCCCTGGGACTTATGAATCAGAAATTTTCCCTCGCATTTTTTCAGGGCATATTTCATCTGATGCATCAGCGCGTCTTCAAACAGGTGACGATTTTTTCCCTTTATACCGATTTCGGCATATTTTATCAAAAAAGCGGTAAACATAAATCATCCTTTCCCGTTAAGATCCGGCTGGATACCGGATTTTAACTTCCCGCCGCTATCTGCGGGTGTATTTTCTCAGCATAGGAATTTTACCATAGATTACCCGTAATGTATAGTCCAATTCTTCCGGCGTGGTATATACAGAGAAACTGAACCTGATTGTGGACTCCAGCAGAGGCTTTTCAATGCCGATGGCCTTCAGCGTCACAGAGGGCTGTGGCTTGCGGGCGGCACAGGCGCTCCCTGCAGACACATAGATCCCTTCCTCTTCAAGCGCATGCAGCAATACCTCGCTGCGGACACCGCTCACGGACGCGCTGACAATATGCGGAGCCGTCCCTCCGCCGTCCGGCCGGTCCGGAAGCAGGCCGTTTATCTTTATACCATCCATCTTCCTGAGTCCGTCCATGAAATAATGCTTGCACTGATACAGCCGCTTCACATCGTCGTCATAATGCTCGTACAGAAGCTCCGCCGCTTTCGTAAAGCCGGCAATCCCCGACACATTGTCCGTGCCGGAACGAAGGTTCATCTGCTGCCCTCCGCCGTAAATAATAGGCTGAATCTTCACCTTTTCTCCGATATACAGAAGACCCACACCCTTTGGTCCGTGAATCTTATGTCCGCTGGCGGACAGCAGGTCAATCCCCATCTTCTTCGGATAGATTTTCGCCTTTCCGAATCCCTGTACTGCATCCACATGAAAAAGCGTATTGGGATTTATCCTTTTGATCAGCGCCCCTGCCTCTGCAATGGGCTGCAGCGACCCGATTTCATTGTTGGTATGCATAATGGACACCAGAATGGTATCCGGCGTCATGGCCCGCTGCAGATCATCCAGTACGATTCTGCCACAGGCATCCACCGGCAGATAAGTCACTCTGTAGCCCATGGATTCCAGATAACGCATGGTATTTAAAACGGCCGGATGCTCAATCGCAGTGGTTATCAGATGATTCCCCCGTCTCCGATTGGCAAGAGCGCATCCCGTAAGAGCCATATTATCCGATTCCGTACCGCCCGAAGTGAAGAAGATTTCCTTCTCGTTCACCTTCAGCAGCCTGGAAAAGCTTCCCTTTGCCTGCCGGAGATATTGTTCTGCCTGAACACCCTTCAGATGCAGACTGGAAGGGTTACCGTAATCTTCACACATGATTTTTACCATCAATTCGGCCACCTCCGGAAATACCCTGGTAGTGGCGGAATTGTCCAAATATACTTCCATGGTTCTCACTCCTCTATCATAATCAGCTGTAGTCTTCCGGCCGGTGGATTTCCCTGAATCACAGACCGGGTGATACAATCATGTAATATCATATGCACAGAGTGCTGTCCCCGTCCCTGCCTGGTGTACTGTCCGCTGCTTTCAGGCAGCAAATGCGCCTCTTCCCAAAGCCGCGCTGCCCCCCTACCGCATCTCAAGTACATACATCAGCCAGGAAAGCACTGTCATTCCCGCGGTCTCCGTTCTCAGAATGCGTTTCCCCAGCGTAATCGGTTCCAGCCCGTTCTCAAGCGCCAAAGCAATCTCCTCCTCCGCGAAACCGCCCTCCGGCCCGATGAAAACCGCCACATCCTGTTCCGGCTTTATCTCTTCAAGCAGTCTTCTGGTTTTGGATATATCCTGCGCCAGCTCATAGGGAATCAGTCTCACGTCCATCTCCGATGCCATTTCAACAGCCCGTCCAAAGTCTGACACTTCTGTCACCTCCGGCACCAGTCCGCGCCTGCTCTGCTTTGCCGCCGCCTCCGCAATCCCCTGCCAGCGCGCAGTTCTGGCCGTCGCCTTCTTATGATCAAGCTTTACAATGCAGCGGCTTGCCGCCACGGGAACAATGCGGAAGACGCCCAGCTCCACCGCCTTCTGTATGATCAATTCCATCTTGTCCGCTTTGGGAAGCCCCTGAAACAGGTGAATCCTGGCCGGCAGCTCCACCTTATCCTCCCTGATAAACCGAAGCTCGCCAAGTATCCTGTCCTCCTCCAGGGTCAGCACCGCACAGCGATACTCTCTGCTGTCCTGTCCGTTGCTGACAGAAAATTCTTCTCCTGTGCGCATACGGAGGACGTTTTTGATATGATTTACATCCGCTCCCAATATTATGACACTTCTGTCACTCACATTGATCTGCTCTGGTGATACGAAAAAGTGATGCATTCCGACCTCCTCTTTCAGGGCTTCCGGGCAGTTACGCTGACCCACTCTCCCTGATATGTGACTTCCAGAACTTCCAGTCCGGCAGCCTTCACCGCCTCCACCACCGTCTGTTCCCTGTCGTCAATAATGCCGGAAGTAATATAAATCCCGCCCTTCTTCAGCTGATTTACAATGACAGGCGTCAGCGGCACCAGAACCTCCGCCAGAATATTTGCCGCCACAATATCATAACACTCGTACCCTACTCTGTCCTGAATCTCCCTGTCCGTAATGATATTCCCGATGAGCAGTTCAAATTGTTCCGGTGTAATCCCGTTGGCTTCGCAGTTCTGAGCAACAGCTTCCACCGCACAGGGATCCAGATCTGTCCCCACGGCATGTCCGGCACCAAACATCAGGGCCAGAATCGCCAGAATCCCGCTGCCGGTCCCCACATCCAACAATGTAGTCTCCGGAGTCACAAACTTTCTCAGCTGCCGGATACACAGCTGCGTGGTCTCATGCATTCCCGTGCCGAAGGCGGTACCCGGGTCAATGTGCAGCACCATCCTGCCCTCATCTTCCTCCTTTTTCTCCTCCCAGGAAGGAATCACCAGAATGTCATCTATATAAAACTGGTGAAAATACTGTTTCCAGTTATTAATCCAGTCAATGTCCTCTGTCTCGTCCACAGTAACGGTTCCCTCTCCGATATCACAAAACTGCCGCAGTTCCTCCAGCTCCTGCTTCACCTTCTCCAGAACCGTTTCCGCGTCCGTCCTCTCTCCCTGGACTTCCAGGCTGCCATCCTCTCTCTCTTCCACGAAAAAGCTCAGATACGCAACGCCGTCATCCTCCGGACCTTCCGGCAGAATGTCCACAAACATCTGCTCCTTTTCCAGTGCGGTCAGCGGCACCTTATCCTCTATCTGCGCTCCCTCCAGACCGATATCGTACAGGGTACTTATGACGATATCCTCTGCTTCGGTCACTGTCTTTACTTTAAATTTTGTCCATTTCATTCCGCCTTACCTCCCGTCATTCCACCTTTTACTTTCTCCTGTCCTGCGCTTTCCCCTTCCGTCCGCCGGCGTCTTATCCCCTCACATATCCCAAATGTGAGAAACAGCAGCGGCGTATTCAGTACCTGCTGGAAGCTGACCAGCGAATGCGCTCCGTACATTGCCGCTGCCAGCAGTCCCAGCCAGTCCTCAATGCCGCCCTCTCCCCGCCGGATATTGCCCCCGCAGGTCCACAGCATTGTCAGGAAAACAGCCAGATAACTTACAGTTCCCAGTAATCCCACATTGCAGAGCTGATTTAAATATTCACTGTGCGCACTGGTGAAGACCGCACCTTCCCAGTACTCTCCTTTCCAGACATCCGTCCCCATGGCAAGTCTGTTAAAAACCGCCTCCGCATAGCAGTCAGGCCCTGCGCCAATCAGCTTCTCCTTCAATCCTGCCCCTTCCACATTCTCCAGGGCGATTCGCCACAAAAAGCCTCTCCCGCTGCCGAAGCCGTCATCCACAAAATATACAGCTGCCCGGAACAGCAAAAAAAGCCCAATCAGAACTCCGCCCGTCAGCAATATGACAATAACCGCATTCTCCTTTTTTTCCTCCTTTGACAGAGAGACTTCTGCTCTGTCTCTTTCTCCCCAATGAGACTGCCACCAGCCGGAAATCTTCTTTCCGGCCAGAATCCAAAAGAGCCCCAGGAAAAAAAGTCCTCCGATTATCCATGTGTACCACTCCACACTCTCCAGGATATTCCCGTCCCGCACCACCGCCGCTTTCTTTCCGCGCAGCTTCATCAGGAAATCCATCAGCGGCAGACACAGAAAAAAACCGCTCAGTACAAGGCACAGCTTCCGCAGAACCTGTATGCTTCTCCACCCTGCCAGCACACAGACTGCGGTACAGATCGCCAGAATCAGCAGACCGCTCTGGCTCCCCTGGATCCCCAGCAAAACATAAGCCATTACAGTCGCCGCATACAGCACTGCCTGCAGCAGCTTATTCTCTTCCCGCAGGAAATGTGCCGTCACAAAAGCCAGCGCCACGCTGTAATAACCGCAGAGCCAGTTGATATTTCCCAGTGTGGACAGCATATGACTGTATACCCAGTCACCGCTGTTCCATCCGCTCTGCAGCCCCAGCGGGTCTATTCCCAGCTTGTGGAGCAGTCCCAGCACTGTCACCAACAACAGCGCCGTCTCCGCCAGATACAACGGCCACTTTTCCCCGTCATACTGCCTGGATACAAAAAAGTAGATCCCCACAAACAAAATCTGAGAAAACGCTCCCATGTACCAGCCTTCATACCCGGCCCATGCAAGGCGCCCATACGGACTTACAAGCGCCGATACCAGCACACACGCTCCGTAACACGCCACGGCAAAATCAGTCCCGCTGAACCCCCTCCGTCCTGCGGCTCTCTTCTGCCCGCCGACAGCGGTTCTCATCCTTTTCATAACCGTGCAGATACGCGCTGGCATCCCTACTGTCAGCCACCCGCCCAGACACAGCAGAGACAGATTTCGGAACAGCATATATTTCGTATCTCCCAACTGCCAGTAGCCCTTCCCCGTGTACAGGGGCAGGGCTACCAGCAGTGCAATAATAAACATATTACATAATACTTCTAAAAATTCATTTCTGTCTTTCGTCGGAACCGCCTTCTCTTCCATATTATAAATGTTTCTGTCATTTTGCCTCATGTATTTCAGCTTATCATATTCAGACAGAATTGGCAATCTTCTTACTCCTCCTGCTTCCTGTACTGCATGGGAGTCATGCCATAATTTTTCTTGAAAAGTCGATTGAAATGCTCCACATTCTCGTATCCAACTTCCACTGCCACCATTTCTACCGTCATGTCTGTCTCCCGGAGCATGGTGCGGGCTTTTTTCATCCGCTCCTTCTTCACGGCCTCCTGGAAAGTCATACCGGCCTTTTCCTTAATATATTTGGACAGATAAGGTTTTGACAGATGAAACGCTTCAGACAGGGTATCCAGCGTCACTGTTTTATAATCGTTTTTGATAAAACTGATTATCTCCACAATACGTTCTTCTCTGCCCTCAGTTATGTGCTGCTCCACAGCAAGCTTATTGGCGGCGGAAGCCAGCGCAGCTATGGAAGCCTTGATGATATCTTCGTCCACACCCACACCCCAATAGTGCTTTCCGCCGCACAATACGGCCACATAGGCCGCCGCCCGGGAGCTGGATCCCTTCGAGATGGCATGCTCCTCATACACGGCCAGCTGATAGCTGATACCGAAATAAGTCTTTATAGCATTGCTCACCGCGTCAAGCCGTCCGTTTCCGCCTGCTTTGATGACCCGCGTCTCACCGTTCTGCTCTATGGTCACTTCTGCCTGAATTCCTTTTTCCTGGCGGAAATGGCACTCGGGAATGCGGAACACACTTCGGGGATTGATATAATTTTCCTCGAAAATTTCGTATATTTCCGAAGGGTGCAGCTCCTGATGCCTTCTGTCCGACACACCCTTGATGAGATAGCCCACTTCTTCCTTCATAGCCGCCGGCAGGGAAAATCCGAACTGCTGCTTCAGCACAAAAGCCACACCGCCCTTGCCGGACACACTGTTAATGCGAATCACATCGGATTCATACTCCCGCCCCACATCTGCCGGGTCAATCGGCAGATAAGGCACATCCCAGCGGTTCCCGCTCTTTCCCTCCTTCAGCCAGGCCATACCCTTGCTGATGGCATCCTGGTGAGAACCTGAAAAAGCAGTGAACACCAGGTCTCCCGCATAGGGAACTCTCTCGTGTACTCTCATGCCTGTAAACTGCTCATAAGCTTCCCTGACCTTCATAATATGAGAAAAGTCCAGCCCGCTGTCCACGCCGTGACACATCATATTTATCGCCACAGTGACAATGTCCACATTACCTGTGCGCTCGCCGTTACCGAACAGAGTGCCTTCCACCCGGTCCGCGCCCGCCAGAATGCCGAACTCCGCATCGCTGACACCGCAGCCTCTGTCATTATGCGGATGTACGCTGAGCACAACGTTTTCACGGTATTTCATATGCTTATGCATATACTCCACCTGGCAGGCGAACACATGGGGCATGGCAACCTGTACCGTTGTAGGCAGGTTGATAATCGCCTTATGTTCCGAATCCGGCTGCCACACATCCAGCACCGCATTGCAGACCTCCAGCGCATATTCCGGCTCTGTCTGAGAGAAACTCTCCGGGCTGTACTCAAAGGTGAAATTCCCTTCTGTCTCCTCCGCCATCGCCTTCAGAAGCTTCGCACCGTCCACCGCCAGCTGCCGGATGGCTTCCTTATCCTTCTTAAATACCTGCTCTCTCTGTTCCACAGAAGTGGAATTGTAGAGATGAACCACCGCGTGGGGAGCCCCCTTTACCGCCTCGAAGGTCTTCCGGATAATGTGCTCCCTAGCCTGGGTCAGCACCTGAATGGTCACATCGTCGGGAATCATGTTGCGCTCAATCAGCGCGCGTATGAAATTATATTCCGTATCGGAGGAAGCCGGGAAACCCACCTCGATTTCCTTGAATCCGATATCCACCAGCATTTCAAAAAAAGCCAGCTTATCCTCCAGCGGCATGGGGTCAATCAAAGCCTGATTGCCGTCCCGCAGGTCCACACTGCACCAGACCGGCGGTTTCTCTATGGAATCCTTTTTCACCCAGTCATAAGTTACCTCCGGAGGCATATGATATGTCTTGCCGTATTTTCTGCTGATTGTTGATTCTTTCATAAAATTGTCTCCCTCTCCTGTATTCAGATAATTTTCAGGAAAAACTTCTCCCTGTACCCCTTGTATCATTTCCGGAATATACTTTTTCTGCACAGGTCTTCATAAAAAATCTGTGCTACTGATTTAGAAATAGTAACACAGATTTTAATATTATGCAAGTATATTTTTAATGTATATTATTGATTTATTTTACTCAATCCATTCTCATTTTTTCTCTATTTCTCCAATTTACTTCATATTTATCTCTCTTTTCTCCGTCTTTTTATAATTACTTTTTCTGTTGCATTTTAATTGTATATAAAGCTGAAATTAACCTTTCCCAACTTACTTTTCAAAGCTTACCCTGCTTCTTTCTATTACACACTCATGCTTCTTCGCCTTTTTGTCATAACAGATTCCTGCTAAAATCACCTCTCCGGCGTATTCCTTCAACACACCTTCATATCTCTTTTCTTTGATTTGTCTGATAGCGCCGTCAGCTGCCTGAGCCCACTTCAATTCCACGACTATGGGCGGTTTGTTCTTCCCCTTTCTCGGCAGAAATGCAATATCTGCAAAGCCTTTTCCTGCAGGTAACTCTCTCATCAGGATATAATCTTTTCTGGCACTGTAATATGCCAATGTTATCACACAACTCAGCGCATTTTCATTATTATATTCAAGCACCGAAACGTTTTTCATATGAATTCTGTCGATATTCTCAGCGACAAACGATTCGTCTCCCTGAATTGTAGCATCCAATAATTTCTCCGATTCATTCAGCGCCGATGCAATTTCTTCCCATCCTCCATCTTCCACTGAATTTTTAAATTCGTCAATAAGCTCCTGATTTGGTATAAACACTTCACTTTTCTCTAAATCAAAAGCCAGATAACCCAGATGCACCAGCAGTGTCAGCACGTCATCCCTGCTACGGAAAGAAGTCATATCATTTTGGAATTTCCTTGTATTTATTCTGCATCGTTCTCCCCCAAGCATCAAAATGATGGCATCCTTCATCCCGTCAAAATTCATATTAATATAAAATTTCAATGATTCATATGTTTCCGTCTGGACCCAATAGCTGCTAAAGCATTTTCTCGTGGCAGCATCCAAAACCGATTTGGGACTATACACATGAATGCCCTTTCCCAGCAAATAGCCGTCATACCAATAACGCATTTCCGTGAAGTCCACTTCCGAGCCGTCGCACAGTCTCCGTACCTCCTGCTCCGTAAATCCCACATACTCTTCCAATGGTGACGGAGACACCATTGTAAATTCGTAAAAGTCACTTAAAGCCGATTGTGTTCCATACTTTTTGATAGGAAGGATTCCTGTCATATAAGCTGCTTCAATCATATTATCTGTCTGGTTGCTTTTGAACAGTCCTCTAAGCAGCCGGATATACTCTTCCTGCAAATCTGTGTCAGTCCTTGCCTCACGAAACAAAGCATCCCATTCATCTATTATGACAATGAACCTTCGTCCCGTACCCAACCCTATTCTTGCCAGCTCCACAGGCAGCGAACCTGTATTCGGCCTGTCGGCAGGATATGTCTCTCTCAGTTCTTCAATTACCTCTTCCTGCAGATTTAACACAGCCTCCCTGATATTTTTTGAATTGGAAATAAACCAGGTAATATCCAGATATAAGACATCATACTGATTTAAATTTTTCTCAAAGGAAGGAGCCTTCGCAATCTCCAGATTCAAAAACAAATCTCTGGAATCACAGCTTCTGTCATAATATGCACACAGCATCTTGGCTGCAAATGATTTTCCAAATCTTCTGGGACGGCTGACACAAGTCAGTTTTGCAGAGGTTCCCAACGTATTATTGATATATGCAATCAGACCCGTTTTATCCACGTAGAACCCCTTTATCATGGAGCGGAATCCTGCATTTCCAGGATTTAAATACATCCCCATACTTCTTCCTTCCCGGATTTTCTATCCTATATAAACCGTCCTCATCTTATCACCCCTTATCCAGCAGCCGATGTATCTTCTCATGGGGGTCCAGAAGCTTTGATATGGACTTGCCGGCATTCACAGAGTTGATGTAGATGGCAATATATTTTGTGATATCCACCTCCCGATACCAGGGCGCATTTCGGATTTCATCCCGGCGGTAAGAAGCATTGGTAATGAATACAGCCTCCAGCGCATTCTTCTTATAGGCCTCGTCAAAGCGCTGAATTCCCTCTGTGAACAGCGCAAAGGTCGCTATTGCAAATACTCTGTTAGCCCCCTGCTTTTTACAGTATTTTGCCACATCCAGCATGGTAGTTCCGGAACAAATCATATCATCTACAATAAATACGTCTTTGTTCTTCACGCTGGGCCCTATATATTTATGTACATCTACCACATAGTTGCCGCCCACCACCTTGGTTCTGGATCTGCGTTTATAGAAAATGCCCATGTCCAGTCCCAGTTCATTGGTATATTTATAATTCCTGGTGGTGGCACCCAAATCCGGAGAAATGAACAGAGAATGCTCCTCCGAGAATTCTATATCGGGATAATGCTTCTTAATCGCCTTGATTACCTGATAAATCGGAAACAGATCGTCAAAGCCGTTATAGGGAACCGCATTGGCCACCCGATTATCATGCACATCAAAAGCGGTGATGTTTCTCACCCCAATGTTCTCCAGCTCCCGCAGGGCCATGGCACAGTCAAGAGATTCCCGGGAAATCCGCCTGTCCTGCCTGCTGGCATATAAAAGGGGTGAAATCACATTGATTCGGAAAGCTTTTCCCCCAATGGCAGATACCGTTCTCTTCAGATTCTGAAAATGCTCGTCCGGCGACATGGGAATTGTCTGACCGTGCATCTGATAAGAGCAGGAATAATTTCCCACATCCACCAGAATATACACATCCGCTCCCCGGACAGTTTCCTCCAGTACCGCCTTTCCGTCGCCTGTGGAAAACCGGACAATCTGGGAATTCACTACATGACATTCCTCTTTGTTGTAAGTTTCTCTCAGATAATATTCAATTTTGCTGGAGAGTTCCTCCGTTCCGCACAGAGGAATCAATACAATAGGAATAGAATGCTTTGCTGCCAATGGACTCATGTTTTCCTCCTTTTGTTATGACCTGATGCCGCGTTTTCATTTACAGTTTATATTATCTCTCTCACTTTTACAAGTCAAATTTGTCAACATTTCATTATTCCTTTCCGTTCTGCACTGACATTCTCTCACATTTCCTTCCTGAACCGGCTCGGCGTCGTTCCAAATTCCTTCCTGAACAGCCTGTTGAAATTTGACAGATTATCAAAGCCGGTCTGCTCTGCAATCTGCAGCACCGTGTCGCTGCTGTTTCGCAGCGCATACGCCGCTTTCTCCAGTCGAAATCTGATGAGATAGCCGGAGAAACCGAACCCCGTGGCCTCCCTGAACCACCTCATAAAATGGCTTTCACTGTATCCACATTCGTCCGCCATCTCTCTGATGGTCAGCCTCCTGTCATAATCTCTCTTGATTCTGGCCAGCACCGTCTTCAGCTTTTCCACATGCTCTGTTTCTGCGGCTTTGCCTCTCTGTTCAATTCCCTGTTGAAACAATACCGAGAACGCCAGCAGCAGCCTGCCCTTCACCCCCAGCTCATATCCGGCAGGCCGGGATGCACAAAGCCGGTCCGCGGCGTCCAGATAGGCCGAAACTTCTCCGTACAGCGGATTTTTCTTCCCTATGTGGACAGGCAGCTGTATTTTCCCGCTGGCCATGGGCTGCAGGTACTTCTGTGAGCAGATGTCAATATGATTCCCGCCCAGAAAGCTCAAATCGAAAATGATATTTTCATATTCCATCTGTTCCCCCTCGATGCTCTGCAGCCCGTGGATCTGCCCGGGCATTACCAGAAAAATGTCTCCCTGTGCCGCCGTGAACGCATCATAATTCACCTGAACAGTCCCTTTCCCCCGTTTTACATAAATGATTTCCACGCTGTCCTGCCAGTGCAGCGGCACAAAGGTAAAATCCGTCGGAATTGTACAGGGATATACATTAAATGCGAACATTGTATCAGAGTGTTTCTTTGTCTCGTAATATGCCGATTCACTGATTTCAACTTGATTATCTGCTTTCTTCACAGCATTTACCTGCCTCTTCCTCTTCTCACATGATAGGATTGTACTATATTTTGATTGTATTATACAAGAATTATTTCCAGATATATGGTAAAAATAAAAATATATTGTATGCGTTTCATAGGGAAAGGAGATTTCAAAATGGCAGAACTGGAAACCACATTGACAGAATTATGCAAAAAAGATCTGAACATGTGTACTTACGAAGAAATCTATACAGCATTGCTTCATCTGGTAGAAGCTGAAAGCGCAAAACGCGTCGTACCTGTCAGCGGACGTAAGCTTTATTATATTTCCGCAGAATTCTTAATCGGAAAATTACTGAGCAATAACCTGATTAATCTGGGACTTTATGACCAGGTTAAATCCTGTCTGGAAGCTCACGGCAAATCCATGGCCGAGCTTGAGGAGATTGAGCCGGAACCCAGTCTGGGCAACGGAGGTCTGGGCAGACTGGCCGCCTGCTTCCTGGATTCTGTCGCCACTCTGAATCTTCCCGGTGACGGAATAGGCCTGCGATACCATTGTGGTCTGTTTCATCAGAATTTTACCAGTCTTCTGCAGGATGAGACTCCGGATTACTGGCTGGGAAGCCATGACTGGGCGGAGAAAACCGACACCTCCTACACCGTATCCCTGGCCGGAAAGGATTACACTGCCAGGCTCTACCGAATCGCAGTCACCGGATATGAGGGACGTACCAATTATCTGAACCTGTTCGATCTGGACAGCGTTGACAGCTCCTGTATCGAAGAAGGCATCAGCTTTGATAAATCCGACATTGCCCGGAATCTCACCCTGTTCCTCTATCCGGATGACAGCGACGATGCCGGACGTCTTCTGCGCATTTATCAGCAATATCTGATGGTCAGCGCCGGAGCTCAGATGATTCTGGAAGAATGCACGCAACGCGGCAGCAATCTCCATGATCTCTATGATTATGCTGCCGTTCAGATCAACGATACGCACCCTTCCATGGTCATTCCGGAATTAATCCGTCTCCTGTGCGCGAAGGGTATCGCATTTGAAGAAGCGGTGGAAATCGTCACCAAAGTCTGCGCCTACACAAATCATACGATTCTGGCGGAAGCGCTGGAGAAATGGCCCAGACACTATCTGAACAAAGTCGTACCGCAGCTGATGCCGGTCATCGAAAAGCTGGATGCCCTGGTCCGCTCGAAGACAGCAGACAAGTCCACCGCCATCATTGATGACAATGACCTTGTGCATATGGCTCACATGGACATCCACTTCACCCACAGCACCAACGGCGTGGCGGCCCTGCACACAGAAATTTTAAAAGGCAGTGAGCTGAACCATTTTTACAGGCTCTATCCGGAAAAATTTAATAATAAAACCAACGGAATCACATTCCGCAGATGGCTTCTGAAATGTAATCCGGAGCTTACCGCTTTTATCGAAAGCCTCATAGGACCGGGCTTCAAAAAAGACGCTTCCGACCTGGAGAAGCTGGCGGCCTTCACAGAAGACGAAAACGTACTGCGCCGTCTGGCTGCCATCAAGCAGGACAACAAAAAAGCGCTGGCCCATTGGCTGAAAAGCACACAGAATATCACTGTCAACCCCGACAGTCTCTTTGCCATTCAGTCCAAGAGACTGCATGAATACAAGCGTCAGCAGCTGAATCTTTTATACCTGATTCACCAGTATTTTGAAATCAAGGCAGGACATCTGCCCGGCACACCGCTGACCGCCGTTTTTGGCGCCAAAGCTGCCCCTGCCTACACCATCGCAAAGGATATTATCCATGCGCTGCTGGTTCTGTCGGCAGTTATCGCTGATGACCCGGAGGTGTCAAAGTGGCTGCAGATTGTCTTCATTGAGAATTACAATGTCACTGCCGCCGAGAAAATGATTCCAGCCTGTGACCTCTCAGAGCAGATCAGCCTTGCTTCCAAAGAGGCCTCCGGCACAGGTAATATGAAGTTCATGCTGAACGGCGCACTGACACTTGGCACCATGGACGGCGCCAATGTGGAAATCGCCGAGGCCGTAGGCCAGGAGAATATCTATATCTTCGGGGAGAGCAGCGCCCAGGTTATCCGCAGGTATCGTCACGGCGACTATTGCGCCCGGGAGTGGTATGATATTGATTCCAATATCCGCAGGGCAGTGAATTTCCTCACCGGCAGCGAAATGCTGGCCCGTGGCAGCCGGGACCATCTGGGGCGTCTCCAGAATGAGCTGATTCAGAAGGATTGGTTCCAGACTCTGCCCGACTTTAATGCCTACCTTGTCCGCAAGAGTCAGGCGCTGGCCGACTATGCGCTAAACCCTCTGGACTGGACCAGGAGAGCTCTGGTCAATATCAGCAAGGCCGGCTTCTTCTCTTCAGACCGCACCATTGCGGAATATAACAATGATATCTGGCATCTGGGTATCTAAAACGTACAGCAAATCGGCGCGCCTTCTGCAGACGCGCCGATTTGTCATAACTGTCACAGCAGCATTCTGTCTTGACTTTTCCTGAAAAATGGATAATACTAGCACTGTAAAGGTACGTATCGAATCCCAAAATATCAGACAGGCAGGAAAGACAAATGAACCGAATCTCTTACGTCGGATATGACGCCGCTCATCCGGTAGATTTCAGATATGATATTCCGGAAGGTTTTCATAATTATTTACTGGTACTCACCACTACACCTGCTCTTTTCCGTGTCAGCGGCGTCACCTCAGAATACCCGGCCCATACGGCTATCCTGTATCCTCCGTATCACGCCATCTGGTACGGCGCTGCCGGGAAACAATACGGAAATCACTGGATTCGTTTCTCTTCTGACGAATCCTTTGTCACAAAATTTCCCCAGTACGCCGTGCCTTTTTCCGTTTCAGACCCGGAGTATTGTCGCAGCCTCTTTCAGCTTCTGACCTGGGAGGCCTCCCAGATGGTCACCCCGCTCAGAGGCAGCGCCGATTCCGACACGGATTCTCCTGTCAGGAAGAAAAATCCCAGCTGGCTTCATCCTGTTTCTTCCGAAACAAATCTCATCATTTCCCAGCTGCTCAGAATTCTTTTTTATAAATTGCATGATGACCTGATGAATACAGAGGGCTCCTTCCATGATCACGAGCTGCTGGCACTGCGCCGCAAAATCTCCGCGGCGCCGCAGCTGCCCTGGAATACCTCCGATATGGCCAAAGAGCTGCACATCAGCGTAGGTCATCTGCAGCTTATCTATAAGCAGAAATTCGGCATTTCCTGTATGGATGACGTAATCAGCTTCCGTCTGTTCCGGGCGAGAGACCTGCTGACCTACACCACACACAGTGTTGCAGAAATAGCAGCCCAATGCGGCTATAACAACACGGAACATTTCTGCCGTCAGTTCCGCAAAAATACAGGACTTACCCCGGGGCAATATCGAAAGCGCAGTTCCTGATCTGCGCGATATCCCCCCGACAGGTAAGTCCCCATTGCCTGATGCGGCTGTCGCCCTGTATAAATGTTCTATGAATTGTTCACGGAAATCACCATAGGCTTCATTCCCGTCAATTCCTCCGTCCTCGCATCCGGCTGCCCAAAGCCCACATATAATTTGTAAGCGCCTCCGGGACGGAATCTCTCTCCATTTTCGTCCACTACAGTAAACGCCCGTGCGTCAATGGGCAATTCTGCCGTTACAGTTTCCTCTGCCTTTACAGTAATCCGCTTAAAAGCACACAACTGCGGATTGGGAACAGCAAACGTGGAATCCTCGGCTTTAATGTATACCTGCACAATCTCATCCGTATCACATATTCCCTCATTTTTCACGGTTACTGTCACAATGCCGTTCCTGAAAGCTGCGTCCTTCAGCACTGTCTTCCCATAATTCAGTCCAAATCCAAAGGGATACTGGGCTTTGCGTTCCATATAACGGTAGGTTCTCCCCTTCATGGAATAATCTGTGAACTCCGGAAGCTCTTCCAGCGTCTCATAAAAAGTCACCGGAAGCTTTCCGAACGCAGACATTTCACCGAACAGCATTTTGGCTGCCGCCTTTCCGCCCTGAGCACCGGGATACCACAGCTGAACCACGGCATTAAAATGTTCGCTGGCATAACCCATATCGATATCGCTTCCCGCACACATGCAGAGAATCACCGGTTTCCCACATTCCGCCATAGCCTCCATCAGAGCAAGCTGTGAATCCGGAAGCTTCAGAGATATCTTATCCCCTGAGGCATACTGATTGCTTCTGTCGCCTTCTTCTCCTTCCAGACTTTCATCCAGCCCCAGACACAGGATAACCACATCGCTGTGTTCCGCCACAATCCTGGCCTCGGATATCCTGTCGTGGCGATGACTTAATCCTTCTGTCTTCTCTCCGGCCAGTTTAGCACCGACAGAATAAAGAATCCGGATGTCTTCTCCCACATATTGACGTATTCCGTCCAGAATTGTAATATACTCTGTGGCTGTTCCGTAATAATTTCCGATTAAAGCAGTCCGGCTGTCCGCATTGGGGCCAACCACTCCTATGGTGTGCAGTCCCTCTCTCCGCAGCGGAAGAATACCATCATTTTTCAGAAGGACAAAGCTTTCTGCCGCAGCCTTTTCCGCCAGTGTCAGATGCTCTCTGCACTCCACCTTCTCATAGGGAATATTGTCGTACTCTGTCTCTTCGAATAATCCCAGCAAGTATCTGGTAGTGAACAGTCTCACAGCCGCCTCTGTGATGGCCTCTTCTGTGACAAGCCCTTTCTCGTACGCACTCATCATATGAATATAAGTATTTCCGCAGTTCACATCGCATCCGGCATTCAATGCCATGGCCGCAGACTCTTCCGCAGTATCAGTTACCCTATGATGCGTATGGAAATCTCTGATCGCCCAGCAGTCTGACACAAAATGTCCCTGGAACTCCCATTTCCCCCGCAGAATATCCTGAATCAGCGTTTTGCTGCCGCAGCAGGGCTCGCCGTTGGTACGGTTGTAGGCTCCCATCACGGCTTCTACCTCCGCCTCCTTCACCAGCGCTTCAAATGCCGGCAGATAGGTCTCTTCCATATCCTTTGCCGTGGCCCGGGCGTCGAATTCATGTCTCAGTCCCTCCGGTCCCGAATGTACGGCAAAATGCTTGGCACAGGCAGCCGCCTTCATCACAGGTCCGTCTCCCTGAAGGCTCTTCACGAATCTCACACCCAGTCTGGAAGTAAGATAAGGGTCCTCCCCGTATGTCTCATGTCCCCTTCCCCACCTGGGATCCCGGAAAATATTTACATTTGGCGCCCAGAAGGTCAGTCCCTTATAGATATCCCTGTCTCCCTGTCCGGAATAGGCATTGTATTTTGCCCGTCCTTCCTCTGCAATCACTTCCGCAATATCAGACACCAGGTCTTCATCAAATGCCGCTCCCATGCCGATGGCCTGGGGAAATACTGTGGCCTGCCCGGCCCTTGCCACTCCATGAAGCGCCTCGTTCCACCAATTATAGGCCGGTATCCCCAGCCGTTCGATGGCCGGGGCATCATACCGCAGCTGGGACGCCTTTTCTTCCAGCGTCATTTTTGAGACCAGCTCTCTCGCTTTTTTTCCTGCTTCTGCTCTGTCCATCCTCTTTTCCTCCTGAACCTTTCCTTTTCCTGTACTTGTAAATCCAATTCCCCCAACAGCCCAATAGCCGCCTTTCCCATATAACTTTCCATATGATAAGAAAGGAACCGCCCCAGGCGGTTCCTCCCCCACACAGCATTCTGCGCTTGTCTGCATTAATAGCCAAGTTTGGATTTATTATTCTGGAAAATCTCATTTACCCTGTTTATATAATTCTGTACACCCAGGCCTTCCAGTTCCGCCTTGTACTCATCCCACTGTGTCTCGATATCAGCCTGACCCACAATGAATTTCT
This sequence comes from Acetatifactor muris, assembly GCF_024623325.1. GTDB lineage: Bacteria > Bacillota > Clostridia > Lachnospirales > Lachnospiraceae > Acetatifactor > Acetatifactor muris. Next base: position 154,844 of record NZ_JANJZD010000002.1, read on the forward strand.
GGATCCAGGTCTTGGTGGCATCACCCAGCGGTGTGGAAATCAGATTCAGCTCTTCGCTCTCTTCCTCGCTCGGCATATAAGGAGGATCAATAGGACGCTCGTTCCTGTATTCAAAGATTCTGTTGTTGAAATCTCTCTCTCCTTCGCTCATCTTGGAAGTCTTCAGCCAGCTGGAACCGCCGTAAGCAAATACACCACCGGCAAAACCATAGTCCACATTCAGCTTCTTCTCCGCACCGGGATTCAGGCCATTGTAAGTGATGCCGGGATCCAGCTTCACAGTGTCGCCTTCCATGGTATAGGTTTCACCCTCTACTCCCCACAGAGACAGCATCTGGCCTTCCGGAGAGTACCACAGCCAGTCTACAAAGCGAAGCATCTTGATGAACTCTTCTTCACCCAGCTCATCCAGCGCCTTCTGGGCAATCATGATACCATTTTCCAGCTTGGAATTCTCCATCTGAGGGAATCCGGCAGGTCCTCCGGGTGTAAGTGCCATGTACAGCTCCGCCTCCGGGAAGTTAGCCGTCACATTAGGCGTATAATCGGACAGCTGCTGATAGTTCGCAGTCATTGCAAAAGACTCACCGTTGAAGAATTTAGCCCTTGCAGTGTCATCATCCTGAGAGAAGGATTCCGGATCCAGGATACCTTCTTTTACCATTTTGTTCAGGAAAGTCAGATATTCTTTCATGTTATCCGTGGTATCCGGATAATAGAACTCCAGCTTGTCATGATCAAATTTCAAAGTGCCAAATCCCCAGCCTGCAGCGACGCCATAGGAAGCAGCGACGATATTCAGCAGACAGTCACCCTTGGAATAATCAGAAATCACATAATCACATCCGGTATACTCTTTTACCTTCTTGCATGCCTCATAGAAATCTTCATAGGTCCAGGTCTTCTCCAGCTCTGTCACATCCACACCTGCGGCATCCCATACATCCTTCCGGATCATGAAAGCGTAACCGCCGCCTGCTGCCTCCCAGATACCGGGAAGCTTATAATACTTGCCGTCAGCCTGAAGCTGTACCTTCAGATACTGATCAATTCCCCAGTCCTTTACGCACTTCTGGTAATTGGGCATATACTGTACCCACTCGGAAATGGCTACTACCTGACCGCCGTTTACATACTGTCCCTCGCTGTAAGTCTTCGGGATAATGTAAGGAGAGTCACCTGAGTTAACCAGCACGGACTTCTTGTCCTCGTAGTCTGTTCTGGCGATGATGGTCAGGTCAAAGGTTACATTGGTCTTCTCCTCAATGGCAGACCAGAGTCTCCAGTTTTCCTGATAAGGATAATTCTCATGATCGGAATACATCATGGAATAAACCACCGGTTCATTGGAATGGAAGGTTACACCTTCGCCATAAGTATAGTCCAGTTCCCCCTCACTTTCGGAATCTGCCACATCTGTCTTGATCAGTTCCTCAGAACCGCCGGATGAGGCATCCGAATTCTCAGCGCCGCTGTTCTCAGGTGCGGAAGAGTTTCCTCCTTCGTCGCCGCAGGCTGCCATGGATAGAACCATTGCACCGGCCAGCATCAAAGCCAACACTTTTTTCGCTTTCATAAATTTCCTCCTTTAAATTTATTTAGTTCTATGGGCAGAGCATTCTCCTCTGCCTCCTGAACACATTGTAAAAAGTTCTGCGCACAGTTTCAGCACACATTAACCCTTAACGGAACCGATCATCATACCCTGTACAAAATATTTCTGCACGAAAGGATAGACACAGATAATGGGCGCCGCTGTCAGCACCATACAGCAGGAGCGGACGTTTGCGGCAATCTGGCTGGCCTCCTCGCTGGCCACACCGATTTCCTGGGTACCGGTTGCGCCCATGATAATCTGACGCAGGTACAGTGCCACAGGCCATTTGCTCTTCGTATCCAGATACAGGAACGGACCCCACCAGTTATTCCAGATTCCCACGATATAGAACAGGAACATGGAAGCCAGAACCGGTTTGGACAGAGGAATGATGATTTTGGCAAAAATTCCATAGGCATTCATTCCATCGATGGAAGCCGCCTCCTCCAGCTCTCCCGGAAGCCCCGCGAAGAAGGACTTCATAATCAGCACATTGTAGGTACTGATTGCCCCGGGGATAATGATGGCCCACAAAGTGTCACGCATATGCAGGGCCTGTGCGATCAGTACGTAAGAAGGAATCATACCGCCTGCAAAGAACATGGTAAACACTACAAAAGGTGTGAAAAACTTATTTAACACCAGCCGCTGTTTGGACAAAGGATACGCCAGTATGGCAGAACCAAACAGGGAAATCAGTGTTCCCAGCACTGCATACACAATTGTATTCTTATAATAGATGAAGAAATCCGGTTTGCTCAGAATGACCTCATAGGTCTTCGTCGTAAACTCCACCGGATAAAAGCTGACCTCTCCGGCATAAATCGCTCTCTCCGAGCTGAAGGACTGTGCCACCAGATAGATAAATGGGTACAGGGTGAAGAACACCACTCCAAGCATAATCAGGGTATTGGCTACGATAAAAATTTTATATCCTGTAGACTTTCTTACTTTTACTCCGCTCATTGAGCTGGCTGATTCTTTCTTAGCCATCTTTTTTACCTCCTGTTTTCAGTTCCGCATCCGCCGGCTGCCCCTGACATTTGAGGAGACTTTCCGAACAGATACTGTTTTCCAATTCCACATCTGCTACCACAGACTTGCCTCGGTCACTTTTCGGGAGACCAGGTTGGCGGTTACAACCAGAATCAGACCTACCACGCCTTCAAAGAGACCCACCGCCGTGGCATAGCTGAAATTACCGCCGCTGATACCCATTCTGTATACCAGTGTGGAAATAACATCTGCTGTTTCATAGGTAGAAGGTAAATATAACAGGATAATCTTCTCAAAATTGGAACCCATGATTCCGCCGATATCCAGAATCAGCAGAGTCACAATCGTGGGCATAATGCCGGGAATCGTTACGTGGATTGCCTGCTTGAAACGATTGGCGCCGTCCACTTTGGCTGCTTCGTACAGCTCCATATTGATACCCGTCATTGCCGCAAGGTACAGGATAGTTCCCCAGCCCAGTCCCTGCCAGATACCGGAGATGATATAAATGGGAGGGAACCAGGAAGCTTCCTGGATAAAGGAAATCTTCTCCCCGCCCAGGGATTCGATCATGGTGTTGATAGGGCCTGTCAGCGATACCACTTCCTTGATCATACCGGCTATGATAACCATGGAAATAAAGTGAGGCAGATAGGAAACGGTCTGCACGAACTTCTTCCATTTCAGATTTCTGATTTCATTCAGTAAAAGCGCAAATGTCAAAGTAATCGGAAAACGGAAGATCAGATAGGTAATGCTCAGCGTCAGTGTATTGCGGAACGCATTCCAGAAGGAAGGATCCTTCAGGAACTGTTTGAAATATCTGAAACCCACCCACTTTTGACCAAAAATGTTCGGTCCGCCGGAATACTTACGGAAAGCAATCACATTGCCGAACATCGGTATGTACTTGAAAATGATGTAATACAACACTGGAATAATCAGAAACGAATACAGCATCCATTCCTTTTTCAAATGCTTTCCCAGATTCACCTTTCCCAGATGGTTTTTTTGTTGTTTTTGCTTTGCCATTTCATCACCGCTTTCTTTTTATTTTTAGTAAATCTCTCTTCCCTGTTCGTCCCCGATTCCCGTCTTCCGGAAGAAATAGGAATTGATCTGATCACGCCATTCCGCCGCATGCCATACCTGATGTTCCAATCTCTCCAGCGCACGTCTGTAAATTCTCTCAGGCACCTTGCCTTCCAGAGACTGCCACAGTTCTTTCATCTTCTCCGCATCTGCAACACCTTCGAAATGGGTGTCATAAATATGCTGCAGAACCGTTTTGCCGGAACGCAGTCTGTAGGTATATGGCACATGATGGAAAAACAGCTTCAATTCATCAGGGCAGCTGTCCAGGTCATTGTACAGAGAAGCATTGGGCTCGTTATACTGCATCGCATAGCCGGTTCCTCTGTCGCTTCTGTCCACACCCAGTCCTTCGTGATCCGCCCGGTGATAGGTTCCCCATCTGGAGTATTCATACCCATCCACACTGGGCCCGTAATGAAAGTTGGGGTTCACCATCCAGCCAATCCCCAGAGGTGCATTGTACTTTTCGTATGCCGGCCAGGACATCATCAGAATTTTCAGGATTTTTTCTCTTACCTCACTGTCGTCGCCAAAGGTACAGACAATCCATTCTTCCGCGATTTCTTCCGCTGTCAGATCCGTCTGAAAGCTCAGCCTTCCGAATCCATACAGGTTTGCCGCCGCCATGTCATGTCCCGTCCAGTTGACATCATCTCCTGTATTGGCCACTGCCGCCATACCGCACAGCTTATTCCCCCAGGTCCTTCCGCTGACAATATCCGCCACGGTGTCTTCTGTCTCACTGCAATATGTCCGAAACGCCAGAATCTCTCTGAACATGGGAATCAGATAGCACACATGCCGCTGCTGTCCCGTGTACTCCTGCGCAATCTGTACTTCCAGAATCTGATTGGTCTCCTTCATGCCCCCGAACAGCGGATGTACCGGCTCCCGAACCTGGAAATCCATGGGGCCGTTCTTCACCTGCAGTATCACATTGTCAAGGAATCTGCCGTCCAGTGAAGCAAAGTTATCGTATCCGCTCCGAGCTCTGTCGGTCTTATAATCCCGCCAGTCCTGCTGACAGTTGTACACAAAACAGCGCCAGATAATGATTCCCCCGTAGGGCTTCACAGCTTCCGCCAGCATATTCGCACCGTCCGCGTGATCCCGCCCATATGTAAACGGTCCGGGGCGCCCCTCCGAGTCCGCTTTCACCAGAAAGCCCCCCAGATTCGGAATCCGGGTAAATACTTCCCCCATTTTTTCCTTCCACCATTCGCGGACCTCTTCGTCCAGCGGATCGGCGGTGTCAAAGTCACCCAGTTCCATAGGCGCCGCAAAATTCAGACTCAAGAAGAGACGGATTCCGTAATCTGCGAAAATCTTCGCCATTTCCGCCACTTTGGATGCATAGGGTTCTTCGATAAGCCGGGTGGCATTCCCCCTGACGTTCACATTATTGATTACCACCCCATTGATTCCCACCGAAGCCGCCAGTCTGGCATAAGCCACAGTCCTCTCATTAATCAGGACTTCCTGATCACGGAAGAAAAAGGATTTCCCCGAATATCCCCGCTCAATGCTTCCGTCCATATTGTCCCAGTGGTTCAGTATCCTGAGCGGATTGGATGGATTCTCCCTGAGCTCCGCTCCCCTCAGGGTACGCCCTGTCTGCAGATATCGAATGCACGCAAAGCTTCCGTACAAAATTCCCCTGACTCCGCCGGCTGCAATCACCACAAGACCGTCCCTCTCACTGATGTGGTATCCTTCTTCGGAAAGTGCCTCTTCCGGGTCTGTTTTCAGCCAGATACCCGTCGCACCCGGTTCCGGCATTCCCCTCTTCCGCTCTGTTTTCACATCCAGAATTTCCGCTGCCGCTCTTTCGATTTCCAGGAACGCCGTGTTCATCACCGGTTCCTCGAATTCTCCATATACAGCCGCAAAATATTGTCTGTTCGTGTCATCCGTGCGCTTTCTGTAAGAAAGCCATGCCTGTTCAAAATCCATTTCTTTCTCACCTCCCTGACTTTCTCCACATAAAGCCAAAGCTTTATTGGGTATTTTGTATATTAATTTTTTAAACTTAATTCAAATTATAAGCGTATTGTATACTTTTTTCCTATCAATTAATGCTGTGCTGTGCTCACATATTGCTACTTTTTATTTTCCTGTTTCACATTTTTTATATTTATGTTTACTTTTTCTTTTTATCTGGTGTATACTTATTTATAGTTTATTTATAAAGAAGAAATTTTTTATTGTATTCTTTGTACTATGATTTCACTTTTTCCGGTAATAGCATGTAAACGGGCATTAAAAAACAGCAATTTCTGCATTGTGCAATAATTGCTGTTTATCAACACCAGATTATACTGAAAGGGAAAGGCGACATGATAGAAGTTCTGAACGGCATTCAGGAAACCGTAGTCTACCGAAACCTCAAGGGCATCCGCCTCTATCACAACAGGGAAAACGAGAATTACCCGATACACTGGCATATGGCTATGGAAATTATCATGCCCTACCGGGAAAAATACTCTGCAAAGGTGGGAGAAACCGACTTTACTCTGAATGTGGGAGACATCCTCCTCATTCCGCCCGGCGAGCTCCACTCCCTCTCCGCCCCCCCAGGAAAGGGTGAACGTCTGATTGCCCTGCTGGATTTGTCCTCCGTCTTCCGCTCCAGTGATATGAGTTCTCTGTTCCACCTTCTTCATCCCTATATGCTGATCCGCAGCTCCGACGACCCTGAATTCTCCCGGTCATTGTGTGCCTGCCTTTCAGAAGTGGAGCGGGAATACTTCGGAAATGAGCCTCTGGCGGAAGCATCTATCTATTCTCACCTGCTCCGCTTTTTCACACTGCTCGGCCGCAGAACATTAAACGCCACTGTCAAATTCCCGGATATCATGCCGGGCAAACAGCACGAATATGCCGAAAAGTTTATGGCTATCTGTAATTATATCTGTGATCACTGCGCAGAAAACCTGACTGTGGAAGCACTGGCAGAAAAAACCGGCTTCAGCAAGTTTCACTTTTCAAGGTTATTCAAGCAGTTCACAGGCATGACCTGTTATAATTACCTTATGAATAAACGTATCTCCTGTGCGGAAAGGCTCCTTATTATGCCGGGCCTGTCCGTCACAGAAGCTGCCATGCAGTCAGGTTTCAACAGCCTGTCTACTTTTAACCGCATTTTCAAGTCTGTCAAGGGCTGTACCCCCAGTGAATACCGGCAGCTGAACAACCGCCGCTTTAAAACCCACTCTGACGCAGACCTCCATCCGCAGAAATGACCGCAGCGGCCTGCCTTTTCAGTCAAACCGCCGCGTATTATCCCTATTATTTATTCTTCGAATCGAAACCATTGAAAATCAAACTGACTTCCCGGCAGGAATACGAATGTCACATTTTGTATTCCTGTCACTTTTTCCAGTGTGAAATGAATTTCCTCCGCCTCTTCTCTGTGCGGAAACGTTACCAGCTGTTTGATTTCCCCTTCCGCATTCCCGAATCTTACATGGACAGCATTATTTTCAAGAGGCGTCCTCCCGCAAATGGTAATGCCTGAAATTCCCGATTCCCCGAAATCCATGTCATGGAATTCAACGGTTACATTATTGCCAATTCCGTCAATTCCGCTGTCGGTCACGGTAAAGCTGTCCCCATATACATTGTCACACTCACAGGCTGACAGCATTTCAAATGCCCGGTTCTTTCTGATGAAAGAAAATCCCTTGATATGTACTTTCTGATTTAATACGAAACACAGGCTGGTAATACCTTTCAGCCGCTTGTTCAACTTCCAGGTCTCAGGCTGATAGGTATTCCAGCGGGAAGGTTTCTGATATACCACATCTGCCACCATTACGCTGCCTTTCTCTCCCGGCATTCCCTCCCAGATCTGAATCGGATAGGCTTCACTGGTCAGGGCAAAAATCGGTACCGTAATCTCGTCCGCTCCAAAACTGCCAAAGTCAAGATTTCTATATCCCACCTGAGTCTCTCCGTCTCTGGCTGTGGCAACACCCTTTTCGTTTCCGTTTCCTACATCACCCTTGCTGTACTGATACTGTCCTCCGCAGACAAAACCGTAAGGATCCACATAGACAGTGCCGATTCCGGTGACTGTAAAGTCAAGCTGAGAGATAATCTCCACATGATCCTGACCGCATTTTGACATACACCGCAGAAAGAAACTGCCGTCCCCCATGGCTGTTATCTTCGCGCAGTCTCCTTCCGTCTCCAGCTTAGCCAGATTGGAAGGGATTCCGGCATCGTCCACCAGTGCAAATATCAGCTCCTTGTCGGAAGCATTTGCCGGGCAGATACGCGCATGTACCTCTGCGGAAGGATGCGTTTCGTCCAGCTTTGTCCCTGTCTCGCAGATAAGCTCTATCTTGCGCACAAATATGTTGTCCGCCGCATCCTGTACTGCCGTTCCCGTTTCAAATCCGTTTTCTGCCGAATCAGCGTCCTTCCCGGCGCCGTCATATCCGCGGTTTGATTTACATCCGGTTCCCATTCCGTACGCCACAAAGCTGATCCCTTCCTCCGGCTCACAGGCCTTCGCGTAAAATCTTTCCTCCGCTTCCGTCACACCCGGCGACGACACAGAGAAAATGATCTCTCCCGCTTCCCTGACCGCCGCAATTACCGCCAGCAGTTTCCCGCTGAAAAGTCTTCTGCTGTCACCTTTATACTCATCACGATCCGTGCTGTCCCCATTGTCCAGCCCTACCAGCCGTCCAGCGCCTTCCACCCTGACTTTCACGCGATTATTAGCATTTTCCACCGGATATCCCCGGGCATCTCTGGCCGTAATTTCCACGAAAATGAGATCTTCTCCATCCGCCAGCACTTCTCTTTTGTCCGGCTTCAGGCACAGCTGCGCCGCCTCTCCAAAAGAATGCCTCGCCTGCCTGGCTGTCACGGCTCCCTTTTCGTCGTAAGCCACCGCCTCAATCTCCCCCGCTTCATAGGGAATAATCCAGTTTCCCGTCAGCTGCCTGCCGTTTCTGTGATCAATCCGGTATCTGCCCTGACTCTTTCCATTTACAAACAATTCCACTTCCGGTGCATTAGAACAGACTCTCACATCCACACTCTGCCCCTCGTTGAAATCCCAATAAGGAAATATATGTACCATGGGCGCCTTTTCCGCATCCGTCCATTCCGCCTGATAGATATAGTAGGAATCCTTCGGGAAACCTGCCGTATCAATCTGCCCGAAATAGGAGTTCTTCGTATGATATGGGGTGGGCTCTCCGATATAGTCGAATCCGCTCCACAGGAACTGCCCGCAGGAGAAATCACAGTCCCGCTCTGCCAGAATACAGCTTTCCGAGGACTTGGCCCCCCAGCTGGTGGTAGAATTCCCCAGAGCCGAGCACTGCAGATCCTCCTCTGCCAGCACCGACTGCCTGTAGGGAAAATGATAAATTCCTCTGCTCTGTACAGTGGACGAGGTTTCGCTGCCGTAGATAATCCAGTCCGGATGCTCCCTGTGATGAGCCTCATAATATTTTTCCGAATAATTATAGCCTGCTGCCTCCACAATGTCTGCACATTTCCGCGCATTTTCCCAGGGCATATAATTAGAACCTATCGTTACCGGCGCATGGTTTTTCGGGTCATGCTTTTTCACCTCCGCAAGCAGCTCCCGCGCAATCCGCTGTCCGCTGTCATCCGCGTGTGTATCATAAATCTCGTTCCCTATACTCCACATAATCAGGCTGGGGTGATTTCTGTCACGCCGTACCCAGCTCTCCACATCCCTCGGATACCATTCCCTGAAAAAGCGGGCATAATCATAGGTAGTCTTCGCACGTTCCCACATGTCAAAGGCTTCCGAAATCATCAGCACACCCATCTCATCCGCCAGTTCCATCACAGCGGCGGCAGGCATATTGTGCGTCAGCCGGACCGCATTGACTCCCATTTCTTTCAGTATCTTCAGCTTACGCCGCATGGCTGTCCTGTTAAACGCAGCCCCCAGACACCCCAGATCATGGTGTTCACAGACGCCGTTCAGCTTCAGATGCCTTCCGTTTAAGAAAAATCCGCTGTCCGGACAGAATGCTGTTTCGCGGAATCCCAGAGAGACTTCCTCTTCCTGGACTTTGCCGTTCTCTGTGAAAAGCGCTGTCCGCAGCCGGTAAAGTACCGGATTCTCCACGTCCCACAGAACCGGATTGCCCACAGACGCCGTAGTCGTATGAAGAATCGCATCCTTTTGCGGCAGAAGCGTTTCCTCATTGTTCCACACAGTCCTTCCCTCTGCGTCACACAGAGTGTATACCAGTCGAGCCCTGTCTTTACATATGATTTCCGTGTCCGTCTCCAGCCACCAGTTTCCGTTTTCCAGCTTTTTTGTCGTCACATAGATGCCGTTCCGGGGAATATGTGTCTCCTGTACTCTCCGGAGTCTCACATCCCGGTAAATCCCGGCTCCGCTGTACCAGCGGCTGTTGGGCGACTGATATCGCACACTCACCCGGACCTCATTTTCACCGTCCTGCAGATAAGGTGTCATCTCCACTTCAAAAGCCGAATAGCCGTACTTCCATTCTCCTGCTTCTTTTCCGTTTACATACACACGGCAGTCCATATAGACACCGTCAAAGCAGAGGCTCACAAGCTCTCCCTGTGTCCGCTGCCATTCGAAAGTCTTCCGATACCATCCGGTGCCGCTCTCATACAGGTCCTGCACCTGCCCAATCAGCCAGTCATGCGGAATGCCCACCGGCGCAAATTCATTTTCTCTGTGTCTCATTTCTTCCAGTGTGGTATCCAGCTTCTGTCTGGAAAATTCCCACCCGTCATTAAAAAGCACCTCTGTCTTCAAGCTTCTACCTCCGTTTCAAAAGGGGATGCCAAAAGTCCGGCCCCATTACACAACAGCCCTTTTTCCGGGCAGTTCCTCCAGGCATATCTTATCTTTTTCATTTTTCGTGAAAACCGGTCAGCCAGCAATATGGAGTTCCCTTCTATTGCCGCCTCCACCGGAAAGTATATTCCGTCTTCCCCGGCGGCTTCAAATTCCTCCGGCGGCCTTCCATCTGCCGTCAGAAGCTCCGTTCCCGTCTCCGAGAAAGTAATTCTCACCTTTTCCCCTTCCGCCCTGCACACCTCTGCCACCGGTCCCTGCCACACCACATCTTCTCCGTAAGCCAGCGCTCTGGCCGCCAGAGAAAGCCGATAAGCCACATCCTTCTTATTTAACGGATGCAGGTCATTCCATTCACCCAAATCAAGATTCACTGTAGTCGCCGTATTGGGAAGCTCCATGGCTCTGCGCTGTGCTTCTCTGAGCGCCGGCCAGCCGCTGTCCACAGGCAAATCAATGGCAAATCCCGGCAGCTGTGCCACCAGAAACGGAGTCTCTCCCTGTCCCCACTGCCGTCTCCAGTCCCAAATTAAAGCTTTCAGCCGCTTCTCATATGTCTCCGGCGTCTTGTCGTTACTCTCCCCCTGATACCACACGAATCCTTTTACTGTATAGCGGCGGCATGGAGCAAGCATTCCGTTGTACAGGCCAGTAGGTTTCCAGGATACAAAATCTGCCGAAGGCGCCGTTTCCTCCAGAACAGTTCCGATCCGATACTCCCACTCTCCTCCAAGCTCCACCCACAGCCGTTCATTAAAAAGCCCGCAGAGCTTATCCGGCGTCATTCGGCCTCTCCCATCATTACAGGTCAGCCGGATAATCACTTCATTCTCTCCTGACCGCAATATGCCTTCCGGCACCTCATACTTACGCGGCGGATACTGATAACCAGTCCACCCAACCATTGTACCGTTTATATAAGTCTCATCGCTGTCCGTCAATGTCCCCAGCCAGAGCCTTGCCGCCTTCCCGGCTATCTCCTCCGGCAGGTGAAACCGCCTCTTAAGCCAGATAACGCCTTTGAAATCCTGCAGTCCCCGCTCCGAAAGGCTCCCGGGAAGTGTAATCTTTCTCCATTCCCGCCCTTCCTCTCCCCGGGCTTCTCCCAGATACCACTTCTCCAAAAGCCCCCTGTCTGTCTCCCGGCTCCTGCGCATCCAGGCTCTCCCGGCCTCTTCATCCTGCCTCTGCTTCTGTTCAATAAATCCTTCCGAGGCATATAGCCGAATGGTCTCCTGCAGGTCCGCTTCTCCCTCGAACAGTTCCTTTCCCATCCATGCCTCAATGGGCGTTCCTCCGAGGCTGACATTAATCAGCCCAACCGGCACATTTTCCGCCTCCCTCAGGAATCTCCCATAGAACCAGGTAAGCCCTGAGAAATCCAGCACATTTTCCTCTGCGCTCTCCTTCCATTCTCCGCTGAGCAAATCTTCCAACGGCCCTTCAAAAGTATAATGTTCCGCAATCTTGAATATTCTCAGCTGTTCATCTGCACAGTTTCTGACTTCTTCCGGAAAACGGTCCTGAATCCGCCGTATGGGCAGTTCCATATTGGACTGTCCGGAACACAGCCATACTTCCCCCACTGCCACATTCTCTATCTTCCTGACATCGCCGGAATCTGTTCGGATTTCCAGCAGGTACCCGCTGCCTGCCTCCCGAAGCTCCAACAATACTTCCCAGTATCCGGACTCATCCGGCTTTGCTTCAGCACGGGCCGATATCCGGCTTCCGTCATACAGTGTGACTTCCACGGATTTCACCTTGTGGCTCCACCCCCAGATTCTGGTTCTGCGGGAACGCTGCAGCACCATACCTTCCGCAAATATTCTCGGCAGGCGCAATCCGTCTCCATCCAAAGCGGCATCTCTGCTGCCCCTCAGTTCTCTCTCCTTATCCATTTCTGTCCTCCTTCTGTACCGTAATTCCAGATTCCCATATTCTACGGCCAGACTGCTTTCTTTGCGATATTTCATTTTTATCATAGCAGATAGCCTGCCCCGGAACAATGATGTATTGTGATAAAAATTGATATATTCTCATAAAAAAATCTGCACTCTACTCATTTTTTCTCTTTCGCTGTATAATGGAATTTGACAGCATCAAAAGGCTGATTTGATAATAGAAGTTAAAGGACGGGAAGCAGACCCTTCTGCCATATCATGCAGCGGTGCCTGCCGGTAATTATTTATGAAAAGACATAAACTGACTCCAACCAGTATTATCATGCTGGGTTTCCTCATTGGCGCTCTGTTGGGGACCCTGTGTCTCATGCTCCCTGTCAGTCTGCGTCAGGGGCAGAAAATAGATTCCATAGACGCCTTATTTGTGGCCATGTCCAGCATCTGCGTCACCGGTCTGTCCACAGTCAATATCGGACAGACCTTTTCCGTTTTCGGCCAGATTATACTTTTACTTCTGATTCAGTTCGGTGGTCTGGGGATTGTCACCTTTACCACCATCGTTTTATTCCTCTTCCGGCGCAGGATTACTCTGTCGGACAGAATGCTGATTCAAAGCGCCTACAACCTGGATACCCTGTCCGGTCTGGTGCGGCTGACCCTGCGGATTCTGAAAGTCACCCTGTGCCTGGAAGGTGCGGGGGCACTTGGTTATGCTCTGGTATTCATCCCGGAATACGGGCTGAAAGGAATCTGGTTCAGCATTTTCCACGCGGTATCTGCATTCTGCAATGCAGGTATTGACCTTCTGGGCGGGAACAGCTTCTGCGGCTATGCGGATAATGTCATCCTGAACTTCACCACTGTTTTCCTGATTATTGTCAGCGGTCTTGGTTTTCCCGTATATTGGGAGATTGCCCGAATGTTTCGCTCTATACACAAAAAGGGCGGGAATCCCTACCCACGCAAAATGAATCTTCAGGCCAAAATCGTCATTCTGGCAACATTATCCCTGATTCTGGCAGGTACCGCTCTGACTTTACTCTTCGAATACAACAATCCCGATACCCTGGGCGGTATGAGCTGGCCCCGGAAAGTGATGGCGGCCCTGTTTCAGTCTGTGACACTGCGCACAGCCGGCTTCGCCACCATTTCCCAGGAATATTTCAGACCCGCATCCTGCCTTGTGTATGTGGTGATGATGTTTATCGGCGGTTCTCCTGCGGGTACGGCAGGCGGCGTCAAGACAGTGACCATTATCCTGCTCTTCGCCTCCATGTTCGCCAATATTCGCGGCAAAAAGGATGTCAGCATCATGCGCAGGAAGATTGCCGACGATACCATCCGAAGGTGTGTAGCCATTGTCACCTTCAGTTTAACCGTTTTACTTCTGCTGACCACAGCTCTGCTGGCAGTCCAGGAAAGCAGCTTCCTGGATACCCTGTATGAAATGACCTCCGCAATCGCCACCGTCGGTCTGTCCAGAGGTCTGACAGGCGCCCTGAATCCCATAGGAAAGCTGATTGTAACCCTCACCATGTATCTGGGAAGAATCGGTCCCATTACGCTGGCTCTGGTATTCAACAGCCGCAGGCCCACCGGAAATGTATCATACGCAGAGAGCAAGATTATCATTGGATAAATAAAGCCGGGAAAAGGAGAATCAGATGAAAAAGCAGTCACAGAAAGAATATATTGTAATAGGGCTGGGACGCTTCGGCACCAGCATTGCAAAACAGCTGGAAGCAAACGGCTGTAAAGTATTGGCAATCGACAACAGTGAACAGAAAATCCGCCAGATTGCCGAGCATGTCACACTTGCCATGTGTGTGGATGTCACTAACGAGGAAGCCCTGTCCGAGCTGGGTGGAAAGAATTTTGACGGCGCCATTATCTCCATCGGCCACAGCCTTGATGCCTCCGTACTGGCCACCATCTGGGCAAAGGAACAGGGAATTCCGCAGATTATTGCAAAGGCATACGATGATATGCAGGGAAAAATCCTCACAAAAATAGGCGCCGACAAGATTGTCCATCCGGAAAAGGAAACCGGAATCCAGCTTGCAAATGATCTGGCTTTCAACAACCTCTTCGACGCCATCGAATTATCCTCGGAATATTCCATTGCGGAAATGCTCACCCCTACCGAGTGGATAGGAAAGAATCTGATTGAACTGAACCTTCGGAAAAAATATAATGTAAACGTAATTGCAATCAAGCGCGGGGGAAGTCTGCTCATCAATCCGCCCGCAGACTCCCCCACCAAAAAAGGCGACCTGTTCATGATTCTGGGGCTGAACAGCACCCTGAAGAAAATCGCCAGCGCTAATGCCCTACGGCGGGAGTGAGAGCACACCGCCCTCTCATCCGATTATATACAGCAAAGTCAGCGCCAGTCCGATACAGAACAACAGCAACCCGAAGGAAAGACTCCTCTGGATAATATGGTTGGTCTCCCGGAATTCCTCGCTTTTTACCGCCGCCAGATGTACATAATCCCTGTGGACAGGCCGTGTCCTGCGCCAGGTACGATTGCCCAGGCTCTGGAACCCATTCAGCAGTTTCCCCAGTACTTCCGTAAATACATTCCCCTCCGGGCGCTCATGGGGAAGCCTGCTGTCGCGGTACAGAGTCTTCCGGAGAATCACCACCGTCATATCTGCAAAGCTGTCCAAAATCCTGCACAGTACACCCAGAATTACCGGTAAAATCCCCAGCAGAACAGGCCTGTAAATTAACTCCTCCAAATCAAGCCATTGGGGCCATGCATTGATATATTCTCTTTCTCCATTCTCCTTCCTCTTCAGCAGGCAGGGCCGGATGAACAGACAATACACCGCCGCCCCAATTGCAATAGAAGTCATTCCCCCTTTTAAATTCTCCCATCCAAACCAGGATACCGAATGTATCTCTCCTTCCATACGCAGAAATTCCTGCGCAGACCTTCCCGCAGACATCATGATGCTGTCAGGGAAGAGGCCCCAGAAAAAAAGCAGCCCGGCGCTCCCTGCCAGTGCAAATACTGTCACCGGTTTCATATACCCTCTCATCCTGTCATAAGCCTCCTGCCGGGCGGCATCCTGATTCTTCTCCACAAATACTGCCACAAATATTTTTGTCATATATGCAACCGTAAGGCCGCCGGAAAAAAGGAAGATCATTTCCGCTGCCTTCATAAATCCGTCTCCGCCATACTCCACAATGCTCTCATGCAGCAATGTCTTACTGATATAACCGCCGAAAAGCGGAATCCCGCCAATGGCCAGCGCCCCTGTGAGAAAGCTGCCCGCCAACAGAGGCTTTTTCCTCCCGAATCCCCTGATATCATTGAGGTTCAGCGCATGTGCATTCATGTAGACCACCCCTGCCGCCAGAAAAAGCACCAGCTTAATGAGAGAATGGTTTACCATATGGAGAAAGCTTCCCTGCGACGCAGCCAGCTGATGTGCTGCAGAAACCGTCCGTATCATGCCATCCTCTTCTCCCGGCAGACACAGCATTCCGATGCCTGTCAGGATAAATCCAATCTGAGACATGGAAGAGCAGGCCAGCGTCCGCTTCAAGTCCACAGAGAACACTGCCAGTATGGCTCCGCCCAGCATAGTCACAAGTCCTGTAAGCAATATGGCAAATCCCCAGGCTCTGTCAGGCAGAAACAAATTGCAGCTGACAATGAGAATCCCGTAGACACCCGTTTTTGTCAGGATGCCGGACAGCAGGGCAGAAGCCGGCGCCGGCGCCACCGGATGAGCCTTCGGCAGCCAGATATGCAGAGGAAACGCACCTGCCTTCGCCCCAAAGCCAAATAGCATACATGCCCCGGCAATATATAATGTCGCTTTATCCTCATATCCTGCTGCCGCTCCGGATAATTCCCCTGTCACCAGTGTCCCCAGGCAATGATACAGCAGGAAAATTCCCATCAGCAAAACCAGACCTCCAAGTATCGCCACTGCCAGATAGGTACCCGCAGCCCTCAGCGCCGGTCCGTTTTCCTCCTGTGCCACCCATACATAGGAAGTAAAAGACATAATCTCGAAAAAAATAAAGGTTGTATATAGATCCCCCGACAGAAATACACCCATTGCAGCCCCCAGCGTCCACAGCAAAAACAGATAATACCGGCTGCGGCTGGCATGATGGGTAAAATACTCCACGGAAAAGGCAGCAGCCATCATCCACATAAAGGCCGCCACACAGCCGTACATGGCCCGGAATCCATCCAGAATAAAATACAGTCCCATCCCGCATATCTCAGGAATTTCCAGAGACAGCGCCTCGCCTCCTCCGGTCCGGAGTACCGGAAGCGCCAGTCCGAGCATCACCGCAAATTCCGCCGCTGCCACACAGACAGCCAAAAAGTCTCCCAGGCTTTCCCACCTGCCCTCCGCTCCTGCTTTCTCCTTTTTCTTCCGGCAGTACACGCCGGCCCCATAGACTGGAATTCCCGCCAAAAAGGGAAAAAATATGACAAATGCCAGATACATTTCTTTCTTCATACCATTCACTGTTCCTTTTTCATCTTCATCCGCCGATTATCCTGTAATCACTCCTGCGCTTACACCGCTCCGAGCTCCCCGGCAATCCTTTCCAACACTTCCAGCACAGGTCCGAAATGCAGCCCCAGACAGACCACCGCTGCGGCAGCCATCCCTATGGGCACCAGCATCATCCATCCCGCGTCTTCCACATCCTTCAGCATACGACCATCAAAATCCTTTCCCGGGAAAAAGAAACGGACCACAAGCGTCAGCATATAGACAGCCGTGAGCAATGCGGATACCAGAAGCGCCGCCGTACCCGCATAAGCCAGGATATTTTCGCTTTCCACCGCCGCTTCCGCCAGATACCACTTGCTGACAAATCCGCACAGTCCCGGCACACCGGTCAGTGCAAACGCTGAGACAGAGAAAAGGAGACAGACTTTCGGCATCTTCCGTCCCAGTCCATTCAGCTCATGGATATAATTCCTGCCCGTTTTATGCATAATCGCTCCTGCGCACAGAAACGAACAAAGCTTCATAAACGAATGACATATCATATGAGCCAAAGCCCCCACCAGACCAGCCGGGGTCATAAGTGCCGCACCGAACAAAATATAGGACATATTGCCCACAGTCGACCAGGCCAGCCGCCTTTTCAAATGTGTCTCCTTCAATGCCCTGCTGCATCCACAGACAATAGTAAAAATGGTCAGAAGCAGAATGACGCCCTGCACCCAGGTTCCCCGCAGAAGCTCTGTCCCAAAGCTGTAATAAGTCACCCTCATGGCGGCAAAAGCACCGGTATTTACCACGGCCACCGCGTGCAGCAGAGCCGTTACGGGAGTAGGCGCCACACTTGCTTTCGGCAGCCAGGAAGAAAACGGCCACATGGCAGTCTTCACGCTGAAACCGCAGAAACACAGCAGATAAATCAGCAGCAGCATGTCCGTCTTCCCTCCGGTCCGGGCCATATCCAGCACGCCTCCCGCCACAAAGGTGGAAGTGGTCCCGTAAGCCAGCACAAAAGTCATTCCGATAAAGGCAAATGCCGCACCTCCCAGCATATAATACAGATACATTCTGCTGGCATGAACAGCCTCTCTTGTTCTCTCATGCATCACCAGCGGCAGTGTCACCAGACTCAGCATCTCAAAAAAGAAATACATGGTCAGAATATTTTCCGCCAGCGCAACCCCCAGTGTAATTCCATATGTCACCACATAAAACAGGAAAAATGACTTTTCATTCTTCTCCGATTTCATATATTCAAAAGAATACAACATTGCAAAGGGCCACAACAATGCCGCAAGTGCCGCAAATACAGCCCCCATGCCGTCCAGCCGGAGAGTAATGCTCAAATTACCTGTAAATCGGAACACTGTCAATGTTCCCTCCGGAGCATGTGACAGCATCCAAAGCACCAGAAGAGAATTCACGCACACTGCCGTCTCCAGATAAATCCACATCCCTTTCCTGGTTCTGAAAGAGAGAAGCGGCAGCAGAATGCCTGTAAATAAAGGCAGAATCACCACGATCAACATCATTACTTCTTTCATTTCAACCCAGCCCTTTCATTCCCAAAAGCTTTCCTGCGACATCCGAAGCATACCGAATCAGCGGATTCGGGAAAATTCCTGTCAGAATCGCTGTCCCCGCAAGCAGCACAACCGGCAGCAGCATCCCTGAAGGACATTTTCTCTCCCTTTCAGATGTCCTCATTTCCATATCATTATCTGTTTTCCCCGGAAAAAAGCCTTTCATGGACACAGGAAGCAGATATCCGGCGGTCAGCAGCGCGCTGACCAGCAATATCACCGGTCCCAGCCAGGAGAAAGTGCCTGCCTGCGACTGCAGCGCGCCCCGGGCCAGGTACCATTTGCTGATAAACCCACAGGCAGGCGGAATCCCCGTCAGCGCCAGAGACAGTAAAGTATAACTCCACATCAGCACCGGCATTCTCTTCCCGATGCCCGCAAGCTCCTCCACTCTCTGTCTGTGAAGACAGTGCAGAAAGATTCCGGCCGTAAGAAACAGTCCGCACTTGACAAAAGCGTGAAATACCACATGAAGAATTGCCCCTGTCATGGCATCAGCTTCAAACAGCGACAGCCCGAACAAAATATAGGAAACCTGGCTGACCGTGGAATACGCCAGCCTTTTTTTGAACACTTTCTCCCGATAGGCCAGGATTGACCCCGTAAACACAGTCAGCAGACTCAGAAGCATCCATCCGTACTGCACCCATGTTCCCCGCAGGAAATCCGTACCTGCAACATAGAAAACCACCCGCAGAAGGGCCAGCACACCGGACTTCACAATAATGGCCGATAAAACCGCAGATGCCGGCGAAGGCGCTACAGGATGAGCTGTGGGCAGCCAGGCATGAAACGGCAGCATCCCCGCCTTCACCCCAAAGCCCAGAATCATGACGAATACCGCAGCCAGCACAGTCCCCTCCTGCCCCTGTATCGCGGCTGCATTCAGCGTTCCCCCTGATGTAAACGTGAGAGATTCACAGTATCGATGCAGGAAAAAGATGCCGAACAACCCTCCGTAAGCCCCGCACAGAGAATAAAAAAGGTATTTCAGTGCCGCCATAACGGACTCCCTGCTGCCGTCGTGCAGCACCAGCGGCATGGATGCCAGTGTCATCAGCTCATAGAAAAGATACATTGTCACCAGATTCCCCGCAAAGTCAAGTCCCACCAGCACACCGTACAGCAACAGCCAGAATCCGAAAAAACGTTTTGCATTTTTCTCTTCTCTCATATAGGTCAGCGCGTAAACCGTCACCAGCAGCCACACAATGCTGACAAGGGTCACAAAAAGCCGACCCGCTTCATCCACGCGAAAATACACGGGGATTCCTTTCAGCAGAGAAAACAGCTCCATCTCCCTATCTCCCAGCCAGGCGGCAGTCAAGGCCAGGACTACAGATATTCCCATCACACCGCTTACCAATCCGAACAGTCCTTTTCCCACACCTCCGGCAGCAGTCCCTCTCCTATATTCCGAGAAAGAGGAAACCAGAAGTACCACCCCCGCCATCATGGGCAGCCCAATGGGAATCAACAACAATCCATCCATTTTTCCTTCCTCCTCAGTCGAACATTTTCAGGCCGCTTTGAATCAACCGAATCACAGGTTCCGAGTTCAGGCCCAGGATCAGGTTCAGTAAAACGAACAGCAGCAGCGCCGTGGATTTCGAAGGCTGCTCCTGTATGGATATAGCTCTTCCCTCTGATTTCGGCACCGGCGTATAAATCCGAATCACCGTTTTCATAAAATAGATGGCATTCAGCACCGTACTGATCGCCAGCGCGATAAAAGTGGGCAGCATCTTCACTCCATGTCCCACTGCTGCCTGGGCAAAGAACAGCTTTGAGATAAATCCCGAAAATCCGGGCATACCCACCATGGACAGGGATCCCACTGTAAATGCAACTCCGGCCAGCTTATTGCGGTATCCTGCACCTGTGATATCTTTAAAATGGTTCCCCCGGGAAGCGTCCGTCAGACCGGCCGCCGCCACGAAAAGCAGGGATTTGGTTGCCGCATGAGACAGCACGTGATAAATACTGGCCACTGACCCGGCCTCCGTTGCCAGCCCCAGTCCCATATAAATATATCCTATCTGAGCCACAGAGGAATAGGATATCATCCGCTTCAGATCCTCCGTTCTTATGGCATTTACAGAACCCATCATCATTCCGAGAATCCCGAATACAAAAAGCACATTAACAACCCTGCTCTCCGTGACCACCTGGAATCCCATCACCCTGTAGAAAATCTTCAGCAGCAGAAAAATATACCCCTTTGACACCAGAGAAGACAGAATCGCCGAGGAAGAAAGTGTGGAATATCCGTATGCATCCGGCAGCCAGGCATGAAAGGGATACAGGGCGCTCTTAATGGCAAGTCCCACGGACATCAGGCCCAGCGCCACCATCAATGTGGTATGATACTGATACGTGGCCGAGAGTACCTGCACCTGCTGTGCAATATTGCTCATCAGCAGATGTCCTGTGACAGCATACAGATGGCAGATTCCCAGAAGCAGCAGTCCGGAACCCAGAAGACTCATTATCATATACCTGGTAGCCGCCTCAATGGTACGTCCCGTCTGTCGTATCATAATCAGACCGCAGGCGGAAATCGTATTGATTTCCACAAAAACATAAGCGGTAAACAAATCGTTGGTATAAATCAGCGCCAACAGAGAACACAACAGCAGATTCCCCATCACATAATAAAGGTTCTGCTTGCTTTCTTCAATATGCTGCTCCCGCTCCCTGGATCCGCCCATCATGCACAGGAGCATAATCACACAGAAGAATCCTGCCATAAAGGCTTCCAGCACCCCCACTCTGATCTCATTGCCCCAGGGTGCCGGGAAATGTCCCATTCGGTAGATAAAAGGTTCTCCCGTGTCAAGGACAAATACAAGCACTGCCGCAGACATTGCCCCAACCAGAATAATCACCGCGGTATTTACGCGTTTTGCCCATTTCCCGTTCAGAATGGAGCACAGCGGTCCGGAGAACAGTGACAGAATAATGGACATAAAGGGAAAATTCTGTACAAGCTCCATCATTTCCCCTCCTTTTTCAGCCGGGTTGTTATCTCGTCCAAATCCAGGGTATGATATCTGCGGTACAGCCGAATGGTCAGAGACAACATCAATGCTGTCACCGACACGGAAACTACAATACCTGTCAGCACCAGCCCACTGGGAATCGGATTCACATAGGCTTCCACATCTGTGACGCCATCCACCACCACCGGCGCCTTCCTGCCGTCAATATATCCCTTCAATGCCAGAAACAGATAAGTGGCTGTATCCATAATATTCAGGCCGATAATCTTCTTAATCAGATTCTTCTGCAACAGCAGATTGGAAAATCCGATACCGAACAGAATCATGGCCACAGCCTCTTCATAATTGTTCAGTAAATACTCCAGATTCACTTACCGCACTTCCTCTCCCATTTTTCCTATTATTTTTACTTTCCCCGCAGAACCGACAGGAAACAGCAGTTAATAATTTCCCTTGCGGAACATGACATAAAACGTATACATGGTTCCTGCCACCACAACGCCCACGCAGATATTCAATATCAGAATAAGCCCGCTGCTTAAAATTGCCCCCGGCGTTCCCAGCGGAATCACGCTTTCTATATGGTTGGCTCCGGTATAGAAAGAATAACTCTTCGCCACACTATAGCAGGCCAGCGCTGCAAAGCTCAACCGGCGGTAGGTTTTCGCAGTGAAAAATTTCTCCGTTCTGGCAAAGCCGAATGCGTTCAGATAAAGAATCAACCCGGCCCCGATGACGGCGCCGCCGGAGAAACCGCCTCCCGGTCCCAAATGCCCTGCAAGGATAATATAAATGCCGAAAATCAGAATAGGCGGCACAAGAATCCTGGCCACAGTCTGCAATATCATATCATTCTTCGGCTCATGAATCCTGTCGTTTGTCTCGTGTGCCTCCCTGTCATCTTTTTTATCCACTCTCAGTAAAATCAGCACGGTGCAGGTGGCAATAAAGAGGACATGGGATTCTCCCAGCGTATCAAATGCTCTGTAATCAAGGATCATTCCTGTGACAATATTCACTGCACCCGTCTCCTCCAGACCCTTTTCAATGTAGCGCGCCGCCACCTCATTGTTCACCGGATTTTCTTCATGGCCGAAAGGCGGCAGATCGGACACCGCCATCAGCAGCATGACCACCAGGAAGATACAGAAAAGCGCGCTGAACACACGATAAAATCGCTGAAAAATCTTCAGCTCCAGATTGTTTCCGAGATCGTATACCCGCTCTGGCAGACGCTTTTTGTCCTGTTCCCTCTCCTCTTTTTTCTGTGGCGTTTCCTGAAAAGGCTCCTGCTTTTTCATTTCCACCGTTCCCAGAAACGGATCCTTTGTCCCATCCATCCACTGTCTGAATTTCCCGGAAAATGTCTTCTGATATTCCTCCTCAGGAACCTTTTTGCTCATCTGACTTCTCTCCCTCTGTCTCCTCTTTTTTGATGATAGCGTTGATTTTCTTCAATGTAACCAGGAACAGCACCGTTGTGACACCCGCCCCCACCGCCGCCTCTGTGATGGCCAGATCCGGAGATTCCAGCAGTATCCAGATAATTGACATAATCAGGCTGTAGGACATGAAAATCAGTATGGTATTCAAAAGCTTTTTTGACAGACTGGCCGCAACGGCACAGACCACCAGAAATACCAGCAAAATACATTTAAATACTGTCATCTTTCTTTTCCGCCTCCAATTCTTCCTCCGGGGTATCCAGATTCATCTCCTGATAATGCTTCTCTTCGTCCTCATTTGTAGTTATCTCCAGCCTTGCCACCAGATGGGATGAAACCGGCGAAGAAAACCACAAAAAGACAATCACAAGAAACAATTTCAGAGAGGTAAAGTTCAGCCCGCTCATCACAATCAGACCAGACAGGGCAAAGCCGATGCCCAGTGTGTCCCCTATGGCCGCCGCGTGCATTCGATTCAGCACATAGCGAAAACGAAATACCCCCACCAGCTCAATGATAAATGTGGCGAGACCGGCCAGAAGCAGACCGCCGCCGATTATAAAACGCAGCCATTCCAGTATAATCATGTTTTATTCTCCTGTTCGTCTGATTCTATGGAAGCGCCGGCAGTATTCAGATCTTGATCCGTATCATGGATATCCTGTGTGGATACCTTTTCGACGCCCTGCATTTTCCCGTCCAGATATACACCCGTGTATACTTTTGTCAGTACAATCACGGCCAGAAAGCTGATCATGGCATAGATAATGCAGATATCTGCCAGATAGCCCTCTCCCAGCATCAATGCCAGCACGGCAATTATCACAATGACCATGGTTCCCATCATATTTACCGACACAATTCTGTCCGCAACTCTGGGCCCGATAATTGCCCGTATCAGACAGAAAATTACCAGAATCGCCAGAATAACCAGCACTCCGGTTAAAAAAATATGATATACCTGTTCCAGGCTCTCAATCCCTCTTCCCATGTCTCTTTCACCTGCTCTTCCTTTTCCTTCTGCCTGCTCTCAGCCTTTCCTGACCTGCTTTTCTTCTTCGAGCTTCCGAATATACCGGGCAAATTCACTTTCATTCAATCCTTCCGCCAGATCTCTGTCCAGACAGTGCACCCTGTATTCTGAATCTTCCAGCGTAACGGTGATGGTGCCGGGTGTCAGCGTGATGGCGTTGGCCAGCAAAACTTTTCCCACCTGCGTCTTCAAGTCAGAGTGAAAGGTCACCAGTACCGGTTCTATTTCCTCCCGCTGTGTCAATATCAGATGCATGGCGCCAAAGTTCGCTTTGACTATCTCCTTCACCAAAAGCACGCAATACCCGCAGAAACCAAATATATGGCGGTAAATCTTTCGTTCTTTCGCCAGGCTGTAATCCATAAACCGACAGGAGAAACCTAATAACACTCCCGCAATCACCAAACCGAATACACAGATTTCCAATGTAAAACTGCCGTTAAAAATCACCCACAAAAGGAAATAAACCAGAAGCATCCTGCACCTCATCATCATAATCAAATTCAACAAAAAAGCAACCCCATAATGGCGTTACTTCTTTGCAGTCATTATTGTTTCCAAATAAGAGTATAACTAAATAATCTCAATTCTTTCAAAATATCTGAGCAAAATATCCGCGCACTTATCAATTCCCAGCTGCGAAGTATCCAGAATCATATGATAGTTATTCACATCTCCCCAGACCTTTCCGGTATGCCGATAGTAATAATCCGCCCTGGCCCTGTCATTCTGCTCCAGCGTCGCCTTCGCGTCCTCATAGGACAGTGACTTTTTCGCCATCACCCGATGGATACGATCCTCCTTATCGGCACAGATATAAATGTTGAAGACATTACCCTGATCCTTCAGGATTTCGGAAGCACAACGTCCCAGAATGATACAGGAGTGAGTCGCCAGCTCCTTTATGAGTTCCGCTTCGTCCGCATAGCTTTCGCCCTCCAGCTCGTGTTCGATGTATGCCTTATCATACACCGGAATCTCAAGCCTCCTGGACAATTCCTCCGCTATCACACCTGCACCGGTACCAAATCTCCGACTTATGGTAATCACCAGATTCATCGTTGTTCCTCCTCCCTCCCCGCCCGCATCGACGCCTGCAGAGAATAAGGTCATTTTATCATATGCAGCCCCCTATTACAAGTCTGTGCGGCTGCCAAGATATGGTCTGTGGTCAGACCAGGCCGTGAACTGTGGTTGCTTTTTACGCCAGTGATCCCATCGGATCCCATGGCTCCAACATAGTCGGCTCAGCTTCATACTCTGCCACAAAGGCTTCCGGCAGATATTTTTTGTGGACTACAATCTGGTACATAAACTCGTCAAACCACCTGTCACTCATGACATAATAGCCCTTTTCTCCGGCCTTCTCTCCCCAGCTGTTCTCTACACGCCAGCGGTTCGGTTTCCCTTCTTCGTCCAGATTGACTCCCAGGAATACCATGGCATGGGTCATGAGGCTCTCGCCGTACTCCAGCCGTTCTGCCTTATTGAGGCCAAAATTCACATCCAGCAGTTCGTCCAGCCTGTAGAGATCCGGATCCATTATGCCGCCCTCTCTGGAAGAATATTTCCCCACATCGCAGCCAAACCAGACCGGAGATCCGTCCTTCAATTGTGCGATTGCCGCCTTTTTCAGCTCCTCGATTTCCAGGTTCAGATAGCGCACCGGGCGCCCTTCCTTTACATTGCCCAGAAACTTCACACTATAGCTTCTGTGATAAGGCTTGTCCGCCGTAGGCGCATTGATCAGGCTGATGTAATCCTCCAGATTCAAACCTATGTATTTCTCGTAAAATGCCACAGGAGACAGGTCAGTATCCCGAATAAATTCTCCCTCCTTATTCTCCGCTTCCAGGTCAAACGTCTTCGGCGGTTCCCCCAGACAAATGCACAGAATCCGATAAATATCCTCCATCATGGCGTCCTTTTGACCTGCCAGTTCCTCTCTGGCTGCCCCCTGTGCATAGGCTCCGCGCAGACGGCAGGCATCCTCCCGCAATTTTACCGTCAATGCGCTGTTCATCTCTCTGGTCCCGGAAGAAGCCTTCGATTCCGGCATGGCATATTTGGGCACCACACCATATTTTCTCACCAGATTACACAGCATGTCCCACTGACCTCCGTCATTCATGGGCACACCCAGCAGCCAGGAAATCAGCCTTCCGTCAGTGGGCTCGTCCAACGTGTCCAGGATGCTTTCCAGGAAATAATTCGCCTTCTCCAGCTTGTCATAAAACAGCATATAATTCTGAGAAAGTTCAAATGTTTCCAGATTCAGCTTTTTCATCACCTCAAACCGGAATGTGTTCAGCGCCGCGAACAACCAACAGCGTCCGCTCTGCTTCTGATCTGTTATTGCCCCCTGCTTCAGATTTACGGAAAAACTGTGGCGGGTGTTCCGTTGTGCCTCCCCGTTTTTCGCTGCCGCCCACAGTCCGTTTTCAGTGACGGCATTCATGGCTACTCTGCAGGATTTATCCGCTCTGCACTTTTCCTGAAGCTGTTCCAATCTTTCTCTGGTAATATTTTCACTCATACGCATACCTCTTTTTTGTAAATTATTTCCATAGTGGTCTCTCATACCCGGCCGATTATCCGCGCCTGCACTCACATCTGCTGCCACTGCAACAGCCTGAATACCATACAGCGTTTCCAGAACTAAATATATCACACTTGAAAATCACTGTCAATTTCTGACATTTCGTTTGCTTTCAATCTCAATCCTCTGGCTTTTCCATTCACACAAGTGAGAGAGCGTATCGATTATCTTCAATCAATACGCTCTCTCATACCTCGTTGTCCAATGGACTTTACCTCCTTATTCAGTTTTTCTTCTTCCACTTCTACCCTTTGTGCCTTTCCACTTTTCCTTGTACCCTGTGTACTGTAACGTTCTGAATTTCAGGTAATGCGTCACTTCTTTGTGTACTTGCACATTTTTTCTTACTGCCTTGCTGTTTATTATTAAATTGTCTTTGTGGAAGATGTTCTCTTTTCCCTCTCTGTTTTTGTAACTACAGTATATGACAATATCTCATATTTGTCAATACCTTTTTTAAAATTTATTTTTCATTTTTATTTTTTATATTTTATCTATATTTTTTCAGAATATTCTGACGCATTTAAAATCCCGCATACTCTGACTGTTCTGAAGACGGCCGCTCCGGCCCCGGAATCTGAAGCCTGCAGGTATTTGACTGTGCCATTTGGGCCTGCACTGACGATACACTGGCAGGACCGTAACAGTTCAGACAGGCCGGATATTCTACCGGAAAATGGCGAAATCCTCTGGACAAAAAGACAGAAAATATGCTAGTATTTTGGAAAATGAATAAGCAGGGGCTAAAGGAAGAAATCATGAAGAAACGCTGTAGAAAACTTAACAGCAACCTCATATTCTTAGGGTGTATTTTTGTCATTGGATTATTAGCGGTCTTTCCCTATGGTGCGCATCTTGATCAGACATCCGAGCAGGAAATATTGTATTCCAATATCAAGGTGTATGCGCGTCTTGTGGGAGCGGATAATTCGCTTTATCAGGAACTGGATGCTGCCGGTATCGTAGATATAACAGAAAGTATAGAAAAAGATCACGGAATGGCAGTCTTCTATCCTGTAGCCTGGATTTTCTTTCTCAACAAAATATCTTCGTTTTCAGGGAATATTATCTGGCATGGATATATTTATGTTCTAACCTTTTGTGGTGTTGCCGCCTTATTTTATCTTATGTCTGACATTTGGGGCGGACATATTGTACCGATATTCACCACATTACTTTTTTTCTTCACCCCAAGAATGTTCGCAGAAAGCCATTATAATAATAAAGATATAATCCTGTTATCATTGGTATTATGTATTGCTTTTTTCGGCTGGAGAACCTGTCAGAAAAAAACGTGGTTAAATGTAATTGGATTCGCACTTGCAGGCAGCCTGGCTGCCAATATGAAGATTATCGGCGCTTTCATCTGGGGAATGGCTGGAATATATATTCTTCTGGCTCTGCTTATCAGGCGTCAGCTTGATAAAAAGGTTATTCTGAAAATAATAGCAGGTATTTCAATATGGTTTGGCTTCTACCTGCTGATTACTCCTGCGTGTTGGACAGGCCTTCCGGGGTTCTGGCAATACCTGCTGGAGAGTGCCAGAAATTTCCGTTGGAACGATTACATCCTTTTTGCTGGAAAAATGTACAGCAAAAACACCACAGGCATGCCGGTAATGTATCTGCCGGTAATGATTATACTGACCGTTCCCGTCGGCATACTGCTTTTAGCCGGAACAGGTATAATTTCTCTCCTGTTCTCACTTGTCAGGTTCCGCCGCAAAAGTCCTGACGGCGCATGGTATATGTTTGTCATGATACTTGCCTGTCTGATTCCACTGGGATATGCCATTGTATCCAGAACTCCGGTATACAATGGATGGAGACATTTCTATTTTACCTATATGGCTGTGTTATTGTCAGCGGCATGTGGAATTTCCTGGCTGTTGAACCGGTTTAAAAGCCCCAGACTGCGGAAATCTCTGGTTATCTCTCTGAGTGCATATGTCTTTGTCCTGGCAGCGAGTATAGCATTGGCTTATCCCCACGAGTACGCATATTATAATTTACTCGCAGGAAAAAATGTGGTGGAGCGATACGAGCTGGATTATTGGGACATGTCCTTCAAACAGGCTTATGAAAAAATTTTACCGGAACCTGATGAAGTGAAAATTCCAGTCGAAAAAATCAGGATCGGAACCATCAGTAATCCCGCTTATTGGGGTCTGGAGGAACAGCTCAAGGTTATCAGAGGAAAGCAGCGCATGTATGTAGATCTGTGCACTGATTTCAGAGATGCGGAATATCTAATCATTAATCCCACCTATGCTCTCATGTATGGTGCTTCCGATTACAAATATGTAAAAGAAAACTATATCTTAAAAGATTCCATAACCTCCTATGGAAATGTGATATGCGAAATCTATCATAAATAAACTTTTTGAGGTAACTATTGTGAAAAAGAAACGGGTAACCAAGCTTATTGTAAATCATATAATACTGTTGACAGCAGGAGCCTTATCAGGTCTCATAGCTCTGCTGCTTGTCCACCTTTTGCCGGTATCCCCCATGCAGAGCCATGTTTATTGGTCTCTGGAAATGATAGAAAAGGAGTTCAGTGATGAAGTGCTGATAGACGGTTATCGCTCCACATTAACCGGGAATTTCACTGATTGCCTGATGCTGGAACATGCTGTCTATTCTTCCAAAGAGCACACCCTCCTGGAACAGGTGCTTCATATGTACCGCAGAGAAAGCTATAACCCTCCTGAAGGAGGCGATGAAGACGGCTGGCAGCCGGGAAATTCATTGAAGGATTACCTCATCGGTGCGCCCCAGTCTCGTGAAGTAAGCTATTCCAGATACTGGCATGGATATCTGGTTTTATTAAAGCCGCTTTTACTGCTGACATCATTCAATACCATACGTCTGTTCCAGTCCGCTGTCCAGTTAATCCTGGCAGGTTGGGTGGTAATGGCACTCTGTCAGAGAAAGGCATATCCTCTGGCCAAAGCATTTCTGCTGTCACTCCCCTTCCTGTTCTTTGTAAGCACTTATGCATCGTTGTCTTTAAGTATCTGCTTTTATGTTCTGACGGCAGCGATTCTTGTCCAGTTGAAAATGGACAGGCTTTTGAGTCGCCGGGGATGGTATGGATTGTTCTTCCTGATGGTTGGAATGGCAACTGTTTATTTTGACTTTCTGACATATCCGTTGGTGACCCTGGTATATCCGCTGGGAATATATTTGTATTTTCATGTCAGCACTTTTAAAAAAGATATAATTGGCATCATAAAAAACAGTGTGGAGTGGAGTATCGGCTATGTCGGAATGTGGGCTGCCAAATGGATTCTTGCCGATTGTCTTACAGGAAGTACCTGTATTCAGGATGCTGTTGAAACAATTTTTATCAGAACCGGCAGTGCACAGGGATATTCGAAAATCGGAGGATTCTTCAGCGTACTGGCGAAAAATTTCCAGCCTTTCCTCAACTGGTGTTACATCCTGATCGCAATTTTATTTGCCGTCTTGTTTTTCGCCGGTATGTCAAAAACATTTTTCAGAAAAATCAAATCTAATTTACCGGGTGCCGCCTCCTATTTTTTACTGGCGTCATATCCCTTTGTATGGTTTTTCCTGACCCAAAATCACTCGGAGCAGCATTGGCAATTTACCTGCCGAATCCTGGCTGCCAGTGTATTCGCTGTCATATCCGGTTGCTGTGTGCTATTGAGAAATATCCCCTCCCGGGAAGCCCCTGTTTCCTTCTAAGATTTTTAAAATAACTATTGCATCTGTCAAAAAAATGTGATATGCTATCTGAAATTTTAAATTATCAGATTTAATATGGCTACAGGCTCCGGAGTCTGACGAAAATCCACATTCTCATACCCGGAGCAATAAGGAGAATATAATGAATTATCAAAGTAATGTGCAGTTTATTCTGATTATGCAGGTCTCTCAGATTTTGCATATTACGGTCACCACCTGACACCAATTTCCAGCCGGGGAGACGCATGGCCGTAAGATGGAAAGTCTTATTTGGCTATGCGGTAATCAGGATAAGAGAGAACCGCAGGGCAGATACACAAAAGTGTATCGTGTCAGGCGGTTTTTTATATATAGCAATAAAATATGACAATAAAATCCTCACAGACCATGGATTCTATTGTTGATAAAAAAGGGAGGAGCAGAACATGAACGTAATTGAGACAGAAAATTTATCGAAAACCTTTCGGGTAAAGCAGAAGGAAAAAGGGATTGCCGGAAGTATGCGGGCCATCTTCCATCCGCAGATTAAGGAAATCCCGGCGGTAAGCCGGGTTTCCTTCAGCGTGGAAGAGGGAGAAGCACTTGCTTTCATCGGTCCCAACGGAGCGGGCAAAAGCACTACTATCAAGATGCTGACCGGAATTCTGTATCCCGATGGAGGCAGAGCGGAAGTGTTGGGCATGGATCCTTCCAGAAAAAGAAAACAGCTTGCCTGCAAAATCGGCACTGTATTCGGCCAGAAGGAACAGCTTTGGACTCACCTGACACCTTATGATAATTTCCGCTTTTTCGGCGCCATTTATGATTTGTCGGATAAAGAGACGGAAAGCCGCATCCGGGAACTGGCAGATATCTTCGATCTGAATTCCTTTGTCAATACACCCGTGAGAAATCTGTCTCTGGGTCAGCGAATTCGCTGTGAAATTGTGGCTTCCCTGATTCACAGGCCCCGCATCCTGTTCCTGGATGAACCCACCATTGGTCTGGACCCCGTGGTGAAGGAGAATATCCGCTCTCTGATCAGACAGATGAATAAGGAACTCCACACCACCATCTTTCTGACCAGTCATGATATAGGGGACATTGAGAAGCTCTGCAAACGAATTATCATTGTCAACAACGGACAGATTGTGCTGGACAATTCCATGTCCCATTTGAAATATCACTACCTCAACAGGAAAATCCTGGAGGTTAAGCAGCAGGAAGAGACAGCGCCGCCGACTGCAGAAGGAATCACCGTATTAAAGCAGAAAGGCAGTCACATAAAGCTGGAAGTGGATACCGGTGTCCTGCGAATCAACGACGCTCTGCGCCTCATCAATGCAGAACATGTGGAGGACATCACCATTTCCAACATCCCGCTGGAAAGTATTATCACAGAAATCTATAAAACCGCAGATGCCGGTATCTGATGTCGTATATGCATCTGCACAGCGCAAATAAGCATGCATTCAACATGCAAAAAGCAAACGGGAAAGGAGATCTGACTCAGTATCATGAAAAAATACGCCGTCATTTATCGTTCGGTGCTGATGGAGAACCTGCAGTATGCTGTGAATATTGCCTTTGGGTTTATCAGTTACTTCATTTTTATATTTGTCTTTATCTGTCTGTGGAACTATATGTATGCCTCCCCCGGGGAGCTGATTGCCGGTTATACAAAGGAGCAGATGATCTGGTATGTGATGATTACGGAAGGCATGTGGTTCGGCACCCGCTCCGCCACAGTGACAAGGCAGGCGGCAACGGATATTCGAAACGGTAATATTGCCTATCTGATGAATAAACCTTACCACTACACCCTTTATGTGCTGACAAAGTACACTGCCGAGTGGGGAATCCGGCTGCCCATGTATGCCGCACTGTCCATTTCCATGGGACTGACCATGGTAGGGCGACTGCCCGGCTTCCGGCCGATTTCCCTTCTGGCCACCGTGCCTGTCATTTTGCTGGGAATCACCATCAACGCAGTCTTCAAGTTGAGCATCAGCCTGATTTCCTTCTGGATTGAGGATTCCAATCCCTTCCAGTGGCTCTATGACAAAATGCTGCTGGTGATAGGAACCATATTTCCTGTGGAAATATTCCCCGCCGCGTTGCAGCCTTTCTTCAAGCTCACGCCGATTTATACAGTCTGTTACGGACCGGCAAAGCTGGTGGTAGATTTCAGCTGGGAAAAATTCCTGGAAATTGTGGCGGCGCAGATGATTTACCTTGCAATCGGCTGCGGACTTATGTTCTTCCTCTATGGAAAGGGGGTTAAAAAACTTCATGTTAACGGCGGTTAAAAATCAATTACGGGTATGCGGGCTCTCTGTCAGATACAATATTATGCGGGAGATGCTCAACAGAGTGACCTTTCTGACAAATATTGGATTCATGATTCTGAATAACGCAACCTTTATCGTACAATGGATAATTTTGTTCCATCTGAAAGAAGATATCGGCGGCTATCACATGAGCGACGTCATGCTCCTGTGGGGCCTGGCCGCCAGCAGTTACGGCCTGTCACGGATTCTTTTTGCCAGGGCTTTCGCACTGCCGGGTCTGATTATCAACGGAAAGCTGGACGCCTATCTGGTACAGCCGAAAAATGTCCTCCTGAGCGTCATCACCTCCGCCACCAATACCTCGGCCATCGGTGATCTGATTTATGGCTACCTGATTGTCTGCCTGTTTTGTTTCAGTGTCAGCAGGCTTCTCCTGTTTACTTTGTTTACCATAACAGGGACCGTGATTGTAACGGCCTTTGCCCTGCTGATGGGAAGTCTCACCTTCTGGTTCGTGAGGGCGGATGCCTTTGGCGATAACATGATCAACTGCCTGATCAGCTTCTCCACCTATCCGGACGGAATCTTTCAAGGGACGGCAAGATTTCTGCTCTACAATATTATCCCGGTGGGCATGGCGATTTATCAGCCCATTCATATTATGATAGAATTTGACGTGAGAAGTCTGCTCACCGTACTGGGGTATACCATCCTGCTGTCAGCAATAGCAATACTCGTATTCTACCGGGGACTGCGACGTTATTCTTCCAGTAATCTGATGGAGGTAAGGCAGTAACCTCCTGCGGCCGACGGCACCACCAAGCTTTTTCTTGACCGGAAATTGCGTTTCTTCTATAATAAATAACAGCTGTTCAGCCTTTGGCTTTTTGCCTGTAGGAAAAGGAGACTATTCATAATGTATATTTCAATCTGTGACGATGAGCCGCAGGAAACAGAATATCTCTCCACTCTGGTGTCGGAATGGGGCAGGCTATATGGATATCCCTGCGAAATAAAGACCTTTCCCTCCGCGGAAGCTTTCCTCTTCTCCTATGCGGAGAACCGCATCTGTGATATTCTCCTGCTGGATGTGGAAATGAGCGGAATTTCAGGTGTGGAGCTGGCCAAACGTATCCGGGAAGATAAGAGCCGGACCGAAATTATCTTCATCACCTCCCACACAGAATTTATCGGCGAAGGATACGAAGTGGACGCTCTGCACTATCTGGTGAAACCTGTGGCCGGAGACCGGCTGATGCCGGTGCTCTCCAAAGCGGCCGGGCGGCTTTCGGTTGAACCGCCCTCTGTGGTCATCACCTGTGAACATGAGACAATCAAGCTGTACGAGGCGGATATTCTGTATGTAGAATCCTTTCTGCACTATATCTCCATTCATACAGGGAAACGTGAATATCGAATCAAGGAAAATATCTCCTCCTTTGCCGCCAGGCTCAGTCCGGACTTTTTCCGCATTCACCGTTCCTACCTGGTCTCTCTGAAATACGTCACCAGGATTTCGCGCACTTTTGTTACCCTGGAAGACAGTTCCATGAAAGAAGCGATTGAGCTTCCACTGGCCAGGGGAAAGTACGACGAAATCAACCGGGCTTTTATCAGCCGGAATTAAGCAGCAGCAAGCATTTCTGCAAGGAAAAGTATACAAACACGGATATATGCTCGCGAGTATAGAATACAGGGCTGACTATGAAAAAGAAAACCTATCTGAGACTTATAGAATATCAAACGGAACAATCCAGACAGCATCTGGGTGAAGTGCAGAGCATCTACAGAGAAATGCGGGGATATAAGCATGATTTTCATCATCATCTGCAGACTCTGAAAGGACAGCTGGAAGCCGGGAAAACCGAACGGGCGCTTGCCTATCTGGAAGAGCTGGACAATCAGCTGTTGAATGTGGATACTTTGCTGAAAACAGGGAATATCTCCCTGGACGCCATCCTGTCCGCGAAAATCGCACAGGCCAAAGCCGCACAGATTGCAGTCACAGTAAAGGCAAATGTCCCGGACAGGCTCCTTCTCTCCGACCTGGAGCTCAGCATCATTACCGGCAACCTGCTGGACAATGCCATCGAGGCCTGCCTGGAAGCCAGCGGCGAACGCTTCATCCGTATCTTCATGGGTATGAAGGGCAAGATGCTTTACTTTTCCATGCTGAACTCCTCCGGCGCCAAAGTCCGTAAGGCCGGCAGTCTGTTCTCTTCTCGCAAAAAGGGCTTCCATGGATTCGGACTGCGCCGGGCGGAGGCCATTCTGGAAGAACACGGCGGCTGGTGCAAGTACAACAGCGAAGACGGCGCGTTTACCTCGGAATTCCTGGTGCCGGCTGTGAAATAATATTATATATTTTTTAATATACACTTCTCAAAACGCACAATCTGTTTCTCCCAGGTCTTCTCCGTCTGCATTCTCAGGAAATTCCGAAGCGGGTCCAGGTCCTGCACAGAATCCCATGCTTCCAGCGCAGTATAATACTCCAGACGATCTTCCTCATGAATGATAACAGGCGGGTGATTGTGCAGAATCAGAAAATAGTTCATGGCCAGCCGTCCTGCCCTTCCGTTTCCGTCGGCAAAAGGGTGAATATTCTCAAACTTTGCATGAAAATATGCCGCTGCGGTCAGCGCATCTGCCTCTTCTACATCCGCCAGCTCCGAAAGCAATTCTTCCATTTCCTCCGATACATCCTCCGGAGCCGCCCCGATTTCTTCTCTTCCGGTCACATAATCATGCCGCTTATACTCTCCCGGCCGCTCCCCCAGCTGCCATCTGCGCGTGTCATAGGTATTTTGCGTCAGGCATTTCTGGAATTTTTTATCAGATCTTCATCGAGAGCCCTTTTCTCTCCAAATGCTGTCAGCCACAGCTCATTAGCGTCTCTCGCATTCCGAATCTCAAATAGAGTCCGCAAATCTCCGGTATAAGAAGTCACTCCGTCATGCTCGAAGATCTCCCGGGTATCGTGATAGGTGATATTTGCATTTTCCAGTTTCCCGGAATGATACGCATAAGCGATGCTGTGTCCATTTAAGGCTTCCGCCAGTTCCGCATCTGTGGTAATCTGTTTCCGTTGCCACAGGGCAATCGCTTTTTCATATTTTGTCATGCTGTGGTACTCCTCCGGATTTCTGTTCTCGGAAAATCATTCAATACCCTAATGAACATTTATTTTAACATATAAAAGTAGATTTTGCTATATATCTACAGATATTTTACAATCTTCCGCAATTCATGTCCCGTCAGAAACAATTTGTGCCCGGATTGTCTTTTCCGGTTCATCTGCGGTAAAATAGGGATAAGATTTTTAAGGAGCTCAAACTCATGACAGAAACAATTAAAACCCCCATGAAAAAAACGAAAAAACAGAAAATAAAACCCTACCGCTCCGCCCTGAGCAACGCTCTCTGGAGCTTTCACAGCATTTTAAAGGACTCCCCGCTTTTCTTCCTGCTGATGGTGCTGGAAATTCCCCTGAATATCTGTCTCTCCTATACGGAAATCTATCTGCCTTCCCTCGTGGTAGCGGAAGTTACAAATCGTGCAACCCTGACGCATGCGGCCGTTCAGGTGGGCACAGTCATTCTGCT
This sequence comes from Acetatifactor muris, assembly GCF_024623325.1. GTDB lineage: Bacteria > Bacillota > Clostridia > Lachnospirales > Lachnospiraceae > Acetatifactor > Acetatifactor muris. The sequence goes on from NZ_JANJZD010000002.1 coordinate 191,015, forward strand.
GATGCTGATTGCAGGTTCTCTGCACGCCTTTTTGGAAGAAATATCCCAGGCCTATCTGTCAAAATACCGCTTTAAAAGGCAGGTTGATGTGGACAGGAAGTCTCTGAACTGCTTTTACCAGAGCTATGAGCAGAAGGAAATCCGGGATCTCAGCAAACGTGCCACCCGGGCGACGCAGATGTGGGATATGGTCCAGCCGGTATCCGATGTGCCCAGACGCAGTCTGAAGCTGATAGAGAATGTGCTCAGCTATCTGCTCTTCGGCTCGGTGATCGCTTTCGTCTCCCCTTACCTCGTGCCCATTCTCACCATAGCACCTACGGTTAACTGGTTCTGCGCCCGGGCCTACCGCAACTGGGAATATGCCCACCGTAAGCATTGGACCGACATTGACAACAGGCTATGGTATGTCCAGGACGAAACAGCCGATTTCGCGGCGGCAAAAGATATCCGTATCTATGGCATGGCCGGATGGTTCCGCCAGGTTTATAACGACCTGTCAAAAAGCCGCTCCGGCTGGGACAAAAAGCTGATACGAAGAAGCTTTCTCTCCCGGATTGCCGACCTGTTCGTCATTCTGCTGCGGGACGGCGCCGCCTATGCGCTGCTGATCAACATGACAATAAATGGAGAAATCACTGTAGATAAATTTCTTCTCTACTTTTCCGCCATCTCCATGTTCGCCTCCTTCATAGGCAACATCATGAACGAATGGAACGGTATCCGCTCTACCAGTCTGACGGTCTGCGATTATCATGAATACCTGGATCTGCCTGAGCAGGACGGAACCGGTGAGGCAGATGCGTCGGAACATATGCATACAGCTCCGGAAATCGTCTTCGATCATGTTTCCTTCCGTTATGATGGTGCCGAAGAAGATACCCTGCGGGATATCAGCTTTACCGTAAATCCCGGAGAAAAAGTCGCCCTGGTAGGCCTGAACGGCGCGGGAAAGACTACTTTGGTAAAGCTCCTGTGCGGGCTCTATATTCCTGCCAAAGGAGATATCAGAATCAACGGCATCTCTTTCCGGAAATTCCGTCGCAGGGATTATTACCGCCTGTTCTCCCCTGTCTTCCAGGATGTGCAGACCGGATTCTTCTCCCTTGCGGAGACGGTCTCCGGGCAGATTGACAAGGATATGGATTTCCGCCGGGTGGAGCAATGTATGCGTCTGGCCGGACTGGGCGACACGCTGGATTCACTGTCCAAAGGAATTCACTCCCGATTGGACAAACAAATCTATTCCGACGGCATCGAACTGTCCGGCGGCGAGGTCCAGAAACTGATGCTTGCCCGGGCGCTTTACAAGGATGCTCCCATTCTGGTACTGGACGAACCCACAGCTGCGCTGGATCCCCTCTCTGAGAACCGAATTTACCTGCAGTATCAGGATATGACCCGGTCGAAAACTTCCCTCTTCATCTCCCACAGACTGGCCTCCACTCAGTTCTGCGACAGAATCCTCTACCTGAAAGAAGGGCGGATTGCCGAAGATGGAACTCACAATGAACTGCTGGCTCTGGGAGGGGAATATGCCCATTTATACGAAATGCAGAGCTGCTGGTACCAGGAGGAGTATACCCCTCCTGAAGGTGAGGCCATACGATAATTTAAAATCAGTCCTGAAACGGAGAAACAGCATCTGCAGGGTCTTTACCTGATTGGAGAATTTTCAGACGCGCCTTCTACAGGACGAAGTGACTCCCTTACGTGGATACAATATTCCAGGAAGGAAATGAAACGAGGAGAAAATACCATGAAATTTTCAGAACATATTCAAATAGCAAAAAGAGCCATAAAGCACCTGTTTACCTTAAGCAGGAGATACACAATCTGCCTTATCCTGCATTCTGTCCTGAAAAGCCTGCTGCCCTATGTGCCCATTTATTTCTCGGCCCGGCTCATCGACGCCCTGTATGAAAGACAGCCTGTGGAGCGCCTGACGCTGTATATCCTGCTTACAGTGGGCCTTGTCTTTGTCTTAAGTCTTGCCAACGTCTATGTGTCTTCCAGACAGAGCATCCTGTCCAATGAACTGTACCGAAACGAAGAATGGATGTTCTCCGAAAAAGCCATGCAGATGGCCTATTCCTCCATAGAAGATCCGGAAGTAACGCTTTTGCGTGAGAGAATTGCCATGGAGGCCCAGACAGGCTATAACCTCTATCGAATTATTTCCTGTACCGAAAACGGAATCTTTCATCTTACCAGGATTGTATTGTCCTGCTCAATGACGCTGCCGCTTTTTCTTTTAAAGGAGCTTTCCCTGTCCCTGAAGCTGGCCCTTGTGGGAGGCATCCTTCTCACTGTGGCCTGGGAAATGTTCTCCAATAGAAAAAGCGAAAAAACAATCAATGCCTTTTTTGAAGCAGGTGTCAAAATGAATGTATTAGGTGAAAAATATTATAACTATATGGAACATTACAGCAGCGGCAAAGATATCCGCCTGTATGACATGGCAGACAGCCTGCTGGACTTCAATGTGAATACAATGCATGAATACAATAAAGGCGTGATGAAACAGGAAACAAAAATAGCAGCGCTGAAGGCAGCAACCGTAATTTTAAGCCATATTCTTCGGTTCGGCATCTATCTCATGTTAATCCGCGCCGCACTTTCAGGCAGCATTACCGTCGGCTCCATCGCGCAGTATGTGTCCTGTATCATGTTGCTGTTGACTGCCAATTCCGGATTGATATCCGAGGTCCAGAAGGCTCTCCTGAACCACGGACATCTGAAACGCTATTTTTCCTATTTTGATATACCCAACCCCATGTACCAGGGCTCTCTCACCGTGGAAAAACGGGACGACAACGAGTACTTTGTGGAATTCCGGGATGTGTCTTTTTGCTATCCCAATACGGAAAACTATGCTCTCCGGCATGTAAATCTAAAATTCAAAATCGGGGAAAAGCTGGCGGTAGTGGGCGTAAACGGCAGCGGCAAGACCACCTTCATCAAGCTGATGTGCCGCCTGTATGACCCCACGGAAGGAGAAATCCTGCTCAACGGCGTCAATATCAAAAAGTACGATTATGACGAGTATATGTCCATTTTCTCCATCGTCTTCCAGGATTTTCGTCTCTTTGGCTTCCGTCTGGGAGAAAATGTGGCCGCCGGTCCTCAGTACGATACCGACAAGGCAGCCCGGTGTCTCCGGCAGGCTGGTTTCGGAGAGCGTCTCTCTGCCATGCCGGCCGGTGTGGACAGTTACCTTTATAAAAGTTTCGATGGGAACGGCGTAGAGATTTCCGGCGGGGAAAGCCAGAAAATTGCTCTGGCCAGAGCCCTTTATAAGAATGCCCCCTTCCTCATTCTGGATGAACCCACCTCCGCGCTGGACCCTGTCTCAGAGTACGAGGTTTACAGCAAATTCAACGAAATCGCCGGAGACAAAACCGCCATCTACATCAGCCACCGTCTGGCCTCCTGCCGCTTCTGCGATAAAATTGCCGTATTCGACGGCGGGGAAATCATACAGACCGGCAGCCATGATACGCTGATTGCTCAGGAAAACGGCAAATACCATGAGCTCTGGCAGGCCCAGGCCCAGTACTATGTCCGCAGGTAGCCTGCGTATCCAGGGCAATTGTGTCATCGTTTACAAGATAGTATCGTCCCGCAGGGCTTCCACCAGGCTGAGCTTCAGCACCCTGCGGCCGCCGATCCCATAAGCCAGCGCCACACAGCCCAAAGCCGCCAAAAGGAACAGTGCACATGCCAACACCGGCGCCTCCGCCAGAAAGATACTGATTTCCAGATGACTTGCCGTGACCATGACACCTGTGAACAACACTGTCAGAACCAGTGAAAACAGCATGGGCCGCCCTGCCAGAACCAAAGCTTCAATGCGGAACATCTTCCGGATTCCCTCCGGTGTCAGACCTATGGACAGATACCGGGCGAATTCCCGTTTTCTCCTGCGCAGAAATCCCAAAGTATTGGCGAACACATTGGCAATTCCAATAATGGCAATCAATACACAGAATGCCCCCAATATCAACATATAGCCATCCATCATTTTATCATTATCAAGCTTCTCCCGGATGCGGTTTTCACTTTCCATCTCATATTTCCCGTCCAGAGTCTCCCCTATTTCCGCTTCCAGCCTGTCCAGCAAGGCAAGCTCTGTCCGCTCCCCGGACAGCACCCGAACAAAAGTGTCCCGCTCTGCGCCGCCAATCTGTCCTGCAAATTCCCTCCAGGCAGACAAAGGAATAAACTGCACCAGTTCGGAATTATCCACCGTTGCATACTCTTCCCGCAACACAGGCGTCTGCATGGTACAGGCTATAACCGGAAGCTCTGCCATGGAAGTCCCGGCTTCTGCATCCGCAGCTTCCGCTGCCTGTCCTGCGTTCTGCAGCATTACCGTCTCTATTCCTTCCCGCACATAGGGAACGTATTCCCTGGCCCGAAAGTTGCTGTTTCTGCTGTCCCAGAACCGATTCAGCAGGATGCATCCGTCCAGCCGGACGGACACGCCGATCTGTTCACAGTATTCCTCAAAGCTTTCATCATCCAGGATGACCAAAGGCGCCGGAAGTATCAAAAAACCTTCTTCTGCTATCACAGAGCCGCCCGCAAAGGATTGGGGTCCTCCCAATGCTGACAATGCTTCGCTGATTTCTCCTTCCGGCAGTCTGCATACAGCCCGGGCTTTCTGGTAAATGACAGTGTCTTCCGCCCCGGGCAGTGCTTTCAGCGCCTCCGTTTCTTCAAATGCTTCTATTCCTGTATCCTTCACCGTCACCATAATGTCCCAGACATCCTGATATTTTGCAAAATAGGTATATTCCGTGCTGATTCTCATCAATGTAAAAGTATTCTCCATAATCAGAAAGCCCAGAAAAGCAAGGGTCAGGGACAGACTGGTGGTACGCAGGGCTTTCTTCTGTGCCCGCAGCGCATTTCCCGCCAGTTCTCCTTCCATCCCAAATAGAAGAGAAAGAATTCTGGAATGCTTTCGGGATAAAGGCCCTTTTCCCGCCTTCAGCTGAAACTCTCCCGTTCCCCGGATGGCTTCCAGCGGTGTCAGCCTGCTCAGCTTTCGGGCCGGCAGCCATGCTGAGAAAAGTACCGTAAAAAGGGACAGCAGAAGGATAAAAGCCAGAATCGCCGGATTCAGTTGGAAAGAAACCGCCCTTCCTCCCGCCAGGCTCGCCGTTATCAGGCTCATGGCCCGCAAAGTGCCATAGCACGCCGCCGTTCCCACAAGGATTCCGATCAGAATCGGCGCCAGGGATAGAACAAGAGCCTCCTGCAGCAGGCAGATTCTGATCTGCCCCGGCGTGGCTCCAATGCTGGAGAAAATCCCGAACTGATGAATTCTGTCACCCATAGATACAGCGAAAGAATTATGAATAATCAAGATCAGAGAAAAGCATACCACCGCCACAATGGCCAGATACAGCGGCATAATCATCCGCGGTTTCGTATCTCCCGGTATACGGATAAAGTACAGGGACAGCAGCTGATAATTATAGTCCGCCCCACTCTCCTCCAACCCCAGTGTCTCCAATAATGCCAGCACATCCCTGTGCACAGTTCTTTTGTTATGGAAATAAAGGTCCAGTACCGTCCCCTGTTCTCCAGACAGCTCCTCATTGATAACCGCCCTTTCCACATTGGGATATTGATTCACTGCCAGCAGATCCTCCGCGGTGAACTCTGCGGTGATACGTGCATGCCAGCCGCCTCCGAATTCCTGCTTCGTGGATTCGATGTTGTCCAGCCAGAAGTGGTAGAACAGGCCACAGAGCCAGGACAGGAACAGCGCCGCTATGAAGGAGGCCGCCATCACCGAGATACCGGAGGCACGATTATTTTTGATATATCCTGACGAATAATCTTTCCACATATGCCTCACCTCATTTCCGTTTCGGCACTGTGTGCTTCCGTCTCATTCCCGGCGTCGGATATTTTTGCCTCGCCGCCGGCAGCTGTGCTCCGTACTGTTGTGCCTCTTCTCTCATCACCCACAATGTGTCCGTCCTCCACCGTTACCACCCGGTCTGCCTCCAGCGCCACCTGCGCGTCATGGGTAATCAGCAGAATGGTCTGCTGTAAATTCCGATTGGATAATTTCAGCATATCAATGATTTCCCGGGTATTCTTCTGGTCCAGATTGCCCGTGGGCTCGTCCGCCAGCAGCAGGGCAGGACGGTAGATCAGAGACCTGGCGATGGCTGCCCGCTGCTGCTGCCCGCCGGACAGCTGACTGGGCAGAGCTTCCAGCCTGTCCGCGATTCCCAGCGTATTTACCACCTGCTCAAAATACGTCTGGTTCACTTTCCTTTTGTCCAGCAGCAGCGGCATCAGAATGTTTTTCCGCACCGTCAGTGTGGGAATCAGATTATAAAACTGGTAAATCAGCCCCACCTTTCTCCGCCGGAAAATGGCGGACTGTGTCCGGTTCATGGTGGAGATGTCCGTTCCCTCCACATACACTTTTCCCGAGGTAGGCCTGTCCACGCTGCCTAAGATGTGCAGAAGCGTGGATTTTCCGGAGCCGGACGCCCCTACAACGGCCACAAATTCTCCTTTTTCCACGGACAGATCAATTCCGTCCAGAGCCGTCACCTGATTGGGTTTGGAACCGTATACTTTTGTGACTTTTTCACACTTCAAAATTTCCAATTGCATCACCTTGCCTTTCCCGGCCTGCTGCTTCCTGATTTACATCATTGTTTGTGCCACGGCGGTGGCATGACAAAAAGGGAACATTTTCATTCAGGCAAGCACAGGCTCCTTGTCTTCTCTGCCATACGGCCGTACCGTTTATTTAAAGTATAACAGAGAAAAGTGACTGCTCAGTGACTGTAGAAGCGAATCTCAAAACAGGCTCCGCCGCCGTGGAGATTCCGGGCGGTGATAGTCCCGTTCTGCAGCTCCACAATGGCCTTGCTCAGCGCCAGTCCAATGCCGATTCCGGTTCCCGAGGCATTTTTCCCCCGGTAAAAGCGCTGAAAAAGATAAGGCAGATCCTCCTCCGTGAATCCTTTCCCGTTGTCCCATATCCGTACTTCCGTATATACCGGATTCTGAGAATATTCACAGGAAACCGTTCCGCCTTCCGGGGTATGCTCCACGCAGTTCTTCATCAGATTGCAGAAGGCCTCCATGGTCCAGTCCTTGTCGCCTCGGATTGTGGCGCACTCTCCCTCCGGGATAGCCACAGTTACCTTCTTCTCCGCTGCCAGTTCACAGAGCATATCCGACGCTATTGTCAGCGCCGTGAAAATGTCCACCTGGACATACTGCAGTTTCAGGGTGCCGGAGTCAATGCGGGAAAGCTGAAGCAGAGCTTCCTCCAGGGTATTCAGCCGTTCCAGCTGGCGCCGGATATTTTCACAGTGCTGCACTGCCGTATGCTGTGTTGCACTATGAGGCATTGCATTATACTGTACTGCATTATACTGCACCGCAGTGTTCTGTGTTGCGTCATGTTGTGTTGTTCTGTACTTCGCCGCATCATGGTAGTATGTGTCATGTTGTCCTGCAGGATCCTCTGCCTGCTCCTGCAAAAGCTGTAGGGATACGGAAGCCGCTGTAATCGGCGTCTTCAGCTGGTGCGCAATATTCGCCAGATTCTCCGCATAGTTTTCCTTTGCCGCAAGTGCTGTCTCTCTGGTTCGGTACAAAGTGGTCACCGTCTTATAAATCTCATCTTCCAGCAGGGAAAATTCGTCCTCTTTTCTTTGCAGAATGGTTCCCTCTCCGCTTACATTCACATTCTCCAGATAGACTGTCAGTTCTTCAATCCGCCTGCGCCTTCTCCTTCCGGCCACAAAGTAAACTGCCAGAAAAAGGGCTCCCCCGATCATCAGCCCCGCCATCAGTTCTGTCATAAAGTATCCTCCATACGATATCCAAAGCTTCTGACAGTCCGGATGCAGGCCGGATTCCCCAGCTTCTCCCTCAGCCGCTTCACGGTTACGGTCAGGGTATTATCATTGACGTAATTTCCGTTCATATCCCATACCTCCGCCAGCAGTTTCTCTCTGGTCACCGTTTTCCCCTTGTGCTCCATGAGGTACAAAAGCAGCTGATATTCCGGTTGGCTTAATGCCACTTCTTCATCCTCCCGGTAAACTGCCATTTTCTCTTTATCCAGACGAATGTCATCACAATACAGCTCTTTACTTTCCGCGCCTCCCGTCCGGCGAAGAATTGCCAGAATCCTGGAATACAGTACCTCCAGCGCAAAAGGCTTAATCACGTAATCATCTGCTCCGTTTTGGAATCCGTTCACAATGTCCTCCGTCTCTCCCTTCACCGTCAGGAACAGCACAGGAAGGTTCTCTCCAAAGCGTCTGCGAATCCATCCACAGAGAACATCCCCGCTTTCATCCGGCAGGTTCCAGTCAATGATGATTATAGCAGGCTGTCTCTTCATCAGGGCCTGCTTCGCATCGGATACAGATTCCAGTATGGTCACATGAAAATCCCGGACCTCCAGATAGGTCTTTACCCCTTCCGCTATATCCCTGTCGTCCTCCACATAATAAATTTCCATGTAGTTCCTCCCTGAATATAAAGCTTTTCCCTTTCCAACAGGGGCTGTCGCACTGATTCGCTCAGCGTACAGCTCCGTCTATAATATTCCAAATTTATACTTCATGCAATCATTAAAGAATTATTTTAAATAGACAGGGCCGCGGCACCTGCGATTTTCATCACCGGCGCCACAGCCCTGAAATGCATTCATATGTATCTTCCTGTTTGCTTTTTCTTATAACTTCAACCCCTTCAACAGATCGCCCAGAGAAGTCCCCACTGACTTTCCGGAACTGTATTCCGCGGCCAGCTTTTCTTCCACCGGATCCGGCTCCGCGTTCTCCGCGACTGCCTTCATACTCAGGCTGATCTTGTTGTTATTGGTATTCAGCACCTTCACCTTCACGGTGTCGCCTACATTCAGCACCTCCGAAGGATTCTTAATCCGCTTCTGGCTGATCTGGGAAATGTGCACCAGACCGCTTAAGCCGCCGCCCAGGTCCACGAATGCACCGTAAGGCATCAGGCTCTCCACCTTTCCTTCCAGCACAGTGCCAGGCGCCATCATGGCGATCTTCTGGTTCATTCTGTCCGCTTCTCTCTCCTTGAGAATATCCTTTGCGGAGAGCACCAGCTTCTTCTTGTCCTTGTCTACCGTAATCACACGCACATCCACAGTCTTGCCCACAAAAGTGCTCAGGTCTTCCACGTATTCCAGGGAAATCTGAGAAGCGGGAATAAATCCGCGGATTCCTTCCACGAAGGCAATCACGCCCTTGTTCACAGTCTCGCTGACCTTAACAGAAAGTACGGTCTTCTCCTCCAGATATGTCTGTACTTTATCCCAGCCGATTACCTCGGAAGCCTCCACACAGGATAACAGGATATTGCCTGCACCGTCATCTCTCTTAATCACAGTTCCCTGCATTTTGTCTCCCACATGGACATCCGCCAGAATGGAGAAAGAAGGGTCCCTGCTCAGGTCGGCAGCCTTGATGACGCCGGGTGCAAAATAGTCCAGATCAAGGGTAACTTCTTCTTCGTTTACATGAATGACGGTTCCGGAGAGGATGTCTCCTTCGCTTATCTTGCGGAAAGATGCCTCCAGCTCCTTGCTGTAATCTTCCATGGTTTCCACTACTTCCGGGGTCTCTGCAGATTCCCCGACAACAGGAGCTTCGGCTGCTTCTGTCGCCACAGGAGTCTCCGCAGCTTCGGGTGCCTCCGCTGCTGTCGGTGCCTCCTCTACAGATATCTCTTCTGTAATGTTGGTCATGTTTTCTGTCTCCATAATGTCCTCCTTCTCTTCGCCGCAGTCAGTACCCCCTCAAAACCCGCCATGCAATGTTTCTTCCGATGCCGACTGTCTGCACATTAAACTTATTTTGCTGCAGCCCGTTCTCTCAAAACCACTGCATATCTATCCATAACACTACCACATTCCGGAACATACGTCAAATTTTTTATGTATGCACGTTATACATTTGCACGTTATCCATTACATGCAGCTTTATCCTGTTTTACTGTCCGCGAATAGCTGTTTTTATGCCGTCTACGTAAGTAGGATAACATGATTTTGCAGGATTCATAGCAATGCTATAAGCCAACTCACCATATTTCTTTATATCTTCAACTGTAGCTTTGATGAGCATATCAGCCTGCCTCCTTATATCTGAATACAAAAATCCAAAGCAATTATAACACCAGGATATGAACTTTTCTACACTTTACCTATTTGTTCGAACGAATACAGTATATCCTGTATTATGTTCCATGACCAGAGCTAAATTTTCCCTTTTATAAAAAATAATTTTCGAAATAAGAAATTTTTAATGGCGGTCTGACCCGTCTCTCAATCCCTGCCAAATATAAAAAGCAATTGACTTTGTCAGAGGAGTATGATATTCTTTAATTGTTCTATATAGAACATTTCTACTAGGAACTTATGCGCAGACAGTTTTTGTAAAAGATTCAGAAACGAGGGATTGATTTGGAGACAAGAGGCGGTTTTTATATTACCCGGATAAAGCACCTGCAAGCCAGGATTTTTGAAAAGCTGTTGACAGAGAACGGAATCGAAATCAGCAGCGGGCAGGGAAGGATTCTGTTCGTTCTGTGGAAAGAGGATCACCTGACTGTCAGTGAAATCAGTCAGAAGACTTCTCTCGCCAAAAATACGGTTTCCATTATCGTGGACGGGATGGTGCAGAAAGGTATTCTGGAGAGAAACATTAATCCGGCCAACCGCCGCCAGACCATCATATCTCTCACAGAGTATGCAAGGGCATTACGGAAAAAATACGAACAGGTATCGCAACAGATGAATCATCTTTTTTATCAGGGTTTTTCGGAGAAAGAGCGGGAAGAATTCGAGGGATATCTGGCCCGTATCCTGGATACCCTGACACAATTTGAAGAAAATAACAATTGATTTATGCCGTCGCGCAGCGACTTAAACAGCCATCCTTCCAAACGATGCCCGGAAGAATTAGCGGACGTTACCACGGCCGGAAATTCTTCCCATTAGGGGCATCGTTTGGAAGGTGGCGGAACTGGACTAGGAGGCCACGCTATGATCACCAAAGAATATATTAAAGAATTCGCCCTGAAACAGAAGACAGCGTTTATCGGATCCGTAGATGAGGACGGATTCCCGAATATCAAGGCAGTATTTGCACCACAGAAAATCGAGGGAAACTGTTTCTACTTTTCCTGCAATACTTCCGCCATGCGTTCCCAACAATATATGAAAAACCCGAAGGCATGCCTTTATTTCTACCACAGAGGGCGTTTTCGTTATGAGGGAATCATGCTTGTGGGCCTGATGGAGGTATCTCAGGATATGGAATTGAAGAAAGCCCTCTGGCAGGAAGGAGACACGGCCTATTATAAGGAAGGTGTCAGCGACCCTGACTATTGTGTTCTGAAATTCACAGCACAAAGAGGCCGGCGGTATTGTGATTTGCATTCGGAGAATTTCACCCTGGACACAGATTCCACAGAGACAGAGGGTTGACATGGGACTTTTTAAGAAAATATTATCAGTATCATTTAAGGAGAACACCGTATTTCGCTTTGACTATATTGTCAGTACGTTGTATTCCTTTTTCAGCATCGTATTAAAAGTATCTTCAAGGCCATGCTGACGTACCGCTTTTCTTTTCTGATTAACTGCATTTCCCAGGCTTTGGACTATTCGGTGGCTTTTTTGCTGATGTGGGTCATGATTTCCGCCTTCGACAATATGAACGGCTGGAATGCCTACGAAGTAATGCTGCTATATTCCTTCAGCCTGTCTGCTTATGGGGTTGCAGGCCCCTTTTTCTTCAATATTATGAACAACCTGCCAAGGCAGATCTGGAAGGGCACTTTTGATGATGTCCTTGTAAAACCGGTAAAGGTATTGCCCTATCTGCTCAGCAGCAGTTTTATCTGCAATTATATCGCCCACTTGACGCTTTCCGCCATTGTAATGGGAATCTGCTTCCATGCTCTGGAAATTCCGGTCACATTCTGGCTTCTTGCCAGAATCCTGTGGATTATCCTGTTTGGAAGCCTGATCTATGGAGGGTTTTTCCTGATTGTAAGCGGTTCTGCTTTTCTTGTGACCAAAATAACCGCATTGTTTAATATTATGTTCTTTTTCAGGAAAGTATCCTATTATCCTCTGTCCATCTTCCCGAAAATGATTCAGCTCATTGCCACAGTACTGGTCCCTTATGGATTCATTAATTTCTATCCGCTGCAGGCGTTGCTGGGCAAAAGCGATGGTGAATACTGGCGAAGTATGGCGGGATGGTGCCCACTGGTTTCCATATCGTTTTTTCCCGCATTCTTGAGCTTTCGACTGATAAAGGCGACCTGGTTCTGGACAGTTTCCTTGGTTCCGGTACCACTGCTGCCGTTGCACACAAAATGGGCAGACGCTACATTGGTATTGAAATGGGAGAACATGCCTATACACATTGTAAAGTACGCCTGGATAAGGTCATTGCCGGCCTGGACATGGGCGGTATCACGAAAGCTGTAGATTGGCAGGGAGGCGGCGGATACCATTTCTATGAACTGGCTCCCACCCTTATCAACCGTGATGATTTCGACGAGCCTGTCATTAACAGGTCATACGATTCCGATATGCTGGCTGCTGCCGTGGCTCTCCATGAAGGTTTTCGCTATCAGCCGGACAGTAATCTGTTCTGGAAACAGTCCGTCGGCAATGAGAACAGTTATCTCTTCGTAACCACGCGGCATCTGGACAGTGTCTATCTGGACTCTATCCGGAGCACGATGGAAGAGGATGAATTTCTGATAATAGCCTGCCGTTCCTTTGACTATGGCATTGACAGGGCCTATAACAATATTATTATAAAGAAAATACCTCAGATGCTCTTTGACCGCTGTGAATTTGGCAGGGATCATTACAACCTGAACATTGTGCATCCGCCTGCTTATGAAGACAGCGGGAACGAGGTGGGCTATGATGAATAGAAATTACTTTCCCCAGTATACTACAGACTATATCAGTGGTGTTATGTCACTCCGTAAACCGCAGGAAGACTCCCTGAAAATTCTGGAAGAAATCGTGAACACAGTCAGTCTGCATAAAGACATGAATCTCAAGGCTGCTCTCGGTGCTGTTCATGCCATGTATCCGATTTGCTCGGATTTTGAGCGGAATTTCATGTCACTGACCTTTGCCTTGGCCACAGGCGTAGGCAAAACCAGATTGATGGGGGCATTTATTGCCTTTCTGTATACTCAGCACAATATCCGGAATTTTTTCGTAGTGGCAATGAGAACGGCTTTCTGCAGGAAGAAGTGATCGGTACCAGAAATTATAATTTAAAGCAGTCCTATCATTTCACAGAACGCGTCAGCCTTTATGCACCCTATACGGCAAAGCTGCAGTCTGTTCTCTTCGACGGTATCCGGAAAGGTGTATTTGACAGCGCCAAGTTTGACAGCCAGCCGGAATTGCAGTTCGCCCGTGTACTTGAAAGCGATACAGATGTACTGAACTGGCTGAGACCAGCCCCGCAGGAATTCAATATTACCTATAACCATGGCCACAGCTATGAACCGGATTTTGTGGTTGAGACAGAAAATATGATATACCTTATCGAAATTAAGGGGGAAGATAAGCTGAATGACCCGGATGTAATTGCCAAGAAAAAACGGGGCATTCAGTATTGTGAAGCTGCTTCCCGATGGGGAGAGGCCAACGGCTATAAAGGATGGCGTTATCTGTTTATCCCCTCTCAGCAGATTATGCCTAATTCCTCTTTCTCATGGCTGGCCAGGCAATTTCAGGAACTGTGAAATCGCCCATAGTTTTTTTCTCAGCCATCACGCAATATTTTTCCATGTGCATTTCTGATGGCTCCGCCTGCGAGAAGATGCCTTTTCAGCTCTCTCTGCAGAGATGTATTTTCCGGGAACTTCGCATAATCAGTATCCGTGGAGTTCCTCCGGAAAACCCACTCAATAAAATCAGTCCTGGTCTCACCTTCATCGAATATTTCAAAGCGATTTTGGAAGCTGACTATATTGGCATTTTCCCTTACCATTCCCCGCAGCTGTCTGTCCAGAAGCCAGGACTCACAGCAATAATCCGCCCCCTCAGTTTCCGGATAATACTGACTGAAAAATCTCTTCGCGCTGTTCAGTGACTGCTCCACAGCAGAGGGGGAAAAGTCAGCATCCGATGGAATATGAATTTCAATGGTTATCTCATTCTCATCCCGCACTATTTCATATTCCAACTCGTCAATTCTGAATAAATGCCAGCCTGCCTGGCGGGTAGTCCACCAGTCTCTGTCAAAATAATACCTGCCTGTCCTTCTGTATGTCTCATCAATGAAGCGGGAATAACACTTCATGGTGGCAAAATAAATTTCGTCACTGATTCCCTTCCTTTTATAAGTCTCATACACAGTTACCGACGCCTTCAGCATACAGGTCAGCATTTTTATATTGTCACTGTCTTCACCCAGAATCTCCTTCAGCTCTGTTCTGGCTTTTCCCATATTTTCATAGACAGCAAAATTCCTCAGCTGTTTATCCACTGTTTTAAAATCAAAGCTTTCTTCACACGCAATTACTCTGGTTTTAATTTCAGGCTGCAGATTTATCTTACTGCAAAGAGTTGTTATGTCCATTTTGCCTTACCTCTGGTTTTAATATGGTATCCGAAAGTACTCGCCAAAGATGCTGTTTAATACCATGCACAAGTTATATGCAAGGATTTTGTTCGCAAGACGTGTGCACAACCCCTGGAAGCTTTTGGCAAGCACACGTTCCGCATTCAGCTGTTCGGTCAGCTGAGAGAATACAGTCTCCACGCGTCTGCGCAGCCTGAATATCAGCTGCCGTACAGGCCTGGGCCAGTCCGTCCTGCTGTTGGAGCGCCTGAGCGCCATGAGGCATATCCCCTGTCCTGACATGTCCTCCGCCAGGGCCTCGCCGACATAGCCCTTGTCCCCCGGCACCACCAGACCATGCTGCCCATCGACCAGATCCCGCAGCCCCTCCCTGTCGTCCGTGGATGCGGGCGTGACCTCAAATGTGGTGACATATCCCTCCAGGGTGACCATGGCATGGACCTTATAGCCGAAGCAGGTCTCCTTTTTGGACGGGCACATCCCATAGTCCGCCCCGATGCCACGGAAAGCGCGGCAGTAGCGGGCCCTTCCGAACTTGCAGACGGCAAGCGGGAAGCTGTCCACGATAAAGAACCTGTTGCATGGCATCATGAACGCAGAGGGGAGTTTCTGCCGTAGCAGCTCCATCGTCTGGAGCAGTGCCCGCCTTGTCCTGTTGAAGCAGCTCCTGCTGCAGAGGTTCGGAAAAAGGTGTCTGTAGTTCCTCTTCACAAAGGAATACCATGCGTTTTCAGAATCGATTCCGGCCAGCTCGGCGCACAGGCTGATGGTAATGATTTCAGAATCCGTCAGCCTGGCATCCAGAACATTCCGTCTTTGGGTTACTTCTGGCGGAGCATAGCGGCGATACAGCTCATCGACGATGACATAGACTGTTAAAATAAAATCTTCAAAAGTTGTCAGGACTGAGGTATCATTAGTATGGAACTTCAGCATGATGATGCCTCCTTTCATAAGTTTGTGTCGATTCAAATAGGATAGCACATTTTGTTGAAGTTCTTTTATATTTTTTTCTAGCACAACAGGTTAAATTATCTTACACGGCTAAAATGCATTCCTCATTGTAAAACGGAATCAGGGAATCATGGGTAATGAATCTCAGTTTATCCACCTTTGCCTGAGACAGCATAATTCTATCAAAAGGATCATTGTGCGGCGGCGCATCATCTGACCTTGACAGCGTTTCCACCCCATAGACATGGCGGTCATAAACAGGAAGCATTTCAAACCCTGAATCCATACACTTTTTCGAAAAACTCTGTCCATCAATACGCATTTTATCAGGCCGCGCCATATGCTTAATTGCTATTTCCCACACAGATGCTGTACTATAATAAATCTGATTGCGCTCGTCCTCAATTATTTCCCTCGCTTTTTCTGGTAACTTTACATTATTTTCCAGCACCCACAGAATAATATGCGTATCTAACAAGACCTTCATCATACCACCCCAAACATTTTTGCTATTTCACCATTGTATTCGTCAATATCGTAATCCGGCGCATACAGTTCTTCGCCCTCGGCAATTCCAATTCTTTTTGAGGCTTTCTTGACAGAATGGGCAACTGGCAACGGCTTGTTTTTCGACTGCACGAATATCTGCATAAAATTTACCAATACTTTCAGGTTTTCTTCTGGCATTTCCTCTATAATCTCCATTACCTGTTTCTGTAATTCAGACATGAAAAATCACCTCTTTCTACTTTTTTACTTCATGCCAACTGCATCCTCAGAAAACATCTATACTGCAAATTTAACCGGTGCGCAGTATAAATTATGCACCTGGATAACCCTATTCCATATCTCCCCCTGGCACAAAATCTTTTTTCTTTGCCAGTTCCTTAACTGTTTCAATAGACAAACCTGTTCCTTCCGCAATCTTTTCGTAAGATAAATCACCCATCGAAATAAACGTATGTGCTATTTCGATAGTTTTTCTATATTCGGCTTCATTTCTCATATCTTCCATAACCCGGCACATTTCTTCCACTCCCTTCGGATTTTCTTTTAACTACCTTGTACGCTCTACCATCAGCCCATTGAATTTCTAAATCATATTTTTGTCCGAGCGAATCCATTCCATACGCATCCAAGCAAATTGATCTTGCTCCTGCCAGCCTTTTCATATCTTTTTGCGTCCGACAATCGGTAATCACTAAATCCTGCTTGCCTGTTATCGTCCTCAACACTAACTCAACCAATGGGATATTATCTTTAAAAAGACAACGCATAAAATCGTCATCTATTGGTCGAAATCCTCGCAGACGCTGTAAATCTTTCTGCCTCTCTCGTTCTTTTATCTGCTTATCCAACATCTCTATGTCATACTCCTTATCTGCTTAATATCATTATAAGCTTATTTTTTTCAAATTACAACGGAAAGAAAATATAAGTATGGTTTTCTCCATCATATTGAGTCTTTCTCTGAAAAACGTGTAGTAATGTGTGTAGCGGGACTCGTCTGCGGCTCGTGAATGCAGTGTTTACAATGGTTTCAGATACTTCTGCATATATTGCCGTGACATAAAAAGTAACACGCCATGTTACACAGATGTGGAAAAAAGCATATGATGGTTGGTGGATTTATCTTCTTTGGTATGGCATAATCATAAATGACCAATGGCCGTTGGATAACAATTTGAAGGAGAGCAGATATGAATATAGGAAAAAATATCAGTTTTTTGCGAAAGCAGAAAAAGCTTACACAGGAACAGCTTGCTGACAGGATGAATGTAACCAGGCAGACCGTATCCAGATGGGAATCCGACGAAGTAATTCCTGAGCTGGACAGGCTTGTGGAAATGTGTGAAATTTTTGCATGTAAGCTTGATTCCCTTGTGAGAGAAGACCTGTCTGACCAGAGTGAAATTTATTCGGAGATAAGGCTTAAAAGAATTGCACCGTTTAAGATGGCAAGCTATGTGATTATTTCTCCGGAGCCGGAAAATGATGCTATAAAGCATATGGAGAAGTGGGCGGAAAGCTGTGGCCTCAAAAAGGTTTGCCCTGATGTTAAGCTTATCGGATGGGATTTTCCTTATGTGTCGCAGGAACAACAGAACAGGTTTGGGCTTCACGGTTATGTTGCGGCCTGTGTGATCCCGGATGATTTTACGACAGAATGTCCCGGAGCAGCATTTTCAGAGAATAAGGAAGCTGATTATGCTGTCATAACAATTAAGGAGCCCTTCATTCAGCCCTTTGAAAGAATTCCAAATGCTTATAAGCTGATTATGGAATACCTTCAGGCAAACAATTTCAAAGAAAAGAGGCAGGAGAATATTATTGGCTGCTTTGAATATGAGTATAAGAAGGATGATATCACATATATGGACGTGTTTATTCACGTAGACGGTGTGACAAAAACAGATGCTTTTTCCATGCTTAGCTAACGAAAAGAATAAAGCCACAGGCTTTCATCGTTCCCTGCCTGTGGCTTTTCTTACAGCCTCCAGCAATACTACAATTTCAGCGGCCGGCAAAAGAATCAGCACATTCAAAAGCATCTTCCGCCGCCTGGCTTCTCATTATGATACATTATATTTCGGCTTCAATCTCTACATTTTTCCCGGAAAAGGCAATTCCAAGCTTTAAAATCCTCTCCACGCCTTCACAGTGCATCTCAGTCATATATCTCTTCTTATCAATCTGCGTCAAAGCTTCCCTTGACAATGCGGCCAGCGCCTCTTCACTTAATCCGCTTTTCCACTTTAACTCCATGATAATTCCCGGGTACTTATTCTTCCTCGGTATCAGGCCGATATCGTATCTTCCGTCCCCGGCCTCTCTGTTTGACTTTATTTTATAATGATTGTCCATCAAGGCCACCAGGCCAAGTATAAGTCCATGATAAAATCCTTCCGCACCTGTATCATAAAAGCTGATGGACTTATCCATATATTCTGTGATTGCCTTCTGAAGCTTTTTCAGGTCGTTTGTATACAGGCTCTCCGCGATCATATTCGCAGTGGACCGTGTGATTGCTCCAATCTGGAGTAAGTGTGACAGAATCTCCCCCTTATAGACGGCCGCAATCTCCATGTTTGGAATCGATACCTCGCACAGATAGGCGCCGTCGCTTTGCAGCTCCCTGCGGGGCGCCTTTAAATATCCGGCCACCAGAAGCAGGCTGTATATATTGGCAGGGTCTTCACTGAGAGACCTGTACACTACATTCTGGTCAATTCTTGCGACAACCCGCTGGCCCTGCAAAAGAGCATATAATTTCTCGGTGATATCCTCCGTCGCCACCTTGAGCACATCCTCAAGAACTTCATTTTTTCCGGTATTCACCCAGTAGGCCTGTGGAATGCAGCCTTTGGCAATATAATTGATTACCGACCACGGGTTATAGATTTCAACACCGCCAAACAGATATCCGTCATACCATTCTTTCAATTCTGTCTCTTTCTCGGAAAACCCATAGTAATCCATCAGCTGCCCCACCTCTTCACGGGTAAATCCAAAGAATCTGTCATAGTCCTCATCCATCACGGAATTCACTGTCAGATTATTGAGTCCGCTGAAAATGCTTTCCTGTGCGATCCGCAGGATTCCCGTGAGGAAGCCATAGGATAAATTCCTGTTATCCTTAAATGCACCTGAGAAGAAATTACGCATAAAGCCTGTGATTTCATCGTAAAAGTCCTTCGTATATCCTTCCTGAATGGGCGTATCATATTCATCAATGATAATAATGGGAGCTTTTCCGTAATGTCTGCACAGCAGCCTTGACAGATTCTCCAGGGATGAAGTAAGCTCTACTTCATTGGCTTTCCCATCCAATATCCTGGAAAAGGAGTCCTTCTCATAGTCAGCCAGTTTATCACTTTCCAAAAGCTCCAGATGCCTGCCGAATTCCGCCTGAAGAAGTCCTCTGAT
This sequence comes from Acetatifactor muris, assembly GCF_024623325.1. Taxonomy (GTDB): domain Bacteria; phylum Bacillota; class Clostridia; order Lachnospirales; family Lachnospiraceae; genus Acetatifactor; species Acetatifactor muris. The sequence goes on from NZ_JANJZD010000002.1 coordinate 210,559, forward strand.
CTTATCAATGGTTGCTTTCCAGGAATCAAATTTCACGTCTTTCAATGTCAAAAAGATAACAGGATACTGCCCCTGATGCTTTTTATACTCCTCTCCGCACTGCCAGATAGCCTTATCCCTGAAATACACGCTGGTATCTTCCTCAGAAATTTCGAAAAATACCCGCAGCATGTCCATGTTCAGGGTCTTGCCGAATCGTCTCGGCCTGGTAAAAAGCGACACCAGCGGCTTCTTATCCAGAAATTCCTGAATCAGCAGGGTCTTATCCACATAATAATATTCTGACTGTGCACGAATATAGTCGGAAATACCGATGGGAAGCACTTTTTTCTCTGCTGCAGTCTCAGGCTCCCGGTCATTTACTGATTTTACCCTCTTATCAGCCGGTCTTTCCGCATTATCCGGAATCTTCCAGCTTTTTCCCTCTTTAACGGCCCCGGGTATCCTGTCGTTATTGCAGAGATAGGTAACTGTTCGCTCCGAAATTCCCCATTCTGCCGCCTTTTCTTTACATGTTCTCATCAGTACCCATCTCCCTTCTTCTGTAATTAATATATGTCTCTCTCCGCAAATTATACCTCACATTCGGCAATATATCAACCTTTTGTTCTATATATTGCCGAATTTTTCCTTTATATTGCTGAATGCAATCATATATTGCCGAATATATCCTGCTGAATATATAAATTCTTCTCTTGACAATTGTATATAAAACAGTATAATTGAAATGAACCGTTCATTTCAGTATTGAGGAGGAAACTAAATTGAATAATACAAGATTACGGAAAATATATCAGGAGGCCGGACGTCTGTTTAACAGTAAGGGCTATGCGAATACAAAAATGGCAGAAATTGCGAAGGCCTCCGGAATTGCGGTAGGCACCATGTATTCCTCGTTTACGGGAAAAGATGCCGTCCTCTCTTTTGTAATATATGCCGCTCTCGACAAAGACTATCTTTCCAGTGAAATCACGCTGCCCATTAAGCCAATAGAAGCGTCCAGGCTGATCGGATTGCTGAAAAAAGTGCTGGATTACGCATCCACTTCCGTCCTGAATGTTACGGATGAGAACGGAAATATCTGTAAAAGTTTTCCTGAACTTATGGGGGGACTATTTGATCTGTTTGCCGACTACCTCCTTGCCTTCGACAATATTGAGACCAATGCAGGTGTGCTGGAAGAACTCAATGAAATATACTGGCCGCAGAAAATGGCTTATTTTGGAGAACTGGGCGATTACCTGCGGCTGTATATGAAAGCCGGACAGATTCGGGAGCTTACTCATATCCAATCTCATGTTCTTTTTTTGACGAATACTCTGACATGGTGGGCCCTGAACGCAAATCTTTCCTTTCCGGAGGAACCTGTCCCCAGGGAAGTCGCCAAGGAATTTTGTCTTGGAATGATTCAGCGGGCTTATCAGGTCTAAAGCAGTAAAGTCCGGTCATTGTAAAAGAAAGGGTGCATAATGCACCTTTCCTTTTACCGGCGGACTGAAATGAACGGTTCATTTCATCAAAATTTTGAACTTCCCGGAGGAAAACTTATATGAAAATAAAACTTTTTCTTAAAAACATATGCGGCAGAAAGCTGTATTTTCAGATCGCTTTTGCTATTCTTCTCGCCTTTGGTACGGCCACAGCCCAGTTTCTGGCGGCTCAGCACCTGGGGAATGTGATCGATGCGGTTGAAAAAGGATACAGGGAGACTATGTATCATGTCCTTTCCATAGCCGCCAGCCTGACACTTTACATTCCCGGAACGGCCGCACTTACTTTTTTCAGCGGCAAAATTTCAGCAGGATTTTCGCGCAGCGCTCAGCTTAAAATCGGAATGAAAATATGCTCTGCCCAGTATCAGGAACTTGAGCGGATGAATGACGGAGATCTGCTCTCCATGATTGCCAAAGATATAGACAGTATAAGAAGCTGGATTGGACTAGTGATGAGATCCGGATACCTGCCCGTATGTCTTGGACTTATCCCGGTCTGCCTGTTTCGATGGTGCAACTGGAAATTCTCTCTGCTGGCTTTGTGCATGATACCGCTGAACGCGGTTCCCAGCATATTTTTTGCCGGCAGGCTTTCTCCCTTTCACGACAGGGAGAAGAAGGCCTATGCCAGAGTACTTTCTCATTTTACCGACTCTCTGCAATTTGCAATGATGATTAAGGCATTCCAGCTGGAACAGACATTTCAGGATGAGCACAAAGCGAAGTTGGACCAACACAGGAATACACTCAAAAAACGTGTATTGTTCGAGAAACTGACGGAAGAATACGGACGAAGTTATGGCCATATCAGCAGGATATTGCTCTTACTTTTAAGCGCATATTTCATATTCCGCGGCGAGATGACATTGGGGCGATTGACCAGCGTTATCCTGTGTGCGGACTTTATTGGGGAGGGACTGAAAATTCTCGGGAATATTCCCCTTCTCCTGCCGCCGGCCAAAGCAGCCGTAAATCGTATGCAAACGCTCCTGGAACTGCCGGATGAGAGCCTGTCAGAAAATAAGACAGCAGCGACAGACACCCGAAACGGAATCCCGGTTTATGAAGTACACGGACTTTCGTTTTCCTATGGAGATGTAGCCATATTACAGAATATCCATTTCAGAGTCTATCCCGGGGAGAAAATTGCCGTTGTAGGTCTAAGCGGCTGCGGTAAAACCACATTGTTCAAACTGCTCGGCAGACTGTATACGCCGGAGAAAAATCAGATTTACTTCAAAGGAATGGATATTTCCGCCCTTACTCCCGAATACATGAGAGCTCATATTACAGTAACGACACAGGAGGCTTTTCTCTTTCAGGCAACCTTTATGGACAATGTTAAGGTGGCGAAAGCAGACGGAAGCGAAGAAGAGATAATCGCCGCCTGTAAAAATGCCCGTCTGGATTCTTTTATTCAGACACTCCCTGAAGCATATGATACGGAAGTGAATACTACCGTTCAGTCTATATCAAATGGTCAGATGCAGCGCATCAATCTGGCCAGGGCCTTTTTAAGAGATACCGATGTCTTTTTACTTGATGAGCCGGTATCGGCATTAGATTCTGTCACAGCCGGAGCCATCTGGAATTACCTGTTCTCGGAATGCACGGATAAAACACTGTTAATTATCCTGCATGATCTGGAGGAAGTCTGCCGTTTTCATAAAGTTCTTGTGCTGGATCAGGGAAAAGTGGCAGCCTTCGGAACCCATAAAGAACTGATACAGAGCTGTGAACTGTATAAAAACCTTTATAAAGAGAAAATGAAAAATAGAAGAAAGGCGGAAGCATGATATGAAAGCTTTGTTTTCCATGAAAAGGTACATCAGCAGAAACTGGAAATTATGGTGTTGCGGCATTTTTCTTCCCGCATTTTTCAGCACTGCCACCAATATATATTTTGCCGGCAGGCTGCAGAATTACGTTATGATGCTGACGCAGCCCCGCACGTCATTTCAGGATATTGTCAGAATACTCTTACTTTCCCTGCCAGTTCTGCTGCTGCTTTCGTGGATAGACAACGCAGGATTATGTGTCTTTTCCCTGTTTCTGGCTTCTACGGAAAATGACTTGAGAAATGACTTTTACAAAAGTCTGGTGCAGGCACCGCTGAAAAATCTGCAGAAGTTCAGTCAGGGCCAACTGCTTACACGGTACAATACAGATATCGAGCAGAGCGCTCAGATTGTTTCCTATGACATTTTCGGAGTAATTTATCCTCTGGTTGTTGGAACAGGATATACAGCTGCCGTTTTGCTGGCTGATCTCCGGATCGGGTTCCTTATGTTCCTGCTGGGCGCTGTCGTTATCCTGTTGAATTTTCTGTTTATGCGCAGAATCAAACGAATACGGCTGGAAATTCTGCAGGCAAAGGAAAGCTGTACATCCAATTGCAGTGACGCCATAAAAGGGAAAATGAGTATCCGGCAATATTCTGCCCAGAACAGAATGTATAATAAAATAGAAGAAGCGGCAGAACAGCTTTATAGAAAAGAATACAGCGCGGTGCGGTTAGAAACATGGAAATTGCTGACCTCTGACGCAGCAGCGAATGTCTGTATTTATTTGCTGACGCCCCTGGCCTGTGTAATGGCATCCCGTGGATATCTTTCTGTGGCTGTGGTCTTGTTTATTCACCAGTTATGTCGCTGTTTTATTATGTATACACAGAACTTTGCCGTGGCATTTATACGTTATGGTGAACATTCCCTGTCTCTGGAGCGCATCTGTCCGATTATGTCTCTGAAAAGTGAGCTCACAGAGAGGGATGATAACAAATGTGAAAAAGTTCCTGAAAATTTTGATGTGACATTTGAAAACGTCTGTGCAGCATACGGGAGTCATCAGGTTCTGAATCATGTATCATTTACCGTCTCCCCGGGAGAATGCATCGGCATTATCGGCGAGAGCGGCAGCGGAAAATCCACCCTGATCAAGGCTCTGATGCAACTGACCGATTATCAGGGCAATATTCTCATCGGCGGTGAAAACTGTAAGAACATTTCTCTGCATTTGTTGCGGAAATATATCTCCTGTTCACCGGAGCATAACGATATCTTTTCCACTACCGTATATGACAATATAAGATATGGAAATTTAAATGCCACGGAATCAGAAATATACAGCGCCGCAGAAATGGCCGGACTTCCGGCATACCGGGAAGATTTTTTCAGGAGGAATATCGGTGAAAATGGAGATCAGTTATCAGGCGGGCAAAGGCAAAGGGTCTCCCTTGCCCGCGCATTGCTCCGAGACGTTCCTGTATATATCTTTGACGAGCCCACAGCCGCTTTGGATGCCGACTCGGAATCCAAAATCCTGAATACAATTTCCAAGTTGAAGCAGGAGGGAAAATGTATTCTGCTGATTACTCATAAAGCTTCCACCTTACATATTACAGACAGAATACTACGCGTCGAAGATGGGAATGTTTGTCAGCTATAAACGCCTCCTTTACTCAGCCCCGGCCTTCACAGCCTCGGTCCGATAGATGAATTTCACTTTTCCTTCCATATCGTCCCCGATTCCCGCAAAGGACTGGTATGCTTTTGCCGCGTCTGTCGTCGCCCGCAGTCTTTCCACCAGGCCGTCCAGATCTCCGTCCACAGCTTTCACCAGCTTCTGAATTCCCTCCTCATCGAATTCCTGAAGGCCGTCTCTCAGCTGCTGTGCGCCGTCTCTGAGCTTTGTAATGCCGTCTGTAAGGGCGGGAGTGGAATTTTTCATAGTCTGAATCCCTTCGCAGAGTTGGGAGGTACCGGATGAAAGCTTTCCTGCGCCGTCTCTCAACTCTCCCGTGCCTGCTGCCAGTTCTCCCGCGCCTGCCGCGGCCTCGGCCACCCCTGCCGTATAAGTCTGAAGTCCCCTGTAAAATACGTTATAGCTGTCCAGCGAAGTCTTCAGCGCAATTACTGATTTTGCTCCTGCAGATGCTGCGTTCAGCTTATCCTGCACTGTGCTCCCTGCCATTTCCTCCGCGATTTTCTTCTGCATCTCCAGTTCTACATTATCGGCAATCTGACTTTTGACTTCCTCGCTTCCCATCATGGCGGATATATTGGCTTCCACCTGTGCTTTCCCCTCGCCCTCCAGCATCTGCTTTTCTATCATGGCTGATATCTGTCCTTTGACCGCATCCGATCCCATCTGTGTCTCTATGGCCGTTTTTACCTGTTCCTGCATTTCCGCCGTAATGCTCCCTGCGGCCACTGCCCTGTCATAGTCTTCTTTCGTCATGGCCCCGCCGGTAGCTGTTTTGATGACCTCCGCGGCAACCTTGTCCCGGACGCCCTGCGTTACCTTTTCCGTCACGCCTTCCAGAACGGCTGCAGTCACTTTTTCCGTTACCATCTCCTTCACTGCCGATGTGACTGCCGCTTCAAACTGAGCCCGATTCTTTTCCACTTCCGCCGTAACCATTGCCAATGCCTGCTGATAGACTGCGTCTCCGTCCAGCGATGCAATGGCAGCGTTCAGCACATCCCCATAATTGTCAATGGTCATGGCAGGAACATCCAGACCTGCCCCTGTCAGCTGCGTCCGGGCAGTGGAAAGTAAAGTCTCAAATACCTGTTTCGCTCCGCCGTTCAATTCCCCATTGTTCGCCGTCAAAGTGTTCAGCCCGCTCTGCAGTCTGGCCGCGCCGTCCTGCAGTTTTGCGGCGCCTTCTTCCAGAGCCCCCGCGCCGGTCCGTAAGTCTCCTGCTCCCGCCGCCAGTTTATCCACACCTTTTATCAGTTCATCCGATTTATCAAGCAGGGTACAGAGTCCCTCATATAGCTGAGAAGAACCATCCTCCAGCTGCTCCATGGCCTCTGTCAGCTGTTCCAGAGCCTCCCCCAGCTCCCCTGTCATGTCCTTATCCTCCATATCGATTCCGCCGAACACCTGGCTGGAAGCCACCGTGACTGTCATTCCGAGTTCGAAATTCGTTACATCCGCCGTAATTTCCACATAATCCGGTATCTCCAGTTTCTCTCTGTCAACCGCCAGATTCTCCTGCAGACCGGGAAATGCGATTCCCACAACGGCGGTCCTGTCCCCATCGTTCACCAGTCTGCCGTTGGTCACTTCCACATTGCGGAAACTTTCCGTGTCCAGCATCATCCCCGTCATCACAGCAAAAGGGACATAGATTTTCGTCCTGACACCGTCGATCTGTGCATAGTCAGACTGCCTGTTTTCATAGTCAAAGCGGATTGTCACTTTGCCGCTTTTTCCCGCCAGTGCTTCCGGGGAGATTTCCTTCCCGTCCAGCGTATAAGTGACAGATATCCCCACCGGCAATTCCTTTTCGATATTTCCCTGATAATATATATCTCTGCCTTCTGCATCCCAGACCTGAGTCTGGTCCCCGCCTGACGTAAAGGTTTCATCGCCTTTCACATTTTCCACATTGACCAGTTCCGATCTGTCCTTTATGGTATCCGCACCGGCCGCATTTTTCAGCCAGTCACTTACGATAATCTTCTCCGGGCTTCCGTCTGCACCGGCCAGGATATAGACCGTTTCCTCCTTGGATATCGTCTCTTCCGTCTTCCCCGCACCTTCCGTCAGCATTGTCGGCGCCTGACCTTTTTCTGCCGCCAGGGCCTGAATACTCTGTGCTGCTCCACCGAATGCCACAGCGGTACATATTGTCAATACAATTATTTTCTCCGTTTTCCTTTTCATGACACAGTTACCTCCATTATTTTCTTATTCATCTTTCCAGTGCCTTTCATTCCCATGGTCGTTACGCAGATCAGTCCGTCGCAGAGTACAAGCAGCGCCGGCAGAATGAAGATTACCGACAGCATACTGACCACAGCGCCCCGGGCCATCAGCATACACATGGAACTGATAATATCAATATTAGAATAAAGCGCCACACCGAAAGTTGCTGCAAATAGTCCCATCCCGGATACAAGGATGGAAGGAATGGAAGCGCTGAGTGCGGTTCCCACAGCCTTTTTCCTGTCAATGCCGTGAATGCGTTCCGCCTTGTACCTTGTCGTCATCAGAATCGCATAGTCAACCGTGGCACCCAGCTGAATCGTACTGATACAGATAGGTGCAATAAAGGGCAGACTCTGTCCCAGATAATGCGGCAGGCCCAGGTTGATAAATATAGCCAGCTCAATCACTGATATCAGAATAAACGGCAGGGAAATGCTTTTTTCCACCAGGGCAATGATAATGAAAATTGCCAGAACAGACACCGTATTGACCACCCTGAAATCATGATCTGTGGTTTCAATCATATCCTTCATACAGGGCGCTTCCCCGATGAGCATACCGCCTTTGTCATATTTCTTCAGAATATGGTTCAACTCATTAATCTGTCCGTTTACTTCGTCACCGGCAACTTTGTATTCGGAATTAATCAACATCAGTTCCCATTTATCGCTCTTTAAGATCTCCGTGACAGATTCCGGCAGAAATTCCTCCGGAAGACGGGACCCCACGAGAGATTCCAGACCCAGGATATACTTTACACCGTCAACATCTTCCATTTCCCTGATCATACTTCGAATCTGTTTCGGAGAAACGTTTGTGTCAACCAGCAGCATATGTGTAGATGCAATATCAAATTCCTCCTTTAATTTGGAATTCGCAATGACATACTCCATGTCCTTTGGCAGACACTCTCCCATGTCATAGTAGACCTCACTGTTTGTTCTGCTATATCCATAATAGGCTGGTGCGACCAGCAGAATAAATATCACAAGAAACACCGGAAAAACATTTACCGTACCCTGCGCAAACTTTCCCATATCCGGAATCAGTGCTTTATGTCTGGTCTTCTGCAGCGGTTTATCCAACACCAGAATCAATGCCGGCAATACGGTAACGCAGCCCAGGACCCCCAGCAGCACTCCTTTTGCCATGACAATCCCCAGATCCCTGCCCATGGTAAAGGACATGAAACACAGTGCGATAAATCCGGCGACTGTAGTGACAGAACTTCCGATGACGCTGGTCAGTGTCTCTCCAATGGCCGCTTCCATAGCCGCTTTGGTGTCATTGTTCTTCTCCCTCTGCTCGTTGTAACTGTGCCACAGGAAAATGGAGTAATCCATAGTGACTGCCAGCTGCAACACTGCGGACAGCGCCTTCGTAATATAGGAAATCTCACCTAAGAATAAGTTGGAACCCAGGTTCAGCAGAATCATAATGCCGATAGAGGCCAGAAACACAAAGGGCACCAGCCAGCTGTCCAGCAGCACCAGCATCGCAGCACAGGCCAAAGCCACAGCAATGCCCACATAAATCGGCTCTTCTTTCTCGCAAAGGTCCTTCAAATCTGTCACCAGTGCCGACATGCCGGACACATAACACTGCTTTCCGCAGATTGCCCGAATATCCCGAATGGCATCCATGGTGATATCCGCAGACGTGGAGCTGTCAAAGAATACAGCCATCATGGTAGAGTGCTCCGTGTTGAATTCACGGTAGATTTTATCCGGCAGCAACTCCACAGGTACCGAGATATCCATCAGAGTGTCATACCATACCACAGTCTCCACATGTTCCACCTGTTCAATCTGTCTTTTGAGCTCTGCCACATCCTTTTCCAGCATATCCTCTATGATAAGGAAGGAAAACGCTCCTTTTCCGAACTCCTCCATCAGTTCGTTCTGTCCGATTACTGTGTCCATATCTTCCGGCAGATAATCCAACATGTCATAATTAATTCTTGTGCCTGCCATTCCCAGCACTGCCGGCACTGCCAGAATAAGTGCCAGAACGAGAATTCCAATGCGGTATTTTACCACTGTTTTTGAGAAATGCATTTTTATCAATCCTTTCTTATAAGCTGATTTACAGTCGCTGCTTCGTTCCGCCGCTTCATGATGTCAGTATAGCAAAGGTCTCTCCCTCAGAAAATTGTCATTATCCGCCTCATGCCCAAAATTAAAACACACATGAAAAAAAGCCCAAAAAACAGACACCGGACGAAAAATGTCTAAAAGACAAATTTCGTCCGGTGTCCGGTACTGCCCTGCTTTCCTTCCTGTTCAGGATTCCTGACTGCGTTCAATCATTTTGTCCAGCAGTCCCTTCCTCAGTTCGCAGAGGCGTTTCACCCGCCGGGGCATATCGCTGTTCATTCCGTCATTCATCCACTCAATCACCATACCAAAGCACTCGCATTTATAGAACTGGATAATCACATCCTTATCTGAATCAGTGATATCCTTGCCGGCAAAAGCCACTTCCCCGTATACGGAAACCACATGTCGGCAGACCTTCCACAGATACTGTTCATAGATAGCCCGATTGGTGGAATTATAAATATGAAGAACCGCACGGCGATTTTCTCTGGCAAATGCAAGAGCTGCCATCAGACAGGTCTCGATGGAATCAATAGATGGATATTGTGCAATAATCCTGTCTGCCTCCTCCGTCACAATCTCCTCCACCAGGGTGGGAATATCCTGAAAATGATAATAAAACGAGTTTCTGTTCACACCGCATTCTTCCACAATATCCTTCACGGTAATCTGACTCAGAGGCTTCTCATTGAGAAGTCTGATAAATGTCGCCTTGATGGCCATTTTTGTAAAATTCGGCATCTCTTACATCTCCAGTGATAAGTTTCTCTTCCAAAATTGTAACGTAACGACTCCGAATTTTCAATATAAACAGAATAAAATCTTATCTAAAACTCCTTCTTATTCATAATTCCAATACTGATTCTGCAGGATACTCCCAATAAGGCAATGCCGGCTGCCAGAGATGCTCCCGCCGCCAGCTCCGGCCTCTCCTCAATTTTGCCAAACCAGGCCATCAGAGCAGGATATATGGATTTTCCCGTTTTCGCCACCAGCATTCCAACTACAAAAAGCAGGCATGAAATTACGACAATCATTATTCTTGCCTTTTCCGCGCCGAATTTCAATTCGATGGGAAGGAGAAAGGCCAGAACAAATACCGGCATCAGAAGCGCCACAAAGGCATTCATCATTATTTCTTCAGAAAATGGAACATTTTTCAACGCATTTACCGTATAAGCCAAAGCCACGCCGAACAGCCACAGGGCACTTCCGCCCAAAAGGCCGAACACATACTTTTCCATCACATATCCCGCTCTGGTAATTGGAAGAGAAAACAAAAAGGCATTTCCATTGTCAGCTCCGTCATAACTGAGTGTATTCATGGTATACAGGACACCGATAAAGGTCAGGTAGGTAATCACAAATCCGGGATCTCCCTCGCCTATAACCACTATGACCGCTATTATTCCAACCATAAGCAGGGTATTCTTCTGCATCATCGTCAGTCTCAAATCTTTCATTAATAATCCCGCCATCATGCAACCCCCTTTATCATCATCATTATCACTTCGTCAACAGTTCCCTTCTCTATGGCAACCCCCGGATAATTCTCCCGGTAAAACTGTACCTGGTTGGTCAGACAGCTATATCCGAATGTTTCCTTTTTATAGCGCAGAATATATTGTTTCTCCATATCGGCATATTGCTTCTCGCTCACTTTGAGCAGCCCATAATCGCTCAGCAGTACATCTGTATCCTCATGCATGATAATCCTGCCTTCGTGTATCATGTACAGGTCATCGCACAGAGTCTCCAGATCGCTGGAAATGTGAGAGCTGATCAGAATCGCCCGCTCTTCTTCCTTTTCCATGAACTCCCGCAGCAGCTCCAGCACTTCATCTCTTGCCACCACGTCCAGTCCTGCAGTGGGCTCATCCAGAATCAACAGCCTGGCATCGTGGGAAACTGCCGTAATCACCTTCAGCTTTGCTTTCATTCCCGTGGAAAATTCTTTGATTTTCCTGTTCTCCGGCAGTTTGTGTCTCTTCACCTGTTCCAGAAAAAATGCTTTGTCGAATTTACCATAAAGGTGCTTCAATATCTGCACAATGTCTTTAACAGTCAGATAGCCGCTGAATCCGGAATCCGCCAGCACCACCCCCAGTTCCTGTCTGTCCTTCACATCAAATTCCCGGGGGTTCTTCCCCAGAACCCGCACCGTTCCGCTCTCTGCGGAAATCAGCCCCAGCGCTGCCTTAAATGTGGTACTTTTCCCGGAGCCATTCTGTCCCACCAGCCCCGTTACACAGCCCGGTCGGATTTCCAGGGAACAGTCCAATGAAAATGTTCCGTAAGTTTTCCTCAAATGTTCCATTTTCAGCATAGTCATCCCTCCAAAATCAACTCAAATAAACTTCTGATATCTTCCTTGCTGATACCGTATCTTCTGCCCTTCTGGATGGCCATCTCCAGATCCGCTTCCAGTTCCTTTTTCTGTTCTTCCAAAAGCAGCTCCGCATTGGCCGCCGCTATGTAAGTCCCCTTTCCATGAACTGTTACGGCAAAGCCTTCCGCTTCCAGATTGTCATAGGCTTTTTTCACAGTCAGGGCACTGATTTTCAGCTCCTTTGACAGAGTACGTACAGAGGGCAGATTATCATTTTCCTTTAATTCTCCACTGCGGATCATGGTCTTAATCTGGTCCGTAATCTGTTCGTACAGAGGTACCATCAGAGAACCATTGATAATGATATGCACAGGATTCACCTCCCCTATACATAACAGTATATAACAGTATATATCTGTTGTCAAGTGTTATATACTGTTTATTGCGAACTACTTTATCTTTGTTCCCCGGAAGCTATTTGCGTTATCTAACTGTCCGTTTATGCCATGAGCCTTAAGATCTGTCCTTTTTTACCGATACATGAAGTGATATCGGCACGGCAGTGCAGCCAGTTATCAGCCGATACATGAATCGGGGATAAACGGATAAAATGAACCTCAGATATACAGTAAGGCACACCGGTATGTGCAGGAGGTATGAATATAATCAGAATTGCCATATGTGATGATGAAGTCAATATAAGAAATTATCTCTCCACACTGATTCGGAGACAGGCTGTTCCCTGTGATATTCAGGAATACGCCTCCGCCGATGCCCTTTTTTCAGAGGAAATGAACTTTGATCTGTTGTTTCTGGATATTGAACTGGGCGGCTCTCCGGACGCAGACCGCATGGACGGTTTGTCTCTTGCACGGCGGATAAGAGACAGGAATCTAAGCCCGCAGCCCCTTATTATTTTTGTCACCGGTCACGAAAAATATGTGTATGACGCATTCGACGTAAATGCCTTTCAATATCTGGTCAAACCTGTGGATGAAAGAAAATTCGCCGAAGTCTTCGGACGTGCGGCGGCGCAGATTTCTGCAGGTGTCGGGCAGAACCTGCAGAAGCTGGTAGTTCAGTTCGGAGGTACAAGCAGGATCATTGCCCGGGATAGTATCTACTATATAGAAAGCCATGGGCATAAAGCCGTTCTGCATTTAAAGGAAGAAACTGTGGAATATTATGCGAAGTTGGGGGAGCTGGAAAGAGAGCTTGCCGGACAGTTCTTCCGGATTCACAAAGGATATATGGTGAATCTTGCCTGGGTGGAAGAGTACAACCGGTCGGAAGTAATTATGATAAACGGTGATAAGCTTCTGATTTCAAAATATAAATATGCCGATTTCGTCAAGGCCCACCTGCGTTTTCTGCAGCAGTCTCTGTGAGAAATCAAAGGCATCTTCGGGAGAGTCAAAGTGAGCGAATCTTCTTTTGTCCTGTTTCATCAGTTCGTCACAGGAGCGGAAAATATGATATATGCTGTCTGTATGGCAGGTTTCTTTCGCCCCTTTATGGTGAATAGTAGGCGTTTTGCCTTAATTTTACTGATTTATACGTCTCTGCTTCCTGTCCTTTGGCTTCCCTTTGCACATGGCTGGATGCACATGATTCTTGTAATTCTCCTGCTGGCTGTCTTCTCCGCTTATCTGGGCGTGGAGAAAAAGCTCCTGATTTTTCTGGGCATGCTGTTTTACTGTGTCCGAAATCTGAGTATGATGCTCCTGACCAGCGTGGATTATTTTTCCGCAGAATATTTTCTGCAAAATGCAGATACTCCGGAACTGGTTTTCCGCATTGCGGCATGGAATTTTCTCCTGATACAGTTTCTGCAGCTTCTACTGTTTTCACTTATGCTTTTGGCCGCCTCGCATCAGCTGCAGAAATCCAGGATAGAACTTCATATGCGGGAACTGGGATATCTGTTGCTGACACCTGTGACAGGAATTCTGTTCGTTCAGGTTATTATCAATCTGCTGGTAGTCAGTGACGGGCACCTGCTTTTCCGTCTATACGAACAGTTTCCGATATTTATCTGGCTTATCCCCGCCATGGGCCTTCTGTTCTATGGTGAGCTTCTCGCCTCCATTGTTTTCTGCCAGCAGATTATCCGGCTGCAGAATGAACGGAGATGCAGTTCCGTAACAGAACAGCAGCTTTCAGCCATGCAGAGGCGGGTGGAAGACATAGAGCAGCTTTATGACGGCATCCGCAGAATGAAGCACGAGATGAAAAATCATCTCACCAACATCAGGGGCCTGGCACAGAACGGCTGCTATGAGGACATGGAAAACTACATTTCCCGCATCGACGAAAGTATGAATCTGTTTGAACTGACAATCCATACCGGAAATCCGGTTACGGACATTATCCTCAACGACCGGCAGAAAGCCGCCGTCCGGCAGGGCATTTCCTTTCAGTCGGACTTCACCTGTCCTGCCTTCGGGGCCTGCAATGTGTATGATGTCGGCATTATTGTCAGCAATCTGCTGCAGAATGCCCTGGAAGCCTGTGCAAAAATAACGGATGGGCCGAAATATATCCGCCTGTCCGGCAGACAGAAGAACAGATTTTATGTCATACATGTCAGCAATTCTTTCGAGGGTAAAATCAGCTTTGACAGATATACCGGTCTGCCTCTTACCACCAAAGGAAAGAGCCGTTCTGAGAAAGAGCTCTTCCTGCACGGTATCGGCCTGTCCAATGTCAGAAGAGAAGCTGAAAAATACGGCGGAAGTATGGATATTCAGGTAAAAAATAAGGAGTTTCATGTAACAGTACTTTTGCAGCAAAGCAGAAAGGAGCACGAAAATGATTGTCAATGAAGCAATGGTAAAAGAAGTAAACCAGTATTACGCCAGAAGGGGCGGCAAAAGGGCGGTAAATTTCACCAGTTTTGCCAACTATATACAGAAAGCTGCCTTCCGGAATTCGGCTGCGGCAAAAACCGCGGAGCAGCCGGAGGCAAATGCGGACAAATTGTCTGCAGACAGAACAAAAGAATCCTCTCCATCTCAGTCCGGAAACAGTACTTCCTGCTGTGAGCAGTGCCGGCTGACCAGCCAGCTGATGGTTCAGATGATGTCACGCAGCCTTTACAGCCAGAGTGGATTGGGCTATTCTCCCGCGGGAACCGGGGCCCTGAGCGCTTACCGGAATATGATGAACCTTTTCGGGGGCAACAGCGGCCTCACCTGAAAAGCTTCCTGTCACAGCACACTTTCCGCCGAAACCGCACTCCGGCCATATCGTCAATAAGTTGTCGAAATGTAACTGTCGGAACAAAATAATTCCAATGGAATATTTGAGGAATACAGTAGACAGAATGACAATAATCTATTATAATTTACATGTAAAAACTATCAACTTATAAACAACTGGTATTCCCATACAAAATCAGGGGCCTGGATTGTTTATGGCGGAGTGTAGGAGGAAAAAAATGAAGAACTTGAAAATCAGGACAAAACTATTGGTGACTTTCATGCTTGTCATCATTCTGTTCTGCGGGACGGTTGCCATCGCAATTATGGGGCTGAATCAAAATGCGGATAAGTATTCCGAGTTTTATCATGTGGGATACCAGGTTACCAACAAAGTCATGAACATGCGCCGCGGATTACAGATTATTGTAAAGGATCTTTCCTTTATCACAATTGAAAAGGATGAAGCCAAAAAAGAAGTCTATATAAGTGATATGCAGAAGGAAATGACTGCACTGGAAGAAAATGCCACCTGGCTGTTTGAGAACTTCTCGGGTGATACCGAACTGCTGGATTCTTTTGCTGCCAATGTACGGCAGGCTGTAGAGCTGCAGGAACAGGTCATCACTATTGCCGCCACAGATATGGCAGCCGCTCAGTCCATGTTGCTTAATGAATATCAGCCCCTGGTGGAAGAAGCGGTGAACAACCTGATTCACATCAGTGAAGTGGTGGAACAGTCCGCTGCGAACGACTATGACAGCACTGTCTCCATGCAGGATATGTTGGTTTTCATCCAGTTAGGCATGGCCGGAGGTGCACTGGTCATTACAATACTGCTTTCTACATACCTGACGGCTTCCATCACAAGACCGCTCCGGGAGCTGGAGAGATCTGCCGGTCAGATTGAAAAAGGTAATTTTGACATCGCAATAAATTATACATCAAAGGATGAGCTGGGCGCACTGGCCAATTCCTTCCGAAATATGATTGCGATTCTGGGTACCGTTATCTCAGATGCCTCCATGCTCTTAAGCGAGATGGCAAACGGCAATTTTGACGTGCGCACCAAGGCGGAAGATCGCTATGTGGGCGAATTCCAGGGCCTGCTGCTCTCCATCCGCAAGCTCAACCGTGATCTGAGTATGACTTTGGGACAGATTAACCAGAGTGCCGACCAGGTTGCATCCGGCTCCGGTCAGGTATCCAACGGCGCACAGGCGCTTGCACAGGGCGCAACCGAACAGGCTGCTTCTGTCGAAGAGCTGGCCGCTACCATTACCAATATCTCTTATCAGGTTAAAAGTACCGCAGACAATGCCCTTCATGCCAAGAATCAGTCAAGTATGGCCGGAGATGAGATGGAAGAATGCAACAATCAGATGCGCGATATGATGGTTGCCATGGATGAAATCACCCGTTCTTCCAATGAAATCAGCAAGATTATCAAGACCATTGAAGATATTGCATTCCAGACGAATATCCTGGCTCTGAATGCTGCTGTAGAAGCTGCCAGAGCAGGGGAAGCAGGAAAAGGCTTTGCCGTGGTCGCCGAGGAAGTACGCAGTCTTGCCAGCAAGAGTTCCGTAGCTTCCAAGAATACCGCGGAGCTGATTGAAAGCTCTGTTGATGCCGTATCACGTGGTACACAGATTGCTAGCAGAACCGCAGAATCTCTGGTGAAGGTGGTAGATGAGGTACGTTCCGTCTCTACCAAGGTTGATGAGATCGCAACTGCCGCAGAAGAGCAGTCCGGTGCAATTGAGCAGGTTACTCTGGGTGTGGATCAGATTTCCAGCGTGGTACAGACGAACTCAGCTACCGCAGAAGAAAGCGCCGCTGCCAGTCAGGAACTTTCGGAGCAGGCAGATAAGCTTAAGAGCCTGGTTGCCAAGTTCAGCCTTCGGGAAGAATTCGCCAATGCAGTTGCCAATACAGATACCAGCTTTGGGAATGATAACAGCTGGAATTCGAACAGTATAAATCTGGATTAAACGTTCTAATTAACAGCCGGTTTGCAGTTTAAAAGCTGCAAATCGGCTGTTTTATTTCTAATACTATCTGATTTCCACCACTTCTGCCGCTACCCGGACACGGAAAAGACCATATCCATAACCATCCATGAACACCGGATGCAAAATGAGAAGAAACAGTTATAATACAGCCAATCAGGGATTGCACTTCTTACAGGGAACATATCCCTGATTAATCAATTCTTCTCTCGTAGTATTCACCGGCAGTTTATTTTTCTCACTCATCTGGTTTACACTGTCGCAGTCGGGATAATGAAACTTTCCGGTATTCGTGTTGCAGATATAATCAGCTGTCTGTGACGGTTCCGCTGTTGATTCCGCTGTTATTTGTGACGGCAATTCCGCACCCCAGCTGTCCGGCCCTGTTACAGCCGGAGACTGCCAGGTTGCTTCTGCGTCCGAATCCTGCGGTAATACCGCTCCATTTTGGTCAGAAGCCCCCACAGGCTCTCCTGACTGCCAGGTATCCGACGGACTGCAGTTCCAGGTCATCTGTTCCCCATCACTGATGACTATTACACTCCCTTGCTCATCAGTCCTGAAGACTCTGATTCCTCTGGCTCGAAACTGATTCAGAGTCTCCGCATGCGGATGCCCATAACTGTTCTCTTCTCCGCAGCTGATCACAGCATATATGGGAGATACCGTATCCAGAAATGATGCCGAAGAGGAAGTTCTGCTGCCATGGTGTCCCGCTTTATAGATATCCACATCCAGTGATATCCCTGATGCCTCTGCCTCTGCAAGAATTTCCTCTTCTTCATCTTCTTCTGCATCCCCCGTGAACAGTAGCTTCTGATTTCCATGCTCCAATAGAATCGCAATAGAATTATTATTGCTGTCGCTGCTCATAGACACAGGGCCTACAATGGTAAACACCGCATCCCCCAGAGAATACTGCTGCCCTGTCACAGGCAGGGTCCGCTGATATCCTCTGTTTTCCATAGTATCTACCACGTCACGGTACGTATCAGTATCCTTATCTTCGTCCGTCATCAATATGGTTTCACAAGGGAATTTATAGAGGATGACATCCATGCCTCCAATATGGTCCTCGTCCGGATGAGTACATACTGCATACTTCAGAGATTCCACACCCTGATTGCTGAGATAATTCTGTATCTTTGTACCCTGTTCATTGTCACCCGCATCGATCAGCATGGCCTCTTCGCCGCAGATAATCAGAGTAGAATCTCCCTGTCCCACATCAAGAAAATGCACTTCCAGGATGTCTGGAACAGAATCTGCTTCTGCCGTCTCTGGTCTGTTCTGGCTTGCGTCTACGTCCTGCGCCATGGATTCCTGTACTTTCGCTCCTCCCCCATTCTCCGCACACCCGCCTAATCCCATGCCTGCCGCTGCCAATAAGAAAGCACTGACACCATACGCCAGAAGCTCTGTATGCAACCTGGTTTTATAATCTCCTTTTATCATTTATTTCACCGCCTTTTTGGTTCTGCAAATCCCAATTACACAATCACATAGCACATTATAACACAATATAAATTGTATAATAAAACCTGGTGTGATAAAATAAAAAAGAAGTTTTGGAGGTGAGAAATATGATAGCATTCTTACGATTGAGAAATATCTAAGTACATAAAACTGCATTAAATAGTTTTATGTACAGGTAAGGCACTGTAAACTATTTAATAAGGGAGATTTTATGATGATATTTCAGGATAATGTAATCAAAGAATATTTAAAAAATGTTTATTTTATAACCGGAACACCCTGTGGTGGAAAGACGACGATTTCGCGGGAGCTGGCCAGACGGCATAACTTATTTGTTTACGACATTGACGAGCAGTTTCCAAATCATCAGAAGATTTCAAATCCTGCTTTTCAGCCGTCAATGAATAAAGTGTTTCAAGATGCGGATTCGTTTTTCGGACGTACTGTGGAGGAATATAAAAAATGGCTGATTGATAACACAAGAGAACAGCTGGACTTTGTCCTGTTGGATTTGATTCGTCTTTCCCAGAATCGGATTGTATTGTGTGACTGCCATTTGACGGCGGAGGAAGCCGAAAAAATCACAGAACCATCCCGGATAGTTTTCCTGATAAAGGAACCATCCAATTTGGTGGAGGATTACTGCAATCGTCCGGACCATCAGGGATTCAATGACTTTATAAACAGTGCGTCTGACACGGCGAAAGCTAAGGCCATCTGTAACGCAACCTTGAAGAGTCTCAACGAGAAACCGTACAAAGATATCAAGGGCAGCAACTATTATTGGATCGAAAGGACCTGCAACAGTACCATCAGGGAAACTGTTGAAAAAGTAGAACGACACTTTGGGTTCGTAACAAATAGCTTCAATATGGATGCATTGGAGATAAAAAAGGTAGACAAAGACACAGACCTGGCGGATAAACTCATCTGCTTTGTCGAAAATTTCTCATGGGAAGATGTAAAAGAACACATGTCAGAGGTGCTTCGGACATGGGCATTTACCGATTGGGAAACTCCATTTGCAGCAATGGTGAACGGTCATATTGTGGGGATGGCTTCAATCATGAAGACAGACTATTATCCATTGCCGGAAATATTTCCATGGGTGTCAAGCGTCTTTGTGACAGAGGAGTATCGCGGCTACCGAATCAGTGAAAAATTGATCGATTTTGCAAATGCGTATGCAAAAGAAAAGGGATTTGACAGAACCTATATCCCATCCGAACACACAGGTTTATATGAAAAGTATGGATACCGTTATCTTAAGGATATTGTCAATTATGGGAATGGCAGAGACAGATTGTATGTCAGGGAAATAAAATCTTAAGTAACATAAACAATCTTAAAAAGGCCTTAACGTACGTGTTTGCGTACGTTATACTATAGAGGACATTAAAAATCTCGGCATTCTACGAATATGGAAGAATATTCCTGATATATACACGCAATAGATAAGAAATAAAAAATGAAAGGATCTTTATCGTCTGGTGGAAAATGTAAACCGGTTTTGTGAGCCAACCTTAATCGTGGAGAAAAATGGAAACGCGGTTTTGCTGTCAGAAGAGGACTGGAATGCAATACAGGAAACGCTGTTCCTGAATTCAATCAGCGGAATGACAGAATCCATTATCAATGGCCTGGAAACGCCAATAGAAGATTGCATCCCTGAAGAACAGGTAAATTGCTAATCTGGCCGGCGCTTACTCCAGAAGAATTAATATCCAACATCGACTTGTATATCAGGTATACGAAGAGCCAATTGCGATTGATAAGATCACATACGACGGCACAGTTAAGATTCTGCGTATGTGGACACATTACGGGGAATAACTTACCGAATATTTCCCTCCCTCCTGCCAGGTGATGGTCAGCGGTTCCAATGCATATTCCGACACCCGATAGCCTTCGGAAGTAAAGGAAATTGTAAAGCTGGCCATTCCCCCTTTGACGCAGGATTTCTCCGACTGGGCGCTGATATAGTTCCCAATGGAATAGAAGATCAGCATCTCATGACCGTCGGCACCTTCCAGCATCTCTACCGGCTGGAGCACATGCGGATGAGTGCCCACCACCACATCCACCCCACAGTCCAGGAAAATTTCCGCCCACTTCCGCTGGAAATCATCCGGTTCCTGGGCATCTTCTGTCCCCCAGTGGGCAAAGACAATCACGCAGTCGGCCATGGCCTTTCCTTCCCTGATATCTTCCCGAATCTCCACTTCATCCTCCAGCAGATGAACCATATACGGATTTGATTCCGGCAGCCTAATCCCATTGGTGCCATAAGTATAATTAAACAAAGCAAAGCGGACACCGTTTCGCATAAATATCCTGTAAGGCTGCGCTTCTTCCTCCTCTGCTGACTGAATTCCCAGGCATACTACATTCCGCTCTTCAAAATAAGCTTTTGTAAAGGCAACCCCCTCTGCTCCCCGGTCCAGCGCATGATTAGTGGCACAGGTTACCACATCAAATCCCGCATCCACAATGGCCTGCCCCACACCTGCAGGTGTGCCGAACCTGGGATACTCCCCATACATGGCCGGATTGTCCGTGAGCGGAGTCTCCTGATTAATCACCGCCACATCGCTCTCTGCAATCACTTCTCTGAAATTTTCAAAGAGAAAGTCAAAATTCTCTCCGTTAGCCAGACCATATCGGTAAACAGGCTCATGAATCAGATTATCTCCAAACACTGCAAAGGACACATCTGTATCCTCTCTGGCAAATCCCCAGGAATCCCATACCCACCTGCTCAGTTTCCCTTCCCTGTCCTCCAGCAGAAGGCGCACATAAGGTGCCCGCTCTCCTTCTGATGTCAGTTCAGCCACATCCTCACCAATATAAGAAGACATCCACTGGGGCACAATCTCATCCTTATTGTAATCGTACACAAAGATGTGCTGGGACCATCTCTTCTCGTCCTTCTCTACCCAGAAAGGTCTGTATTTCCCGTATCGACCTATTTTCCAGCAGAGCAATATCAGCTCTTCTCTGCCATCATTATCCACGTCACAGGACAGAATATCCTGCACTTTCACCTCCTTCGGAGAAGCCCATATGACAGTGTTGTCATATAACACTGTCACAGACCTGTGACTCAGCGATATCTCATACGCCCCCTGTTGTGCGCAGATTATTCTGTCCTTCCATGCAATCCACCCTGGCAAAAAGGCGCCGGTACACCATAAAATAATCAAAATGGCGCCGGTACCCGCCAACGCCATAATGATTATCAGCATCCTTTTCCAGATTTTTCTCAGATTCTTATTCCCACTCATAACTATACCGATAGCTGCGAGTCCACTCCGGCTTCTCAACCCGTTCGTCATAATTATAGTAACCGTTTTCATCTACCTGCAGTCCCATCATCTGACGCCATTTGGAATCTGTCAGCCGATCACTCAACGGCCATGCAAATTGATAGAAAGAATACACACTGCCCGATGCGATCTTTACTTTACCATCCACCTTTACTACCACATAGACAGTGGCCGGATTTCCCGTGGCCACCTCCAGAACCTGCCCGTTGGGGTCAGTTGCAATATCTGTCACCATGGCCGCCGGATATTCCTCCACAAGAAGCTGTTCTCCGCTGTTCTCGTCCCGCAGCGACTCCCGCCAGAAATGTTCCAGATTCCCTCCATAAGTTTTGATAAATTCGAATTCATCCTCTGTCGGAAGTTCTTCCCTCAATTCCTTTTCAGAAATTGTCTGAAGGCGCCCTGCAATCTCTGTCAGACGTGCCAGGTTCTCCTCGTCCGCCGCATCCAGCATCCCGTATTGCTTTAAACCTTCTGCCGTCTGACCGGCCAGATTCACAAATCTCTCATATACAAGGGGTTCCGGTTCCACATAACCCCTGTCATCCGGTGTCTGCTCATTATAGTCTCCGCCCATCTCTGCCATCACCTGTTTGGAATACAGAACCGTGTCATGCTTTAACTCCGCAAAGCTTCCCGCAAAACACTCCAGGCCTTTTTTCAGCCATTCCTCACTCTGCATGAACACAGGGTAGCCCTCCCCCTTGGGTGTCAGCAGGGGCCGAAGTGTATTCAGCCACCCGGCATACAGGCTGGCCGACCAGAGTGTGGTGTTTTCCCTGGAAAGTCCTTCTCTGAGCCAGTTCATATTCTCCAAATAGCCTGCATACTCCACAGCCCCGTTCTCCGTCAGGAGACGAAGTGCCAGATCACTGCCCAGCGCCGCCGGCACGTCCAGCACATCCGGCAGCATACGCCGCTCTCCCGCACCGTTCTCCTCTACCCTGCTGTAAATCAACTCCTGCATAACAGCCGCATCAATGGTAAACCGCTGTCCCATGAACCGAAAGCCGGGGATCGTATTGGCTTCGCCGTCCCTGACAGGCAGAGAATTAATCAGTGGCGCTGAGAGCGATGCTGTCATTTCATGAAACTGTTCAAATGCTCCCCCATTTCCCGCCAGATCATCTACATGAAATTCCTCGCCATAAACCTGCTGTATCACCGTTTGATACTCGCACACGCCCAGGTCATCACTTGCCCCTGCGAAGAATGCAGTCACCGCATAGATGGCTTCCCATAATCCGTACGCTTCCGCATCCTCGAAAAGTGCCTTTGTCATCAGCAACGCGCTTCTGTCCAAATCCTCATTCTCCTGTTCGAAATGGATTCGTCCATACCACATCATGGCCCTGAAATACCGCTCCAGCCCCAGGTCACCTTCATAATATCCCCTGGGCACATACTGGGAATAATCTTCATCCTCTCCTGTTATCGTAGAGACTTCTATTCCTTCCGCACGGTTGATACAGTCCAGCTCCCACTGAACCATGTCCTCCGCATAAGCCGGTATCTGTGTATTGTCATCAAGCAGCTTTGCTCCCACTGTAAAAAATGCCACATTCCGCTTCGCCGCTTCCTCCCACTCGCTTCCGCTCAGCTGCTCGTATTGCGCCGCACTGTTGTCAAGCATTCTTCTGCTCAGCTGTGTAAGCCGCTCTGACAACTGTGTTCTCTCAATATTCCGCAGCAGATGGCTGAAATACAGATGATATGTGTGCATCAGAGAATCGACGGTCACAAAACTGGCCCGTACTTTATAGCGATTCTGCTCATATACTTCAAAAAACTCATGGCCGCCTCCTTCTGTGACCACGAAATTGTTCGCGACCAGTTTGGCGGCCATCTCATCTCCCATATAATACTGCCACAGATTGTCAATATTGCTTAAATCCGGAGCCGCCGCATACGCCTCAACTGCCGGCTGTCCAACAGTGTCCTCCGTTGGCACCGATGTCTTAATCAGCATGGGTCTGCCGCCTGCCGCAGGCACCGGGCCGTCCAGGGCAGGCTCATTTGATCCTTCGCTTCCAGTGTCGGCAGTTTCATCCGTCTGCTCCTGATTCACAACACCTTCCCGCTCCTGATTGCCGCAGGCTGTCCCCAGGACAGATATAAGCAGCAACAGCAGCGCCAGACTCGCACAGGAAATTTTCTTACTTCTCATTTCAATCACCTCTTTC
Organism: Acetatifactor muris; assembly: GCF_024623325.1. Lineage (GTDB taxonomy): Bacteria > Bacillota > Clostridia > Lachnospirales > Lachnospiraceae > Acetatifactor > Acetatifactor muris. The sequence continues at coordinate 234,398 of NZ_JANJZD010000002.1, forward strand.
ATCCGTCATTCACCCTGTCATGATTACAGTTCAATCATGGTATGAATGGTCATTTAACCGTTAAATCATACCTGTATTTTATAATGCACAGAAGATACTGTCAATGTAAATCAGTAACAGTTCAGATCACTCACTGAACTGTTACCGGAAATCCCGTTCCTGTTCACGGCCATGCCGAAAACGGTAACCGGAAATCCCACCATGGATAAAAGGGAGCAAATAGGTCCTTGACGGCACATTCAAAATAGAATATGATAAAAGAAAACGGAATTTTGACGAAACGGAGGAAAGCGAAATGATTTTAAGCCTCAGCAGTGATGTGCAGAATCAGGCGAAACTCATACGAAGGCAGGCAAAAGAACTCAGCGCAATCGTGAACGGCTCGGATTCTGCTGACGGCTATGACACCAACGCTGTTTTAATACAGATGGACACCATGGAAAGCGAACTGGCTGCTCTGCGTGAACTCATCAATCGTGGGAAAGAGCAGGCATATCTGGCAAAGCTGGAAGGAAAAGCCCGTCCGAAGCCCACGGCCGCACCGGTAAAATCTGAAATGACAGAAAAGGGCTTAACAGCTGATAAAATGGAAAAACCGGAAAAAACGGAGAAGCCAAAGGCCGCAGAGAAAGCAGAAAAAGCCGGAAAGGCAAAGAAAGCCGAGAAAGCGGAGAAATCAAAGAAGGCCGGGAAAGCCGAAAAAGCCGAAAAAGGAAAGAAAGCCGAGAAAACCGGGAAAAAAGAAAAGAAAAAGAAAAAAAGCGAGAAAAAATCCTGAAAACAGGGCTGTCACATTAAGTCATCATTATCCGGAATAGGGTGCGATTAACATAGAAAGCAACCATATCCCGGATAAGGGTTCCTCAGTGTGACAGCCCTTTTATTCTTCAGATGCGAATAACCGCCTTCACCACATCCGCTTTATTATTCACGCTGTAATCCATGGCTTCCTGAATCTCATCAAGACTGAAGGTATTCGTCACAATTCCCTTTAAATTCACCCTTCCAGAGGCAACTGCATCAATTGCCATCGGATAAATATGACGATAACGGAAAATGGACTTTAACGTCAGCTCCTTGTCCAGAACCATGCTCATGGGCAATGTCATCTCTCCGCTCTTGCTGTAGCCTACCAGTACAATGGTCGCTCCCTTTTTGGTCATATGTATGGTCTGCACCGTGGTAATCTGTGTCCCCGCAGTCTCAATCGCCAGGTCACAGCCCTTTCCTTCGGTCAGCTTCATCACTTCTTCCACCGCGTCGGCTTTGCTTCCATTGATTACGCCGTCAGCGCCCAGCTCAAGGGCTTTCTCCAGACGTTTCTCCATGATATCCACCACGTATACTCTGGATACTCCCATGGCCTTTAACGCCATCATGGATACCAGTCCGATACAGCCGGCCCCCATTACCACCGCGGTCTGTCCCGCTCTGGCGCCTCCCTGCATAGCAGCATGGAATCCCACTGCCAGCGGCTCAATCAGTGCACCTTCCATAGTGCTCACATTTTCCGGCAGCTTAAAGCACAGTCCAGCTTCATGGGCCACATATTCCTGGAATACACCATCCACTGGCGGTGTGGCAAAAAATTCCACATCCGGACAGAGATTATAGCGTCCTGTCTTACAGAATTCGCAATGTCCGCAGGTCTTCCCGGGCTCCAGCGCCACTCTGTCGCCCACCTTCAGATGTGTTACATTCTTTCCTACCTCCACAACCGTTCCTCCCGGCTCATGTCCCAGGACAAAGGGAGGTTTTACAATAAAGTTGCCGATTGCCCCTGATTCATAGTAGTGCAGATCACTGCCGCAGATTCCCACATACTCCAGCTTTACCAGCACTTCATCATCCTTTACTTTGGGGATATCACGTTCTTCAAATCCCATCCTGCCGATTCCCAGCATAACTGCAACCTTCATTTTTCCTTCCATTGCTCCAATCCTCCTTTTTTGTTTTATTTATGATTCCATTTATGAAAGCCTTTTTATTTTGCCGAAGCAGCCATTGCATATTCCCGGATTTCTCATGCAAAGCCACAGCTGACTGTTCGAAGCTTTACCTGTGCATATACATTCTGGACAGCCCCGGCTCTCCGTCTCCCTGCACCATACACAGGAACTCCCAGCCATATCTCTCATAAAATGAGTCGTGATCTGTGAGCAGGTACAATGTGTCAATCCCTTTTTCCTTCATATCTCTGCACACAAAGTCCAATAGTTTCCCGGCAATTCCCCGGCAGCGGTATTCTTCTTCCACATAGACTGCGCAGACATTGGGCGTTAAGTCTTTCCGGTCATGAAAGTCATTCTCGATCACTCCCAGACCGCCCACAATTCTGTCTCCCTCAATGGCCACATACCACTGTGGCACAACTTCTTCATTTTTCAGGCACTGATCCATACTTTCCAGATACGCTTCCGCCGGTATCTTCCATTTGGAATGAAACCATTGCGCTGCTTCCTCTTTCAGACCGGCATATTCTCTTATTTTCAGAATCTGATATTTCATAACCGTCTCCACTTACATACTCTCTGCCGTCCACTATCTGTCCGTCTGCCGTTTTTAACTTTACAGGCTGACATTCATGCACAGACCTCCGTCATCTCTTCCCCTTTGTCCTCCGGCAGTTTGCGTACCATAACAAAATAACTGCTCACCAGCACCACATCTGCCCCCATCCACGCGGCAATCTCCGCCAGGTAAATCCCGGTCTCACCGATTACAATGGGCAAAAGCAACGCAGTGACAGTCCTCATGAGAAATTCCGCAATTCCGGATGCCATGGGCAGCAAAGTATTGCCCATCCCCTGAATGGCCGCCCTTGTCACATGGAGAATATACAGAACCGGCAGGCACAGGCTCATAATGGTAAGATATTGATAAGCGACTTCCAGCGCAGCTTCCATCTCCTGAGGCGTACCAGAAATAAACCATCCTAAAATTATCCTGCCGAATCCCAGCATGACTGCCGCAATCACCACAGATGTCACAAGAGCGATTATGATGGCATCCCGCATCCCCTGACGAATACGCCTGCTTTTGCCGGCCCCCAGATTCTGTCCCACATAAGTGATCATGGCATAGCCGTAAGAAGTAGCCGCAATTTCCAGGATGCCGTAAAGCTTATTGGTAGCCGTATAACCGGCAATAAACACCACACCGAAACCATTCACCACAAACTGAATAATCATGCCTCCCACAGCGATCATACAATTCTGAAGCGCCATGGGAAAGCCCAGAAAAAGCAATTTCCCGCACAATCCGCTCTCAATCCGAAAGTCCTGACGGGACATCTTCAGCAATTCGATTCTACAGATAAAATACAGACAATACAGGCCCGATATCAGCTGTGCAATCAGGGTTGCTGCTGCAGCACCCGCAATTCCCCAGTGAAATACCGTCACGAAAAGCAAGTCCAGCGCAATGTTGGTCACGGAAGCGACCACCATGGCCTGCAGAGGCGTCTGGCCATCTCCCAGAGAGCGCAGGATACAGGCAAACAGGTTATATGCTGTCACAATGGGAAGTCCCATAAACATAATCCGCAGATATAACTGCGCTCCGCTCAGAATGGCATCCGGCGTCTGTAAAAGGTCAAGCACAGGCCCAACTGCCAGCTGCCCCACCGTCACTAACAGAAACGCAAAAAACACGGAGAGTACGCCGGCGCTTCCCACCACTTTCCGCAGCCTTCCATATTGCTTTGCGCCGAATTCCTGAGCCATTAAAATGCCGAATCCCTGAGTAAAACCCTGGATAATTCCCAGCATCATCCAGTTCAGCCAGTCCGCGGCTCCCAGCGCTGCCAGCGCGGACACTCCCAGAACCTTTCCCACCACCATGGTATCCACCACTGTGTAAAGCTGCTGGAATACATTTCCCGCCATCAACGGCAATGCGAAGGTCAGAATCAATGACCCCGGCTTTCCCTCTGTCATGTTTTTTGTGCGATTTGCCATTAGTTTATCTTATTCCTCTTGTTATTGGCCATTACCATTCCAATCCACGTCATAATCTCTCTCTACGCTGAATTTATACAGGAGATCATTCTGCTGACTGAAATGAAGACTATAATTGTACTCGTTTCCATATTTGACCATATAATAGTCATAAATACTAAAATCCGGGAACATTTCATGCCCTTTTTCCTGATTTATTTCATTTACCGGCACTCCATTGAGAGAGACAATTCCCCACTCCTCCGGTTCACCGCCCATATTGAATTCCAACCGTGCAATCACGGCATCTCCCATTCGCGTCGCACCAGTGGTTGCCATGGATATATGGGCAAAGGTAGAATCTGTAATCCACATGGAAGCCCCCGAATAATAGGACATAGCCTCCAGCTGTTCCTCCGGATCAATCTCGTATTCTGTTATATGATTATTGCTGTCCATTTCCGACACAGTCACACTGTAACCCGCGTCCAGAAGCGTCTGCACGGTTGTCTCTCCCACCCGTATCTCTATTCCGTCAATGGAAACCGGATACACCACTTCCGGCACTTCTTCCTCTTTGGATGCTTCACCGCTCTGGCCACATCCTGCCAAAAATGCCATACTCAACAACATTATCAGTCCTGCTGCAATCTTTTTCTTCATCTGATTCTCCCTCCTGTTGTCCAATTCCGCTTTCCACCGGCCGAAGCACCACACAGACACAAAAAACGGCCTCCCCTCTGTCGGGTCCGGCTTCCAACACTCATAATATACAATATTCTCATGCTTATTGCAAGGTAAATTCACCGGTCATACCGCATTTTCACCATACACATTTTACACATAAAACGGGACTGCCTCACTGAGTGAAACAGCCCCTGTTTTCTCATTCTGAAAAATGCCTCAAAGGACGTTGTATTTCTTCCGCAATATACTGAATCGCTCCACCATATACGCCCAGCTGCCCGGCTTCCTCTGTCAATTCACTGTACACCTCCCGCAGAAGTGCTGTCACCCTGCCGATATTCCTTTTTCTTCCCTCTCCTGCTACATTTCCTGCTTCTGCCATCTCTACTGCATTTTCCCTGCTTTCCCCTTCGGCTGTCTCTCTCTCTTCTGCGTCCCACGCCGCTCCCATCTCTTCTGACTTACTTGCTGCTCTTGTGTTACCCGCCGCGCTTGCCAGCCTGACCGCTTCCTCCAACTTCATGCATATTTTGTCAAAAGCGGCTTTCCTGTCCGAAATGAGCTCCGCCTTTCCCAGCTTCTCAATCTCACCCTTCAGATAAAACAGCAGAATGCGCTCCTGGAACGCCAGATCAGCATACATTTTCTCGGTACTGCGTGCTGAATCCCTTTTCACCTCCGTCTGCCAGGACATCCGGACAGCTTCTTCCGGTAGACTCTCAAAAAAGGTAATTACCTCATCCAGCTGCTGTCTGAAATTCGAAATCCCCTCAAAAAGATACTTCTGTGACGGTGCTCTCAGGCTATCCATATCGGCGGCAGAAGCCACATTTTCCAGCCGGATTCGATATTCTTCCAATGAATAAACCGTTATCTCCTCCAGCGGCATGTTCGAGAGACTTACGGCAATCTGCTGAACTTCATCGGCAATATATGCATAAGGGCACATGGGATCCGACAGTTTCAGAGCAGCCTCTTTCCCCACATCTGCGGCGTGCTGAATTTTCATCTGCGCCCTCTGCCGCATATCCTGAAAAATCAGTTCTGTCAGCTCGTTAAAAAATTCTGCAATCGCCTCTGCCTCCAGCCGGGCATGTTGTGCCAGCGTGTTACATTGATTGCAGAGCGGTCGGAAAGCTTCTCTGTGTTCCGGTATGGCTCTGGCTGTCATCAGCCCTGTCTGAAAAGCCATAAGCGCCGATTCAAATGCCGCGTCTTCAATCGCTTTTATAATGAAAAAACGTGTCGATATTTCATCCGGGCATTCTGCAATTGCTTTGACGCGCCCCAGGCTTTCCTTCAGCTGTTCTGCCAGCTTATCCGCTCTGTGGGCAACATGTTCCCAGAATGTCTCATAAGCTGCCGTGCCGTCCCCTCCCTTGCCCTTATTCTTTCTGATATACACCGCCGTCTCCCCGGCCTCCACAATTAATCCGTTCAGTTTTCTGATCATTTCGTCTGTGGTTTTCGAATACAACATAGCACTTCTCTCCTCTCTCACTCCGGGAAAGCATACAGACGGATGATATTTCCTGAATTCCGTGGGCGTTATCCCCAGATAAGCCTTGAAACTGCGGGTAAAGCCTTCATGAGAATCGTAACCATATTTTAACGCCACCTCAAGAACGGTGCCGCCCGTCCGTGTCAGCTCTTCGGCCGCAAGAGCCAGCTTACGTCTGGTCACATATGCCATGACGCTGTCCCCCACCACTTCCCGGAACATTCGCTGATAATGATATCTGGAAAAATGAATGCTTTCCGCAAGCATTTCCACAGTCAGCTTTTCCTGAATCCGCTCCTCAATCACGGCAAGCGAACGAAATATCGGTGTCCTGTCACGCATGCTTCCATCTCCTGTTACCATAATAATTGATAATAGAATCTTGCTTTTCATTTCACATGATACAACAGAATGAAATTCTTATCTTGACCAAAAGTGCCGTATTCTATATCTCCTGTATCTGTTTTTCAGTTTAGGGCTTTCATTTTCAATGTCAATCCGGGCAGAGCATGGACCTGCTGCCACTTTCATCATTGTAGCATAGCGGCAGAGCAAAATCACTCTTTGCTTTTTCTCATTTTGGAGTATAATATACAATAGAATCCACCCTTGGCTGGAATTCTATTTATTACCTTACTTTCCATGCAAGGTGGAGCCGCCTGATGCATAGGAGTTTACTGAATAATAAGAATTCCATGATCTGTCCGAATCGTTACCTATGTCAGCCTGTCACAAGGAGAATGAAAGATGGCAAAACAAAAAGAAATCAAGACCAATGCCATGCGCATATTGGAATCCATGAAGCTTCCATACACTCACATTGCTTATGAATGCAATGAGTTTGTGGACGCAATACAGATTGCGGATATGCTTTCTCTGCCTTATGAGAAAGTATACAAGACTCTGGTCACTGTGGGCAGCAGCCGGGACTATTTTGTATTTGTGATTCCCATTGCCGAAGAGCTGGACCTGAAGGCCGCCGCCAGAAGTACAGGGCAGAAAAGTGTGGAAATGATTCATGTGAAAGATATCAACAAAATCACCGGCTATATCCGGGGCGGCTGTACTGCAATCGGCATGAAAAAACAATATGTAACCAAAATCGACCTGTCTGCCAGAGCGCAGGAGAAAATCATCGTCAGCGGAGGCAGAATCGGTTCACAGCTGGAATTAAGCCCGGAGGACCTGGCCCGGGCGGCAGGCGCCGAATTTGCAGACCTTGTCAGACACTAAGGTATTAAAACAAAATACTTTCTTCCGTTTTTAAGTTATGATGCGGCAGCTTATCATAATGGGGCAGTGGTCTATACGGGCGATACCTTTCTGGGTGGTTTTATAAGAAAAACCGCGCCTGCGGAACCATGATGTACACCCATCACGCCATCTACTCCCCGGAGGTCCCCTTTTTCCGGGACGGCCGTTTCAGGCTGCTGCCCGCTCCAGTCACCGCATCGGTATTGACTCTGCCCGCTGTCAATATGGGACAGCTTACCTTTCCTGCTTTACTCTAATTCAGCAGTACCATATCAGGATTTGTCCTGTAATACACCGCCCTCGAGACCTTATCTGCCTCCAGATATCCATTTTGGACGAGATTCTGAAGGATCTGCTTTCGGAAATAGGTGGAATCGCTTATCTCCAGATATTCCGCTATCTCCGAGGCCTTGTGTGCCAGGAAATAGCAAAACGCCAATACTTTGCCGTCATAGTCAGTACCATTCGGCACCGGCACAAAGGTAAGTATGGGAATATTGCTCTCCGCTATTCCTTCTTCGTAAGTCAGATCCGGAAGTGTAAGGGTAAAATGATCGGAAGAAGAATAAATATATGGTCGATGCGTCTCATCGGCTTCCCTGTACTCTTCTATGATTTTATCGAAGCCTGTCCCGGCCGCCTCCATAACATTGCAGCTAACCAGAACGGCGGAAATCAGCTCATTCCTTCTCTTTGAAATAATTCCTGATAAGTCATATGTTTTTCCCAGTTTTTCACCTCTGTAAAAACCTCCCGGCGACGATATTTCCAGCCGGTTTCTGAACATATCTACCTGAATCTGGGTTCCGTCCAGAAAATAATCCCGATGTGCGACTGCATTGATAACACCTTCAAACAAAGCCCTACGGGGATAGGCGTCTACATTCTTCCTTGATTCTCCTAATTTTATCAGGGAGTGATTCATTCGCTGTATTACAAATTCCATCATATAATTGATTGCAGAAATAATATTTCCGCAAAATCGGTTAATCGTTACAATTCGTTCGCTCCCCTTATTAAACCCGGAAAAAACCGAGCACTGCACCTCTGTCTTTTTCTCCTGATAATCATCTGCAAACAACAGCGCTCCATTTGCCAGAGTCCCGGCCTCATTATAAAATCCCATTGAGCGTAATGCTTTCTCTGTCAAAACCTTTCCGTCATTATGAGAGGCATAAAATTCCCGCAGTGTATTGAAATCCCCGGCCTCGTATTTCCTGTCTGAATCCAGGATATCATACTGCGTATTTTTGCTTTTCACACTCATGTCTATAATTTCTTCATAGGTTGCACCATTGGTAAATCCATCTCTTCTCATATAGATTGACGGAATATTCTTATACTTTAAAATAACCGGCCTGACAACAGATTCCGGTATTTGAATACGAATGATAAACCTCTCATGCCCTTTCATTTCATAGCGAACAAAGAAAATTTTCATCTTCGGCCTGGGGATTAAATGTTCATTCACCTGATTATTAAAATAATTGCGTTCGTTGTCCGCTTCTGTCCTTTCAAACCCAATAAGCCTGTTGGTCTTATCCTCCACACCAATGTAAAAATCTCCCCCCGACGCATTGGCAAAACCCGCTATACTTTTCAGCCACCCCACAACATCATCCCTGTTCAGCCTGCTTTTACACTCAACCTTATCGCTTTCCAGCTGTAAATCGTTTATAATCTCTTCCAAATACATATACACCACCCAAACTTTCAGGAATTGTATTACCAGGCAAATTTTAGTTACCGTCATTATAAATTCACTTCATTGTCAACTTCAATATTACTTCAAATTCACTTCATTGTCAACTTCAATATTACTTCAATACAACTTCATCATCGCTTCAACTTCACTTCAATTTACCATGAAGTAACCGCTATTGTATCAAAAACTGCAAATTCTATACATCTGCTCCTATAATCTTTCAAATCTGTAAGATAAATCAAGTTGACAGGAAGCCTGCTGCTATGCCTCATTGACACACAACTATACATAAATTTACCCTTACAACACAATTCAGCCACCATGAACCGCTCTGGTCACAGTGGCTGATACTGCTGATTTTCCCATTACTTCATATAGAATCCTATGATTTCCATATCAGTGTTGAAGCTCACGGTATATGTGATTTTACTGTTCTTAAAAGATGCCACTGCAACGGCCACCGCACAGTCTGTCCCGGCCGAGTCCTTCTGACCTACTACGGCAATACTCTTATACTCCTGAAATTCTCCCGCCTTAGCCATCGCATCTCCTGCCGCGGCGGCCAGAGCCTCCGCAGTGAGGGCTGCCTGCATCTCCTGACTCATCATTGCCACACATTCCTCATATTCTCCGGCAATCAGATGGTCCACCGCCTTCTGCACAGTCTCCTTTACCGTTGCCTCATCAAAACCGTCTGCCAGCTTTGTGCTGCTGCAGCCTGTCAACCAGAATGCCGCCAGAATCGTAATCATTACCATACAAATACCTTTTTTCATACTCACTTATCCTTTCTATGATAAACCCATATGCCCAGCATCAGCGTCAGGCTCCCACATAGTGCTGCATAGAACTCTATTCCCAGAATACCCACGCCAAATACCCGGGGCAGAATCACTACCGCTGCATCCAGCACCGTATGCAGTGCCACCGCCAGAATCCAGTACCACAATGCCCTCCCTTCCCGCACACCGTACATAATCAGAAGAGAAGCCCCTGTATGGAAAGCAACGGCAAAAAGCCGCTCGGCTCCTGCTGTCAATACGCTTCCCCAGTCTGCCGGAAATAATGTACTCTGCCCTGCAAGGGTCATCACCACTCCCGCAATCATATTGGGTCCCACCAGCAGCATGGCTTCTATCCCGCCGTGTCCCAGCCCGAAAGCCAGACCGTGTTCGAAGGACCGCTTTTCCTTCAGAAAGCATTTTACAGCAATCCAGCGAGCACTTTCCTCGGCCAGCCCTGCAGTCACTCCCAGGAACAGACCATAGACCCAGGGATATAATGGCAGCATGGAAAACCATGTGAACTGTGGAAGCACCAACTGCAAAATCGGAATTCGGATGAGCAGCTGGCTTACCACAAAGGCAAGCGCTCCCCAGCAAAAAGCCTTCCCTGTTCCCTTTTTCTTCCGTACCAGAATAACCAGCCCGGCAACGGGCAGCCCATAACAAATTACCATTCCAATTATCAGGCTGAATAGCAGCATGTTTTCACCTCCTTGTATGCCTTTATTTTAGAATTTCCCCGTGAAAAAAGCAATATGCCCTACCTAAGATACAGCATATTGCTCCTAAGAGACAGGATTGCCTTCAGGAAGCCTCCGCAGTCAGCATCACCCGGACAATAAACACGCCTTCCTTCCAGTCAAACTGCACGTCGCCTCCATACTGCTTAACGGTCTGCCGTATAATTTTAAGTCCCAGTCCTTCATGGCCAACCCGCCGGGAACGGAATAGCTCTGCATCCCTCACCGGTTCCCTGTCACAGCTGTTTTCCACGGTAACAGATAAGAACTCCCGCACCCTGTTTACCCGCAGTTTCACATATCCGTCCCGGCTCTGCGCAGCAGCTGCCACAGCATTGTCCAGCAGATTGGCAAACAATGCCGTCACATCCGTATCCTTCATAAAATCCAGAGACAGCTCTCCTATTTTAAAGTCCTCATGTATGCCTGTCTGTCGCATTGTTCGGGCCTTATCATTCAGGATAATATTCAGCAGTTTTTCTGAAGTATAATATTTCTGCTGGAAACGGTTCAACATCCTGTGGATATCTCCCGCATACCCGGCCGCTTCCTGTGGATTTCCCTCACTGTACAACGCCTCCATGGCCAGAATATGATTTCTGATATCATGAATTGTTTTTCTGGATGCCTCGTACTTCTGTTCCTCCTGCTCATAATACCGATGCTGCATTTCGGCCTGGGCGCGATACAGGTTTCTCTCATTCTCCAGCCTGTGATTCTCGCTCATCGTTTCTACCAGCACACAGAAATAGATATTCAGTCCAATCAGAAGAATCAGATTCACCCCAAGCAGGAACATGCTGTACCCGGTGGGAAAAATCTGCATTAAATACACCATACAATACATGTTGAAGATAGAATACAACGGCAGCAAAACAGATATCATCACCTGCCTCATGGTGATACGCCGTCCTGCCTTTCGGCCCACTACCAGAACAATCAGCATAATCACCATAAATTCTGCCATCCTGGTACTTACCACCAGCAGAATATATTCCAGATCCCGGGAATTCAGATACAGAATCCCTGTGAGCCACAACACCTGCACACTCAGAGACATGAACATATCTGTCAGAAAAACTGCCGCAGAGAGAATCAGATAATACAGACAATAAATCCATGGCTTTTCAAATATCCACCGGGCCACCAGACAAAACAGGAACAGAAAAGAAAGGTTCACCCATGTATTTCCCAGCAGAGAAAAAGCTACCGTTGCCACCGTATATACCAGAATAATCACAATGGAACGCCGGCTGATACCCTTCTGACCCGCAATTCGATAAGCCCCATAGAACATGGCGCCAATCAGAAAAATACTGCCCACACAGGGAAGCCCAAAGTAAATCAGGAATTCCATCCCATCCGTCCCCTTTCTCCCGCCAGGTATTCGTTCAATGCTCTGCGGAACTGTGCCGACTTCTTCTGGGACAGAGGAACGACACTTCCGTCTGTCAACGTGACATCATATCCATGAATGCGCTGAACCGCATATAAATTCACAATAAAGCTTTTGTGGGGCACGGCAAATCCATAGCCTTCCATCTCCCCTGCCAGCTCTGTAATCCGCCGCTTCAAATGCCAGATCTGCCCTGCGGAGCGCATCAGCACCTGCCGGTTCAGATATTCAAAGCAAAGAATGTCGGACGGCACAATATGCACAATTCCCTCCTTCGCCTGAAATTCCAGCTCAGGTTCCGGCATAACCAGCCCGTATGCACAGGCCTCGTCCAGCTGCGCGTACAATTCCTCTGCCTTCAGAGGCTTCAGCAGATAGGCAAAGGCATGGACCTTAAAGGCAAAAATCGTATAATCGCTGTAATTCGTGATATAAATCAGCTTCACTTCCTTATCCGTCTCCCGGATGCGCCGGGCAGTCTCTATTCCGTTCAAGCCGTCCATGTCTATGTCCAACAGCACAATATCATACGTTTTCCCTGCAGTCAGAAGCGCTTCCCCACTGGTATACACATCCGTAACCAGGTGAGCTTTCCTGTATCTTTTCAATAATTTCAGCGTTTGTTCGAGCATTCTCTCATCGTCATCACAGACCGCTATTCTTATCATTTTCCTATACAATCCCCTGTTCCTATAAAACCATGCTCTGTCCTGTTAATATTGCCTTCTATTCTTCCGAAAGCCTCTACATCCACGCTGACAGCGGTAACATACAGATATCGTAATTGCATAAAAAGTGCCGCATAAACAGCTCCCATTTTGTCACTGATAATTTTCCTGCATTTTTTCGACAATCTCCAGCATTTCCTCCCGAATCTCCTTTGGTTCCAACAGCCAGACCTTATGGCCGAAAGCCAGAAGCCAGGAAATCAGATTTTCCTTATTCGTGTAATCCGCATGGAAAAGCAGCCTGCCATCTTCCTGTTCTTCAAAGCATCCCAGCCCATACTCCTCCACCAGCTTCCATTTGCAATCTGCATCGAAAATTGCTTTTACCTGGATTTCCCCCGGGAAAATTCTATCATCGTCCAAATCCGGCAGCACTGCTTTCTGTTTCTCGAAGCTCTCTTCACACAGTTTCAGCTTTTCCATCCGATTCAGCTTGAACAGCCGAAAGTCTTCCCGCAGACAGCACCATCCCCACACATACCAGCTTGTCCACCGGAAGACCAGGTAATACGGCCGAATTCTCCTCATACTCTCGCTTCCGGGCGCAAAATACAGGAATTCCAGCTCCCTGCAATGGTCGATTCCATTTCGTATCCGCTCAATTTTAAAGGCCAGTGCATCCTTATACCAGGAAGACAGGTCAATCAGAACAGATGGCTTTCTCTCTGTGTCATCTTCCTCCGTAAAGTCAGAGGCCCCCACAAAAAGCTTCTCCTTCAGCCGGGCATAGCGTTTTGTTTCATTGACGCTGTCCAGGCTTCCCAGCCCCGCCAGAATATCCTGCATTTCCGTCGTTGTGAGCAGCGTTTTATCTATCTTATAATTCTCCATAATGGATATGCCGCCGCCTGTTCCCTGCCTGGTCACTATGGGAATCCCCGCCTTGCACAGGGCTTCAATGTCCCTGTTGACAGTGCGTCTGGACACTTCAAAGCGCTCTGCCAGATACGGCGCGGTAACGGTATCCTTCTGTAATAAAACTGAAAGAATTCCAATCAAACGGTCCACTTTCATAACTGCTCTCCAATCTCAGTCTGCTCATCCCTTCCCTTTCTTCCCCGGCAACATAATAAGAGGAAATTCACCGTACGGCCTCATAAGCCGTATATTCGCGGTCATAATGATACCCCAGCTTTTGGGCCAGCGCCACAGACCACTTATTCTGCGCATCCCAGCTGGGATACCAGCCTCTGTCCAGACATTCCAGAATCAACTTCGCTCCGCAGACAGTGGCAAGTCCTTTTCTGCGGTAATCCTCCCGAGTATCAATCTCAATCTCAATTCCTCCCTGATAACCGGAATAAGAGGAAGCCCCGGAAACCGGATGTCCATCCTTCAGAATCACTGCCCCAAGGCAGGACCATATCAGAGTCTCCTGCCATCCTTCAAACAATGGGGCCGCTTTTCCGGTGTCTTTTATCTCAATCATCATCACTTAATCCATGTCCTCAGCGCTTCCTCCAGCTTCTCGATGTCCACCGGTTTGGAAATATGCCCGTTCATTCCTGCCTCTTCCGCTTTTCTGATATCATCTGCAAAAGCATCTGCAGTCATCGCAATAATCGGAATCTTCGCCAGATCTTCCCTGCCGGACGCGCGGATTGCTTTGGCAGCCTCATATCCGTTCATGACCGGCATCTGAATATCCATAAAGATCAGGTCATAATAACCCGGTCTGTTCTCCAGCACACTGTCCAGCCCAAGCTGACCGTTTAATGCCTGTTCCACCTGAATCCCCACCACATCCAGAAGCTCTGACGCCACTTCAATATTAATCTCATTATCTTCCACAAGGAGAACCCGCCTGCCGGAGAAATCCTGCTGCCGGAATGTTTCCAGCGCCGTAGCCTGCTTTTCCTCACTGCCAAGGCCCAGGACATCTTTCAGCACTCTCGTCAGTCTGGATTTGAATAACGGCTTCTCAATGAAGGCATCCACACCTGCTTCCAGCGCTTCCGACTCAATATCGGACCAGTCGTAAGCCGATAGAATAATAATCGGAATATCATTCCCCACCGCATCACGGATATCTTTTGTCGTAGCCAAACCATCTTTTCCCGGCATTTTCCAGTCAAGAATTACCACCGCAAAATCTTTCCTGTCCGCTCTGGCCTCCACAATCCGCTTCACGGCGGCATTCCCGTCAAGCACATACTCCGCGTTCATGTTCAGACTGTTTAAAGTCTCACAGGCACTTTCACAGGCCGCCTCCTCGTCATCGACCACCAGAACCGGAAGCGCCGTCAATGCATCGATATCCGCCTGTGTGATATCATTCAGTTTCAAATAGACTGTAACCGTAAATCTGGAACCCTTGCCCAGCGTACTCTCTACCCTGATATCTCCGTTCATCATCCGCGCAATATTCACCGCTATGGACATACCCAGCCCTGTTCCCTCTATCTTACCGGTGCGGGAATCCGCCGCCCGGGAAAAAGGCTCGAAAATCTTATGAATATAGTCCTGTTCCATGCCGATGCCGGTATCTTCAAAAGTAAATTCATAATAGCCGCTGCCCGTTATATGGGAAGGTTTCTCTTCAATCTGGATACTGATTCTGCCTCCTGACGGTGTAAACTTAACGGCATTGCCCATAATGTTCATGAAAATCTGCTGCAGTCTCTGTTCGTCCCCAACCACATCTTCATGCTCCATTTTCGCTATGCCGACGCTGAACTCCAACCCCTTTGCCTCTATCTGGGAATGAAATACTGTCAACAGGTTCTCAATCGTATCGGACAAATTAAATCCGTTCTCTGTAAGTCTGACTTTTCCGCTTTCAATCCGACTCATGTCCAACACTTCATTGATCAGACCCAGAAGATGTTTGCTGGAAATCGTTATCTTCCCCAGCGCGTCCAAAACTCTCTCTTTCTCGTCAATATGCATGGCCGCAACGGCAGTCATACCCAGAATGGCATTCATGGGCGTCCGAATGTCATGGCTCATCTGAGACAGGAAATCACTTTTTGCACGATTTGCGGACTCCGCGCGCTCGGCAGCCAGAGTCAGAATCTCTTTCTGTTCTTCCTCTCTGTGAATAATCTCGTCAATACTGCGAATCGTGAGGGTAAGCGCAGAAGGTTTGTCATTCTCCGTCTCCGCTATGGTAAGCGCTGCGGAACACCATTCATATCTGTCATCTTCGTTCAGTCTCCTGTACTGCACTTCAATATGGTCCTGTGTTTCAAGCCGTTTCAGAATGTTGGACATCACGAAAAATTTCCGTACCTCTTCTTTGTGCTCCTCTGCAACGGTTCTGGCCTCGAAACGACTTACCATAAAATCATTATCATAATCCCCGCACTCAGACTCCTTGCCCCTGTGCGGATAAAGCATCTCATATCTGCCTTTCAGGATATCTACGTAATAGATTGCCCGGTAGGCCCTGGCCGTGCCATTCATTGCATTCTGATAAATGCGGTTGCGCTCTGCAATCAGATTCCGTTCTTCCACCAGTTTCTGACTCTTTTTTTCCTGATTATAGTCCCGGATTATCTGGAAAATCACCAGTGCAACACCCAGCAGGACAAGCACAACACTTATGTAGTTAAAAGTATCCATGCCGGAGAGAACTTCCCTTTCAGGTATGGTCAGTATGGTTATCCAGCCATTGTCCATGTGGTGAAAATACACATTGCGTGTCACTCCGTCTGCCGCCGTAACATTCACCAGCGCATGCTCATCTTCTTCATGATTCACTTTCTCCATGAAGTCATTTACCAGTTCCTGGCACTCTTCATACTGCCGATCCGCCAGAGTCTTATAATAAATCAAAGTTCCTTCTCTGCCCAGCAGGTAATAGGATGCATCCCTGGGCAGCATCAGGTTCGAATTATTCATCTCAAAGCAGGAAAACATCATGTCTATGGCCAGAAAACTTCCTGTGGATGGAATGGCCTTACACATGGTAACTACCGGAAGGCCAGTCACTGTATCTGTGTAAGCAGGCGAAATATAGATTTCTCCGTCGGCAGCCATTGCCCCCTTATAGTAGTCCATTTCCTTCACATTATAGTCCCACATGGCTTCAATCTCCGGAATATTTGACACCATCTGTGTTCCGCCGATTGCTTTTCCATAAATCTGAATGTTTTCCGCACCATACAGTTCCGTCAGACCATTCATAAAAGGATACAGGCCTTCTCTCAGCTCCTCTATGGAGACATTATCCTTCTCCCTCTCCTCCAGATAATTGACACTGATGGTCAATATGGACTCACAGGCTCTTATATTGCTTTCCTCTGACGAAGAGCAGTTTTCTACCAGTGCCAGTCCCATCTTGTCCGCGTTCTCCTGCAGAGAACTGCGCAGAATACCTGTACAAAGCGTAATTACAGAAACGAGTATCGCCAGTACAACAATGTTATTCCTCATCTTCCGTATCATCTGCCGTTTTCTTATCCTGTTCATCTTACCATAACCTTTACTTATTTTTGCCACACAGGCATACTTTTACCAGACATTATGAGATTCCCTTCAAACCCATCACATAAATCTGGCAGGGATTCTGCTCTCCCCACAGGGCAGGAAATACTTCAAATTCTTTAAATCCCAGCCCCTGGTAGAAACGGTTGGTGGCGTCATACTCTTCATAATGCCCCATCTGCACCGTTTTCACCTGCAGGAATTCATATCCCTTCTCCTCTGCGCATTTCCTCGCTCCGGAGAAAAGCGCTCTGCCGATTCCCTGACGATGATACTCTCTGCACACACCCATTACAGCCAGTTCCGCTGTCTCCTTCCCCGTTTCCTTCAGGCACAGGAAACCAACCGGCTGCCTGCTCGCCTTGTCAAAAGCAGCAAAAAACAGCTGTTCCCGGCTATCGTTAATATATGCCTCTCTGGCCTCCGGAATGCCGAACCACTCCGGCAGCGCCTCCAGAATCTGGCGTGATATAGATGCCTTTTCTGCTTTCGCTGTTATCTGCTCGGCGTATATTTGTATCTCGCTCCCCTTCTCCCGGGCCGCCTCGTACTCTTTCCTCAGAACAGAATACCAGACCTCGTCGCAGATGCCCTGGTTATTCACACCGCCGGCTCTCCATGTCCCCTCATAAGTCATACCGCTCTTTCTCATCACCTTACCGGAATTGGGATTGCGGGGATCATGGCAGGCATTGACACAGTTTGCCCCCACCTCGTCAAAGAAAAAGGAAATGACCGCCCCCAGTGCCTCCGCCACAATACCCTGCCCCCACCAGGCCCGGCCGATACAATAGCCAATGGTGGCAGAATCTGTCTCATCGTTTATCCTCACAGCGCTGATGCTCCCGATAGGCTCTCCCAGCTCCTTTGGCACAATGGCCCACTGATAATATTTTGCCCCGGCACTCTCCTTCACCCAACTGTCCACTACCGCCTGTGACACCTCTACACTTTTATGTGTGGGCCAGGTCAGAAATTTCGTCACTTCCGGGTCCGAAGCCCAGTTGCGGTACATGGGCTCCGCATCCCCCAGCTGAAATGCCCGCAGCAGCAGCCGTCCTGTCTCGATTCTCTTCGTGCCTTTATGCTCCATATCTTTTTCCTCCCGCTTTTTCGGCTTTTCCTTTGTAGCTCTTTCCCGGTTTCCGCAATGATAGCAGCTTATTTCAGACCATCTGGTAACTTCACCCGGCTTCTCCTTCATTCCCGCTCTGTAACAGTCACTGAAACCTTATCGCCCGGCTGTTTTCCCGTTTTAGAACGGATGTCCTTCCGCATGCCTATAATATAACAGATACTCCCATCGTCATTCCTGACCCCCATATTTACGATACTTCCATCATAGGGCTCTCCGTCAAAAGTGACATGCACCTTCACCCGTCCCCGACCGAATTCCTTTCGGATATCATAGGGAAAATGAACATAGGCTCCACCGTTTTCTCCTGCGCTGTAAATCAAAGATTCATATTCATATACTTTATTGTTCATTGTCTGCACCTCACTGCTTACAGCTGCGGCATCTGCCGCTTCTCCATCTGCTAAATACACAGGATCTGGTTAAGTTTCTTCTCCATGAAGCTTATTATACATTATTTTCTCTGCTTGTGGAAGATTGATTTCCGTGTTTCATTCCGTGTTTCAGTTTTATTTTATATTGACAGCAATACTATTCTGTGGCATAATGCATTCAAACCCTACGGGGAGTGGATTTTTCAAGAGGAATCTTTTTTCGCCACACAGTTGCCGGAAGACAATTGTGTGGCTTTTTTTATTCCTGACAGGTTTTCTCACCAGGTTCAGATTTGCCTTAATATTCAAAAGGAATCCACCACGCAGAAAGGAAGAATATTTTATGGAACAGACTTTTATGAAAGAAAAAAAGATATTGCCCCTTGTGCTGTCCATGTCCACGCCAATGGTAATATCCATGGCAGTAAATGCTCTCTATAACATCGTGGACAGCTATTTCGTGGCACAATTAAATGAAGAAGCCATGACGGCTCTGGCCCTGGTTTATCCGGTGCAGAATATCATAAATGCTATCGCCATCGGCTTTGCCATTGGAATCAATGCTGTCATTGCACTGTACCTGGGAGCCGGAGACCAGGAAAATGCGGATAAAGCCGCAACGCAGGGATTACTGCTTAATCTTTTTCATGGGATTGTATTGGCCCTGGTATGTACGGCAGTCATGCCTGGATTTCTGCATCTGTTTTCCTCGGATGAGACTGTGATTTCCATGTCGCTGGAATATTCCGGACGAGTTTTCCTGTTTGCGCCGGTTATCACATCAGGTCTGGTATTTGAAAAGCTTTTTCAGGCAGTGGGGAAAATGAAGATCTCCATGTTCAGTATGATGTGCGGTTGTATGGCAAATATTATTCTGGATCCTCTGATGATTTTCGGAGCAGGTGTATTCCCGGCTATGGGAATTGCAGGAGCCGCCTATGCTACCGGCATCGGGCAGGTGATAACCCTTGCCGTATATCTAATCTTCTACAAAACGGCTTCCATACCTGTAAAAATGAAAAGAACTGCTCTCCGTCCCAATCGAAACATAGCGGCAAGGCTATATTCCATCGGTATCTCGGCAACTCTGAACCTGGCGCTGCCCTCATTGCTGATTTCGGTATTAAACGGGATACTGGCAGAATTTTCGGATAAATATGTACTTGTGTTGGGCGTCTATTATAAATTGCAGACCTTTATCTACCTGACTGCTAACGGCATCATCCAGGGGATTCGGCCGCTGATGGGATACAATTACGGGGCCGGAGAAAAATTAAGAGTGCGAAAAATCTTCCATACCACTCTGGCCCTTACCGCCGGTGTCATGGCAGTGGGAATGGTGCTTTCCCGGGCTGTCCCGGCGTGGCTGATGGGATTGTTTACCAACCAGTCGGAGACACTTGCAAATGGTGTGACGGCGTTGCGTATTATCAGCCTTGGCTTCGTAATATCAGCGGTATCGGTTACCTGTTCCGGCGCTTTAGAGGGACTGGGAAAAGGTGTCCCGTCTCTTTGCATTTCCTTACTGCGTTATATTGTAATCATTATGCCGTTATCCTTTCTGCTGAGCAGAGCCTTGAAAGCAGAAGGTGTCTGGTGGGCATTTTGTATCACAGAATTTATAATGGCCGGAATTTCATACTTTATTTATTGTAAAAATGAGTTTCTTCCTGTTCCCGGGAATTCAGACCTGCAGCGCTCCGCTGAAAGCTGACTCGCTTCCTTCACAGGTTCAGCTCATATTTTAAACTGTTCGGTATTCCTCTGGGCCCGCGCACCGCATATATGCCAAACTCCTTTTTCAATCTGTCGAAAGTAAACTTTCCGGAATCATATCTTTTCAGAAGTTTGATTTTCATCAGCATACTGATTGTCAGATTTTTATCCTGATACCTGTAAGGAATATCTGTCTCCATCACCTTGCACTGATAGAGAATCGCTGATACCGGGGCAGCCACATACAGGAAAACCGTATCGCCGGTCTTAATGCCGCTGCCCTGCTTCCAGTCGATCACCTCCGCTTTGTCAAAGGCGTGTATAATATCATAGAACTTTGGATTCGCCGGAACAATCTATTCCTTCGGCGGGCGGATTTTCTCCTTCTTTTTCTTCGACGCAGTGGCAGCATAGCTTATATCGATCAAGTCACAGACTTTATCCTTCTCTACAGTACCGTTCAGAAGCACCGTAATCCAATGCTGCTTATTCATGTGATAGGCAGGGAAGATTCCCTGTTCCTGTATCAGTACGTCCCGCAGCATCATATCGTCTATTTTCAGGTTGAGGGCATCGACATATCCTTCTCCGGAAAGTCCCAGCTTATCCCTGCCTACGCACATGGCCAGCGCAAACCACTTCCTGTTGTCGCTGTGGCGGAAGACAGCACTGGTGTTATCCTTCGCCCAGAGGTACTCCGGTGTGGTTTTGTATTTCCTTTTTATATAGGTAAAAATCTCTTCACGCATTCTTATGTCCTCCTGTTCCCCGCCGCCTCACCAGCAGCCAGTCCATGATGTGTATCGCCTGCTGAAATTCGCCTTTCTCTATCATTTTCTCTATCTCGTCCGCAGAGTATTTCCTGACATGCAGGAACTCCGTCCCATCCAGACTCTGCTCCGCAGCCCTGCGGCATTTTTCCTCACGGCTTCTCTGTCGAAACTGCCTGACACAAAGGTATCTTCCCTCTTTATCCGATGCCATAATCACCACATAATCCACGCCGCCTTACAAGAGCTTTTGCCATACACTATTCTCAACACACATCAGACTTTTTTATTATACCTTAAAATCTCTGCCGTTACCAGATTGCAAATACAAGAACCCGGAAAAAGTGCTTTGTATATTTTCTCCAAAAAACATTTCAAAGAATTGTGCAAAATGTACTATTTGTCAAAAACAGCATACCGAAAAAAACGAAATATTTACAAAAAACACATAATACTCTATGGTTTACATACATTACATCTGCCGTCCTTACGGCCAAAATGCGGCAGGTATCACTGAATGATTACACAGTACCAAGTGAAATCAACTACGCGGTACCATATGCCTCAAAGTTCTCCCAAATTGAAATGTCGCTCACGCGGCGGAATGAGAGGAAACATGCAGAAACCGGAAAAAAAGTACAAAGCACTGGTATTTGACTATGACATGACCATTGCGGACACAGGACCCATTATTGTATCCCTTCTGAATCAGACGGCAAAGCATTTCGGATACCCTGAACAGCCTTATAAACAGGTAGTTACCATGATTGGCCACACACAGACAGACATGCTTCGCTTTCTCACAAAAGAGACTGATATGGAAAAAATTCTCATAATCAGAGAATATTACCGGGCCCTCTGCAGACAGGAAATGTGCAAAAGGACCACCTTTTTCCCGGGGCTGGAGGAAAGCCTGAAACGGATGAAAGAGCAGGGGCTGAAGCTGGGTATTCTCTCCCTGAAGCTTAGGGACCTGATACTGGCCTCCCTGGACAAGTATAACCTGACGCAATATTTCGATATGGTTTTCGGCGCGGATGAAATGCCGGCTCCCAAACCGGATCCCCGGGGACTGTTCTCCATCCTGGAGAAAATGGGCTTAACGGTACAGGATGTGCTGTATGTAGGAGACAGTCTGGTAGACCAGGAGACCGCCCGGAACGCGGGCGCAGATTTCTGTGCCATGTTATCCGGCGCCACCTGCAGAGAACAGTTTGATGAAGATTTCCCTGAATTGTTCTGTTCTTCACCCTGCGAGCTGGCGGACATCATATGCACATCATATACGCTTAAATCCAATGGATTTATTTGTGCAAATAGCACAATTTGTCAAAAATAACCTACTTGAAAAAATGAAATATTTACAAAAAATTCACAATAAACTATGGTTAATGTACGCATTGACCAAATCGGGACAGGAGGAAAAAGATGGCAAAAACAAAAAGCGGCAGCGCCGTCGTAAAGAAAAAAGGCATGTCATTCGGACAGGGGATACGTCACAGCTGGCAATTATATGTACTTCTGCTTCCGGCACTGATTTATCTGTTTGTATTTGACTATATGCCATTATATGGAATGCAGATTGCTTTTAAAGACTTTCTGCCGGGACTGGGTTTTTCCGGAAGCCCCTGGGTGGGTCTGAAACACTTTAAGTATTTTGTGACCTCACCGCAATTTTCTGTTCTCATCAGAAATACATTGTTGCTGAATGTACTGCGGCTGGTGTTCTGTTTTCCTTTTCCTATTTTTCTTGCGCTGCTTCTGAATGAAGCCCGCAATGCAAAATTTCAGAAGATAATACAGAATCTGACATATGCGCCCCACTTCATCTCCACCGTTGTACTGTGCGGTATGATTATCAGCTTCACCTCTCCTTCCACAGGCGTCATCAATACCATGATCCAGGCGCTGGGAGGTCAGCCCATTGATTTCATGGGACAGGAAGGATGGTTTCGGCCGGTTTACATCATTTCGGAAATCTGGAAAACCACCGGATGGTCCTCTATCATCTACCTGGCCGCACTGGCAGGAATTGACCCTTCCCTGCATGAAGCAGCCCGTGTGGACGGCGCCTCCCGGTTCCGGAGAATCCTGCACATCAATATCCCGGGAATTGCTCCTACCATCATTATTCTGCTGATTATGGAAGTGGGCAAAATGATGAGTCTGGGCTTTGAGAAGGTATACCTCCTTCAGAATTCGCTGAACCTGCCTGTGTCGGAAGTGATCTCCACATACGTGTATAAAACAGGTCTGTTGGGAGCGAAATTCAGCTATACCACATCCATTGACATATTTAATTCCGTTATCAACTGTATTCTGCTGCTGATCGTGAATAAGATTTCCAGCACCGTCAGCGAAACGAGTCTGTTCTAAGTTCGTCTGTGACTCGGAACGTAAAGTATCGATGGCGCACGAGAGGAACTTTCATGAGTGCACTTTCGAATGAAAGTTTCTCTCATAAGAGGTGTGCCGAAGATACTTTACTCTTTAGTGCTGTCGCGCAGCGACTTTAATCAGGAGGAACATAAATGAAAGAAAAGACACAGCCATCAAAAATCCGGGAAAGAGGCATGGAAAGGGTATTCAACTGGGCAATTAACATTCTGCTGCTGTTGTTCGGTCTGGTTGCCCTGTACCCGCTGCTCTTTGTACTCTCCGCCTCCATCAGCGATCCCACGGCGGTCAACAGCGGAAAATTGCTGCTTTTTCCCAAAGGCTTCAACCTTGAAGGCTATAAACAGATTTTGAAAAACAGCTGGGTACTGATCGGCTACCGCAACAGTCTCTTCTATGCGTTGGTGGGAACCATTCTGAATCTGGTGGTCACCATGATGGCAGGTTATGCGCTGTCCCGTAAGGACTTGTACGGGAAAAAGCTTATCACTTTGTATATGATGTTCACCATGTGGTTCAGCGGCGGCATGATTACGAAATTTATCGTGGTCAACAACATCGGCCTGTATGATAAATGGTATACTCTGCTGGTACTGGGACTGGTATCCATGTACAACGTCATCATCACCCGTTCCTTTATCGCGGGCAGTATTCCCGGAGAACTGCAGGAGTCAGCCAGAATCGACGGCTGTGATGATTTCGGAACTTTTTTCCGGATTATAGTACCGTTGTCCAAACCGGTTATTGCAATCCTGAGCCTCTATTACGGCCTGGGACACTGGAACAGTTATTTCAATGCCTTAATCTATCTGAAAGATAAAAATAAACAGCCTCTGCAGATTTTCTTACGGGAAATTCTGGTGTTGAATCAGGCTATTGACGTAAACAGTGATGAGCTGGAATCCATGATTGAAAGGGCAAGAATGGCTCAGAGCATGAAATATGGGCTTATCGTTGTAGCTTCCCTGCCCATGCTGATTATCTATCCTTTCCTGCAGAAATTCTTCGTGAAGGGTGTCATGATAGGCTCCGTGAAAGGATAGTAATAACATCAGGTTTTACCCGGACATAATACATATCATCAGTCCGGTTGGCAACTATACACATTTTAACATAAGTAGGAGGTAATTTTATGAAGAGAAAATTGTTGGCGGCTCTTCTGGCAGGCTCAATGGTTCTATCCATGGCAGCCTGCGGAAACAATGATTCCGGCAGCTCATCCCCGGCAAGTGAAAGCGGCTCTGCTGAAAGCAGTTCCGGGAGCAGCTCTGCTGAAAACAGCAGCGAGGCCGAGACCCCTGAGTCAGATGAAGTCATAGAAGTCACCATGATGGTGGCCACCAAATCCGGTCAGGGCGACTGGAATGATTACTGGCTGATGGACAAGATTGAAGAGACCTGCGGCATCCGTTTCAAAGTAGACCAGATTATAAAGGATGCATGGTCAGAAAAGGAAAGTCTGGCATTTGCCACCAACGACCTTCCCATGGTATTCTTAAATGATCTGACAGATACAGAGCTTGCAACCTATGGCGCACAGGGGCTGCTTCTCCCGCTGGAGGATTACATCTCCAAAGAGACCATGCCTAATCTGTATGCGGCGATGGAAAATGATAATGTGGACCTGCTGGCAGGTATGACCTTCCCGGACGGGCATATCTACTCTCTGAGAGGCTACACGGCCAATCCCCGTGAAATGGCGAAGAACCGTTGGTTTATCAACAAAACGTGGATGGAGAGACTGGGTATCGAGAAAATGCCCGAGACTCTGGACGAGTTCTACGATTATCTGGTGGCAGTGCGTGACGGCGATCCCAATCAGAACGGCGACACCACAGACGAGATTCCTCTGGGCGGTTCCTACAAGGAAGAAGATTCCTTCTATTACAGTGCCTTTATTCCCATTCTGGCAGGCTTCGGCTTCCTGGGTGACCCCAGCGGAGCAGACTATCAGGTGGACGACAACGGAAAAGTATTCTACATTCCGGCGCACGAAAACTATAAAGAATTCCTGAAATACATGCACAAGCTGTATTCCGAGAAATTGCTGGATCAGGAATACTTCACCCAGACCGCAGAACAGCGGAAGGCAAAGCAGGCGGAAGACAAGTATGGCGCCTTCACGGATTATGCTTCCTGGCTGAACATTCCGGACATCAATGTGTCCATACAGTTCCGGGGTCTGGAGCCCTTCACCAGCGAATTTAACAGTGAGAAAATGTGGCCCTCCAAGGATATGCAGTTCAACGGCGGACTGGTTATCACCAACAAAGTGACAGATGAAGCTGTCATCAAGAAGCTGATTTCCATGGCTGACTGGTTCTATTCCGAAGAAGGAACCTACACCATTGTCCGCGGTGTGCCGAAGGGAGAATTTACGGCAAATCCCGAGTACGGCTGGTGGCTGGGTGAAACCGACAGATTCGGCACTGTGAAAGTGGAGAATGAGTGGGACAGGGAAAAATATGAGAAAGTAGGCCAGTGGAGAGATGCCGAGGTTACCCCGGGCAACAGTTACTTCCCCATGGGCCAGACGCTTGCTTTGACCTCCACCACCATTTATCAGGAAGAGGATTATGTTCTTATAGAGGATGAGGCCGTTACGAACAACAGTCGTCTCACCACAGATATTATGGCAAATCTCTATGACTATTTGAAAGTAGGCTGGCCTGGAACGGTTAAGTTTACCCAGGAAGAAAATGATGAAATCAGCCTGATTGAGACAGACCTGCGGAACTACAAGGAGACCATGGAATCCAAAATGATCAACGGAGATCTGGATATCGACGCCACCTGGGATGAGTATATTAAAGGACTCAATGACAGAAAGCTTGATCGTTATGTGGAGCTTCTCCAGACAGCCTATGATCGCTGGGCTTCCTCGAAATAAAGGGATTGAATTTTTACAGAATCAGTGACACAATAACAGGAAGATGTGGATTACAGGTCCGCTCTTCCTGTATGTATTACAGGAAATAACAGGAGGAAATTATGCTCGGCAGAAGAATCAGAAACAGACAGTCCAGGATACTCATTTCATATATTGCATCTCTCGTGGCGTTTATCCTGGCGCCGATTCTTCTGCTGACTGGAATCTTTCTGTCCAACGGATTGCACCAGATGGAAGCGGCTTATGCGGTTTCTCAGGAATATACCTTGCGACAGGCCATTCAGAACATGGACGACGATATGAAAAGCTTCCGACAGGTGGCGATTCAGATTGCCACAGATCCTGATGTAACTCCATATGTCCTTCATACCAATAGTTATGATACCATCCTCGCCATTCGAAAGCTGGCCATTTATCATGCCCAGGTAAGCTTTTTCGACGAAATGTATCTGCATATCAACGGCGACGGTAATCTGTATTCCGGAAATGGCGTAATCTCCGTGAACAATTTCAAGAACATGGGATACCGTCCGCAGGGAGAGGAAAACAGGGAAGATTTCGACCGGTATATTGCAGAGGGACACCCCTTTGCTCTCAGCGTCAACGGAAATGGGGGATACCTGGTCAAAAAATATGACGCAAAAGAATATATCGCCATTACTTACCCGTGGGTAGATTCCGGCGTGCATCCTCTGGGTTCTGTAGTCGGACTGGTGGAATCCAATTATTTTACAGATATACTTGATATATCAGATAAACAGTATCATGAAAGCATTTATCTTTTTGATGATGACGATCAGCTGCAGTTTGAGCTGGAAAACGGTCTGGAATTCTCACCCGAAACATTAAAGCTGCTGACAGATACTTACAGAGAACCGGGAATTCACACAGGAAAGGTTAACGGTATCTCCTGTTTTATCATTATGGGAGCGGCCCAGACTACCGGTTGGAAATATATTGCCGTAATACCAAGACCGCAGTTTTTCCTGAAGTATGTGCGCAGTGAGAATCAGGTGGCTGCTGTAATTACTGTGCTGCTGGTACTGTGTATTGTATTTGGAATTGTGCTGGCCTTCAGGATGTATCGGCCCATCAGAAAATTATGGAGCATTCTGGAACATGTATCTCCTGAACAGCAGAATATTCTGGAAGGCCTCGAGCCGGAGATGGTCAAGCGCGGCGAGTGGGAGCATCTTCACACTTCTGTCACCAGAATTGCAGAGATGAACAAAACCATTGCCAGAGAACTGGAGGAGAATAAAGAAATGTATTCCCAAAGTATCCTGAAGGCACTCCTGCTGGGTGCGGTAAACGCAGAGCACGCACAGGACACACTGGCGGTTCAGGATATTGAATTCCGTGAACCCTGCTCTCTGGTTATAATACTGTATTGCATGTCACCCACGAGAGCCAGTCAGGCAGAGACAGCAAAAGCACTTATCGAAGAACAGGCCCTTCCAGGATTGCATGTTCTGATGCTTCCTGAGAATAACGGCTGTCTGACTCTGCTGTGGAATACTGACCCTGAGATGCCCCCCCTGGAAGAGAAAATCACAGATCTGTACAGTGTCATAACCGGTAAAACAGAGCTGGATTGGCTGTTTGCCGTGGGAAGCTGCTGCGATAACCTGAATGGTATAAGCACATCCTATCTGGAAGCACTTGCCGTAGGGGACAGTATGCAGGAAAAAGGCCGCTCCGGAATATATCATTATGGAGAATTCCGAAAGGTACAGGAGAGTAATGAATTGTATCAGGATATTCTGGCCTATGTGGATGCTCATTATGATGACAATGATATCAGCCTCTCCGGGCTGGCGGAGAAATTCAGCCTGTCTTCCTCTTATCTGAGCAGATTTTTCCGGAAATGTTCCGGCATGAATTTCCTGGAATATGTCACAAAGCGGAGGATTAAGAAAGCCTGCTGCCTTCTGCGGGACACAGATTTGAAGATTAAGGACATTGTGGAACAGGTAGGGTATTTCGATGTGGCCAGCTTCACCAAAAAATTCAGAAATACCATGGGTGTCAGTCCTGCAAAATACAGAGAACAGGTTCGGCAGGATACAGACAACGCAGATAAGGCAGAAGAATAAAGCAGACCCTATAAAAGGAGGAAAATATGCAAACAACATTATATATGCTTCAGGAACAGAGTCATACCCAAATGATGTCCTATGTCCTGCAAAGTATGGAGGGAAAGCTGGTGGTCATCGACGGAGGAACAGCCAAAGATGCCGGACATCTGCTGGACACCCTGATTCGTCTGGGAGGTCCCGAACCCACAGTGGATTTATGGCTGCTGACACATCCCCACTCCGATCATGTGAATGCCCTGCTGGAGATTTTCTCCAGGCCGAATCCCCTGAAGGTGAAAAAAATCTACAGCAAATTCCTGTCATATGAATTCTATGAGAAATATGACGAGACAGGTGCCCGTGGAGCTCGTGTTACAAGTGCATTTAATGAATTTAAAGAATCCCACAGAGAAATCTGCCTGCCCTTTGAAACCGGGCAGAAATTCACCGTTGATTCCATAGAGATCAAAGTGCTGTATGTGCCGGATGAATCCATCACAGAGAATACCATCAACAATTCTTCCGTGGTATTCCGGGTGGATGCGGAGGGACAACGGATTCTCTTCATCGGCGATCTGGGGGAGGAAGCCGGCGACAGAGTGCTGGCTCTTGTGCCTCATGGCGAATTGCGGGCAGATTTCGTACAGATGGCTCATCACGGACAGAGCGGCGTGAAAAAAAGCTTTTATGAAGTTGTGTCTCCGAAAGCCTGCCTGTGGAACACCCCCCAGTGGCTCTGGGATAACCAGCGACGTGGAGAGCCCTATAATTCCGGTCCCTGGAAAACCGTAGAAGTACAGGGATGGATGAAAGAACTGGGAGTACGGCATCATTTCATTACAAAAGACAGGGAATACGTACTTCCTCTGCCCTATCCCGTGGGATAATCCTGTCCGCAATATGACGGCCAGGATCAGATTACAGAACTGCTTCGACATGGGAGCGAAATCATTTCCATAATAGAATATAACAACAGGAATTGTGAAAATGCAGAAACTTATCTTTTTTGACATTGATGGCACTTTAATCAGCAAAGGAAACCAGGTTCTCGGGGAGAGCACAAAGGAATCTATCCGCAAAGCACAGGAAAACGGACATATCTGTGTGGTCAATACGGGCAGAACCTGGCGTATGGTGGGGAACTGGCTTCCGGAACAGACGGATTTTGACGGCTATCTGCTGGGCTGCGGCACCATGGTGAGATACCGGGAAAAAGTCCTGCTGCATGAGACTTTTCCCCCGGAGGAAAGCCGCAGAATTATGGCGGCCCTGGAAAAATACGGCATTGACGCCCTTCTGGAAGGCGCGGACAACAATTATGCGAAAAATTTAACAGAATTCCAGTCCGAGAGATTTCAGGATCATATGAGGAGACGCCATCCGTCAGATTGTCTCCCCTGGGAAGAAGCGGTTGGAAATTTCGACAAGTTTTTTGTCAATGAAGTGGAAGCAAAGCGAATGGAGCTCTTTCAGCAGCAATTCAGGGAAGAGCTGAGCTTTATCGACAGAGATCGGGGATTCTGGGAAATTGCACCCAAAGGATACTCCAAGGGAAGCGCCATGAGATTTCTGGCGGACAGACTGCAGATTCCCATGGCAGACACCGTAGCCGTGGGCGACAGCAATAATGATCTGGAAATGTTCCAGTGTGCAGGTACCTGTATCGCCATGGGAAATGCAGTGGAAAACATAAAGGCTCTGGCAGATTTTATCACCACGGATGTGCTGGAGGACGGCATATGGAATGCACTCAGGTGGCTGGGGGCAATATAGGATTGCGGAAAGGAAGGAAGCTATATATGAAACTATCAACTACCACAGGATTCTACAGACATCGTCCCGGCGGAATAGAAGTTCCAATGACCGACTGCATCAGAAAGCTGCATGCCATAGGATATGAAGATATCGACCTTAATTTCTGCCTGACCAAAAAGGATACCCAGGAGAAGGGAAAATGTAAGGAACTGGAACCGGACAACTGGCATGACTGGGTCCTGGAGATGAAAGAACTGCTGGCAGGGCTGAACATGACCGCCAGTCAGGCACATGCCCCCTTTTATAATGTGCTGGATAAGGATTACCCGGACAGAGAACACACAGAGAAAATTGTGCGCCGCTCCATTATGGCGGCCGGAGAACTGGGCGTGAAAGCCATCGTCATTCATGCAGGATTTCACCTTTATGACAACAATTTCCGCAAATGTCTTGAAGACAACATGGAATATTACAAACCCCATCTGGAGTTGGCCGCCCGTTATGGCCTGTCCGTGGCGGTGGAAAACATGTTCGACAGGACAGATCCCTCGCGGAAATGCAGGAGAGACCGCTTTGCCGCAAGGACGGAGGAAATAATCGAAATTGTGGACCGGCTGTCAGAGCAGTATGACAATGTGGGCATCTGCTGGGATTTCGGCCATGCCAACATGATGGGCTGGAATCAGCCTCAGGCCCTGGAAATGATGGGGGAACGCCTGATTGCCACTCATGTACAGGATAATTATGCGGACAGCGACCACCATCTTCTGCCCTGCCATGGTACTATTGAGTGGGAACCGATTATGAAGACGCTGAAGAAAATCGATTACAAAGGCGTATTTGCCTATGAGACCCACAAAGCAGCCGAGCGGGTTCCGGAGCCGGTCATCGACGCCCTGCTGACCTACTCGCTGCAGCTGGGGAAATATTTGATTTCTCTGTATGATGCGGCAAAATAATCCGAATGTTCAGCGCCATATTGCAAAGCGTTTAAAACATTTCTATCCTGACACGGGGGTATCATCATGATTCTTACATTTATGGGCACGGGAGCCTCGGAAGGGGTTCCCGGCGCATTCTGTCAATGTCCTGACTGCATGGAAGCCCGAAAGCTGGGAGGCAGAGAGCTCCGCAGCAGATCTCAGCTGTTGGTAAACCGCGATCTGCTCATCGATATGGGGCCGGAGACATACTGGAAATCCGTACTCTATGGGATCGAATTGTCCCGGGTAAAATATCTCTTCATCACCCATTCTCACTGCGACCACCTGGAAGAAAAGCTGCTGGGATTTCGGGGCGCATGGTTCGGCAGAGAAATGATTGAGCCTGTGCTCTATGCCTATGGCAACGAAAAAGTCGCACAGAAGATATGTACCCGGCTGGAAGGCTGTCAGGCCGCAGGCATAAAAGAGGCATGCTGTATGCAGACAGTACATCCCTTTGAAACGTTACAGGCAGGTAATTACAGCGTCACCGCATTGCCTGCCATCCATGCACCGGGAGAAGAGGCATTCATTTATCTGATAGAGGATAAAGAGGGAAAAAGTGTCCTGTATGCCACCGACACCGGAAATCTCACAGAGGATACATACGCATTTCTGAACGGAAAACACCTAAACTGCGTCATTATGGACTGTACCCTGGGGGCCAAAAACGTCACAGACACGTACCACATGGGCCTCAGAGAC
The DNA here is from genome assembly GCF_024623325.1 of Acetatifactor muris. Classification (GTDB taxonomy): domain Bacteria; phylum Bacillota; class Clostridia; order Lachnospirales; family Lachnospiraceae; genus Acetatifactor; species Acetatifactor muris. Next base: position 266,363 of record NZ_JANJZD010000002.1, read on the forward strand.
AATAGGGTTATTCAGGAACGGCTGAATTCCATGGGGATTGCAGACGCGAACACCCGGTTCCTGTGTACTCACATTTCCCACGGCACAGGGGGATACCGATATCTGGCCGAATGTGCGGAAAGGCTGGGAATGGAACTGGTCTGGGACGGGATGGAGGCAGAAATTTAGGAAACATTTATGTCACCGGACGAGGGAATTCAGACAACAGAAAATACAGAGCAAACCACATGATAAAAATCGGGCAATAAAATTGCAAGGCAAATTATACAGCAGAAAATGAGACAATATGAAGACCGGCGGTCAAAGCCAGAAGCTGTCTCTGGCCAGAGTATTTGCACAGAACGAAAAGCAGGTCATCATTATGGATGAGGTGTCCGCAGCCATAGATCCTTATTCGGAAGCTCGTATCAATCACAGTATTCTGGATTTTTGCCAGGACAAGATATTCATTTTCATCTCCCATCGCCTTTCCCTTATGAAGGAGATGGACAGAATTTACTATTTTGATAACGGCAGTATAATAGAGGCCGGAACCCACATGGAGTTGCTGGCGCAAAACGGGAATTACGCCAAAATGTATCATCTGCAGGCAAAGGCCTATGATTTCAACAGCTGATTTCAGCACGCACTGCATGTGTAGAAAGGAATAAAATGAAAAAGCATGATCGCTTCTGCAGCCCAGCTTCTGCAGTTTACAGATTTTGCAGTATCTTTTCGTATCCGTTCATAACAAAAACATATTCTGTTTCTGTGGACAATTCCTCTCTGAACACATACCCCAACCTGTTATATTTTCGGATATCGACAGGGTCTTCCAGCCTTTCTTCCGCCATAAATCTGACCATGTCGCCTCTGGCCATTTTTGCATAAGTGCCCTTTGTGACAAGCTTACCTTCTGCCTGCTCACAAAATGTAATTGTAATGTATCTGTCTCTTTCCCGGAGGTATTTCTCAATACATTTCGAATACTCTCTGGAAGCAAGATTTATGATAATTCCGCTGTCGTCCCGGACTGCTTTGTATAGCCTGCCTCCCCACAGTTCATACAAGTCTTTATGCCCGGCCACGGATGCTTTTGCCTGCATCTCAAGTCTGTACGGCGTCACCCCGTCCATGGGTTTCAACACGCCGTAAAATCCTGACAGTATCCGCAAATGCTCCTGGACATAATCATATTGGCCAGTCTCGAACACCGTTGGTGCCATATATTGATAGGCGATTCCCTCATAGGCCAGCACTGCCGGCGTCAGATTATGCCGCAGATCCATGTGTTCCAGCCGCTCGAAGTTCAGCCCGGCGATTCTGTCATTGCATTTCCAGAGATTCTTTAACGCTTCATATGTTTGTCCTTTTAACCAGTCAAGAATCTCCTCTGCCTGATTTAAATACTCCGGCACCCCTGAAGGTGCCAGACTGTCTGAATCGACTATCATTTTCTTCGTCGGCGATAATATGATCTTCATCAAACCTCTCCCAACATCTTCTCCGGGTCATCTGCTGCCTTCACCTTATCATTCGCTTTGACAATAATTCCCTTTTCATCAATCAGATAAGTGGTCCGGACCACTCCCATGGATACTTTGCCATAATTCTTCTTCTCCTTCCAGACATCATAGGCTTCAATTACCTTCCGCTCCGGGTCCGCAAGCAGGGTAAAGGCAAGGTCGTATTTCTCCTCAAACTTCTTATGAGAGGTGACACTGTCCTTGCTGACGCCCAGTACTACCGCCCCTTTTTCCAGAAACTGCGGATATCTCTCGGAAAAACCGCAGGCCTGCTTTGTACAGCCCGGAGTATTGTCCTTCGGATAAAAATATAGAATCACTTTCTTTCCCGCATAATCTGATAACTTATGCATCTTTCCGTTCTGGTCCGGCAATTCAAAATCCGGTGCTTTCGTTCCAACTTCCAGCATGTTGATTTCCTCCTGAATTTACATTTTTATTTAGCATTTGGCATAAACTGATAAAAGCTTTCATTTTTATGTATCTCATTAATTTCATTGTGCATAATATATTGTAACAGAATTTTCGTAAAATTTGGAGCTCTTAAATTTTCGTAAAATCTGTTGACTTTGTCGCGACATTTGCTATAATAAAATTAACTCATCTAACATGTTTAGAAGGAGAATCCGGTTTTCGCATAGCGATTACCGGCTTTTTATTTTTTGATAATTATGATAGTCATTTTCATAGTCTCTTTTTGCACTAAGAAAGAAAATAGGATAAGCAGTGATAAATCTTACTCTTTTTTCACTTATATCTTCTAAAATAACCAAAAAATCTACTTCCTCTTCTTCATATCTCAAATAAATACGGTTCCTTTTATTAGATGAATGAATTTTTTCCCAATATTTAATTCGAGGATCGTTATCATTACACATTTCAAGAACTGCCCGGATCCAATTTACTCTGACCGCTCGATATATACACTTTTCTCTTTTTATGCCATTCAGCATAATATAGTCTATTTCCAGCAAACAATTATTATTGCATAGAGCAGATGTAATATCATTATTACATGGCAAAATATCTAACCTTTGTTTTAACTCTATACTTGCCGAATGCCAAAATGTTTCCGCCTTATAATCCAACCACTTCAATGGTACTAATACTTCTTTTCCATTTAACTGTGGTTTATCTTCTTTTAGCGCCAAAGTGGCTTTGAAAACATCATGACATTTATTCATAATATCCTCTGTTTTGCTAATGCCTGTAATGTCTATAGGGATTAACTTGCTCATTTGTATATACCTCCCTATATCCTCGGTTCCCAAATGAACAAATTAAATGCATCACCCTTCTTGAAATTTTACTTTAATCCAACATTAATATCTCAATCCTTTATCTAATTCTGGGGTTTTTATCCTTGGTTTAAGACATACTTTCATATATTGCTTGATTTTCCTTTTTTCACATTGCTGTTCGAATCTCTCTGAATTCCTCATGAGCTGTACCTATTTTACCTTGCAACAACAATAATAGCAAAACCGAACATTTTTCTTCTTTCCCTATTATCTCCTCCTGGCTCCACCACTTTACCGCTTCTTCTACACTAAATTCAATATTGCTGATTTCTTTTCTTGCTATTTCCCAATCCCCCTGTGAGAGATATACCAGTGCTTTATCCCTCCACCTTGCTCTTCTGTTATTTTAACAGTTTCCCATATTAGCATAGTTGCTTCTCGTAAATTATAAATTTTTCCCATTATACTTCCCCTTTTTATTATTTATTTATTGTGTTCATCTTTATTTATAAACAAGTTACACATTCCCAAGTTAATATGTACCTTCTTTTTTATTTATTGAAATAACCGTTTAATGTCTAATTAACTAATTTCACTCAATCAACCCATGCCTTTTCAGCCTGGCCCGGATACCTCCCGGGGTCCTGCTGTGCAGCCGGGCGATTTCCGATATCTTCATCCCTGACTTGTATTCCTGGTCCAGCCTTGCGTCTTCCTCCTCGTTCCAGGACGCCCCTGCTCCATCCGGGCGGTTCTTTGACCGATTATATTCCGCTCTGTCAAAGGGTTTCTTTTCCTCGTTCTCCTGGCTGCCCTGACTCCGCATGCTGATGACAGCATCCGGATGCGTCTCCATAAACACCGCTATGGCATTTATGAAAGTGTCCCCATATTTTTCGCTCTTCCTTTTGCCCACGCCGGATACCTTCAGTAAATCATCCGGAGTCTCAGGCAGCTTCACGCACATATCAATCAGCGTCCTGTCATTAAAAATGATATACGGCGGAAGACCTTCCTCCCTCGCGATTTCAAGCCGGAGCTTCCGCAACTCTTCAAACAGATCATATCCTGCCGCCGTAAGCGCATCTGTACTTCTCTTCCGGACATTTTCCCTCCGGTCGGATTCTTTCTGCCCTTTCTCTTCATAAATGTGCATTATCACATGGGCATTTTCATCTCTTAACCTTGAGATATCACCTATTTTCAACACACTGTACTGGTCCTTCGTCTGGTACAGATACCCCTCTTCTATCATCTGGCTGATCAGGCTGCGCAGCAAAGCTTCGTTTCTGTCCTTTAACGCCCCATAGGACCTGTAATTCACCGTGCCCAGCTCCCGCAGTCTCGCCCTGTCGGCTCCCATCAGAGTTCCCAGCACTATGGTCAGTCCGTAACGTCCCTTTGTCTCCGCCACACAGTTAATAACCCATTTTGCTTCTGCTGTCATGTCCTCTTCCCTGTACTCCCTGTGGCAGTTACCGCAATTGTTGCAGGGCCCGGCAGCCTTTTCTCCGAAATAATTCAGAATTGTAGTCCTAAGACAGGCCGTAGTCCTGCAGTATGCTTCCATAATCTGCAGGCGGCGAATATCCCTCTGCTTTACCAGCTCCACATCTTCTTCCTCCAGGTCGGAGAAGTCTTTCTTCTCCAGCAGGAACTTATTAATGATGATATCCTGTGCCGAAAAAAGCAGAATACACTGGGCGGGCTCTCCGTCCCGCCCGGCGCGTCCTGCTTCCTGGTAGTAATTCTCCATGCTTTGAGGCATGTTGTAATGGATTACATATCTCACATTGGATTTGTCAATGCCCATGCCGAAGGCGTTGGTTGCCACCATGACCGGCATTCGATCATATATGAAATCCTCCTGGTTTTTCTTCCTGGTTTCATTGTCAATACCAGCATGATACCTGGTAACCGGCACACCTTTTTGATACAGTACCGCAAAAAGGTTGTCCACACTTTTCCTGGTAGCGCAGTAAATAATCCCGCTTTCCCGGGAATGTTTCTCTATATAATCAATGACAAAATCCTCTTTCCTGCGGATATTTTCCACACTGTAATACAGATTTTCCCTGTCAAAGCCTGTCACTGTCACACTGGGGTTTAGAAGCTGCAGCGCGCACAGAATGTCTTCTTTTACCTCTTCTGTGGCCGTGGCCGTAAACGCACTGACAACAGGTCTCCCGGGAAGATTTCTGATAAAATCCACGATCTTCAGATAACCGGGCCTGAAATCCTGACCCCACTGAGAAATGCAATGAGCCTCATCGACGGTTACCATGGAGATATCCACACTGCCGGCAAATTCCATAAAGCCATAACTTTCCAGCCGCTCCGGCGCCACATATATGATCTTGTATGCACCTGCTGCCGCCCGGCTTAATGCTTTGCCGATCTGAGCCTCCGTGAGAGAAGAATTAATAAATGCCGCGTGAATGCCCGCATCGTTCAGTGCCTTTACCTGATCCTGCATCAGGGAAATGAGCGGCGATATCACCAGGGTAATACCGGGCAGCATCAGCGCCGGAATCTGATAACATATAGACTTGCCTGCTCCCGTGGGCATGATTGCAAGGCTGTCGCGCCCCGCCATGATTGCTTCGATTATACTTTCCTGTCCGGACCGGAAGGAATCATATCCAAAATAGGTCTTTAAGGTTTCTTTTGCGGTCATTCCTGTTATCCTTTCTGAGCCTGTCTCCGGCAATGGTCCGCCCTTATTATATTCTGTTTTTCATAAAACATCAACGAAAAAAGAGGAACTCTGCACGTTAAATATTACGCTGTAGCATGCCCTTATAAATTCCGCCCGGCTTTTTTCGCCTTCCACGCGCTGATTTCACTGCAGATGGCAAGCATCTCATCCACTACCAGTTCCGCACTTTGAGGCCTTACACTCTCCAGATACCCCACCATTCTCTTCATGGCTTTCGGACTTCCCAGGTTCTTCGCAACCGCCTCTCCCAGTTCTCCGGGAAAGCCCAGACTTTTTACGGTATCAACAAGCCTTTTCTTTTCCTCCGCCCATTCCTTCTGATTCGCTGTCATATTCGCTCCTCCCATAAATCTATCACTTCCCTGAACACTCGATTCAATGCTGTCCAGTCCCTGTTATGGTCATCTGCAAGCCTGTCCGCCAGTTCCTTCTGCAGGGCAGTTTCCTTCTCAATGAAATCTCTGATCACCGGAATCTGCGGATTCTTCTCCCCTTCTACAGTGCGTTTCTTCACTTCCAGAAGCGTATCTATCCCATTCCGCAGATCCCCGGGAAGCTCCAGTTTCAGCAGCTCATCAAATAATACCGGCGGCGCTTCATGATACTGCTCAATATACCGTGCCGCCAGAAGGGGACGAAGCGCATAAAAATACTTCTTATATCGCACAGCATCACCCTGCAAATACTCCCGTAAGGTACTGTTTGCCGTGCCATAATAATGATAAACTGCCGCTTTTTCGGAAAAATACTGCCTGGACACTTCCCTGATCCTCTCCCATTCCCTTGTCGTACGATATACTATGGGTGAACCACTCCACTCGAAAAGGGTGGCATTTCCTCTTGCAAACTGCCGCAAAGCCTTCTTTAAGTCCCAGCCGTTTATGTCGAGCACCTCATCAAGCTGCCACTCTATCACATCTTTCGGTTCATCCAGCCGAAGGTAGTCCGCTTCCGGCCTGACATAGACAAATCTTACATCATAGTCACTGTCCGGGGACGCAAATCCCCATGCCCGGCTTCCCGATTCAACGGCGTGGAGAATTCGGACTTCTTCTCTTTCTTCTATCTCATTCAATTTGTCGTTGATTTCCTGTTCAACATTTCTCATACCAGTTCCCCCGTTACAGCGTATCTGTTCACACGCTCCACGAACCTTTCCACGCTCTCCATATCCGGATTGTCCGGCAGTTTCGTATTCTTCGCAGCCTCATCCAGCCGGCGTTCGTATTCTTCAAGCACCTCATAAAATTCCGGCGAAAAGGTGCCGTCCTGCAGCATATAGTCTCCTCTGCGGATTGCGAGCAGAAGCGGCAGATCGTCTCGCCGACGGGTAATAATCTCCCCCTTCTCCAGGATGTCTATGGCCATCATAAACAGCCGGATTAAGTGCATCGCATGCTTGTTCAAATGGTTCCCGTCTTTCTTTTTATTGCGCTTCCCTATCCTTTCATAATCCCGCACAACAGTCCGCATGGTTCCCCACAAATCCGCATAATCGCGAAGAGGGAAATGCTTATACGCCGCATCTATAAAGATCTCCGTGTCCAGTTTCGGATTTTCAGCACTGTCAATGTACAGCCTTATACTGCCTGTCTCCTTCCCGGCGTATCGCCTGTTGAAATCATCCAGCGCGTTCATCACAGATTTCAGGATATGCTTCTCTCTGTCACTCTGGGGCAGTGCATCCCTGGCAATCGCATTCTGCAGACGACGCAGCTGAGCATCCGCATAGCCTCCGAACGATTTGATGGCCCGTTTTGACAGGAATAGACTGCTGTTCTCAATCAGCTCGTGCCCCAGCTGCGACTGAATCAGATACTGGTCTCCCTCCAGTCCAAGTATCTCGCAGGTATTGGGATTGCAGTCCAATAGAAGCTTCACAAGCTTATTAAACCCATAGATGACAGTATCCGTCCTGTCATCCTCATACTGTTCAAACTCAGTCAGACCGATTAAGTCTGACGGCAGCTGCAGGGTCACTCCCCGAAGGTCAATATCACTGCCCTCGTTATTGGTCCCATAGGCATAACTCCCGCCCACTCCCAGGAGCAGGATTCTTCTCCCCAGGCGTTCATTGCTGCGGATAAAGTCATATTCGGCTGTCTGTAAAAGCGCTTTGAAGTCCATACCTTCCTCCAGATTCTGTTTCATTGTTTTATTTCTTATGGATCTGCACATCCACGGCATTATCCTCCGTGCGCACTTCATAGCATTTCTCCGGCAGTCCATAGACATTCACGCTCTGATGGCCGGTGGAGAATGCATTGTTCTCCAGGTATTGCGGGTCCCCGAACATCAGCTCTTCCAGGTCTTTGGTCAGGAATTCATTCCATGCATTCGTACGCTTGATCAGACGTTCCACACGCCTTACCAGCCGCAGATTCTCAATGTTCTCCGTATTGTCGTCCGGCATCACGATAAACAGATAGTCTCTTGCCCGACTGATGGATACATTGATTATATTGCGTTTGTTCAGGAACATCTCTCCAGATACTGATATATTCGGCGGTGTGTTAAATACAGCAAAAACAATGTCGCATTCATCTCCCTGAAATCCATGAATCGTGCCCACCTGTACATCTGTCTCCCGGGGTAATTCCTCCGAGGCCATCAGCTTCTCAATCATATCCGACTGAGCCCGATAGGGTGCAATGATACCGATCTTATACAGGCTGTCCGGATAATGGGCCGCAATCGAACGGCACAGATGACACACATATTCAAAGGTAAACAATGCCGAATACACCTGATAGGCGCTGCTGTGCTGCAGGCGTTTTGCCCTGTAAATGCTCTCGTACCTGCTGACCGGATATTTGATGATATTTAATGTCTTTATATCCGGCCCCCTGTCTGCTATGAGCGGCTTCCGGCTTTTTGCCGAACGATAATGCTTTAGAATTCCGCCGTAAGCAAAACGGCTGAATATGCCCCCGATATCCGGAATGCTCCTGTATTGTGTGGTCAAAAGTTCTACCTTATACGGATGAGGTATGGTCTTCGGCTGTACAAAAGTATCCAGCTGTACCATGGTATAAATATTCTCATTTTTCCACAAATCAACGGAAGTAATCGGCTCAATCTGGAACGGGTCGCCGGCTATAATGAATTTCTCCGGCGTTTTCCGGTAAAGCGGATACACTATATTAGCCAGAGAAATCATGGAGGCCTCATCCATCACAATATAATCCCACCTGATCCCCCGGAGGAAAATTCTCTCACCGGGCGGCATGAAAAAGTCATAGGGAAACCGGGCAATGGTCGTTATTGTAACCGTTCGGAAAGGCCTGCGAATATCAAAGGTTTTGTCCCTGTATACGGGACTCTGCTCGATTTCCTCGTCTCCGGTGGCACCGAATCGGACCAGCCAGTCTTCATAGGAGTGGTCCGTCCCTGAAACCTCCATAATCCTGCGGGTCAGGACATCCGCAGATTTGTTGGTGGGCGTCAGGACAAGAACTTTACACCCCTCCTTCTCCTTCATCAGAGGCAAAAGCACATTTTTCGCCAGATGTGTGGTTTTCCCTGTGCCGGGAGGACCGAAGATAAATTCTATATTCCGGCAGAGCTGCTCCTGCATATTAAAATCATCGGCATATGGAAGCTCTGCAAACTGTTTTCTCAGCTCTTCCAGCAGAAACGCCGGACTCTTCGCATCAATGGTCGCCGCCGTTACTGTGGAAAGGTCAAGTCCTTCTATATCCGCACCATTTTTTAATTTCACCCGCAGAGTATAGGATTTCACGCTGGCCACTTCAATGACCGCCGTCCGGGTCTGTACCTTCGTGTGAAGCACCAGCGGGATATCTGTAAGGTCCTCCATAAACTGCGGAATATACCGGTTCGGATATTTCAGAAGCAATGTGCGCTTTGTTCCGGGCTCTTTTTCTACCTTTCCAAAGCTGATTGACACCTCTCTGCTGTTGGAATTCGCCTCGCCGCTGTTGATACTCTCCATTTCCATCAGCGCGTTAAACCATGCAAATGTATACTTCCCGGCGCTCAGCGCTTTCTTCTGCAGTTCCTCATAATATATAATTCTGTCAATTTCGGCCGCACTTTTCTGCTTTGCCTGTTCAATCTTCCTGCTGTAGTCCACAGAAGACGGCATAAGTTCATCCCAGTCTGCGTCATTGTCCTGCTCAAGTCCGCTTTCATGGCCCTCGCCAGCCATACCTCCCGCCGAAGTGCCTCCGGTACGGCGCAGAATATCTTTTACCACAGCAGCCGCTTCCTTACCGTCCCCATTGCCAAAGCCCTCATCCACCTGTGCCGGTTCTTCCGCACGCTTCTGTTCCCCTCTCCGGCGCATGAACGCTCTGAATTCCTCTAAATCAGCCTCATTGCCTATCCCATATTCCCTTAATTTATCCGCAAGCAGAATCTTCTGCCGCTGCTCCTCAGTCAGATTACTGTCGTCGTGTTCCGGCTCTTCCGTTCCTTCTTCCGCATATGGGATCTTCAGAAAATCCAGCAGCTCCTCCGCATACTCGGACGACACATCATAGACAGCAGACAGAGAGCTTCTGGTTACTTCCTGAGGAAGCACAAATTCATTCTCTTCATTTACCAGCCATTTACTGTTCCGCAGCAGAACGGCATCTGACGACGGGAAACGTTCTGTCTGAGGTGAATAGTAAAAGTAGCTGCAGATTCCTGTCAAAAGCATAGATAAATTCCTGTGACGCCAGGTACCACATTTCGTCTCAATTATATGCAACAGGCAATTCCAGAGCAGAATCGACTTTTCCCTGTCCTGCTCCTCCGCAATACATGCAACGATTTCCCTGCAGCCCTCGATGGTAGTCTCTTTCCATTTGTGCCCCCGTGTGGAATACGGATGCGGAAGGTCATTCCTGTCCCCGGATGTGAAATCAATCTCTGTGGTAATCAGGGCAATTTCCTGCCTTACGCCAAGTTTCTTCAGAAATGTCAGGAGCAATTCTTCCTCCTTCGGATCTACAAGCTCCCTGTATTCTTCCAGTTCCAGAAATCGCACTCCTGCTTTTGTCTCCAGAAAGGCTTTTATATCCGGAACAGGCAGATATATAGTGTCTGCCACACCGCGATATATCTGACTGTCTTCGGTGTCATAATACGTGAGGAATTCGCAGTCTTTGATCATTTCAATAAAGGTATCGACTTCATCATTGGAACATTTACAGAAATATTTGAAGAACAGCATAAAATGCGGCGCAGTATCTATCTCATCGTCTTCAGCATACTGAGGCAGAACGATATTGTAAATCTGGTCCTTCAGCGACGGCTGTCTGATTCCAACGGTATCTATGAATTTACGGGTGTCAGGATTTTTCAGTAAATCCGGATGCACCACCGTATAACCGGTTATGTCTTTTACCGGCAGGAACAGAATCGGCTGTCCTTCCTTGTCGAAAGCAGGTACCGCCCTGCCGTTCTGGTCCGGGAAAATCGGCTTGTTTTTCACAATTTCCGTCCTGTGCCGGGTTTCGAACAGCCACTTATAAAACCCATGCAGCCACTCTATAGACTGCGCCTCAATGAATTCCGCCGTGATCCCCTTTATATTTACAGGCGCCTGCCTGACGCCGACACGGGAAGTAAAGCCTCTGGAGCGGCCATTGATAATCACATCCTCGCTGAGATTCGTCTTCACCAGAGAATCCATATATGCGAACAGCGCCTTGTCAACACGTTGTACTTCGTCTCGACCCTGCGTCACGAATACCCACTGCGCATTCTCGTTCCCACAGATATCTCTCAACTGCTCGTTGGAGAACAACTGTGGAAGCTGCTGCACTGCCGCCCAGTACGCATTCTCCGAAGCCGCATATCCTTCCGCGCCAGGAAGAATCGCCGTCTTCTCGAACATTTCCCTGACAGCCTGATAGAACGGCAGGAAAGACACCTTTCCCCGGTCCGCCGGATCGCTGAATTCCTCCGGATTCACCGGTATGATTGTAAGAATGGTATCCTCAATCAGGCGAATCGATTCTCTCCCGCCGATCTCTTTCAGCAATACCACTGCGTCCGCCGCAAGCCCGGCCAGCAGCCGGAGCATTTCATCATTATGGGGCACGCCGGCCCGAATCCCTTCCCGGCTGTCCGTCAAAAGGAACGGCGCGTGAAGTATGAAGTTCAACCCGGTGACTTCTTTCGTGGGAAAAAAGCAGAATGCCGGCTCCTTTACCGGACGCAGATGCCCTTCCGCATCCGTAAAAAAGCCCACGGAATACCTCCGTCCACATTCGTCCGAACGTGAAAAAAGCCATAAATTTTCATCGTGCAGATCCTCCCCCCTGTTCTGCATCAGGCTTATATATTCACAGGTGGTCTCCCCATATGTATACACCTTTTTTATATGCTTGCCATACAGCCCGAGAACATCCCCAAATGCAAACTCGATCTCCTTCAGACCGGACAGAAATAATAATGGAAAAGACAGCTTTGTCAGCTTGTCAGCTATATCTTCACGGGTCTGGCCGGCGTCCCTCTCCGGATGATCAAAGGGAAAGACAAACAGAGTCTCTTCTTCGCGGCGTCCCGGAAAATCGGCTTCCAGTAAAGTCGGCACAATAAAACGCTCTATTTTGAAACGGAACTCCGGAGTGTAAATATGAGGTGTGGACGTATACTGAAATACAGCCTTAAATCCTACCCCGAACTTCCCGATGGAAGCTTCTGTTTTATTGGAATTGGCAATGGAGGTGATGGCATTGATATCTCCCAGCCTGCCCTCCCCGGAATCCCGATCCTCATATGCCGGGTCCGTCACGGAAAACTGCCTGGTTCCATTGTGGGCAAATATCAGCCGATCCGATTCCAGCAGAAATCTGGCCCTGGTGGCTTCCGCATCATCCGCATTCTGCAGCAATTCATAGATAAAATGCGCCTGGTCAGAATACTTTTCCACCACACTGTTCTTAATTCCCCGCATGGAAGGCTTTTCAAGCATATCCGCACTTTCCGCACGGTCTCCGGAAAGCGCCTCGAAGTATTTCTTCTGTAATTCGTTCATTGCTGACATTCCCCTTTATCCTAAAGTATCCTGAACTGTAACCGCCCTTCGGTTCCCTGTCTGCACCGTTACACCCTGAGTCATTACCGGCAGAGCAGTATTGTTGCTTTCTGTTTTATCATTATACCGCACAGTACTTCGTAATAGCAACTGCAATTCAAGTGGGTTGAGAGCGGGATACACTGAGCCGGCTTTTCCCGCTCATGATTTCCTCTCCTTTTTCGCTTTGTATAGGCTGCCCCCGGCCAGCATGACACAGTAAAGCAATATTGCAACAAGAACGATGATGGAAAAGTCACGTTGGGCAGAATAGGAATAAAAGGATATCCCCTTTGTGCAGATATGCGCCAAAATATATGCAATCGGAAATGGTATGATCCGATTCAGCCATATTTTCACTTTTTCCCGCCTGCGGAACAAAAAGCGCGCCATTATGAGTATGGTCAACGCAAGCATGGCCATCCCAAAATACTGTATCAAAATCAGTCTCGGCAGGGTAACGGTGCCTGCATTGTCATCCATATTCAGGCCATAGATCAGAACATCCTCAGAGCCATTATTTTGTGCGTAGTACACCGCTATGTCAGCATTGGATGTGGGCGTTATTACTATATTCTGTTGGCCACGGTCAGTAATATGCTTATCCCAGACTGTGTCCCACGCGTTTATACAATAAATTTCCGTTCCCCTTTCTTTATCGCCTCTTACGGTATAGCCATACCCCGTAACGCTGTTGTCAAAGGTAATTGTCAGCACACCGTTCTGCCCTTCCGTGACCTGCACTAAGCTGCGGGAATATGGAAAAAAACGCGGTGCTGTCATAATTGCAAAAACAGATACTGCAATTGCAAGTACCAGCGCCGTGGTGAAAAGAACCGTCTGTACTCGCCTGACAAACAGTTTCTTCTTCAGGTCGTTTATCGGTGCCGCGCTCATGTCCGTCACAAGCTCCACCGGTTTACGAATATGCTCAAGTTCAGAGCGGCACTCCGGACAGTGTTCCAGATGTTCCTCGATAAAAGTCCTGGTATCCCTGCTCACCATATCCTCCACATAGAGAGAGATAATGTCCTTCACAATATTGCATTCCCTATTCATGATTTTCCTCCATTTTCTCTAAGATTTTCTGCTTTGCCCTGTGGAAAGTCACACAGGCCCAGTTTTCCGTTTTCTGAAAAATACCTGCAATCTGTTTAAAACTCAATTCGCCGAAGATCCGCAGCATGAACACTTCTTTATACGGCTCCGGCAATTTGTGTAACAACGAGTGAATCTGCATGGCGTCACTTTCTTTTTCAAACCATGCCTCAATATCTTCTGACGAAGCCATTTCAAGCACGGTATCCATGTCTTCCATTTCTGTGTACCGCTGTTGCTTCTTCATGTAGGAGAAATAACAATTTTTAGCTATCTGACAGAGCCAGACGCGAATATCACACTCTCCGCGAAAGCTGCTCAATGACTGCATCGCCTTAAAAAATGTCTCACTCGTTATCTCCTCGGCAAGATTTTCATTATTTGACAGTCGCCTGAGGTACAAATACACATCCTTAAAATAGGTTTGGTATATTTGTTCAAATTCAGTCACTTCCTCACCTCCCACTTATAAGACCCGGATATGCCAATAATCTTACAAAAAACGCTGCATTTTTTATTATCAATGGCTATTCAATCAATGAAAGCAGGCCCCTGGCCTGACAATAAAATCCCGACACGTTCAAATGTCGGGATTTTGCACAGCTTAACAATATAAGTAAGTATCAGAAGCAGGGAAACCCTTTCCGGCAGGCACACTCCTCTCAATCCTGAACTGCACTCTGCAGCTGTCGGTATACCTGCGCCGGTCTCCTGGAAAATTCTGTCAGCAGCTTTCGCTCCACAATCTTCCCATCCTTCAACGCCAGAATCTCTCCGTCAGAAAATACAAAGCGGCTGTGGCCCATCACAAATCCTGCCGTTTCGTCTTCCGCAATTTCCGCAGCTTTCGCACTTCGTTTCAGCTCTGTATAGAACCTGTATTCCGCTTCGCTTTTGAAGCGCAGCTCCTGCACCCACTCGCTGTGCTCCAGCAGAAACAGATTCGTAAAATCCACTACAAAGCCTGATTCTTTCGGAAGAATCGGTTTCTTTGATTCATTGATTTCCGTGATATCCTTCCACTGACGTACTGAAATTTTGTAATATGGCTCATCACCATTCTTCCTTACCACAGGCACCTCTTTGATATCTGCGCGTCTCACCGGTTCTACTCGGAGGACTTCCCCGTAATACCTGATCTGGCCCTTTCCCTCCCCAAACATTTTGTTGGTCTGGTACAAAGCCACATAATGAATGGGAAACCTGCTTTCATGAATCTGCTTCGCAGGCACATAATAGAAATTCTTCTCAAAACAAATCTGAAACTGTTCTGCAGATCGGAATGTTCCTATCAGCACATCTCTCTTATCCCAGTCTACTGCCGCCAGCCTTTCTTCGATACCCCGGGGCAGAGAGGTTCTCTCGAAAGCCGATTCTCCGGAATCGCTGATCAACTCACGCAACAACTTCTGAACCAGCTTCGTCGCACCCGGCAGAAACGGAAGCCCACCGATATTTACCGTGTCTATACTTTTATAAAAACGGTGTTCCCTGTATTCTTCCTCATACTTACCCTCTAATGGAAATAAAATGTAAGCGCCGAACATGGTCTTCTCAAATATAAATCTGGACCGGGGATTCTCATAGACAATGGAATCTCTGTATCGATGCATGGTATTGATGTCATCCACCTTTGGACCCGGCTTTGTATCCGGATAGAAAGTACTCTCCGGATTCGTCTCAATTCGATACTTTGCGTCGAATACATATTTATAGGAAACCTGTGTACCATTCTTCTCCAGTTCCAGTACATTATCCGGCTTCTGATTTACCGTCCGGGTCTTACTTTCTCCCGGATTATATGTCAGCTTAATCACTTCCCCTGTGGCAGGATTGATAAACTTTGCCGTGGACCTTGTGCCTTTTACCAGCGTGACGGTGATACCACTGTTGTCCACCCTGATAATATCCGGTGAAAGCAGCCTGTACTCCTTTTTTAACAGACTGAACAGCTTGATGAAGCACCAGTACTCATACAGCTGGGCGGTATCCTTCGGAGACATTTTAAACACATCCCCGTTGACGGACAGGCTCCTCTGCAGCATAAGCCAGTATTTATATAATTCCCTGTATCCGGGCGCCATGCCGAATACAAGGGACATACTCTGAGCGGCGGAATATTCCGATACTTCCCGGAGAAACGCTGTATTCAGTACTCTCCTTACCTCTTTCATCATTCTGTCCGCATCGGCCAGTACTTTCTCTTCCGTCTGTTTCACATTTCTGCCGTACCGTTTCACAAATTCTTCCAGTTTCCTGATGGTCGAATGCAGGATAAACTTTACAAATCTGTTCTCTGCAGTATCATAAGTTATCCGCTTTTTTACGGCAAGCACTCTTTCCGCATTGATCTCCCCCGCTGGAATAAGCGACATATTTCTGATGCCTCATGAGCCACCTTTCTGAAGCTCTGTCTGTCTTCCCGGCCTTATGCTCCGGAACGACTTCATGCTCTGTAATCAGCCTGTGATAAGGCTCAGAAAGTATTCTGTTTACCTCATTCATATAATGCTCAAAAACAGTGGATAAAATTCGGAAATAAACGGCCAGTACTGTAGTCTGCTTTTCCCCCTGAGAGAACATCTGATATGTTTTCTGCATAAAGTCAATGAGAACTTCACAGGCCATCTCCGAGATATCGTCTGTCATCATCTGATAGTCTTCTTTATAGGAAATCTTTGTGGGAAAAACTTCTACTCTTATAGTTACATGCTTTCTGTCCTCCAGGTAGATTTCAAAATCAGAGTAGCCCACCATATTGCCAAAATTAATCACACCTGACAGTAACGATTCATCACCGTCAATGACCGGTCCCACTTTTTCTCTGATTCGGTAATTTTCATTCCAGAAGGATACTCTGCCGCCGCTCACGCTTTTTATAATGATCTCATAATCTGTCTGTTCGAAGAATAAAGGAGAAACCGTAATCTCGTACTGAGCGTATTCTGCTCCATCCTTATCGTCTCCGGCAGATTCGCTTTCGAGATATTCCCCATGAACTTCGACCGCCGGAATATGGATTTTCTTCAAATGAACTCCGGCGACTGCAATGGAAGAAGACTGCTCCAGGTAAGTTCCCGACCAGACCTTCTTAGCCTTGATCACAATATTTACTTCTGATGTATGAATCTCCAATACCTTATCAGAGCCAGTAGGAAGTAAATCCATCCTCTTCGTATCTCCTCATCATGTAACAGATTTTCTCTGCAGAATTCCTGTATACGCAGTCTCTGCCATCAATATACGCTTCCATCTGCTTCCAGATACTATCCTGCATGAATCCGCTGTAGTCTCCGGCGCACTTCTGGAATAATCTGCACAGAAGCTCTTTCACCGCCGCACTGCTTCCCTGAATCCGGGGAAGAAGCTTCTGCATGATTTCGTTATCCAGGGCATCCCTGTAATCCAGCAGACCGGCCTCAGCATTGTTCAGCATGTAGAATACAATCTCATCCCTGACACGATATCCCACATGGGCATTTGCCTTCTGGAGAATGTCATTGATGGTCTGCAGTTCTGTGCAGACCTTAATTGCCAGATCCTGCTGCTCCTTTTTGATATCCGTTTTCAAAACGATATATTCTGCCTTCAGAAATCCGTTCCTCAGAAGAACAGGTTCTGGATTATCTCCCATGAAATCGACTTCCGGATCCGTTTCCGTATCAGATTCCCCATCAAATTCCAGCTCCAGATTCACATGGGAGAATTCAATGGTATTGGCCCTGTCCAGGACCTTTTTACTGAAGGGAAAGGTTGTCTCATCCATATTAACCGTTCCCACAACATATAGATTCTCCGGAAGGCTCATCCTGCCATAATCCTTCTCTGCAGCCTTATCCAGGATAATCTGGTCCGTTACAATCCTGTCCCCACTCCACCTTCTGGTCTCAATCACGGACAGAAAATCACTGAGATAATACTCCACTCTCGCCAGATTCATTTCATCCAGGCACAGGAAATATGGCACCTTTGGATGTTCGCCTGCCGCTTTTACAAAATCAGTAATTGCCCCGGGAATAAATTCCCCTCTCAGGTTCGTATGTCCAAACAAATCAGAAGAGTCAGACCAGTCCGGACGTACGGGCACAAGCTGATAACGTCCGTTTCCCCCGCTTTCCGCAGATGTAGCTCCTATGGCCTCTGCAAACAGCTTCACCAGCCGCGTCTTCCCCGTTCCGGAGATTCCGGCCAGAATGACAAATGGCTTCGACTTCAGGCTGAGATAGAAGTTCTCAATCAGATTGCCACTGTAAGTAAATCCTTTTGATTCGATATACTTCTTAATTCCTGAGATCGCTTCCTTTGTATCCACCTGCTCCTCATCTCCCCACAATTCGTCACCTGGTATAATATCCGGCTCGTCATCTGTTTCGATGTCTGATGCAGGATCTGACTCCAGATCTGACTCCATGTCTGATTTGTTATCTGTTGCCCCTTTCCGCTTTTCCGACATTTTCTCTTCGTATTCACGATAAATCTCCATCATTCTGGCCAAATCATCCCGAAGCTCTGCCTCCTCCGGCACATTCCCCTTCGTATATTTTCTGTAAAAGATTGTTCCCTTCGAATACAATTCTCCCAATTCCGTCAGGCCTTCGCCCAAATCAATCTCTTCATCTGCTGCAAAGCCTCTGCCGTCAATTTGAGAGGTGATTTCCTTTGCCTTTTCCCGCATTATACGAATGGCTTCTTTCTTCGAGTGCCCCTTTTTATTCCCTGTGCAGCCCTGGTTAAAAGTCAGATACAGAGAATTGCCATCCGCTGCCAGGAGATATACGATATACACGCCCTGGGTTGCCGTGGTGGTGAAGTTCCTGTCAAAAATGCCGAGCCAGGGGATTGTCGCCCAATTGCCCTGTCCGACACTGCCTGTTATCAGATAATTCTCACGATCTACCAATCCCGTCTGGTATAACGCCTTGGGAGCATCTTTTCGAATATAGATTCCCGTCGCATGTCCTGCCAGTTTCTCCTGTTTTGCTTTTATGTAGTTATTCAGAAAATGTTCAATTACCGGTTTGATCAGTACATCTGTACTAAATACTGCCGGTGTCGCAGCATCTTTCGAATAGCATTTGAACTCTAAAGTATTCTTACCTGCAGAAAATACTTCTATATATTCTTTCTCCACAGACAACTGTTTTTTCTTTCCTGAGTCCTCTGCTTTTCTTCGGGCTATGTTACCTGCACTATACTTAAAAATGGAATTTAATGCCTGACAAATTGGACTCTTTTCTGCGTATCTGATTTGAATTGCAGTACGCTTAGAATATTTTTCACTATAATTAACACATGTAATTTTAGCTGCATATTCATGGTTATTAATCTTTATGGTAATATTTTGTTTATCGCCTTTGTTTAGATCTAAACCTAATTCTTCAAGTATCTTCTGATGATTTTCTACAGGAATCGTCATTCCAGCATTCAGTACTGATTGATCGACGATTTTTTTAAGTATATAATCTCCCATTTGTCATCCTTCCACAATTGTACCTTATACATTTTCTACTGAAGCTATATGTCTATCTCAAATGTCCATTGCTGATGTCCCTCAAGATTGCTTCCCTGCTGTGAAGTTCACAGAAAAAATTTATTACCTCTGCACTGAAGCTTCATGTGCAGAACCGACACCCAAAAGCCGAAACACCATCCGCACCGGATTATGGTCAGAATAGGCAAAGTCCAGATCAACAGTCTCATATTCCAATACTTCCACATTATCAGAATAAATGAAAGCATCCAACACCCAGCGATCATTCGTTCCATCATAAGGCCTTCCGGCATCCCGGCAGGTGGCCGCCATGTCAAACTCCCCTGCCTCCGCAAGTGCTCTGGCACCCACCGTAAATCCCTCCGGGACAGAGTCGAAATCAAAAGGCTTCGCCCAGCTCTCCACTGCCTGCACCTGGTTACCGTACCGCACCCCGGAATCGCCTGTCATATCATGGTTGAAATCACCGCCCACTATCACATAATTCCCCTTTTCATACTCTGCCACCATATCCCCATACAGCATTTCCCTCTGCGCCTGCTGGATACTCGCATCCACACCATATGCGGAAAGGTGCACATTGAAAAGCACCAGCTCCCTGCCATTTTCGCAGGCGATTTTACTGATGGAATAGCAACGGTCCAAATCCAGAAATTTGCTGAAACTGTCTGATATAGGAAGGCTTCTCCTCTCTGCAGCGGCAATATCATACATAGATAAAGTAACGAGTCCTGCCTCATTCCTGCCATGGGGCTGATACAAAGGCCAGAACAGAAAAGCTGAATCATAATTCTGTGCATACACTGTCTCAAAGGACGGAAATTCCTGCCTTACCAGCTCATACTCATCCACATGATAACTTCTCGTTCCATCCGTGTCCACTTCCTGCAGAAACAGAAAATCCGGCTCATATCCCACAATCGCTTCAGACATACCGCGCACATTTTCCTCCACACGCTCCCTGCTCTGAGCCCAGGACATTGTACCGCCATCCATGAAAAAGTCAAACTCCTGGTCATACGCGCCAAAGCCGATATTGGCTGTGATAATGCAAAATTCCCGGTCCGAGTCTGACTCTATTGCCTGCCTTACAACCTGGCTATCCCCGGGCGCATCTGATGTCAATGCCAGATGGTCCTCGAGCCGGGTATAGGACAGCATTACATATAATACATAAACCACTACTATCAATATAAGAATCCCAAAAATACATCCTATGAACTTTGCTATTTTCTTTCCCATTTTTCTTTACCACCCCTTATAAATCAATTCCTGTTTCCCAAAATATTTCATTCCTCTATCTTCATTCCTTCTGCTTCATGTCCCGCTTAAGCTATGCCTGACAATGGCTTTTATTTTTTCCGGGAGTCCTGCATTCCATATCCCTTCAGCGCTTCCCGAAAAGCACTTCGCCGGGAATATAGTTCCATATATTTCACCATTATGTCCTGCTTTCCGTTCCGCTGGCCTGCAGATTCCCGGGCTTCCCCCAGCGCAGCGATATATGCGGCACACTCCCCGTAATACTTACGGTGATTCCCTTCCATAATGCCTTTCACACGCTTTGTAACCAGTCCCTCAACCCACTGTAAAAGTTCCTCCCTCTCCTGGTCAGAGAGCAGAATTGTTCTTTTCCAGCAACGCCAACATTCCCAAAACCAATCATCATTACTTTTCTCAATGACCCTCAGAGTACCTTTTTCATATTCCTCCTTATGGAACCCTACTGCCGCCGTCAACTGTCTGAGCATTTCCCTGTTTCCCGACCCTAAATCCGTATCCTCTGTCAACAATAAAAGAAATGCCGCCAGACCGCATTTCATAAAAGAACTGCTCCATCCCAGAGAGCTCCTGACATTCATGGCATTCTCTCTGACATAAGAAAACTCCCTGCCCAGAAAAGTTAACATATAAACGGTTCTCTGACTTACCTGATTTTGTTTTTTGGGTATGGCGGAATAAAAGTACCCACTCTCTTCCGTAACAGGATGAACCTGATGATAAATCTGCATTACCTTTTCTTTTACTTTGGAAAAATCCCTGCACTCCATCAACAATCTGAAATAATTTACCACACTGGTATCCGAACGGAATGCCTCCAGCCAGCACTCTTCCGCCTCCTCCTGCCTGCTCAATTCCAAAGCAATCCTGCCGGTCAGAAGGGCAATCCTGCTGCGGACAAGATAATTTTTGCTGATAGTATCAATCGCTTCTCTTCCCACTGCCAATAAAAAGACAGTGTCTTCTTTTCCCTGGCTGCTCTGCAAATACTGTTCATAAAGCTCCGGATGTCCTCCGCAATATTTCCGCGCATTAGCAAGCAACTGCTCCATACTTCCCGTCATTTCCAGCGCTTCCTGCAGCAGCCTTTCCGCATCGTCTGTGGTTATCCTGCCCAGATATTCTATCCACAATGGCAGAAAGGCATCCATATCCGGAAGCTCTCTGCCATTCTGCATAAGCATTTCCAGAGTAATATCCTTCCTGCCGGAATTTTCAATTACTCTATACAGCTCATCGGCTCTCTCCGGAATCGCAGAAAGACAATAGGCCGCATGAGCTCCATCCACTACAAGGGCTTTGTAGTCCACATGCCCCAGATGATAGTATTCCAGCTGACTGATATTAATTGGTTCATCCGTATAATCCTGATACTCCCCGCCGACCATAATATCCAGCCCTATCAGAATGCCGGCAATCTCACTGGCTGCCTCATAGTTTTCATGGTCTATGCACCGATGTACAAATCTGCAGGCATCTTCAATCACAGGCACCACGCCCTCCGGATCGCTGTACAGGAACTGCTCATCTTCACTGTCGTACCAGTCATCATATTCCCGGTTAAGGCAGCCTTCCAGACTCAGTTCCCAGTTTTCGATGCGCTCTAATCGGTATTTCAGAAAGTTTTTCTTCTGCTCGAACTCTTCCGTCGAACCTTCCCGTAAAATCTCTTTTTTCCCACAGCTTTCCTTCAATCTCTTCAGAAAATCCTCTCTTTTCTTCTCCGGCAGAGTCCGGGCAATATCATGCAGAAATACCGTCAGGTCCTCCTTCATCATCGCGGCAGCCGTTTCGTCCACGGATTTTAAAAACTGGACCAGGTTCATCATTTGTGGTTCTCCTTTCTTTCTGTGGGGGACTCTGAAATTTTTATTTATTTTCCCAATCGCCAACTTCCCTTATCCAGGCCTCTCCTACGGAAGAGGGATTTGCTATCAGCATCTATGTATACTTTGTTCCACAATATAAGCCGCGTCCCCCGGAGCTCTTCGTCTGATTTATAAAAGGTGTAATCCTTATCCCCCTATTCGGAAAAGTATCAACATCTCATAAATCCACAACAGCCTATCTCTGAAAATTCAGAGAAACCAAGCGATTTATAGAAAGATACTGTTCGAGGTGTGTTGTCCGTTGTCAACTCGATTTGCCGAACAGCAGAATACCGGTTAAGAACAGCTTTGAGCAGCGCTGTTCCAACGCCATGTCTTTGCTTTTTCGGATATACCAAAATATCCTGAATAAAAATAATGGTGAATCCATCGCCAACCACTCTGATAATTCCAAGCAGTTCCTCGTTCTCATATGCCGCCAAGACTAACAGCGAGTTATGATATCCCTGCTCCAACGCTGACATATCTTCTGTATATGCAGTCCAGCCAACCTCTGTATACAGGCGCAAAATTTCGTCTGCATTATAGTTCATATATTCTCTGATTTCCATTTTAGCCTCCAAGTGTAATAATATGCTCTCTATTTGCTTGCTTTATTTGACAATTTCTGTTTTTACTATCACAAAACCGTTATTCAGATAGATTTGAACAGCATTTTGATTCCAGTCTGCGACATGAAGGGATATCGATTTCACCCCATCCTTCTGCATTTTAGAAACAGCAAACAATAATAATTCCCTTCCATAACCTTGCCCTTGAAATTCTTTTGCCACAATGAGATCGTCTATTTCATTTTCATAAATGGCAACGGATCCAATCAATGCTCCTTCTCTTCTTAATAAAAAAATTTGAGATGCTTTCTGTAAAAGCTCATATTCATTATCACAGCAATTTACCGGTGTAAGTCCCAATGCTGTCCTCATGTCAAAAAAGCATTCCTCATACACACGTTTGTATTCCTCATAATCATTTGGGGAATAGTTACTGACATGCAGATCTGAAGATATCTGTTCCCCATAATATTCCATTGTATGTGCAATAATTTGCATCTTTAGGTCCCCCCATTCTCCAAATACTTTTTCAATTTATGAAGCTTACCTTCTGTGATTACTTCTGCATAATGGAGGCCTTCATACGTCGAATGCAACACCGGATATTTCCCCTTCGTCTTCAATATCAGATGCTCTGCTATCATCCAGTCTATAATTGATCTTATTCTCTCATAGGGCATATCCTGTAATGCCCCAAATTCCGGCAGCTTATCCAGCTTACTTTCAACTATTTTCCTGCTGTCGATTCCTTTCAGAACTTCGGTAAGTACGGTTACTCCATAATACTTTACCCTGCTTACATTTTGAAGCGCTTTGACCACTGTAAATATTAAATGATTCAATTCATAATTTCCATACATTACGGGCTGCATGTCTGCCAGACTAATTTCTATGGAGTCATCTTTCAGTTCTCTTTTAACAGCTGATGGTTTCTCTGATGATACGACAGTGGTCCGTTGTTTTGGTACCTGTTGCATTTCAACAGATTTTTCTGCGCGCATTCCTTCCGGCTCTTCCATCTCGTACCCCATCTGGTCATAAAATGCTTTTTTATTCATCACCTTATTACAGCCTGTCCCATCAGGCTTATAATTAGTACATCCTAAGAAAAATCCGGAATCTCTTCCCTGCTTAACCACCAGATACCCGTCTCTGCATTTATCACACTTCTGGATAGACATCTTGCCCCCGCGCAGATCATTGGTCATGAAACTGCAGATTTCAGGTTCATTTGTACAAATATAAAGCCGCAGTCCATATGCTTTTTTATATTTCAACTGCATGGGATACCCACAAAGCGGGCACGCTTTCTTAGGCCTGCCGGCAACTTCCTCTTCATTCCAGTCACCATGTAAAACAACATTTTTATAATCTCTCTTTAATTCAAGTAAAAATTCAGACGGATTCTGCTCTGGCGCAATAAAGAACACTCTGTTTTTCGTTCTTGTCATAGCAACGTAAAACAGTCTTCTTTCCTCAGCATAATTTATAGATCTGTCTCCCTTGATGACAAACGCCAGTACAGGGTCATCTTCTATTTTTGAAGGAAAACCATAAGTTTCATTTTTGCCATTTACAATAATTACATCATCATATCCAAGTCCCTTAGAAGAATGAGCAGTCATGAATGTAATATCAAGATTTGGATAATTCACACTTTTAATTTTATTTCCGCGATCTATGTACTCAAACAAACCTGATCGCTCTAAATGGTCCCCATCAAACCCAAATCTGCCTAACAAAAGAATTGGGCCAGGCTCCTTATTCTCCTCTTTCTTATATTCAATAAGCTGTAGAATTGCAGTTTCAACAGCCAACGCTAAAGCATAATTAGCTCCACTTCTGCGATTATCGTCCTTTCGCTTCAAAGTGCTGTCATATGTATAAATAAGAACCGGGTCCTCTATTCGCTTCGAAGAAATAAGCTGCTTTGGAATTTGCTCAGAATTTTGCTGTATGAAGTTTCCTGCAATATCAATCACATCCTGAGAATTTCGATATGTCCTGACAATTTTGAGCATTTTGGCATATCCCATTTTTTCAGCGAATTTGGTAAATAATGTAATATCTGAGCCGCTAAACGCATATATGGATTGCCAGTCATCTCCCACTGCAATTATTTTAGCTTCTGTAACCTCTGACAACGCTTTCGTAAGGTCGAACCTTTGTCTGGATATATCCTGGTATTCGTCCACAATAATATACTTGAAATCCAGCTTCTGCTTCATTTCTTTGACTTCTTTAAGTATTCTGGCGGACTCATTGATCATATCCTCGAAATCCACTGCTTTATTTTCTTTAAGCCACCTCTCATACTCCAGATAGCAGTCATTACAGATATCCAAAAACAATCTGCTTCTGACATTCTGGGTAGAATGGTACATACGGTTAAACTCATCCTCTGTGTACCCGTTCACTTTAAAATTGGAAATAAATCGGCATATGAGATTAATCAGCTTACGCACATACCGATTCTCTTCTCCGGCAACAAGCATTTCCATTACTTCCTTGTTGGAACGGGGCCTGAGTTCAAAGCCCTTAGCCTCCAGTTCATCCCTCAAATGAGTCAATAATGGTTTCCTGTCATTATATGAAGAAAATGTGTATATCAGTGAGGTTCCATGCTGCTTATGCAGACGAACCTTATCGTTTACTGCTTTTTTATATCTGTCTAATTCTCCCGGACTATATCTGTCGTTCTCTCCGTTTTCAGATATACCAAAATGCTCAATATATGCGCTTCTGCCATCCTGATAAACAATAAAGTCTGGTGTATACGGCTTTCTTGCATACGAAATATCATACTGATATACAGGTTCATAATCATAGTCTATATTATTAAGGTACAGGAAATTAGCAATTTCAACCTCCTGATGCGATCTTAACACTTCATTCTGGATTGTGACTGACTTCTTCGTTCTCGCATCTATTACTTTACATTTAAAATCTTCCAGATCACTTCTCATCGTTGAAAAATTTGCTTTTGCAATATTATTAAAGAATCCGTTGAAATCGTCTCCTTCATAGGGCGCATCAAAGTAAGATGCAAAAAACATAATAAGCTTATTCACTACACTCTCATTCTGCATAACAGAGCCGCGGAAATAGTCCCGAATCACAAAATATAATCTTGAATTATCTACGATATTCAGCTTCTCGTCCGGCGTATTCACATGGATTACTGCATTTCCGGTTGAATGGAATGTTGCGATTGGGCATTCGATTCCCAATGTACCCCGTATCTTTTCCTTCAGTTCATTTACTGCTTTATTTGTAAACGAAACCACCAGTATCTGGGAAGGTTTTATCCCCTGTTTATCCACAAGATACTTGACCTTGGCTGCCACTGTCGTTGTCTTTCCGGCACCTGCTCCCGCAATGACCAGACAATAATCCTCATCCGTTAAGACCACTCTTCTCTGATCGTCATCTAATGAAACTGCAGGATCAATCGCTTTGAGAATATTATCAAGATATTCCTTTTCGCTGACCATGGTTTTTGTTATGAATTCTTCATTATGTCGGTCTGTCAGCTTTTCTATATCAGTAAATGCTGTTATGGTATTCTGAACTTCAGACATGGAAGTTTCATTTATCCGGCAAAAACTTTCTAACATGCCGCTGCTCTTCAGAACAACAAAAAAATCAATAACAGATCCATATTCCTTTATTTTTTCAAGATAATCACTTTTAGCAATATATCTCTCTGCATCCATCAGTGAATCTATGTAATTCTTTAAATCAAGCAACTTTATGACATTTTCGTTTTTAGGAACGATTGCTTGTCCAGGATTTATGGGTGTCCTTTTCACCGAATTTGTCTGTGCTTTTTTATGACCAAATATTTTGCCAAAGAAGCCCATGTCCTGTTTCCTTTCGTGTCTTGAGTACCATTTAACTGTTCCGCACGTTATCTTCTCTTTTTCAGTTGCCTGAAAGTTTCCAATTCCAAATCAAGCCCATCCATCGTCATATCTAAATAGGAGTATCCTAATCTGTCGTAAATGTCAATCAGCTTAGATTTCCTGATTCCCAGAATCTCTGCCGCTTTGCCATGTGATATGGTCTGATTTCGTATATGTGGATACAGCGACTGCGCATTTCCTGTAAGCGCTGATTCAAGCTGCTTATGCCTTATAACCTGCAATATAATGCCCCCTAAAAGCAGGACCACTGATATAATCCCCAAAGTTTTCGCTAATCCCATTTTTACTTTCTCCTCTGTAAAATCCATGAGAGCGGCATTTCAATGTCACTTTTCTTTCCAGCGACTATCCTGATACCTCCTCCGATAATACTCCATAGTCCGGTACTCAATGATATCCTTCATCTGCTCCTGCAATACACGACTGCCGATCACCGCCTCCAGATCCCGCCTGATTCCAATGGCATACCCGGGCACGTCAATAAAGAATCCCTTCCCGGAGGCTTTCAGGTACCGTATCGGCATGGACTTTGCCTTTGACAAATGCTGCCTGTCGGTAATCTTCATATACTCCTCATAGGTCATATTCTCTCCCAGGTCTTTCCAGTTCGTTCCATTGGAAAAGAATTTTTTCCAGGCTTCCAGCACTTCATCCTCCGTCACCGCCATGCGGATATCTCCGTCATTATAGAAGCTGTCTAAAACAGGCATTTTATAAACCTTCTGCATATCCGTTGTCTCCAACAGATTCAAAAATTCTCGCCCGATTCCATTATATAAAAGTTCTTCTTCCGCTGACAGTTCCTGCAATTCATGAAGATACTCCAGATATCTGCGGAAAGGATTTTCCTTTACATTCTGAATGCAAAGCTGATAGATCTCATCCTCCATATAATTGAATAATTCCATCCGGTCAGGCGTCCTGTCGCCCAACATTTCCTTTACCCTGAAGTATTCCCTTCTGATGAGCTCATGAATAGTCAGCCCTTTCTTTTCCATCTCCCTGAACAAATCAATCAGGCGCATATCGAAATCTACAATACAGTCATCCGGATATTCAATCTCATTTGTCCGCTTATCGCCATTCTTCGCACAAACCATTTCCCCGCCAAGAAATTGAGGAATTTTGCCTGCCTTTTCATAATTTCCGATAAAGTCAAGCACATTAAGGTATTCCTTCCCTTTGCTTTTGCGCAATCCCCGGCCCAATTGCTGGAGGAACACTACCGGCGATTCCGTGGGACGCAGAAACAACACCATGTCAACCTGTGGCAGATCCACACCTTCATTGAACATGTCTATGGAGAAAATGACTTTGATGTCCCCCTTTTTCAGCCTCTCCAGGGCAATATCCCTGTCTTCGGAAAATGCTCCGTCAGCGTTGCTGTACACCGCCACCGAAGGGATTCCCCGTTGACAGAATTCCTTTGCAGTCTCCTCCGCATGCTTTCTGGAACAGCAAAACCCAAACGCTCTTTTTGAACGGTACTTCATATAATGCTTATATATCAGATCATATCTTCTGGCATTTCCAATGTAAGCGGCATTCAGATCTTTCTCCTCATAATGTCCCCGAATCAGGTGAAAACCGGAATAATCCGTCTCATCATATATCCCATAATAATGAAATGGAACCAGCATTCCTTTGTTAATGGCATCCTTTAAGGAAATTTCATATGGCACATTGTAATCGCAGATTTCGTAAATATTCCTGTTATCCATCCTTTCCGGAGTAGCTGTCAGGCCCAGCAGAAACTTCGGGCGAAAATAATTAATAATCTGACGATATTGTTCGTTTACAGCATGATGGAACTCGTCAATCACCACATAGTCAAAGTAATTCCGTGAAAAATACTCATCCCTCAGATATTCCTCTTTTCCCAGGGTCGCCACAGAAGCAAATATGACACTCTTGTCATTCTGCTTGTATTTCCCATAAAAGAACCCATAATCATCCGAATTCCTGACATTCCGAAAAGATATGGCTGCCTGCTTCAAAATTTCTTCCCGATGCGCCACAAACAGGACACGCTCGTACTTTGCTGAGTCAAATGCCGCCAGGTATGTCTTTCCTATTCCTGTGGCTGCCTGCACCAGCCCCTTTACAGCCCCTTCTGCTCTGCTGTCCTCCAGCGCATATAGTGCCTCTATCTGCGCCCCTCTGGGCTGAAACAATGTCTCTACCTTCGCATCCGGGTAATCTTCCAGATTGTCATATTTCTCCAAATCCTTCTCTACTGCCGGCTTATGCCAGGATTTAGAATAACGCTTTAACTCGGCATCGTCGATAATGATAGAATGCTTCTCAAATAAATCAATAAAAGTGGAATAAAACAGATTAAAGTTCTCCTTATCCTTACGGCTGCTGAATCTGTAATTCCACTCTATTCCGGAAGTCAGCGCACTTCTGGATATATTTGAAGACCCTATGTAGATTTCACTGCCATTTTCATAATGGAAAATATATGCCTTTGGGTGAAAAGAGCGCTCTTTGTGATTGTAAAAGCGTAAATCGATTTGATCTCCCAGTTCCTTTTTTATCAGATATAATGCAGATGGCTGTGTAATTCCGAGATAATTTCCAGTCAACAGGCGGATACTCGCTCCTCTGTCAAGCGCGGCCTTCAAATCCCCCAGAATCAGGCGCACTCCTGACTCCATCAGAAAAGATACAATGATATCTATCCTTTTTGCAAGCTGAATGCTCATCTTCAACTGATAGTACAGAAAACGGCGGCGGTTCCTGTCACCCGTCATGACATCCGTTGTCTCTATTTCAAGTACTTCACCGATTACTTCTTCCGCAATATTATATTCAGCCATTTTTCATCGCCTCTTCCGGGTCTGACATCAAAGGATACCCAGTGTTCCTCAATTTCCAGCTCCTTGATATTCTGCAGGAAACCGGAAAATTTACATTCCGTCATATCTGTAAAATATCTTCCGTTACGCTCACCTTCACAGGTTCCATATTTAAAGGATGTATAAATAATACCGCACTCTTTCAAGGCTGCTGCCATACGGCGGAAAACGTCTTCCAGCTCCGGTAATGGCAGATGAAGGATAGATGAACATGCCCAGATTCCATCGTATTCTTCAGCGTCATCTAATTCCTGAAACAGCATGTGCCTTACCGGAATACCTGTGTATTTGCCTGCGGCTTTGCATAATTCGACAGAGCCGTCTATTGCCGTTACAACATATCCCTGTTCCAGAAAAAATTTTGTGTCGCGACCAGAGCCGCAGCCGAAATCGAGGATAAAGGCACCTTTTTTCAATCTTGATAAAAAGCTGCGCTGTGTTGCGGTAAAATCAACATCAACTGTATTTTTAATAAAACTCCCGGCATTTTCGTCATAGTAAAAAATTGTTTTATCTATATATTCCTTCTCTTTTTTATTATGATTCAATTTTCTCTTTACCTTTCTGCGAAATACGTTTTGTTCATTCCTCCTATAACAACCACCTGACAGGAAAAAGCGCCGGATATAAATCCATAGTCATAATCGTATTTTGGAAACCCTTCGATAAAATTTATCTCATTTTAACATAAATCTCCACCGCTTACCAGAGAAAGCAGGAAATGAAGTAATGAAAAACAGGATTTATTATTTACAGCTTGTCTTGATAACTATTGATAGACAGGAATTATATTTATTACACAATCCCAAAAGAATAAAAGAGCTGCTGAGACAAAACTTAGATAAAGTTGTTTAAAGTGTACAACACACAAAAAAAGAAAGGATATGCCCCCCCTATCCTTCCTCAATTTCATCCGGCACAAATTCTGCAATATCATCAAGGGTAACGCCTTCCCCCAATATATTTAGAATCATATCCAACGTATGTGTTGTAACGGACTGATTCTCTTTCAGACGCTGAATTTGTGCCCTGCTTATACCATGATAGGTATAAAGCTGGTATTGACTTATTCCATGTTCTTTTAAAGTTATGAACAAACAAAATCAAAAATAATTCACCCACTCCGGCTGTCCCTCTCCTGCCGCCTTTTCCACATGGCTGATCCAGTCAGCTACCTGCTGTAGTCTTCTCTGTAATTCTTCCAGACCAATCTCCCCCTCATCCGCCGCTTCCCATAATTCCTCCATCCCGTACTTTACGGCATCCTCCGGGAAAAAGACACAGTCGTGATGAAGATTTTCAAACAAAGCTCCTTCGCCATTTTTCTCACATTTTCCTTTGATTGCAATGTGAGAACAGTCCCAGCCGTCTATGGTCCGCTTTATCCGGTATCGATCCGTATGGCCCCACCTCCTGGTATACACTTCAAACATTAACCTTTTTTCCAGCGTCTCATCACTCTCGATCTGCATCCTTTGTCCCTTTCCCCTGATTTCATCCAGCAGGGCCTTCAAACTGTCATAGTGGTCATAAAATCCGGTTATATCCTGTTCCGGATTGATTCCACGATTGTACAGCAAATGCTTATAAAATATAGGCAAATGTCCCCAGTGCAGTACTGGGAGTAACTCTGCTACAGATTTTTCTATTTTATGATAGCGACTATAGGAAAAATTTCCATAGGTACTGTTTTCATATTCATCATGGAAGCTTCCGAATTCCGCCACAAATTTTGCATCTGCATCTTTCAGAAATTCTATTGCCGTTTTATTGGCACGAAGTATTTTATCAATATACTTCCTTTCCTTATCTGACAGTATATAGGTTTCCCCTGTCTTCTGAAAAAAGGCATCCGCATAATACGCCAGATCCCTGGCTTTAAAGCGGAATATCTGCTTCACTTCTGATTCCGAAAAAGTCCTATCGCTACCCCATTCCTTCTCCTTCAAGCCTCTGGCTATGGAAATCCGCAAATTCCTTTTTCTTACATTATCCCATTCCTTATTTTCATCACGCATAATCTTTCTCCTTATATACAGCGGTTGATTGGAAATATCTGGCATCCCCCATGGCACAGTGGATAATCCACACAATTCATACACCTGGAAATCGGGGCCTTCTGTCTGGTCGGAGCCGTCAATCGTTCTCGCATATCATTAAATACCATGCTGTTTTTCCAGATTTCCGTCAGGCTCCTCTCTCTGATAAAGTCTCCCGCACTTTCATCCCCGGACAGAAAAGAACATGGATACATCAGTCCCTTTTCAGAGATGAATGCAGAAAAACGTCCTGCTTCACAATAATCAACACTTTCTTCCGCTATTAATTCCCTGTGTTTCACCAACCATGAAATCATACAGCTGTCAAATCCAATTTTACACTTTTCAAAAGTCATCGCTGTCTTCAAAAACAGATCCAGCTCGTCATCTTCTTTGAGACCTTCATAAATTCTGTTGCCCACAGGCTTATAATTCAAGAATATAATTGCATTTACATATTTCCACTGTATTTCCTTCGATTGAAGTAATGCTGACGCCTTTGCAACCGAACCTTTATGAAGTAAAAAATGAATATTAGCCGATATTCCATACTCTCCGCATTTTTCAATTACTTTTCGTGCGTCATCATAGGGAGAATACCAGCTGACTGCTACCGCCCCTCCATACATCTTTGTCGCCTGATAAATTTCTTCTGTCATCCCCTGCCCATTGGTTGTATAAGAAGCCGTAATATGATGTTCTCTGGCTGTCTTCAGGAATCTCCAGAACTCCGGATGCTGATTGGGATTTCCCCCTCCTAAAGCAATCTGCTGTACACCTGCTTTCTCCGCCTGTTCCATGATTTCCTCATATAGTGAAAATTCCATAAAATCCCCGTTTCTATTGGCCTTACGGTAACAGAATTCACACTCTTTTTCACAATAATTGGTGATAGAGATATCCAGAAGCTCCGGCCCTTCTTTTCGCCAGAAAGGTTCTCTGTTGTCCTTTCCCCATCTAACTGCTATTCCCGTTTCATGATCAAACAGATAATAATAATTTTGTGCCCTGTCCCGACGCAGACGAATCATCACCAGCCACCTATACTTCCATTAAAATAAATATCATCTTCGCATATTACGAAACTCCGACAACAGAAATACACCTCTACATTTTCACCATCTGAACGCAGCTCCCCATAATATACCGTTCTGCCGTCTGCAATCAGTTTTTCCACTATTTCTACAGTCTCAGGGTCAAATCCTTCTTCTTCCAGGAATTCGGAAACTGTTATTCCACCTGCGCCGCTGTCTTTCATGGCTCTGTGAATTTCCTTTTTCCTCTCATCAAGCGCTTCAAACAGGTCCTCGAAGATCCAATTTGCAGGTGACACTCCGTCCGCTCCTACAGCTGACATAAATGCTTCTTTTTCCCAGTCTTTTTTCAGAGATATCACAAAAGAGGTCGAAGAACTGTTGGTGACAAATCCGTTTCTGATTTTCATGTTAATACCCCTGCATTTTTATCCTTCACATTGATTCCTTCCAGAAACTGATTGAACAATGGTATGTTTTCATTCTCATATCCGATCAAATCTCTGATACTGTAGCTGTTGATACCATACCTCAATTCCCAGACAGTATCGCCTTCCTGCAATTCCATAGAGTCGATGGTATCATACTCCAGTGTCTCCTTCTGATACAGGAACTCACGAAAGGAATCGTACTCTTCCATATAATACTTTCGATAGCAGGATTTTAAATCAAATGCGTTACAGAATAAATCCGAGAAAATTCTGTTCACCTGCTGGTCTGCAAAAGAACCTTTTCTCATTCCCATATGGTTTCTCACTGCCTCCAGTATACTATCCATTTCCAGGCCTTCCGGAGCAATCAGATAACATTTTTCCTCTATCCCCATAATTTTCATTTATCCATCCCTCATTCATCCCAAATGGCTGCCAGATGACTGTTAATCGCCTTATAATTATGCTTCTGAGTCTTTTCGTTCAATGTTGCTCTCAGCCTTCCCAGTTTCCCATATCCTCCAGACTTTTCGAATTCTCTGTTTTCTCTAAGAGTTCCTTTTTCCTCCCCGTCTTCTCCGATAATCGCATCAAGAATAACTTCCAGATTATGATAGATCAGTTGTGGCAGATCCTCCCGCATCACATATTTCTCCAGAATTTCCTCCGCTGTTTCCGGTACTTCCGCATACACATCTGACCACATAGCTCCAATTTGGTATGCATCGATTTCCACCATATAAATTGACAGCCGCAGATAATCCGCATTTCTCTTTATAAACGCCTTGTCTTCTTTATGTTCCTGAAAAGCTTCTGTCAGTTTGTCACAGGATTGCACCCCTGCTCTCTCTCCGGTTTCTCTCCCCTGATAATCCTTTTGCGTCTTGCAAAACAGCTTCTGGGTAACAGAATCAAAGACTGCCAGATTTATTGCCAGTTGGTTTAACATTTCAAATAACAAATCCGTATTTACAGTTCTGAAATAGTTTCTGTCTCTGTGGGAAAGCAGGAAATTAGCAACAGATGCCGCATATTCTCCGCCAGTTAATAATTCTGCTCTCCACCTCCCAATGTCTTCCTGCCCGATGTCCTCTTCCTCCAGTTCCCATACATTTTTCCAATACAGCTGTTTATATTCTTTCTCTGCCTCCAGAACCGGCAGCAATTCTTCTCCTTCCGTTCTGGCCAGAAAAAATATATATCTCTCAATTCCCTCCAAAATGCTCCAGTTTTCCGCATGCATCCTTCTCCATAACGCGGAAAACGACTCTGTATCACTATTTTTCAGAATATATCTTGTAATGCAGAAGTCCCTGAATTCATCAAATGTAAATCCCAGAACGATTTCTGTCTCTTTTAAAAGGCCCCTTTTTACCTGTACCTCCTGCTTGAATATTACATCCGCTTCCAACAGCCTGTCAAACATGGCAAGCTCTTCCTCCGATAGTCTGCTTCTCGGAATTTCCGTAAATTGTCTGCTGTCAATCATTAGTTGACAGATATGATCGATTAATCTGTCGAAAATCGCCTCCTTGCCGGGCGAATGCTCCGGCACAGATTCCTTCTTTTTTATCTCATAATATTTCTGGAACAGACTATATTTGTATACATGCAACATCCGCACCTGCCGTTTTCCCTGATTCACTTCACAGAAAAAGCGTAACAGAAGCGTATCATGTGCCAGCATTGCATAGGTCCGGTTCAGAAGAGAGCTTTCCATAATCTCTATATCGAAATATTTCAGGTATCCCCAGAAAATCCGCTGCATAAATTTATCCGACTGATATCTCATATCCATCCGGTAAAAGCTGCTGCCCAAAACCTCCGAATTCAACTGTCCAAACCGCTCCTTCAGAAGCTCATTTCTGGTAGACAATACCACTTTCAGAAACGGCAGGTTTTGCGCTTCCTTCAAAAAGTCAAATACATATCCGCCGAAATCATTCAGCGCTGTATTCTCGTTTAACCCGTCAATAATAACGGTAACAGCTCTGTGTTCCCGTTCCCAGACCTGTGTCAGCGCCTGCCGTACATAGTCCCAGGAATACTTTTCGTCCAGCGTCAGCTCCTTTTTAATCCGATTCATAAAGGCTTCCCGGAAGTCATGGGCATTATAAAAAAGGACTGGAAAGCCTTTTTTCATCAGAAAATTACAGGTAAAATCACACAGGAAATTGGTTTTCCCCTGCCCGGCATCCTTTGTAATCAGAATGGTTTTATACTGAAAAAAGCTGATTTCCTCTCTGATCTCTTCCAAAGTATATTTTACTGCATAACTGTATCCGTCTTCCATGAGATACCGTTTTTCTCTGGACAACCCCGCATCTTCCGGATGTACTTCTGCCTTTTCAATCTTCCTGACCGCGGCGTCCAGCCGTTTGACCAGTACCTCCAGAGTATCCTCTATTGTGTGCTCAGATGCAAAGTCCGCTATATCGCTGAAATCCAGCTTTGGCTCTTTTGGGTTTTTGCCGGTTATCAATTTGTTTACTGCATCCAGATTGATACCTTCAACTTCTTCTACCGCCTTTTTCAGGAACAATGACGGCTCTGTATAATATCGGAAATTTTCCTTATAGCCGCCTTCTTCCACAAAAATATCAGGAATATATTTTCTGCTCACAATATTTTTATCAATGGCTTTTTCCGTGAAACATCTTGCTCTCTCTTCAAATTCCTCCCTGTATTGAGAAGGCCTGAAGAAGTCTGACGGCAGGAGTTCTCTGAATAATTTTACCGATGCCATTCCCACCCCAAGCAATCCTCGTTCTGTCAGATGCTGTACCTGCAGGATTCCCACAATCCGTTTCCCGCACATTACCGGCGCACCGGAAAGTCCCTGATAATTCTCCGCATATCCGTCTTCAATACTTTTTAATTTATAATCCGAATCCCGCTCCAGATCTTCCTGAAGTTCCCGGCACTCAGCCGATACCAGCCCCGTACCTGATAATGGGTGAAAAATCTGCTTATCCGTAATAAAGCCCTCCGCTGACCATTTTGTACTGTCTGTCAGCAGTTCTTCCTCCGTGAGCAATATCTGATCCGCAGGTTCTTCCCGTTTCAGCTCCGTTTCCGGCTTTGATGACAGAGCTTCCCTGCTGCTCCTCTGTTCCGTCTCCGACAACAATGCTTCCGGATCCACTGTCAACAGTGCCGCAACATGGTTGCCCGCTTTAATGACTGCATCCTTCTCTTCCCCATTCAGAACCACAACATGCCGGTCTCCCTGCAGAATATGGGAGGCTGTCAGCACATATCCCGGCGAAAGAATGATACCACTTCCAAACTCTATCACCTCATTTTCCAGATATGACCTCACTCTGACTACAGGTATCTTCAATTCCTTCATCCTTCCCCCGTTACACAATCCAAAACAATTTCCCTCTTTTGAAACTCTGCCCTGAAATGATATTTTTCCTGCATGGCCAAAATGGCCGATTTCCTCTGAATATCATAGTTAAAGTATAATTCTTCAAAATCCCCCATCATAACCCGTGCCAGAAATTCATCTTCCGGGTGTCGATGTCTCCCTCCATTAGTGGAAATCAATAATTTCCTGGCCTTTGTACTCTCCATCCATGCCAGATTTGGTTTCGTAGAACCATGATGAGACACCTTGATCAGATCATATTTCGGTTCCAATTGTTCCTTCCACAATTCGCTCTCCGAATCCCCCATAAATAAAAGCTTCAGCCCCTTATAGCGAATTACCACTACAATGGAGGCACAGTTGATTTCGTTCATTTCCGCCAGATTAGAGGTACCAAGCCACTTCTGTATATCTCCGGTTCCGGCCGATATCTGCCGCATTGTAAAGTTCCCCGGCGCATCCGCTCCCTGGTAAAGCGTCATCAATTCCAGAAGTTCTCCAAATTCCTCTGTCCTCTTCCAGAGATAGTCCTTTCCAAAAGTCCGTATCAGCTCTCTGTCCAGTATTTTCCCAAGCTTTTCAAGCTCTGTCATTCCCGGCGATAAAACCTGAACTTCACAGTTGCCAAAGCAACAGCTTTTACTTTTCACGACACACCTTCTGTCAAATCCCCTGTTGACCTTATAGTGGTACTTTGCACAGACCTCTTCAAATGTCTTACTCTGTGGCGCCGAAATTAATCCGGCTTCTCCCGGTAACTGTGC
This sequence comes from Acetatifactor muris, assembly GCF_024623325.1. GTDB lineage: Bacteria > Bacillota > Clostridia > Lachnospirales > Lachnospiraceae > Acetatifactor > Acetatifactor muris. The sequence goes on from NZ_JANJZD010000002.1 coordinate 303,599, forward strand.
TTTCAGGATACCACATATAGTCTTATATTCCTTTACTGTTTTTTCCGGCACATTCTCTGTCTTGCGCCTTAGAAATCTTTCCGAGTTCATTATTGTATTAAAAATCCCATTGTGCCATATCTCATCTACCTGTATTATCTGAGGATGATCTGCGTCGCCATTATCTTCGAGAAAGCTGATTGCTCCCAGAATATGATCCTCGTCTATATGGGTAATAATCATCAGAACTATTTTACATCCTTTTTCTGCCAGTCTCTGAAGCAGTGGTTTCAATTCTTCTCTGTAGGTAATCTGATAACCGCCGTCAATCAGGATGCAGTTTTTATCATCAAATTCCAGTACAAAACAATCACCTGCCCTGGCCGGCAGGAAATGAATGATGCAGTTTTCTTTTGTCATACACTTATATTTTACCCCTCTCTGTTCTTAACCGACACATTCACAAAGCAATAATCATCATTCCATCTGTCAGCCGACAGGTCATTTGTCCACACGCAGTTCTCCTTATAAAAGGAAGCAGGCGCGACTCTGTAGGATTCTCCTTCTGCCAGATGCAGCGGTCCCTGCATGTTTCTCAGGTTGTTTACCAGCGTAAGTTCTATTTCATTCTCGCCTTCCCGAACCAGCCCGGACACATCGACGGTATAGGGCTCCCACATGAACTGAGGCAGCCGGCGGCCGTTTATTCTTGCCTTTACGAAATTAATGCCCGTCTTCACAAAGTCAAGCATAAGTCTTGTATCCCCGGCAGAAAAAATCTTTTTCACTGTGATTTCGCCGGCAAAAAAGGGAAAGCCCTGTCTCTGTATATTTTCGAGGGAAATGGTCCCTCCGGGCTTTTCTATCACGAAACTGCCCGAGAATCTGCACGCCTCTCTGTCCAGTTCCTCATAAGAACCAACCGTGTCAACCGAAAAGTCTCCCAGGAGATACATCTGCTCCATCTCCATCTCAAAGGTCAGTTTATTCTTCTCCGATTCAAATATTCTGCTCTTACGGATTCCCTCATAGACAGCCTCCGACTGTCTGAAGTCAACGACCGTCGTTATTATATTCTCTCCGATTTTCACATATTTGGTAATATCCAGCCTGCGGAATGCTTTATCTGCGAAATAGCCGCAGTCCGTTTTCTCTATTTTCTCATCGTTAACCCGAATCTCGAATATTTCCGGTGTCTCACAGACAAGGTAAAGGGGCCGGGGAATATAGTTGATTCGGACTTTATATTCACACTTGATTTTCACCGGCCGGCATAAATCCAGGGCCCGGTATGTGGCGTTTAAAATATAGCCGTTTTTCTCAATCAGCCTGTCGTCAAAGTAATAATCACAGTAGTCCATGGTCAGGATATTTTCTGAAACCGATGTAATATTCCACTCTCCTCCAAGGTCTATGGGGGTAAGCTCCGGCTGTATCACCGCAGCCTTTCTGCCCGTCCGGTCGTCTGTCACAATCAGGGATTCGTACTTCCTGAACACATGATGTCCGTCAAATTCGGAAAGCTCCCCTGTAATTGGATTCATGGTCTTATTTCCGGCTTTTATATATGCGTTAAAGGTATGCTCGGTGCTGTTGACAAAATAGTACATGTCATACTCGCCGTAATGTCTTTCACAATATGTAATCTCAGGAATATCAATGATATCGTTCGCCGCTGTGTTCTCAGCATCTGTGATCCTTCCTCCGTTTGCGGTAAATTCCTCCAGGAGACGTTTTGTATTCTCAAGCAGAATCTCATGTCTGGGCAGAATTACAGTGGAATAGCTCTTCTCGCCTATCACAATCCGGTTTCCCTTGACTCTGCCGTGACGCTCCATCAGAATTTCATCGCCGAGATGAAAGTTCACATGCTTTCTTTCCAGCTGTTCTAACAGATCAAGGAAATCCTCATTCAGCCTCTCTATGCTGTCAGGAGTATTGCCTTTTGACGCTTCGTTGATTCTGTCCAGACTTTCCTTATTACACAGGGCCCACGCCGTTGTCTGCGGATGTATCACAAGCACCTCCACACCGTCATCTCCCTGGGAAAGCAGCATACCTGTCCGACTCATTGCATCATGAAATGCTTCGCTGTCCTTCCACCAGGGCTGCTGAATATACAGCGCCGGAGGATAGTCTCTCTTCCTCAGACCCCGGTTGGAATATCCCTCCAGATGCTGACACAGCAGATTGGCGCCCCGCACCATCTGATGTTCGAATATCCACTTCAGCTCGTCATGTCCCACATTATGTCCGCACATTGCGAAAGTCTCGGACAGGACCTGTTTTTTGCCCAGCTGTCTTGCCGCCGAACCCACCTGATAAGGGGTGAGACTTCTTATGTTATGCCGTCCCAGCCAGTCCATTCCCGGTATTGTCATATATTCATAATGAGGCATACATGCTCCATTGGTAGTAAGCTGGCTCTGCAGAAATTCTTCCAGGACCAGATGCCCTGTAAGTTTCAGTTTATGCGCCCCGCACCAGTCATAAATCTGTTTCATATAATTTTGTGAGAATAACTGGCATACCAGTTTCCAGAACTTCACCCGGGTCTCTTTACAGCCATTTCTGTCAAAGAAAAGCAGGGGAAGTCCATCAATCAGACTTTCCCCGTACATTTTTTCATATTCCTCCGGCAAAATAAAGCTCCACGGAATTCCGTCTCTTGATATTTGCGGTTCATCCGTAAATATTCCCGCAATTTTTCCCGCAAATCGGTCATAATAGGGCTGATATATATTATCTATGAACTCTTTTATGACTTTTCCGTCTAAAGTGTCCACATAGAAAGGATTCACATCATAATAAAAATGGTATCCGTCCACATTGGCAATGGTTCTGTCGGTATTCCTTTCTCCCTCTTCGACGCGCAGATATTTCTGCTGATACTCCACTCCTTTGCCGTTTACAATTCCGTTTCCGAAACCGCTGGGCCATCCGTTCTCATCATAGGCCCAGGGGTACATACCGTTCTCTTCACACTTCCGGACACATGCTTCCACATTGGCAAACCACTCCCCGCCCATGTATTCCGTCTGGAGTCCGCCTCTTGCATGCATGAAAAAGCCCCCCATTCCCCGGGCATTCATCTCTTCCACCTGCCGCACCGATTCCTCTGTGTCCAGTTTTTCATTCCAGGACCAGAACGGTATAGGACGATACTCTTTGGGTACGTTTTTGCTGTTTATCATTCTCTTTTCTCCTTCTGCGTATATAGCCATTTCCTGACGTGAGCAGGCTGACTTTGGTATAGAGGGCCATCCGACATTTTAATCTTAGCAAAAACACTGACTCTTTTCAATGGTTTGCCACATTTATCGTTGTTTTTGCATGATGATTCATGTTAGAATGAATACAAATCATATACAAATTACCAGGAGGATTCAGGATGTCAAAATTAAATGTAGACCAGAAGACAGTTAAAGATTTGTTTCAGGATAAGAGGGCAGACTTTCTGATTCCGGATTATCAGCGCCCGTATGCGTGGGGAGAGACCGAATGCCAGACCCTCTGGGATGACATTTTCAATTTCGCTATCCCGGATGATGGCCGCACAGAATTTGACAGTAACAGTGAATACTTCCTGGGTCCCATTGTCACCTTCAAGAATAAGGAGAAAATGGAGGTCATTGATGGCCAGCAGCGCCTGACCACATTCATGCTGCTCCTCCGCGCTTTTTACGCCAAATTCGGCCACATGCAGGATAAGGCTTCCATCTCCACCAGACATAACATTGAAAAATGCCTGTGGAAGACCGATGAATTCGGTGAACCTGATATGACGGAGCTGAAGATTGACTCCGAGGTTGCCACTGATAATGATAAAGAAGAATTTCTTGATATTCTCCGCACCGGCATTGTGAAGAAGGACCAGAAAAGTCGGTATGCTCAGAACTATCTCTTTTTCCAGAAGTGTATTGATTCGTTTCTCGGAAACTTTCCGACTTACTTTGCCTATCTTCCGACCAGAATCATGAATAACTGTATCCTGCTGCCGATTGAAGCGGAATCACAGGATACCGCCCTGCGAATCTTCTCTACTTTAAATGACCGGGGTAAACCGCTGTCTGACGCGGATATCTTCAAGGCACAGTTCTACAAATTTTATTCCAATAAGGGAGAAAAGGATACTTTCATTAAGAAATGGAAGTCTCTGGAAGAGCTGTGTGAGAAAATTTTCCATCCTGTTACCGGCACTCCGATGGATGAACTTTTTACCAGATATATGTATTATGTACGTGCCAAAATGGGCATCAAATCCTCTACCACAGAGGCGCTGCGCAAATTCTATGAGAAGAACGACTACGCTCTGCTGAAGAAGTCGGACACCTTTACTGACCTGATCATGTTGGCAGATTTCTGGGAGGATGTCTCCAACCAGGATGCCGACCATTTCTCGTCGAGAGTGCTGCGCAGGCTGTTTGTACTGAATTATGCACCCAATGGCATGTGGACTTATTTTGTCTCCGTGTACTTCATGCACAACAAAGATGAAAACGGTCTGCTGGAGGATGATGCCTTCTATGAATTCCTGAACAAGATCACCGGCTTCATCTGGACATATGCCGTTATACACCCCGGTGTAAATGCTCTCAGAACTCCCGTATATGCGGAGATGGTCAATATCGTAAACGATCTTCCGGTTACATTTGCGGACTTTAAATTTGAGCTCTCGGATATTAAAAATATTTTCTCCACCTTCGGATTTAACAACAGCCGCCCGATCACAAAATCAATGTTGGCATGGTGGACTTTTGAAAATGAAAAGCAGGAACTGCTCTCGCTGGAGACAGTCTTTGAAATCGAGCATATTTACGCCCGTAACCGTCAGGATAAGGAAAAGTCTCTGAAGAATATCCGAAATATTGAGGCTCTCGGCAACAAAGTTCTGCTGGAAAAACGCATTAATATCCGTGCGGCTGATTATCGCTTTATAGACAAAATCAAATACTATCAGGGATTTACCAACAGCCGGAAACAACAAAAGGAAGGCACGAAGAATCTGGAACTTCTCAATTTTGCAGCTACAGAGACAGATTTCACCGAAACCGACATTGAAAACCGCACAACGCGTATCCTCAGTGCCTACCTTGCCTATTTGAAAAAATATACCCTGATAAAGTCATGACGATCCGTCAGACGGACTCCTTTCTCCGGGGTTCAGCCTTCTCTTTACTGCGGAAGGTTGGGCCCCCGGAACGTACTTCAGGCTGTTTGCTCTGCGAAACGGTTCTTTATGTGCGTCAATGCTTCTCCGATATCATCAGCAATACCGATAGACTGTCTTTTGATTTCTGCCGGGACACAGGCTTCTGTCAGATTGATACATATGTAAGCGGCATTGGGATTCTCGCAGGTCATTTGCCAAAAAGGATATTTAATAATTCCCGGCGTATTACCGCCGACACCCAATTCCAGATATACAACATTCAAGTCTTTATGACCGCTTACAAAGGTTTGATACCTGTCAGCTGCCATATGCCAGCCGTCATCTTCAACAAAGGTATCGTCTGCCCGTAGATTCATTGACATGGGTGCACCGCAAACCGGGCAATGTGGAACCAACTCGGACGGAATACGCATATTTTCCTGTTCGGCAACCATTCTTTTAATCATGGGTTCGTTATCATACGTTTTATGGTGACAGGGTTTTGAACATTGCCATAAGCCATAATCACCCTGTGTATAAAACAGCCTGTGTTTATCAAAACCTGCCTTTTGAAAGCAGTGGTCTACATTTGTTGTTAAAACAAAATAGTCCTTATCCCGAACCAGATTGTATAAATCATGATAGACGCTTTTGGGCGCATTTTGGTAACGGTTAATAAAAATGTAACGGCTCCAATACGCCCATTGTTCTTCTAATGTATTGTAGGGATAAAAGCCCGCTGAATACATATCCCTAAAACCATATTTTGCTATGAAATCCGGAAAGTTATCCTCAAACCGTTTCCCGGAATAAGTAAATCCGGCAGAAGCAGACAGTCCTGCCCCTGCGCCTATCAAGACAGCGTCTGCGCTCTGAATTTTTATTTTCACTTTTTCGATATTATCCCAATAACTGTCTGTAGATTTTGTAGTCGCAATCTTTGAAAACATTAAAAACCACCTCCATATCACCTGAATGCTTTTTCTGATATTCTTTTACCGTTTGGATTGCTATTTCAGCGGCTTCTTCATTTGGAAAATGAAACTCCCCTGTAGAAATGCAACAGAAAGCAATGCTTTTCAACTGATACTCTGCGGCAAGTGCAAGGCAGGAACGGTAACAGTCTGATAGCAGATTGCGATCTCTTTGCGTGACTTCCCCATAGATAATTGGACCCACCGTATGCAGAACATATCGGCAGGGAAGATTGTAGGCTTTTGTTATTCTGGCTTTTCCCGTAGGTTCTTCTATTTTCTGTCTTTCCACGGAATGGTTTTCTTTCATGGAACCCTTTTCTTCCATAGAATGGTTTTCTTCCGTGGAATGCCTTTCTTCCATGGAATGCTCTTCTTCCATGGAATGCTCTTCTTCCATGGAATGCTCTTCTTCCATGGAATGTTCTTCTTCCATAGAATGCTCTTCTTCCATGGAATGTTCTTCTTCCATGGAATGCTCTTCTTCCATGGAATGCCTTTCTTCCATCATACGGGAACATTCCAGACGAAGTTCTATGCCTGCGGCAGAATGAATGGCATTATCAATACACCCATGACAGGGAATAAAGCAGCCTAACATCGTACTGTTGGCAGCATTTACAATCGCGTCTACAGATAAACGTGTAATATCGCCTTGCCATAAGTAGATCCCAGATTTCACGAATGGAATATCTGCTAAAGAGACAACGCCTTTCTCTGCTTTTTCCTCCTGCAAATATTCGTCCTGTATGTTCAGAAAATCTTCTGTAACCGGTTTGGGCGGGCGAATATTCATAAGAGAGCGTAACAGCCGCTTCCTTGCATTTTCCTCCACGGGAATATGGAAGAAGGGCATTCCATGGAAAAAAGGCGTTCCATGGAAAAAAGACGTTCCATGGAATGATTTCAGCTCGTCATTTTCGTTTATGAGATATTCTATCAGAAAAGTAAGTCTTTCTGCCTGTGTCATAGAGTCCTCCTATCTATTGCCTGTAAGGGGCACATTTCCTTACATTTTCCGCAATGTTAACAATGGCTTCTCGTCACCCCGCTTTTACGGGGCAGAGAGATTTCTACATTTGACCGATCGATCATCCAACCCGTTATTCTGCTACAACTGAAATTCTCTGCTGGTTGTGGTTCCCATTTAACGCTTCATCAACCATAGCAACTGCATAGTCAGCATAACTGATCATGCTTTCTCCCTTAGCGTTCAATGTCAATTCTTCACCGCCTAAGATGTATTTCCCGGTCCTTACTCCGTCTGCCTGAAAATCTCCGGCAGGGCTGATATATGTCCATTTTACATCGGTTCTGGTTCGAAGTTCGTCAAGTGCCTTGCCTATGTTAGAAGCAAGGGGCTTGAACATTTCCGGGAAGTCTGCTCCGTCCATGACCTGTACGGTATGCTCCGGGTCCACATACAGACTGCCCGCCCCGCCGACAACCAAAAGCCTTGTCCCCTTGCCGCTTACAAGGTCGCAGAGATCTGCGATTTTCATAGTTAGTTTCGTTCCTCCTGTATTCTTTTTGGGTTTTATTTGCGGCTTGTTTTTTCCGCTCGTAAGATTATAATATATCCATAGGGTGAAAACGTAAAGTAAGCACTTTATTGTGCCGTAGTTACCTAAAAGAAACTATTGTGAAGAAACGGGGGTTTTTCATGGAAAAAAATTTACCTGCCTGCCCGGTAGAAACCACTTTAATGCTTATCAGTGACCGCTGGAAAGTTCTTATTATCCGTGATTTATTAGACGGTACTAAACGATTCGGAGAAATTAAAAAATCTGTTGGAAATATATCTCAAAAAGTTTTAACTGCTAATCTGCGCTCAATGGAAGATAGCGGATTGCTTACCCGGAAAGTATATCCGGAAGTACCTCCACGGGTAGAATACACTTTAACCAAAACGGGGTATAGCCTGAAACCTGTTTTAGACGCTATGGTAGAGTGGGGAACGGAGTATAAAAAGAAAAACAGTTAGGATCTCCTCCCTTTTCTGTAAGGTCCTAACTTCTTCGTCCCTCCTGTCCATAACCAGGGCATACATTTCAGCTTTCGCATCTTTTTCAGCGGATTTTCCTTTCGGCTCCGATAATACTCATGTATTTCCCGGAACTCCGCCCTCTTTCCAGTCAGCGATATCGCTACCTCATACAGTACATATCTCAGACGCTTCCGCCCGCGGTAGCTGAGTGTCCAATATCCCCGTCTCATCGTTTCTTTAATTTCCCATTCACTGGAATCCACGAAATTCTTCACCTGAAGTCTTCCTACTTCCGTGCCGGTACCAAATCCAAAGTATGATACATACAAGCAGCTTATCTATTCAATTTCCCATTCGATTGTGAGGCTTACTTGCCAGTAGTCTTTCCTTCGTTCTTGATGCGATAATAGTCAGCCGTTTCAATATCCAGAATAATGTAGGATTCCTTCTTTTTTAGGTGTTGCTCAAGAGGCACACAGTTTCAACATGATTATCGTTGACTCAAATAATATATTTTTTCATTTCTTATCTGTTTTTTGTTCTAACATTTTTATAGAGTTCAAATAGTCCTCCTCTACATCGCTAATGGTTCTGGCTTTATATTTCTTATATTCATTTGTTGCCTTATTAACAGCCTGCTTATGAGAGACACTTCCATTTCCCTGCAATAACTGCTCTCCAGTCATTGTAAGAATACGATCCAAATGTTCTGCCCAATCTTTCATGGTCATTGCCTGTTCACGTTCTGCCTGACGTTCCGCAAAATCTAAATACCCTGACACCAGTTGACCCATTGCTCGAAGTTCTTTTTCATCCAAATAATTTTTTGCAACAACAGCTTCTTTCAATGTCGGCTGATTTCCAACAAATGTTGTAAGACCCATAAACTCTTTTTCAGCATCCGCCCTTGTGTAAATAACCTCTGCCGCCGTTTGACCATGAATCGCATAATGAATTTTATTCTGCACTTTTTTGAAAAAGAGAATGGATATTTCCGCTTTGGGATCGTAATCAATGCTAGTAGCGTAAATCTCCAGAACTTGCCTGTAAAATACCTTTTCAGAAGCACGAATGTCTCGGATTCTCTCAAGTAATTCTTTAAAGTAGCCGCCGCCACCCAGATTTTTCAATCGTTCATCGTCCAACGCAAAACCTTTTCGCATATATTCTTTCAGTATATTAGTCGCCCAAATCCTGAACTGCGTGCCGCGTTTGGATTTCACACGATAGCCCACAGAAATAATGACATCCAAATTATAGTAGTCAACTTGATAGGTTTTTCCATCCAATGCAGTTGTTGCAAAATTTGCAACAACTGATTCTCTCACTAATTCACCTTCAGAAAAAATGTTTTTAATATGCCTTGAAATTGTCGATTTGTTTCTTTGAAATAATTCAGCCATCTGATCAATGGATAGCCATACGGTATCTCCGTCAAAAGTCGTTTCGATTTTTGTCAAACCATCTTGTGTTGTATAAATAATAATATTAGATTTCTGCTCCACGTTTTCCTGGTTATTCACTCGCACACCTCTATTCTATTATATTGTGCAACACCCGTTGCACTCTTGCCCAAAACGCTTTATTGCACTTGCTTTGCTGTTCCGGATGCCTGTCATATATCATTATCGTACTCTTCCCTTTTAAGTATCCCACAAAGTTTCTTAATTTTCTGCCTCAGGTTACACATCCTTTTTAATCATTCTAACCTCTCTTCAGTTATATGAATACTTTTTCCTCTTTTTTAAAACAGCCTCTATATTGATTAGAAAAAAACTATTCAGCAACTACTTTCCAAATAAAAGAAACCTCTCAAATTTCTTTTATTTGAAAGATTTCTTTAATATTTGTCCTCTAATTATACTGTTGCTAATTCCTTCCCTCTAATAATAATTTCGATATCTTTTATATCCTTATCTGTAGCTGCTGCTATCTGCTCTGCTGTAAAGCCATTATTATACATACTAATAATAATTCTCGCTTCCCCAATTGCAATTCCATCTTCCTTAATTCCCTGACTCAAGTTACACATGACACCCACATCCTTTCTAAAATCTTCTTCAACAGGAATATCGTACTCATTTCCAATTATGTTTAGTTTCTCATCTGCAGTAAGTTCCTTTGATAGCAACGCTCCTAACAAGCGATGCAGTTTATATTGTTCATCACGTTTTGGAAGCTGTTTGGACAGACCAATCATAATAATATTTATTAAATCTATCTTCCCCTTCCATACATAGGAACCTACCAAATTATCATTTGTAAGATGAATATGATTCATACTGTTTTCATCCATGCCCATACATATCCATATTGAGTATACACGCTTTATGTCATTATAATTCGTATTCTCAAAATCCCTTTCCTTTTGAGACGAAATAAGACGACTGACATAAAAGACTGCTCTGTTCAGCAACTCATATCCTACTGGTTCGTTCTTCTGGGCTTCAACAAAATTCCGATATCGGAATTTTCTGGATTATTCCGATTTTGGGATTATTCCGATAAACTCGTTCTGTAAGCAGTATTTACGATCTTTCAAACAAGTTTATCGGAATAACTTTTTAATAGCCTCTTAATAACTGGTCTATGATATCCTG
>NZ_JANJZD010000030.1 GCF_024623325.1 Acetatifactor muris
ACTAGCACGGTTATCACTAGGTTTCAAACCGTGCCCGTTCGACTTGCATGTGTTAGGCACGCCGCCAGCGTTCATCCTGAGCCAGGATCAAACTCTCATGTTTTATCTCTCACTTCAAGTTCTTCCTGCCAGTTCCTTCTGGCTTCCAGTTTTGGTTTCTGGTTTACTGTTTTTGGTTGAGTTCTTTGTTCTTCTCTGAAATTCCTCTCCCTCCGCTTCGCTTTCCTCTAAGCCCCCTCTCCCCAGGACTTCCCGGGTTGGTTCCGCTTTGATTCCCGCTCCGCTTTGGTCGCTTCAGGCCGAGTCTCCTCTGCCTTTTTCGTGGAATTTTCAGGGTCGCATTACTGTTTATTTGTCAAGGTTCTACGGCATATTGTTTCAATATGCTTCTGCGGCTTTTTAATACCGCCAACGGAGAAGGAGGGATTTGAACCCTCGCGCCGCTATTAACGACCTGCACCCTTTCCAGGGGTGTCCCTTCGACCTCTTGGGTACTTCTCCAGGCAAGTAGAAATTTCTCAAACTATATGTTATTAATCAGGCTGTACCGCCAGTCCTGAGAGCGGAGAGAGTGGGATTCGAACCCACGCGCCCTTGCGGACAAACGGTTTTCAAGACCGCCTCGTTATGACCACTTCGATATCTCTCCATGCATTTCACATCTGCCATTTCCCAACGGCACAAGTTATTCTAGCAAAAACATTTTACTCTGTCAACAACTTTTTTACATTTTTTATCATAATTTTTATGATACCGTTTTCTCACTGAAACAGCGTATTATCAGAATCAGCCCGTTTCATAAAATTATTTCTCAAAAAGCGTACTTTTTGAGAATATATGGATGTAAGCGACTATTACAAAGTTTACAGCAAAATTATCAAAAAAGCAAGAGAAAGTTTTGCTTTCTTTAGTTATTTTTTTATAAAAATATTAGAAAGTTTATTTTTCTTTGATATCTTCTAAACTTATATGGCAAGAATTATATTTTTTCAAAAAGTACGCTTTATGAGAATCCGAAGCGGCACAACTTACTACATATCGTAATAAAAGGAGGAAAAGATGAGAAAGAGTAAGTTTTTATCTGTTTCGGTTTCCACCGCACTGGTAGCATCCATGCTGCTGTCCGGATGTGGGAATACCGATAACAATGCTTCAACCGGCGGTAATGATGCCGGCAACAGCGGAAGCAGTGCTGCTGACAGCAGTGCAGCTGACAGCGGAGAGAGCTCCGGCGACAACGGCGGTTCCGGCAGCGGAGAAGGTTATGTCCTGACCGATCTGAAGGTCATCGTGGACGGTACCGTGAACTCCGTAAAACAGGAAACAGAACCTCAGAGAACCATCCGTGAAGCATTCATCCCCCAGTTGGAGGAAGCAATCGGCGAAAAGATCGGCCACGAAATCAACATTGACTTTGAAGTCGGCAACCATACCAACTACAGCGAGTATGTGGGCCGTATGTTCGTCAGCGAACAGTATCCCGACGTTATGATCATGAGCGCCGCCATGCTGCGTCAGTATCAGGACACCGGACTTCTGTGGGACATGACGGAAGCTTATGAGAACGCCGAGTTCCAGAGCAGACTTCAGCTCACCGGTATCGCAGAAGGACTCAAGGACTCAAAGGGACGTCTCTACGGCTTCGCTCCCACTTACGGCAATGGCTGTATTACTTATGTAAAGCAGTCCTGGCTTGACAACGTGGGCCTGAAAGGCGAAGACATCAAGACCTATGATGATTTCTACAACATGCTCTTGAAGTTCAAGAATGAAGATCCCGACGGAAACGGTGTAAACGGCGATACCTACGGCTTTATCTCCGCAGGCCTTATCGGTACCGAAGCTCCCTGGATCAACTATACCGCCGAATTCTGGCAGGATGCTTATCCCAGTATCATTCAGGGTGAGGACGGCGTATGGTACGACGGATTCCAGACTGAAGCGACCAAAGCAGCTCTTGAAAGGTTAAAACAGGCTTACTTTGTTGACAAAGTAATCGACCCCGACAGCTATACCGCAGGTACCAAGCAGGCCCGTGAAAAATGGTGGGGTGCCGAGCAGGTAGGTTCCGCAGGCGTGTTCACTTACTGGGCAGGCAACTGGTACAACAACCTGATTACCAACCTTGAGAAAAATGATCTTCCCAAGGATGTATACGAGCTGGCTCCTATCGCTGAGATTCAGAATTCCTGGGGCGGTTATCTGAACAGAGAATCTCCCGTATGGGTTATTATCGACGATGGTGACGGGGATGATTCCCGTGAACAGGCTATCTTTGACGCCTTCCTGGATACCATGCTGGATGGAGACAGAGTGCAGACTCTCTGGACCTACGGCGCGGAAGGGCTTGACTGGACAACTGAGGCGGAGGAATTCGTAACCAATCCGGATGACGAGAGCAAGAGAAAAGAGTACTCCTATGCGGAAGGCGAATTCCATATGCGCCAAAGCCTGGCAGATCCCAATGTGATCGCAGTCAAAAACCATCTTGATCCCGCTCTGGTAGTTGCCCCTCTGACCAACGGTTATGTCAGCAGCAACGATAATCAGGATGTCAGCAACAAATTCTTCACGGACAACTGTGTTGACGCCCCTTCCTCTCCTGCTTCTCCTACCTACAGTGAGAGATCCTCTGAAATTCTGGATGCAAGAGATGTGGCTATCTCCTCCGTTGTCGTTAACGGCGGTGATGTGGACGCGGCAATGGAAACCTATGTGAACACCGTAGGTCCCCTGGTTGATCAGATCCTGGAAGAACTGAATTCTGCAGAATAAGTGATTCCGTAAGCCGTCCTGTCCGGAGGGCAGGGCGGCTTCCTTTATAAGATAATCTCGAAAGGAAAAGGACGGTATGAGCAAAAAGACGAAAATAGTAACCTCCACAGGCATGGAAGTCAGACAAAAACCCCTGAAACTGCGCATTTGGAACAATCGGGGACACTATCTGATGTTTTTACCTGTATTTATATTTGTGCTTATCGTAAATTATTGGCCCATGCTGGGCATCCGTTATGCTTTTATGGAATACAAAGCCGGTCCCGCTGGTCCCAGTTGGACGGGACTGACCCACTTCCAGAGAATGTTTGAGGCCTCCGCATTCTGGGACGCCTTCAGAAATACCTTGATCCTGAGCATTGTAAAACTGTTCCTGACTACTTTTGCATCTGTAGTCGTATCTATCTTTTTGAATGAAATGGGAAATCTTTTTGCGAAGAAAACCCTTCAGACCATTATATATCTGCCGCACTTCATGTCCTGGGCAGTGGTTGCTTCCATCTTCACCCTGATTCTGTCTCCCTCCAGCACCGGTATGCTGAACGGTCTGCTGAGAGAGTGGGGAATATTGGGAGCCAATGACAGCAATATCCACTTCCTGGCAACATCAAGTATGTGGCGGCCAATTTTCTATCTGATCAATATCTGGAAAGAAACCGGATGGGGTACCATCATCTTTTTAGCTACTCTGGCCGGCATCAGCCCGGAACTCTATGAGGCAGCTGATATTGACGGCGCCACCCGTTTCCAGAAAATGCGTTATGTCACACTCCCCGCTCTTTCCAATACCATTATCACCGTATTGATTCTGAATCTGGCAAAGGTTCTGAATCTGTTCGAGTCCGTATTCGTACTGTATAATCCTGCCGTATACAATGTGTCGGATGTAATCGGTACTTATATTTATCGCCAGACTTTCTCAGTGGCCAGACCCGATTACGGCTATTCCACAGCAGTAGGTCTGTTCCGCTCCCTGGTGGGCTGTGTATTGGTGTTAATCTGTAACCGGGCCAGCAAAAAAGTTCGCGGCCGCGGTATTGTATAGGAGGTACGGATATGGCTAAGACAAAAGCGGTTTCCGGCAAACGCAAAAAGTTTTCCCTTTTTGACGCTATAAATTATATCGTATTCATTATCATCACACTGATTATACTGGTTCCCATCTGGAAGGTAGTTGTCGACTCTCTGAACGCAGTAGGTGTGTATCAGTTTCGGCTGTGGCCCTCTCAGTTTACCTTGGACGGCTACCGGGTTATTTTCGGCGAACAGGGACTTTTCAGGCCCCTGATTAACTCCTTTGTAACTACTATTGTGGGGACCCTGTTCGGACTGATTCTCTGTACATTAGGCGGATATGTTCTGATCCAGTTCGATATGCCCGGGCGTAATCTGATGGCTTATTTCCTGCTCTTTACCATGATCTTCTCCGGCGGTATGATCCCTGAGTATCTGGTTATGAGGCGTCTGGGACTGCTGAACAGCATGTGGATCCTGGTTATCAAGCACGGCATCAATGTGTCCAATATCGTGCTGATGAGAAACTTTTTCGAAGGTATCCCGGGAAGTCTGTTTGAGGCGGCAAAGATCGACGGCTGTTCTCCCATGAGAATTTTCCTGAAAATCGTACTGCCGCTTTCCAAAGCGGCTCTGGCCTCCATCGGCCTGATGTTCGCTGTAGGCGTATGGAACGATTATTCCACCGTACAGATTTATATCACGGATCCGAACCAGGTAAACTTCCAGTACAAGCTGCGCGTCATGATTATGGACGGCGACACGCCGCCTACCCAATATCCGGTGTCGCAGACCACACTATACAACGCGGGTATTATCGCGGCAATCCTTCCCTTCCTGATTCTGTACCCCTTCCTGCAGAAATATTTCGTAAAGGGGGTCAATATCGGAGCAGTAAAAGAATAAACATATACATAAAAACCGAGGCAGAATTCTCTGTCCCGGTTTTTTATGTTTTATCTGTCTCCATATATCTCTTCGTACGGTCACTGTGAAATTTTAACACTTTATTCCGATTTCCGTTTTCACCGAACGCTCCATACCTTACTTTATACCTTACTTCATGCCTGACAGCAATTTCTCCGCTATCGCCAGATCCTCTGGCGTGGTGATCTTGATATTCCCATAGGAAGCCGTCACCAGCTTCACTTTTGTATCCGAGAACAGCTCCACCACACCGGCATCGTCCGTCACCACAATCCCCTGCTCCCGAAGGCTGTCCCATTTCTCCAGAAGCATTTCATAAGCTTTCACTATCAGCTTCGTTTCGAACACCTGGGGCGTCTGAATGCTCCAGAGCAGTTCCCTTGCAGGCGTTGCAGCTACAAATCCGCTCACGTCCGCTATTTTAACAGTGTCTTTGGAAGGGACTGCCGCTACACAGGCATGATATGTTTCCACCGCCCTGTAGGTATCCCGCAGAATCTCTTCAGTGAGAAAAGGTCTCGCACCGTCATGTATAAAGACATAACCGTCCCGGTTGGCTGCTTTCATTTTCTCTCCGGCAATTACCTGCAGCGCATTGGCCACGGAAAAGCAGCGCTCCGCTCCTCCTGCAATCACTGCATCCACTTTGCCAAACCCGTATTTCCCCACAATTTCCCGGCGCACATAAGGAATGTCTTCCTCTCCCGTCACCAGAATGCAGTCGTCTATGATTTCCGAATCCTCCATCGCTCTCAGCGCATACCAGATCAGAGGTTTGCCGTCCAGCTGTATAAACTGCTTTGCCACACTGCTTTTCATGCGTTTTCCGCTGCCTGCAGCCAGCACTACGGCCGTACATCTTTTTTTCATCTTCCCGTCATGCCTCTCCATTTCCATTCCTGTTTGTACGCGCTGAACTTCCTGCTTTCTTTTCCTGCAGCTCCCCGTTCCCGGAATATGTTCCTGTTCCCTGCCGGTTCGACCAGTATGCCGCAGGGACAAAATATCCGGCTCCTGCTCTGCCCGGACTGAGCGACCTTATGCAGCAATTCAGCCGAAGCGCTGCACTGCCGCAGCCGCACACCTATAGCTTCAATCCCGGCACCGCATTCAAATCATAGCCGCTGCGGACACCCTTTCTATACTCATAGTACCCCGCCGCGCCGATCATGGCCGCATTGTCAGTACACAGAAGCGGCGACGGCCGGTAGAAGGCAATCTTCCTTTTCTCACATTCCCGCTCGAAAGCAGCCCGCAGCGAAGAATTGGAGGCAACACCCCCCGCTATGGCAAATTTCTCATAGCCAAATTCCCTGACTGCATGAAGCGAATGCTCCACCAGTACATCAATGACCGCCTTCTGGAAGGAAGCCGCCACATCCGCCTGAGAAAAGCTTTCCCCTTTCATCCTGCAGGCATTCAGATAATTGAGCACCGCCGATTTCAGGCCGCTGAAGCTGAAGTCATATTCATTCTCCGCCACCTTCGCCCTGGGAAAAGGAATGGCATCCGGATTGCCCTGGGCAGATATTTTATCAATCTTCGGTCCTCCGGGATATCCCAGTCCGATGGCGCGGGCCACCTTGTCAAAGGCTTCGCCGGCCGCATCATCCCTTGTCCTGCCGATGATTTCGTATTCCCCGTAATCTTTTACCGCCACCAGATGGGAATGTCCTCCGGAAGCCACCAGGCAGATAAAGGGAGGTTCCAAATCTTCATGTTCGATATAATTTGCACTGATATGACCGCTGATATGGTGAACCCCCACCAGCGGAATTCCCGCGGCAAAGCTGATGGCCTTCGCCTCGGCCACTCCCACCAGCAATGCCCCTACCAGCCCCGGTCCATAGGTAACCGCAACAGCCGTAATGTCAGCCAATGTCACATCTGCCTGGTCCAGAGCTTCCTCAATCACCTGATTTATCTTCTCTATATGCTTCCGGGAGGCAATCTCCGGCACCACCCCGCCATACTGCGTATGCAGCGCAATCTGGGTAAAAATAACATTTGACAGCACCTTCCTGCCGTTTTTCACCACGGAAGCTGCTGTCTCATCACAGGATGTCTCGATGGCAAGCATCAGTACATCCTTTTCCTGTTTCTGCTCCACTTTTCTCTCTTCTTCCATTTCACCGTTCTCACAGTTTATTCATCACAATTGACGGCCTGCCTCTCCCGTCAGTCTGTGGGATTCACATTCTTCGCCAGATCCCAGCCGTATATCTTCCATCGTCTGTTCTCATCCCGCCGCAGCAGATAAATTGTGGACGACATGCTGCTCTGACCGTCTTCAATCAGGGAGTATGTACATTGTATTCTGGCGAAATCATAGCCGTCCTCCTGAAAAGTGTCCACATTTACGCTGGATGCCACAGCCACGCTTCCTATCTGCTTTTTATCGGATTTAAAGGAAGCGATGTCCGCCTTCAGCTGCAGCAGATTGGCACTTTCCTCGTTGATGGACAGCAGTTCATCGTCATAGAGTTCCCGGGCCTTCCGTCCCAGCTGCTCCACTTCCTCGTCCGTGCACTCTTCATTATAAAAGCATTTCTGGATGTCCGCGTAATACTTGATGACTTCCTTCACCGTGGGCGGATAATCATTCACCAGATCCCGGCTCAGAACAAGCTGCACCGTGGTCATCTTCGCCTCCCCCGCGGTATCCCTCCTTCTCCCGGACAGATAAGTATAATAGCCGATAATACAAATGATGATAATCAGAAAGATAACTATTATCCTTACGGTGGACTTCTTCATGGTTTTCATGCTTTCCTTTACTCCTCATCAAAATTCAGCTCGACCGTCCTGCCGTCCTTGGCGGCGACGGCGCCCGGGAAAATCTTCCGCACATCTCCCAGATATTCCTCCGGCCGCATCAGCGAAGGGCTGTAATGGGTCAGCCAAAGCTCCGGAACACCTGCCGTTCTTGCGATTCTGGCCGCCTCATACATGGTCATATGCCTGTTCTCTCTGGCCTTCGTCTGCTTCTCCGGTTCTCCGTACATCCCCTCCAGAATCAGCAGGTCGGAACCCGCCGCATTGGCTGTTATGGCATCCACGGGCCTGCTGTCTGTGCAATACGTCACCTTCAGACCCTTCCGCGGCGGTCCCAGTACCATATCAGGAGTATATATTCTGTCGTCCTGTACAATGGTTTCTCCCTTTTGCAGCCGACTCCACAGTTTCATGGGAATCTCCTGCTCCAGAGCCCGTTCCCTGTCAAAACGTCCTTTTCTCTCCACAATCAGGCTGTATCCATAGCATACCACACTATGATTCACTCTGAAAGCCCTAATTTGAAAACCTTCAAAAGAAAAAGTCTGCTCCTCCTCCGTAATCTCACAATATTGAATCTCAAAGGGAAGCTCCGGCGCAATGGTCCGCAGCGCATTCACCACTCTGATCAGTCCCCTGGGTCCGATCAGCTGCAGAGGTTCCTTCCGCTCCGCATTTCCCATGGTGAGAAGCATTCCCGGCAGTCCGCTGATATGATCGGCATGGTAATGAGTAAAGCAGATAACGTCAATAGGATTGGGACTCCACCCCCTTTCCCGGAGTGCAATCTGAGTCCCCTCCCCGCAATCTATCAATATACTTTTTCCATTGTACCTGAGCATAAGCGAGGTGAGCCACCGATAAGGCAGCGGCATCATTCCTCCCGTTCCCAGCAGACTTACATCCAACATAGCAGCGCTTCCTTCTTCTATTCCAGTTCCGCGGCTGCCCGCTCAGTACCCAGGCTTGGGCAGAGAATTCCGGCCGCACTTGCGTCCGTTAGTTCTCTGGGGTACTGGGCGGCCTGCCGCTGTTTACATAATTTAAAGGAGCTCCAATGCCTCCGTCTCTTCCACGGGCACATTGAACTGCTCCGTCAGACTGTCATAACAGTCCTCACATAAATCAAAGTGGTGCTTCATACCGTCCCTGCGGCTGAAATAGCCGAAAACAGTGTCCGCGGTAAAACAATACTCTCTCAGATATCCGTTTTCCACCTTCAGGGCTCTGCCGCATTTATTGCACACAACCTGAATCAGTTTTCTATCCTGTCCATCCCCGTACTTACGCATACTTTTATCTCCCTTCATGCATACAACTGTCATAACAACTGCACCACATTCTCATTATACTAAAAATATACATAAATACGTTTGGTAATTGTTGTCAATACATCTTTTTCCTTTTCCACATAATCAATGCGTCTTCCTTCGGTCTGTCATAAAATCCCGGCCGGATACCTTCCGGACAAAAGCCGCATTGCTCATAAAAGTGAATGGCCGCCACATTACTCACGCGGACCTCCAGCGTATATGCTTCCACACCTTCCGCTTCTCCCAGGGCAAACAGTTTCTCCAGCATGGCCCGGGCAATTCCCCGTCTGCGAAATCGTTCCGCCACCACCACATTGTCAATATTTGCCTCATTACAGAGATTGGTATACCCACAGCAGCCTGCCACCAGGCTGTCGGCCAGAGCCACCAGATACCGACAGTACGGCTGCCTCAGAAGATCCCGGAACGCATTCTCCGACCAGGGCATGGAAAAGCTTTCCCTCTCTATATCTGCCAGTGCTTCTATGTCTTCTTCCCGCAGTTCTCTGATTTCAATCTTCATAGTCAAACGGTCTTCTGCTCCTCCCGGGCCTGGTCTGCCTCCCGCTCCGCCTGACTCTTGCGCAGATACTCCGGCCGATGTTCCGCGGCCGTGACCGCTCTGCCTTCTCTGAAATAAACAGCTCCCAGCGCCGCAACGCTGGCCGCCCTCTGTCTGTTATTCCCGGCACCGGCAATTGTAAACTGCAGACCCTTCTGTTCCCTGAGCACACGGTGGTACACCGGCACGCCGTCCCCCAGAAAAATCACAGTTCGTTCCATGGCCGCAAGCTTTTCCAAAATCTCTCCGATATCCATGGGGCCCTGCGAAATCACCGGATTCAACCGAAATCCTTCTCCCTCCGGCAGGAATTCATATGCCCCGGTATATACCTGATTCCTCCTGGCATCCATCAGCGGACAGACAATCCTTTCAGAACCGTACAGATTCCACGCCAGGCCCTCCAGTGTGGGCACCTCCACCAGTGGTTTCTTCAGCGCCAGCCCCAGGCCCTTCGCCGTGGCGGAGCCGATGCGAAGCCCCGTAAAAGAACCGGGCCCGGAGGCAATCGCTATGGCATCGATTGTCTGCAGATCCAGCTCAACCATTCTGCACAGCTCATCCAGCATGGGCAGAAGTGTCTGCGAATGTGTCTTCTTATAATTGGTGGTGTACTCCGCCACCAGCTCATCATCTTCCAGAACCGCAACCCCGGCAACCAGTCCGGAGCTGTCCAAACCCAATATCTTCACAAAATCCTCCCTGCCGCCACCCCGCAGACCGGCGCGTCAGCGCAAGCTTCTCCTTTCAATCTCAATCCGACGATAGTCAAATCCTTTTTCCGGATCCTTCTCCACGGAGATTCTCACCAGCTGTTCCGGCAATATCTCTTCGATTAAATCCGCCCACTCTATCAGGCAGACACCGTCTCCGTAAAAGTAATCCTCATACCCGATTTCATCCATTTCCTCCGCGTCGCCAATGCGATATACATCAAAATGATAGAGCGGCAGACGTCCCTCCTCATAAATCTGCAATATGGTAAAGGTAGGACTGTTTACCGTCTCCACAATCCCCAGTCCCTTCGCAAATCCCTGGGTAAACACAGTCTTGCCCACCCCCAGGTCACCTGTCAGCGTAAAAATCTGTCCCGCCGAGGCTTCTCTTCCCAGGGCTTCTCCCAGGGCAAAGGTTTCTTCCGGCGACATGGTCTCTGCCAGGATTCTGCCCTCCTTTTTCAGAACGGCCAGAATCTCCATTCCATTTTTATATTCCATGGCATCCTCTCTTATTGCTTTGCAGTTCTGAGACTGCAGCAGTTCCTTCACATCCGGACTGCATCGCGATACAGCCCGACTGCACGGAGAGTTACTGTCGAATCTTCACTTTGGAAGGCGGCATATGGGTGGAAATCATCTCAATCACAGACATCCGCTGATCCCCCAGCTGACGTTTCGGGAAAATCGTGGCATTCACCCGGGAAGTATAGAGAATAATACTTCTGCCGGTGGAAACCGCCTTATGCATATCCTCCCAGGCCATCTTCTCCTGTGCCTCCCCCTGAGAGACAGTCAGCCCTTCCTCGTCAAGAATATATTGCAGCGGCTCCTGAAAAGCAGGATTATTCAAAAGCTGACTCCTGCTTTTTACGAACAGCGTCCAGGGCAGATAGAGCAGCATCACCAGTCCCAGGACAATAAATATCCACTGCCGCGTGGCAATGGCAAATAAAATCAATATGGCTCCAAACGCGCTTCCCACTACGCCTGCCGGACTGTTGTAGGAGTGCATCAGCATATAGTCATATAAATCTCCCGCTTCAATTTTTACTGATAGATTGATCATGGCCGTTCACCTGTCGTATGTGAAATCTGGTAAATATATTCTTCCTGCAATTTTACTCTAAAAATCTGAAAAAAGCAAGAAAAAACCGTCCGAAACTTATCACTTAAAAAGCCTCATTTTCCCGCCTGATATCTCGACCGATATCCAGTGGGCGATTCTCCGGCAATCTGTCTGAATATTTTAGAGAACTGACTGGCGTCTTCAAAAAAATTTTCTTACACACGCAGCCTATAAATATTTCTTTTTCCATTCCTGGCTTTATCTCACTGCTGAACATATCCTTCCACTGTTCAGAAATAACTCTTATTAACGAATTTCAGACAAGTTAAGCGCCTTATTTCTACACTGTTTCGTCAGGTCAACCAGATGCCGTTTTCGTTATAAAGCACCAACGCAATCTCCTGGCCTTACATTTCATGGAAATAAAAATAGACCAGACGCTCCACAATCTTTGTAAAATGTCTGGTCCAAATCTTGCTGCTGCAAGGTTAGCCCTATTATCCATGCTCTATCCCTGCAAAATCAATTTCAAAATATTCATATATACCCGCCTTCACTTTATCTGAAAATGAGTACTCTTCAAATGTATCATACTCGAAATTATAAACCGTAATCTGCAGTTTCATCGGATCGACAATCCAATACTCCCTGACTCCTGCGGAGCGGTATTTGAATAGCTTTTTATTGTAGTCCATCTGGCGGCTTGTGGGTGATACAATTTCAAGAATCCAGTCAGGCGCTCCCTTACAGCCTTCCTCGGTAAGTTTGTTTTTATCACATATTACAGAAATATCAGGTTCCAGATAAACTGTATCATCCCCATTCAAAAGTACAGCAAATGGAGAAGGATATTATTCTTTCTCTGTGGGTTTTTAAAGACTTTCGCAATAACAGAACAGGATGCAAATAATGCAATACTCACCCTCTGTGTCCGGCCTTGATAATGGGACTCAGCGGTTTGTAGATGAGCAGTGTAATCACAGACACGCTGACGCCTTTGATCAGATTCAGCGGCGCAACACAGGCTGCTACAAAGCTGACAATATTGCCCTCACTCACCAGAGGATTTATGTCACTTCCCATATCCAGAATACTTTCAAGCGGCATACCATAAAGCTTTGAAAAGGCCGGAAGCAGATACACCGCGTTGAAAGCAGTGCCAAATACAGTCATTATCAGTGTACCTGTGACACATGCCACGATGGCTGTCTTTTTGTTCTTGCGAAAAGCATATATAACTGACGCCGGCAGAATAAAGCTGCAGCCAATCACGAAGTTAGCCAGATCTCCCACAAAAGCGGTGGATGTACCCTTGACAAAAAGCTTCAGCAGTATCTTGATAAACTCCATCATAACGCCTGCCGCAGGCCCAAAAGCAAATGTTCCCACCAGTATGGGCAGCTCGCTGAAATCCAGCTTATAGAAAGGAGGTGCAAAGGGAAGCGGGAAATCAAGCAAATGCAGAATCATGGCAATCGCACTGAACAATCCAATCATAGCCATCTTTCTCGTGCTGAACACCGCTTCCGTTATTCCATTCTTCTTCCGGGCTGCCTTCTCCAGAAAAACGGCCGTCACAAAAAGGACGACAATGATCCCCAGGAAACCCACCACATACAACGCATTTTCCGCAACATTTTGAAACAGTTCATTCATTTTCATTTCCTCCTAAATTAAGTCGCTGCGCGACAGCTCTATAGTGCGAAGTATACTCGGCGCACGACAATTCTTTTATGAGAGAAAATTCTTCCTGTCCCGGAATTTTTTCATACAGGCCGGCCCTTCCTGCACAAAAAACCCCGAATCAAAAGATTCGGGGTTGTCTTCCGCTTATTCTCGACTGCATCAAATGCACTGCAAAATAACAGCACATCATATCGAACGTATATCCTGGAAACGTCTTCCCAAAATATCCGCCGCTCTCTTTGCATTCGATCTTTCTTCTTTCATCCAGACTTTACTGTTGGTCCCGGAGTTTCACCGAGTCAGCCGTGACAGACAGGCAAACTGCAAATCAGATACCCTTTCTGCCCCGGGTCGCGGACTATACCGCCAGTAGGGAATTGCACCCGACCCCGAAGAATTTTCTTTTTATATACGTTTGACATTATAATACGGTTCGAGAGGAAAATCAAGAGATTTTTCGTCTTTCTTTTCTCATGACATTTCCTTCAAGTTCTTCCATTGCGTCTACTTTTGCAGAACCTCCTGCGCTTTTCGTATAGCTTCCCGGATTTACGATACCTCCAATTTCACATCAAAAGCCTGAGAGGGCATTCAGAATTGACCGCCCTCTCTGCTGACTGGCTCGGATTTCCAGTCCCTCTGCGCCTATTTGTACAGAGGTCCGTATGCCGCACAGGCCCGGTAATCCTGACCTTCCTTATCCATGCCGAAAGCATTCCACGCCGCGGGACGGAAGATTTTGTCCTCCTCCACGTTATGCATACATACGGGAATCCGAAGCATGGAACACATGGTAATCAAATCCGCACCGATATGTCCATAGCTGATGGCGCCGTGGTTTGCCCCCCAGTTGTTCATCACATCGTAAGCTGTGGCAAATGCTCCCTTTCCGGTAGTCCTGGGCGCAAACCAGGTACAGGGCCAGGTATAGTCCGTGCGCTTCCACAGCACATCTGTCACTTCTTCGGGCAGATGAATGGTCCATCCCTCCGCAATCTGCAGCACAGGCCCCAGGCCTTTCACCAGGTTCAGGCGAATCATGGTAGCCGGCATCTCCGCCTCCGTCACAAAGTGGGAGGAGAATCCGCCGCCGCGGAAATAGCCGCAGTCAGCATAGTTCCAGGTTGTGGCTGCCATTATAGCCTTCTGATCTTCCTCAGTTACCTCATACCAGGGCTTCATTACGCTGCTGCCGTCCGCATCTTTGGCCTGTCCGCAGGCATCCAGACATGCGGCGCCGGAGTTGATCAGATGGATAAATCCGCCCGCCTGTTTTGCAATTCCCTCCAGCTCATAGCCGGTGGCTTTCTTCACTGCCTCGGGACTCCAATAAGTACGCACATCAGCGAAAATCTGGGCTCTGTTGGTCAGGAGCTTCATGAACAGCATCCCCAGACCGTTCAGTACATCGTTCTCCGTGGCCAGAATATACGGCTCTCTGGCCCCATTCCAGTCAAAGGAAGTATTCAGCATGGCCTCGGGGAAATCACAGTTGGGGTAGAAGTCAGTCCACTGCCGCTGTCCCTGGAAACCTGCAGCGATGGCATTGTGGCCCACCATTTCCTCTTCCCTGCCCTCAGGCAGATTCTGATTCCCGTTCATCAGATCCTTGATGATACACATCATCCTGACTACAAACTCCCAGTCCTGATCCTTCTGTTCCCTGGACTTCTGTATTTCCTCAGGATTCTTGTCATAGCCTTCCTTACAGTACTCTTTCACCCAGGCAAGGGCTTTCCCGTACTCGTTCTGGTCGTAAATTCCCTCTGTCATCCGGCGGATAATCTCCACTTCATCCACAGACTCCACACGCATGCCCAGATATTCTTCGATAAAAGCCGGGTCAATGATGGAGCCCCCGATACCCATGCAGATAGAGCCAATCTGCAGGTAAGATTTCCCTCTCATGGTGGCCACGGCCACAGCCGCCCGTCCGAATCGCAGCAGTTTCTCCCGCACATCCTCCGGAATGGAGGTATCGTCCGCCGCCTGCACATCATGTCCGTAAATGCCGAAAGCCGGAAGCCCCTTCTGGGCATGGGTGGCCAGCACAGACGCCAGATACACCGCACCGGGACGCTCTGTGCCGTTAAAGCCCCAGACGCCTTTTATGGTATTGGGATCCATATCCATAGTCTCGGCTCCATAGCACCAGCAGGGCGTAACAGTCAGAGTGATATCTACTCCCGCCCTGCGGAACTTGTCCGCACAGGCCGCAGTCTCTCCCACACGCCCGATGGTAGTATCCGCAATCACCACCTTCACCGGTTCCCCGTTGGAGTAACGCAGATTCTCCTCGAAAAGAGCCGCCGCCGCTCTGGCCATGTTCATGGTCTGTTCCTCCAGAGATTCCCGTACTTTCAGAACCCCTCTCCTGCCGTCGATGGTGGGACGAATCCCAATGACCGGATACTCGCCGATTAACCTGTTTTCTGCCATAATGAACCTCCTAAAATTTATTTTTATACGTTTATACACAGATTCCCTGCGCTGTATACGCCCGTCCTTCGCGCTTTTTTCCTTCCATAGCCCTGAGGGGAGCCATTTTCAGCTGCGTCATACTCATGCGCTTTTCCTGTTTTACACTACACCCTTCTGCAGCATAATATTCGCATACAATGCGCTTTCTCCCGTGGCGATGATGGCGTAAGCGGTTTTGGCCTGCTCATAAAATGCAAATCGCTCTATCTCCCCCACGGCATCCGCTCCCCGCTCATCCGCCTTCTTCACAATCTCCTTATAGCTCTCCCAGACAGGGGTCTCCACAGGATCCCCCGGCATCACCTGCATGAGATTCACCGGATGCTCCACATAAGTATCCAGCGGGAAAAGCTGCAGTATCGCCTCCAGGATTTCACAGGTTCCATGGCCGTCCATGCGAATGACGATTGCGTTCTTTCCCATAGTTTCCGCCGGGAAATTCCCGTCCGCAATCACCAGCCGGTCACTGTGTCCCATTTCACATAACACCTTCAAAAGTTCCGGAGACAAAATTTTCGGTATTCCTTTTAACATGTGGTAATCACCCCCTCAACATCCCATAAATCTTCCCAATCCTTTGCGCCTTCCCAGAGGAACACCTGTCCCTTGATGAGACGGCAGTTTTTGTCCTCCGCTTCGATGGCTTTCATCTCTTCCTCTGTCAGCGGATCTTCCGCTGCAGATTTCAGATTGGATATATACTGATTTTCTTTTACAGAGAACGGAATGGGCACCTGCCCTCTCTGCACCGCCCATTTCAGGCAGATAATCGCCGGATGTACACCGTGGGCTTCCGCGGCGGCCAAAACTGCAGGCAGCTCGGTATCCGCCACGTCTTCCTCCGTTCTGTCCCGCTCCGGTCTGGACGGAGAGCCAATGGGACAGTATCCTATGGGCAGAATATTGTGCTCCAGGGCATAGGCAAACAGTTCTTTCTGCTGGAAGGAAGGATGCAGCTCCATCTCCAGAGCAGCGGGCTGGATTCTGCACAGAGGCAGCACGGCCTCCAGCTTCGGTATGGTCATGTTGCTCATGCCGATATAACGCACCAGTCCCTTATCCACCAGCTCCTCACACTGTCTCCAGGTGGCCATAAATTCTTCCACCGAAAAAGGTCTGGAATCCGGATTCCGGGAATCCCCGCTGCAGCCCGGCGCATGATAATTGGGAAAAGGCCAGTGTACAAAATACAAATCCAGATAATCCAGTCTCAGATCCTGCAGGCTTTTTCGGCAGGATTCCAACACCTTCCCTTCTCCGTGCATATCATTCCACACCTTCGATGTAACAAAAAGTTCCTTCCGCTCCACCGCTCCTTCCTGCATCACACGCTGCAGTACTTCACCGATGGAATCCTCGTTCTGATAGACTGCCGCACAGTCAATCAGACGATATCCATACCGTATGGCTCCGTATACGGCCTGAGAAACCTGCTCTGCCCCGTACTTATCGGATCCGAATGTGCCCAGCCCCACACAGGGGATCTCCTCCCCTGTATAAAGCTTTCTGACAGGCAGTAAACTTCTATCTAATGTCTCGCTCATATTTTTGCTCCTGTTCCAGCTCCACCGTTTTATTTATCGAATACCACTGCCACTTTGCCGCATTCTCCCCCTGCCATCAGACGATACGCCTCGGCCGCCTGATCAATGGAGAACTCATGGGTAATCAGATCTTCCGGATGAATATTCCAGCGAACCAGACGCTCCACCAGTTCCTCCATCTTCCACAGGGAAGTCACCCAGGAACCATAGATGCTCTTCTGACCGTGAATAATGTCAGGGCTGGGATTAAAAGTACAGGTTCCGCCCTCGCCAACGAAAGCGATTTTCCCCCACTCTCTGGTGGCGCGGATTGCCAGCTGTCTGCCCGCATCGTTGGCGGACGCGTCAATGGCTCTCTCCACGCCTCTGCCGCCGGTCACTGCCAGAATGTTCTCCAGCGCGTCATCCCCGGGCTTAAACACATGATCCACCAGTCCCAGCTTCTTCGCCAGCTCTATCCGATACTCATTCATCTCCACGCCGATGAGCTGATTGGCTCCCATAGCCTTTGCCAGCATCAGCGCTGCCAGTCCCACCGGTCCCAGACCCGTCACCAGCACCGCGTCATTGCCGCAGATACCGATTTTCTCTATGGCTTCATACACGGTTCCGAATCCGCAGGCAACCTGGGCTCCGTCCTTGTAAGTCAGCTGATCCGGCAATGCCACCAGGTCCTTCTCCTCCGCCAGAATATAAGGTGCCATACCGCCGTTTCTCTGCCAGCCGTACGCCTGGCGGAAGCTGCTCTTACAGGATATGTAATACCCTCTCCGACAGTCATTGCAGACGCCGCAGCCGGAAATGTGGTACACGATAACCCGATCTCCCTTTTTAAAACGCCGCAGACCCGGACCTTCCTCCTCGATAATGCCACAGGGCTCATGTCCCGCCACCATGCCCGGGATATAGCCTTCCGGTCCCTTGCCGGTGTGTTCCCGATAAATACAGCGGATATCGCTTCCGCAGATGGTGGTAGCCATGGTCCGGATCAGAACCTGTCCATGTCCCGGTGTCGGCACCTCGAAATCCTTCATTTCCACCGTGCTGTTCCCGGGAAGAACCGCACCCTTCATCATCATTTTTACTGCCATTTTTTTACCCTCCATACATAAATGATTGTAACTGTACCGTTTCCGTCTTCTTACTTTCTATTATAGCGCTTCCCCATTTTCGTGCAAGCTTACTTTATGCCTATTTATTTCAAAAAGTGTCGTGTTTTTGAAGATTTCGTGATAAAATAATTTTAGGAAAAACGACGACTGTCAACATTTGATTTCCATAGAAAGAAGGCCGCTTTTTGAAAACACTCTACACCGACCTGGATATCCGCTTTACTCTGGACGGCATCAGCGTCCGGGCACTGAATATCGTCTTCGAACGGTTCACACAGACCCTTCCTTCCCACAGTCACGGCAGCGGCTGTTATGAAATACATTACATTCCCTTCGGATACGGAAAACTGAATGCCGACGGGCAGTATTATGACATAGTGCCGAATACCCTCTATGTCACAGGTCCGCACATAGTGCACGCTCAGACCCCAATCCTGGATGACCCCATGCAGGAATACTGTGTCTATCTGAAGATACGGGACACCTTCCGGTCCAGAAAGCCCTCTCCCGTGATGGATGCTTTTCTCTCCATGCCCTTCTGGATCGGTCTGGATACCCAGGGCGTTCACCCTCTGATGAGACAGCTTTTCTCCGAGCTGGAACATCGCTACACCGGCTATCAGAATCAGGTGGAGCTTCTTCTTCCCCAGCTTCTGATCTGCATGGTGCGCAATTATGAACAACACCGTCTCTCTTCCACAGTTTTTGCTCACAACATGTCAGATTCCAAATCTGTCATCATAGATCAGTACTTCCTTTATGAATATCATTCTCTTTCCCTGGAAGTGCTGGCCGACAGACTGAAAGTCAGCCCCCGGCAGACCCAACGGCTGTTACAGGAATATTACGGGAAAACATTCCAGCAAAAAAAGGCGGAAGCCAGAATGTCAGCCGCCGCCATTTTACTTTCCGACAGGGAGAGAAGTATCTCCTCCATCGCGGAAGCTCTGGGGTATTCCTCCGCAGAGCATTTTTCTTCCGCCTTCCGCAATTATTATAAGATCAGTCCCGGCAGATACAGGCGGCAGAATGTTCTCTAGAGCCAAAATTATTTATTCCGGTGTCAGTCACACTGCTCCAGAATGTCCCCTCTGCTCACTTCCGCTCTGTCCACCCCGCGCAGAAGAAGTCCCACATTGTCTCCCTTCTTCGCCGAGTTCAGCATTCTGCGAAACATTTCAATCCCTGTAATGAGCACTTCTCTGCCGCTGCCGTCCCTTCTCCGCAGCATTACCGTATCCCCCACAACTACGGCTCCTGCCGCAACCTTTCCTGTGACAACCGTTCCTCTGCCGGTAATGGAAAAGATGTCCTCCACCACAAAACGAAATGTCTCTGCCGTTCCATATACGGCATTGTCAAAGGAAATATCCTCCGTCCGGCTCCTGTCCCTTTGATAAGTACCGTCCAGCGGCCTCGATTTCTTGAAAAAGCTGAAAAGTCCCATTCTGGTCTCCCTTCTTCTCAGTATATCCGCGCTCTGCGCTCTCAATAAGTAAGCACATTGTGATACAGGCGATAATACCCTCCGCCCAGATCCTCTACCTGAAGCTGAATGGCAAAATTCTCCATTCCCAGATCCTTCAGGCCGCCTTCCACATATCCCTTCCAGTAGTCTCCGGTGCTGTAAGCACTCTCCACTGAACTCCACAGCGACTGCGGTATCACATTGGAGAACTGCTGATCCCCTTTTCCCACTTCTTTCATCAGTTTCCTGCAGTCCTCATAATATTCCTTCAGGGTATCCCGAACCTGTTCTTCCGTAATCCCCGCTTTTTCCAGGCTTTCCTGCTTTTTCTCCTCCGCCGTCTGCCCTGCGCTGCCAGTATCTGCCGGCGTCCTGCTCTGCCATTCCATGGGCTGTATGGGATTCGGATTGATCAGATCCGACAAATCCGTCCCCGGATAGTCCACATTGCCGCTCTCCTCTTCTCCGCTGCCGGAATCCGAAAGGGCTCCCTCCCCGTTCCCGGAAGCTGCGGCATCACTTTCTCCTGTTCTGTCATCGTCGGATACACAGGCTGGCAGGTAAACGGACAGTCCTGTCCGCATATGTGTATCTGCAAATTCTCTGTCTGTCCTGTTGTAATAATCATATGTAGGACTGTCTGTGTCATCCCATGTAACATCTACATTATAGTAACGTCCATCTATATTGATTATATTCCACGCGTGGTCTTCGCCCGCATATCCCGTACAGTAGTAGCACGGAATGCCCAGCTGCTGCATCAGATACTGAAAGGCCCTTGCATAGCCGGCGCAGACACTCTTCCCTCCCACCAGCGCACTGTAGGCGCTCTGGTTCATGGGGGCGCTCATGTCATACTCTGCCCTCTGCATCAGCGCGTCATGAACATATTTTTCCTTTTCCAGGGCGGAGTTCAGGCCTCCTGCTCCCGCCAGAATTTTCTCCGCCTCCCCTTCGAACTGCTGCTCTGCTCCTGCAAAATCGTTCACAGTGCTGTTATATTTTAATGTAATTTCCACACAGCCGCCGTTTCGCAGATACTTACAGGAATACCCTGTCTCAAGCCAGAACAGTTCCGGATGGTCGTTATACACCGCTTCGAAGACACTTTTAAGCTGTTCCACACTGACAGAAACCACCGGTGCAAATGTGGCATTTAAATCCATGGCATTGGCATAAATCTGACTGTATAGCTGCCGCATATCCCCTTCCAGCATGGCATAATATGGGTAAAAGGTTCTGTCAAAGGTAAGTCCGCTGCCCGTGTCGCCGGTCTCCACGGAATCTGTCAGCTGATCCGCTTCTTCCTGGGCAATTTGCTCCGCCTCTTCCTGCACCGGCTCATAACCTGTTTTCCCGCTTACGGAAGCGGGCGTTTCCACCGGCTGCGTTCCGGGAATCTCATAATGGGGACTGTCTCCTTCCTGCAGCCAGTCCGTATTGATACCGGGCTGTACGGCAACAGGCTGATTCGTCTCCCCCTGTGCGCCCATATCGGCCGGCCCACTGTTCCCTCCCGGCGCCGGGCTCAGGCTCTCCACTTTCTCCGCCAGCATGGCTGTCAGCGAAGGATTCAGCGCACAGACCAGAATTCCCAGACATCCGGCCATAATCAGAAACATTATGACAAAAAAGATTGCTTTTCCTATTTTCTTCAAATTCTCACGCATTCTGCCGTCAGACGGCCATTCATTCTGCAGCACCCTGTACTGCCGGTGCTTATTGCTATTTTAACACAACGGACATCTCTGCCGCAACCTCTGATTATTGCGAACTCTCCATTCCCTTATTCGGCAAATGACATCAGCTCATGTGCATTCTCATACACAAAGATCACATACTTCCCATCTTCATAAACCTTTTCTCCGTTCTGCAGAGCTCTGGCCTCTTCATAAGCCTGTGCCTCTTCAGCCGTAAGCAGCAAAAATACTTCTCCCTGATGATATGCTTCCTCATAATATTTCACGGGAGAAGACCATTTAAAATATTCCAGACTCCCCGGATCCAGAATATTCCCCACCTCCACTTTGCCATCCGTAAGCTCCGTCACAATATTGGCATTCCAGTAAGTGGCAAACCCAAAATCATATCCGTTCTCTTCCAGATAGGCTGCCGCCGCACGCTTATCTGCATTTTTATCCACTGTGAGAAAAGAAAGGGTGACTTTGGCCATGCTCATACACAGGCACAGCGCCAGAAGCATTCCCGTCAGAGCCCTGTCCAACAGCGGCTCCTCCCCTCCAAAATAAATCGCAAGCATGGGAAGTGCAAAAATCAGAATGGTAATATAGTACCTGGGCACCATGGTACTGGTGGTAAACACAAATACAAACACGTTCACAGCCAGCGCAACTGCCAGAAACAAAACCACAAAAAAATGCTGCCCATAACTCTTCTTACAATTTTTCCAGGTTCTGACCCCACAATAGCAGAAAATTCCAATCAGCACAAAAGATATCAGGGTAATCAGTCCTCTCAGCGACAAAAACCCCTTATCCGGAATATATCCGAAAAGCATCAACAGACTGCCCAGGGCGTTCTGCACTCTCTCCCACAAAATCCCCTGGTATACCGCGATAAAATTAGTGGCATCATAAGTCTGAAACACAAATTTTCTGCTCACCCACAACACATTGACTCCGTAACCGGCCACAGCTGCCAGCACTCCCAGCAGACTGTAATACAGATATACTGCTTTATCACTTTTCCAGATGCTCTTCCAGCACTTCCCCCAATTCTGACTGACCCCAAACTGCCTGCGAAACATCTGAAATTCATCCGAGCCCATCAGATAGATAACAGAAGCGATCAAAAGCGGGCACTGCATGGCAAGCAGATATCTCACTCCCGACAATCCGAAAACGACAGCCAGAAGCACATACAATATCCTGACTACCCACATTCTGACCAAATGGGATTCCGCTCTTTTCACCAGGCGCAGGAACATACCGAAAAAGAAGAATAACAGAATCACATGGACCATGTAGGTATTGCCCATCTGCATATGTGTTATCATTGTCTCGGAAAAGGGCAGAAGAAGAATAGCCCCTGTGAGTACCGTCAGACTTCTCCTCACCTTCAGAGGCTTCATCATATAGAAATAAGAGAGCAGCATCAGCACATAAGCCGTAACATTAGTAAGCATACGGATCAGATGCCAGCTGTCCATAAAAGAAAAAAGCGGTGTCATCACCAGCTGGGTATACAAAACGCGAAATTCCGTGGAGTAATACCAGTCCGCAGTCCCGAATATATGTCCTTCTTCCGCCAGCAGCCTGGAAAAAATCATTTCCGCGGCCATATCGGAGTCCAGCCACTGATCCTGCCAAAAGGCATTCAGAAAAACCAGGGCAAGAAGAATCAGCCCCAGGAGTACAAAAGGTCCGGATTTTGCTATTTTTGATTTCATCATTCATACGTCCTTATATCAGAAAATTCGCAGAAACTGGCTTCATTATAGCAAAAAGTCCGGCAGGTGTAAAGAGAGTTCCAGACGGCTACCTCCCGCTCCGCATCGTGTTCACAATTCCGATTACAAAGAATACCAGCGCCACCCCCTGAAGACAGCCCTTTACAAACCCATAAGGAAACTCCATCCTGCTGCTCTCCTCCACTGCCGGCATCAGATAAGTGATTCCATTCAGCAGAAGCCCCACGGCCAGAAATAAGGAAGGTCTGCGCCCTCCTCTCCAGCACTCCTTCGGCTGTTCCCTGCCGATTCTCCCCCGGAGTTCCTCCAGAATTCCGTCCACACGGGCAATTTCACGGACAAAGCAGACTGCCAGCGCGGTCAGCAGGAAGCAGAAAAATGCCGACAGGGCAACGGTAGTTGTACCTCCTCCGGCAATAACCCCGAACAGATTCACTGCGGCAAAGATAACTTCCAGAATTGCAACTGTCTTGAACATCCTTCGGATTCTCTCATAGTGCCGGATATTTGACTCCACATCTGTGTACAATACAAAAGGTCCCTCGGCCGCTTTCTTCCGCAGCAACACCCACAATCCCCATGTACATACGATTTCCACACCCATATCCTGCATGAATTCTCTGTAATCCCGGCTCACCTGGAACATCGCTTCTCCAATATCCACCTGATAGATGTATTCCCCGGGCTGGCATCTCTCAAAGAGGTAGAAACCTGCAAAAAAGTTCTTCATGGCATATCCCTTCCCCACCATTTCATTCAGATATGCCGTCTCTTTATCCTTATTAAAATACAGTCGAAATCTTACCATGTCCCTTCCTCCATTTTCTCCGCATTGCGCAGAAGCTCCATCAAACGCTTTTTTTCTTCTTTGAAAACATGTCTGCCTGATTCCGTAATGATGTACTCCTTTTTCTTCCTGGAATCCGTCTCCTCGCTGTAAATCCGGATCCAGCCTTTTGCCGACATGGTCTGTATGGCCCCGTAAAGTGTTCCCGGTCCCAGTACCACTCTGCCCTCCGTAAGCTCCTCCACTTTCTGGATAATTCCATAGCCATGGCTGGGCCTGTGCACAGACAGTAAAATGTAAAACAGTGCTTCCGTCAACGGTGTGTGTCTCTCCATTTCCCCGCCTCCTGATTGGAATTCCACAGTATCCCTTTCTACCACAATCCCCTGAAAACATTTACGGCCGTATAAAACATCCACTCATAAATGCTTCCGCACCCCTTCGGCATACTGTAAAAGGGGCTGTCCTCCATAACAGTGCGGCTTATTATGTCAAGAAGAAGCCTTCAATATTGTACCGCACAACATATCGGAAGATGATATATCACACAGATAATATATCACCTTCCGATATATCTGTCAAGAACAGTCGCTGTAAAATCGTACGAATAAGAATCCTGCTTTGCAGGATTCTGCGCCGCAAACGCGTCGCTTTCAAGCGACAATTTTCTCTGCGTTTGCGTGTGCATCCCTGCGGAGCATTTTTGTATCACAGGGAAAGTTCGAAGGACTTTCCTATGATATAAAAAAAGGCTTCCGCCCGGCCGTCAAACCGTCGAAAACCTTTTTCCTGTTTATCACAGATTCCGTTTCATGCCTCTTCCGCTCCTGCGCCGATATCTCTCTTGTCAGTTCCGGCAGATTCCAGGGGCTTTGTCTGTGCTTACAATGTCACACCCTGTTTGAAAATCGCCATGTCGTGATAACCGGCCACCTCGCTGCGCACATATCTGCCGGAGGCCACCTCCACCACATAGTCAAACAAAGCCTTCGTCTCTTTCTCCATATCTGCGTCTTCCGCCAGCACTCCCGCATTAAAGTCAATCCAGTTCCTCTTCTTGCCGGCAAGGCCGGAATTGGTAGAAATCTTCACTGTGGGCACAGGAGACGCAAAGGGCGTTCCCCTTCCGGTGGTGAACAGCACAATCTGTGCCCCTGCCGCCGCCAGCGCCGTGGACGCCACCAGATCGTTGCCGGGCGCGCTGAGCAGATTCAGGCCGCTGGTCTGAACGGTCTCGCCATACTGCAACACCCCTTTTACCGGAGCGCTGCCGGACTTCTGTGTGCAGCCCAGAGATTTATCCTCCAGCGTGGAGATTCCACCCTTTTTATTGCCGGGAGAAGGATTCTCATATATGGTCTGATTGTGACTCTTAAAATAATTCTTAAAGTCATTAATCAAATCCACCGTCTGATGGAACAGCGCCTCGTCGGCACAGCGGTTCATGAGAATGGTCTCTGCGCCGAACATTTCCGGCACCTCCGTGAGAATGGTGGTACCTCCGCGGGAGATCAGCCGGTCAGAGAAGCGGCCCACCAGAGGGTTGGCCGTAATGCCGGACAGACCGTCGCTGCCGCCGCATTTCATGCCTATGATCAGCTTGCTGACACTGACAGGCTCCCGCTGAAAAGAACCCGCATACTCCGCCAGCTCCTTAATCATTTCAATGCCTTCATCCACCTCATCACTGCAATCCTGAGCCACCAGGAATTTCACTCTGTTCTCGTCACAGGCGCCGGAATGCCCCGCTTCCATGATATAGGGCTTCATCACTTCGATATTGCTGTTCTCACAGCCCAGTCCCAGCACCAGCACACCGGCCGCATTGGGGTGATTGATGAGGTCAGCCAGAATCTTCCTGGTATACTCCTGATCGTCTCCCATCTGGGAACAGCCGTAAGGATGCGGAAACGCAATCACCGAACCCACATTCTTCAGCCTGTCCCCCTGGGAGATAACCCACATGGCAGCCTGTTTTGCAATGGACTCGGCCACATTGTTCACACAGCCCACGGTGGGAATCACCCAGATTTCGTTGCGGACTCCCACCTTGCCGTCCGGACGCACAAATCCCATAAATGTCTCATCCCCTACAGGCGCCTGTTCCTCTTTGCCTGCAAAAACGGGCTCATAATTGTATTCCAGCAGATCCCCCAGCGCTGTCCTGACGTTGTGGGTGTGAATCCATGCGCCGGCCTTTACTTCTTCCTTTGTATTGCCAATCCGGTAGCCGTATTTGATTACTTCGCCGCCCGCAGGGATATCCCGGACTGCCATCTTATGGCCCGCGGGAATCTCCTCCAGCGCCGTGATTTCCTCTGTGCCCTCAGAGGCAGGCACACTCACCTTTTCCCCTGCCGGAATCGTGTTCAGTGCCACAATTACATTGTCGTTGTCGTTTATTTTCAGGAAATTTTGCATAATGCCGCCCTCATTCCGTTTGTTTTGATATCCTCCAGGTATGCGGTTACCGCGTCGGTGAGACCGGCCACCTGATTCAGATTCTGGCCGAAGAAACTCTCATTGCCCAGGAAGCTTTCCACAAATACCCTGCTGTCCTTCTCACAGTTGTCACGGAAGAACTCCAGCACTTCCATGTCGTCCAGAATATTGTACTCCTGACCGTCTCTGTGGCCGATCAGCGCCTTGTCTCTGATTTCCGTGCCGTGATAGAACGCCATCAGAGCCGCCAGCGAGAAGGTCAGATGTGCGGGCAGCTTACCGAACTTCTCCACATATCCCAGAAGGCTGGGCATACATCTGGCCCTCCACTTGGATACCGAGTTCAGGGAAATGGAAAGCAGCGCATGCTTTACATAAGGATTGTTAAAACGGGTGATTACCGCTTCCGCAAATTCCTTCAGTTCCTCCTCCGGCAGAGTCAGCGTGGGAATCACCTCGTCAAAAATGATCTTCGTCATGAAGTTCCTGATATCGTCGTCTTCCATGGACTGCTTTACGATATCATTGCCGCACAGGTAGGAGGCCAGCACAAAGGAAGTATGAGCGCCGTTTAAGATGCGGACCTTTCTCTGCTTATAGGGCTTCTGATTATCTGTAAAAATCACGGGAAGGCCGGCCTCCGGCAGAGGCAGCTCGCCGCTGATGTCCTTCGGACTCTCGATGACCCAGAGGGCAAAAGGTTCTCCTGTCACCAGAATGCGGTCCTCGTATCCCAGTGCCTTCCACTCTTCCTCTATGGTATCCCTGGGATAGCCTGTGACAATACGGTCCACCAGAGTGGAGGTGAATACACAGGCCTCTTCCACCCAGGTCCTGAATTCTCCGCCCAGATTCCAGAGTTCAATCAGCTGCATCACACACTTTTTCAGCATGATGCCGTTGTCATCAATCAGCTCCACAGGCAGCATCACAAGCCCTTTGTCCATATCCCCCTGAAATGTCTCATATCTGTGATAGAGAAATTTGGTAAGCTTGCCGGGGAACGATTTGGGAGGATTCAGTTCAAATTTGTCTTCAGCGTCATACACAATGCCCGCCTCCGTGGTGTTGGAGACAACGAACCTGAGGGTGTCAATCTCGGCCAGTCCCATGTACTTGTCGTACTCCTCATATGCATCCACGGCATCCGCCACACTGGTCACCTGTCTGTTGAGAATCTTCGCCTCGCCGTCCACCATACCGCGCAGAGATACGGTATACTGACAGTCCTGCCGATGAAAGCTGTCAAGGCTTCCAAAGCTGATGGGTTTGATCAGCACAATGTCTCCGTCAAATTTGCCCTGTTCGTTGGCAATGTCGATCATATAATCCACAAATGCCCGGAGGAAATTGCCCTCCCCGAACTGTACCACTCTGATAGGCCTCTCCTTTTTGTTCGTCATTGCCTTGTTTAAAATCTCCATTTCGTCTCCCTTCCGTCCACCTTCCGGACACTCCTTCCACCCCGCCTTCTGCCTTTATCCTGAATTGCTCTGTCGCTCACCGGCTTCGGTTTTCGAACATACTTTCGCTTTCCGTCAAATCGGGGCGTGGTTGAACGCACTTTCTATGTAAGCGCTTACATCATTCATTTTACAGCGTATTTTCTATTTCGTCAATATAAAAATCCTAATTGTTAAAAAAATATCTTGCAAAAAAAAACACATTTGCTATAATGCAGGTAGAGCTTTTTTGAAACTACTTACATGCTTATGAGGAAGGCCAATGACAATTTATGATATCTCCGAAAAAGCCGGTGTTTCGATTGCCACGGTTTCCCGGGTACTGAACGGCAGTAAAAATGTCAGTGACAAGACCAGGCAGAAGGTACTGGATGTCATCGCCAGATACGAGTACACTCCCAACGCTTTTGCCAGGGGGCTGGGACTGAATACCATGAAAACCATCGGCATCATGTGTGCGGACAGTTCCGATCTGTACCTTGCCAAAGCGGTGTACTATATTGAGCAGAAGCTTCGGGCAAACGGTTATGACAGTCTCCTGTGCTGTACGGGATATGGGCTGGAGTCCAAAATCGCATCCATGAATCTGCTGCTCACCAAAAAGGTGGACGGCATCATCCTGGCCGGTTCCAATTTTGCTTATGAAAAGGAGAGCGAGAACAAATATATTTCGGATGCGGCCGCCCAGATTCCTGTCATGCTTCTGAATGCGGCGCTGGATGTTCCGAATGTCTACAGTGTGGTATCCGATGATTTTACCTCCATGTATAAAGCATCCCTGCAGATGCTTGAAAGCGGCATAGAGGACATCCTTTACTTTTATAACTCCAATTCCTACAGCGGCAGGCGTAAACTGGCAGGGTATCTGGCCGCCATGGAGGAAAAGGGATGCAGTGCAGATGCACTGACACAGTTTTACCAGGGCTCCCACGAAGATATTCATGCCATGACAGACTATCTGAAGCAGCTGCACGAAAGGGGGCTGGCCTTTCACGGCGTCATCGCCTCGGATGATATCCTTGCTCTGGCAGCCGTCAAATATGCACAGGAAATGAAGTATCAGGTACCGGAAGAATTCTCCGTCCTTGGATACAACAATTCCATGCTGACAGTCTGCAGCGAACCGGAACTTACCAGCATTGACAATAAGCTGGAAACTCTCTGCCAGCATCTGATTACCACACTTCTGGGCGTGCTGGACGGAAACGAAATGCCGAAGAAAACCGTTTTTTCGGGAGAAATTATCGCAAGAGGCACCACGCGATAGTCGTTGTTTTTAATGGCTGATTATTATAATAATGTCAGGCATTTTCAGGAAAAAGAGAAAAAGATGAATGGAGGAAAAGACATGAAAGAATTTATGGACAAAGATTTTCTGCTGGAATCTGAGACAGCCAAAAAGCTGTTCCATGATTATGCGGAGGGTACGCCTGTACTGGATTACCACTGCCACATCAACCCCAGAGAAATCGCGGAAGACAGACATTTCGACAACATTACACAGGTGTGGCTGGGAGGCGATCATTACAAATGGCGTCTCATGCGCTCCTTCGGTGTGGACGAAAAGTATATTACCGGCGACGCTTCCGATTATGAAAAGTTCTGCAAATGGGCGGAGTGCCTGGGCAAGGCCATCGGCAATCCCCTCTTTCACTGGAGTCATCTGGAGCTGCAGCGATATTTCGGTTACCATGGGGTCTTAAATAAGAAGACGGCGGATGAAGTCTGGAATCTCTGCAATGAGAAACTGGCTCAGCCCTCCATGAGTGTCCGCAATCTGATTAAGCAGAGCAATGTGACTCTGATCTGCACCACCGACGATCCCGTCGATTCTCTGGAATGGCATCAGAAAATCGCGGAGGATGACAGCTTTGACGTAAAGGTGCTCCCCGCCTGGAGACCGGATAAAGCAATGAACATCGAGAAACCGGATTACCTGGATTATCTGGACCGTCTGTGTGAAGCCGCAGGCATGACAGAAATCAACAGCTTTGCCGCACTGAAGG
Organism: Acetatifactor muris; assembly: GCF_024623325.1. Lineage (GTDB taxonomy): Bacteria > Bacillota > Clostridia > Lachnospirales > Lachnospiraceae > Acetatifactor > Acetatifactor muris. The sequence goes on from NZ_JANJZD010000030.1 coordinate 29,571, forward strand.
AAGCACTGAAAAAGCGTATGGATTACTTTGCTTCCATGGGCTGCTCTGTCTCCGATCACGCGCTGGAATATGTGATGTATTATCCTGCCACAGACGATGAGATCGAAGCCATCTTCTTAAAGAGACTGAACAGAATGACTCCCACCAGAGAGGAACAGCTGAAGTTCAAGACAGCTTTCATGATTTTCGTGGGCAGAGAATACCACAGACGCGATTGGGCCATGCAGCTTCACTTTGGCTGCAAGAGAGACAATAACACGAGAATGTTCGAAAAGCTGGGCCCTGACACCGGTTACGACTGCATCAACAATGACGCTCCCTCCGCCCAGATGGCTGATTTCCTGGATGCCCTGTGCAAAACGGATGAGCTGCCCAGAACCATCCTTTACAGCCTGAATCCCAATGACAATCAGTCCATCGGCGCCATCCTGGGCTGCTTCCAGGATTCCAGTGCCGTGGCAAAGATTCAGCAGGGCAGCGCATGGTGGTTCAATGACCACAAAACCGGTATGACAGAGCAGCTGATTTCCCTGGCCAATCTGGGCAACCTTTCCGGCTTCGTGGGAATGCTGACGGACTCCAGAAGCTTCCTGTCCTATACCAGACATGAGTACTTCCGCCGGATCCTGTGCAATCTCATCGGTATGTGGGTGGAAGGAGGCGGATTCCCTGCCGATATGGATACCCTTTCGGAGATCATCAAAGATATTTCTTACTATAATGCGAAGAGATATTTCAAGTTTGATATCTAAACTGATTTACCTCTTTTTATGGAACAGTTCTGACAGGTCCTGAACTGTTACCTTTTTACAGACACAGCGGACCGCTGCACGATCAATTTCCATGCGGCGGTCTTTTTCATGGGAAAATAAACTTACAGATAAGGAAAGACCAGCGTCATGATCAGAAAAGCAGAACCAAAGGACATACCCCGCATCGCGGAGATCATCGTCTTCGGAAAACGTACGGCCTACCGGCCCATATTTCAGAATGATATGGTATCTTTTAACGAGTTGCAGGTATACAGCCTGGCAGAAGAATATTTTCATAATCTCAGCCGGCTGCAGCACATGCTGGTCTATGATGATGGAATCCTGAAAGGTATTATCAACGGAAAACACAGCAAAGGCCGCATTGAAATCTGCGATTTCTATGTGGATCCCTTTTTTACAGGTATGGGAATCGGCCGCTCTCTGATCGGTCATGTCATCCAGAAGGCCAGACAGGAACAGGTCCATACCATTTTTCTCTGGGTCATCGCCGAAAATAAAAAGGCCCGGATTTTCTATGAGCGCAATGGTTTTGCGGCAACCGGCAAAACCACACTTATCGAAGGAACTGATAAACTGGATATGTATTATGAACAGGTACTTTGATGTTTCTACAGGGGATATTTTCCGCAGTTTAGAAAATATCCCCTGCTAAATTTCAGGTTGTCATCCCATACCTTAGTATATCTTCGCCTCTTCTTCCCCTCTCAGCACACGCAGTGCTCCCTGGGCCAGTGCCAGAAGTTCATCCTCGCCGGGATATACGGTAAAGGGTGCGATCCATTCCGCTCTCTCCTTCAGGGCCGTCACCACATCGGCTCCATATGCAATACCGCCCGTTACAATAATCTGATCAATCTTACCATTCAGTACACAGGCCATGGATCCGATATCCTTTGCCACCTGGAGCAGAAACGCTTCTTTGGCTTCCGCAGCCTTCTCATCCCCCTCATTGGCACGCTTTGTCACCTCACGCATGTCGTTGGTGCCCAGGTAGGCGTTGAAACCGCCCTTGCCCACCAGCTTTCCGTATACTTCCTTCTCGGAATATTTCCCGGAAAAACACATTTTAATCAACGCTCCATTGGGAACTCCGCCTGCACGCTCCGGTGAAAACGCTCCGTCTCCGTCCAGCGCATTGAAGACATCGATGACCTTTCCGTTCTCATGGGCGCCGACGGACACGCCGCCTCCCATATGTACTACAATCAGCCGAAGTGACTCATACGGTTTCCCGATTTCCTTCGCATACCGCTTTGCCACAGCCTTCTGATTCAGAGCGTGGAAAATACTTACTCTGGGAAGCTCCGGCACACCGGAATATCTGGCGATGGGCATCAGCTCATCCACTACCACAGGGTCTACAATATAAGAAGGTACGCCGATGGCATCTCCGATCTCCTTTGCCAGGATACCGCCCAGATTGGAAGCATGCTGCCCCTGAACACCCTTTCGCAGATCCGCCAGAAGTGCCTCCGTTACCCCATAGGTCCCGCCGGGAATGGGTTTCAGCATACCGCCCCGCCCCACTACCACATTCAGGCTCTTGATGTCAAAGTTCCGTGACTCCAGCAAATCTGTAATAATCTTCTTCCGGAAATCCTTCTGGTCCACGATATTGGCATACTGGCTGATCTCCTCGGTGGAATGCCGCAGGGTCTCCTCAAACAACAGTGTCTCGTCCTCAAATACCCCGATTTTGGTAGATGTGGAACCGGGGTTGATAATTAAACTTTTAATTGACATAGATACCTCCTATTTTAGTTCCGTCTCGCTGCGTCAACTGTTCTTCTTCAATTCTTCCGCCACCACGGCCGCCAGGGCAATGGAATTCACCTTTGTCTCAAAGGTGTCGGAGCGGCTGGTGAGAATCACGGGAACCTTCGTTCCGGTGAGAATGCAGCCGTTTCTCATCTTCACCATATGTACGATGGCCTTGTACACCAGATTGCCTGCGTGGATATCCGGGAAAAGCAGCACATCCGCATCCCCCTGAATCTTCCTGTCAGTAGCGCCCTTATGCTTTGCGGCCTCCGGGTCAATGGCAAGGTCAAGCGAGAGAGGCCCGTCAATGATACAGCCCGGAATCTGACCTTCCTCACACATTTTACTTAATTCTGCTGCCTCCACGGTGGCAGGCATTTTCGGGTTCACTACCTCCACTGCGGCCAGCGGCGCTATTTTGGGCATATCCACACCGCAGGCATTGCACACGGGAATGGTATTTTTAATGATATTCACCTTATCCTCCAGAGTGGGATAGGTCATAAATGCCACGTCCGTCAGGAACAACAGTCTGTCAATGCCCGGAATCTCGAATACACACACATGAGACAGGGGCTTCCCTGTGCGCAGCCCCACTTCCTTATCCAGCACACTCTTCAGGAAATCCTTCGTGTCAATCAGCCCCTTCATATACATGTCCGCTTTGCCGTCATGGGCCAGCTTTACCGCCTTCAGTGATGCTGCAATCATATCCGGCTCATGAATAATCTCGTAGCCGCTCAAATCCATATCAATGGAAGCCGCCACTTCTCTGATCTTCTCTTCGTCTCCCACCAGAATCGCATCGGCAATCCCTCTTGCCTTCGCTTCCTTTACGGCTTCCAGAACCGCGGAATCCTGGGCGACAGATACCGCCACCGTCTTCCTGCCGCATTTCTGCACTTTTTCCATCACGTCATCAAAACCCTGTTTCATTTTTCCTCTGCTTCCTTTCTTTCCGCTCCGCCGGACCTTTGCCTGCTTCTCATGTTCGTTACCTGTCCCCGGAGATTTTATTGTTTTTATAGGCATGAAACCTGTCTGAAATGTATTTTATTCGGGCAAAATTATAACACGGCAGACAGCAAAATGCAATACTGTCCGACGTTTTCTGCAAATTGGCGAATGCTGTCCGGTCGTTATAAATCCGGCTTCTGTGATCAGTGTCCCCATCTGTGGTTTGTGCGTTTAAGCTCGATTATGTAATATTTCTCCCATCCAGAACAGCCTCCGTCAGACAGTCCCCCTCATAGCGCATTTTCAGTGAGAAGAATTCTCTCCCCTCCTCCAGAAGCCGGAAAAATATTTTATCTCCCTCCCATATGGGCAGATCATATACTTTGGATTTCTCCACCCATTCCAGAGTTCCCTCGTCGCATTCTGTCATCGTCCCGGTATACTCGTCCGCAGTGTACAGAAACATATATTCTGTCTGGGATGAACCGGGAATAAACGTGATAATTCCCCGCAGCTTCCAGGAAATCAGCTCCAGTCCCGTCTCCTCCAGCACTTCCCGCAGCAGGCATTCCTCCGGTGACTCATCTGCCTCAAAATGCCCGCCCACGCCAATCCACTTATCCTTATTGATATCTTCCTTCTTTTTCACCCGATGCAGCATCAGGTAGCTGTCGTCCTTTTCTATATAGCAAAGTGTTGTCAGATTGCTGCGCATCTTTTACTCCTTCCGGTGTACTCATTTCTCCTTATTATACATGGTGTTCCCGCAAAATACAATAAAAAGGAATGCGCCTTGTTGTTTGCAGTTTTAATGATATTGTAGATGTGCACTGTTTTACAGGGAACCCGATTCTATACCTGTTTCAGTATAGAACGAAATTTCGTCATCTGTACTCATCAGGATACAAAAAGGACAGGCAGAAATGAAACAATTACTGACTGATGACAAAAAATATAATTTCCTGGATTTTCTGAGAATCCCCTTCACAGTATGCCCGGTATATGCAGGCATAAAGATACTCAACCAGGCAGTGGTGTCCCTGCTGCCGTCCCTGCAGGTGCTGGCCACGGCGGCTTTTATCGACAGCGCCCTGGATATTTTTGCGGGAAAGGCAGGACAGGCAGCCATCCGGATGCCTCTGCTGTGCCTGGTTCTGATCATCGCCTACAACAACCTGAACTGGCAGCTGATGAGCTATGTCAATCTGAAAATGGAGATACGCCTGGAGTGCGTATACCGCACCGGGATCGCCCGGAAAAGGGCGGCGCTGGAATACCGGCATGTGGAGAACAATGACACCTGGGAGCTGATCAACCGGGTGTGCTCCCTGCTGGTGATCCTGATGGCTCAGGTCTGGTGGGCCGGGCTGGCCATTGTGGCGATTTCCGTTCCCCTTTTCCGACTGGCCATAAAGAGCGGGCAGCAAATGTATGAGAAAAATAAACAGACTGCGGGGAAGCGCAGCTGGACAGCGTGTGCGATATGGCAGGGACTGAGACAGCTTCTTTCCCGGAGGGCTATGAAACCATGCTTTCCCGGGAATTTGGCGGCATTGACCTGTCCGGCGGCCAGTGGCAGCGCGTGGCGATCGCCCGGGGATTTTTCAGGAGCCATGACCTGATCATCCTGGACGAGCCCACAGCGGCCATCGATCCATATGAGGAAACGCGGATTTATAACCGTTTTGCTGAAATTGCCCGGGATAAAACGGCTGTCATCGTGACCCACCGCCTGGGCTCGGTAAAGCTTGCCGACCGCATCCTGGTGATGAAGGAGGGGGAGGCGGTGCAGACGGGCACCCATGAGGAGCTGATTGTACGGGACGGGGAGTATAAAAGGCTTTATGAGGCGCAGGAGCAGTGGTACAGCGACGGAGATGTCTCTGTGTCTGATTCCGCTCTGCCAGGCCTGGCTGCGCAGGGGAGTTGAGCCCTCTGCCAGCTAGTGCCTCCTTTCAATCAGGCAGCTGTGTATCTTCTTCTTTGCATCATAATTGATGCCCGCCATGACCACCTCGCCGCCATATTCCTCCAGCGCTGCCGGGTAATTTTTCTCCTTAATCTGACGGATTGCTCCCTCTGATGACTTATTCCATTTCAGCTCAACCACCAGCGCCGGGAGCATCGAGCTGCGTTTCGGCAGGTACACCACATCCGCGACCCCCTTGCCGGAGGGAAGCTCCTCTACCTTCAGGTACTGATCCACCGCAGCGATATAAGCAAACTTAATCACATACCGCAGCGCCTGTTCATTGTTGTAGAAAGTCGGTGCGTACTGCGTGTCGCGTATCTCCTCTATGGCCTTGATCACTGCCTCCTCCTTGCCCGCAATGGTGTCCTCCAAAAGCTTTCGGGAGCGACTGATCAGTTCCATCCATTTCCGATTTGCATTGGTGCCTTTCAGTATTTTCCGGAACTCGCCCCTCACCTCTTCGTTGGGGATGCGCACCGTCCCATCCTCCTCATGCCAGGTCAGGTAGCCCAGATGAATCAACAGCGTCAGCACATCGTCACGGCTCTTAAATGTCTCAAAATCATTTTCAAAGCTTTCCGTGTCAACCTCTATCTCCTCCCCGGAAATCAGCCGGGAGACAATCTCCTGCAGCCCTTCGAAATCCATGTTGATATAGGTCAGCAACGACTCTGCCGCCGAGGTTCTCTGCCAGTAAGAGCCAAACTTTCTCTTTCTCATCGCCAGCATGACCGAATAAGGATTGTAAATTGCCCCAATATCCGAAAATTCATATCCGTCATACCACTTTTTTGCGTCCTCAAAGCTCATTCCATGACCTTCACACAGTTTCTTTACCTCATCTTCTGTGAAGCCGGTGAACTCAGCAAATCCGTTGGGATCCAGAATTGGATACTCTATGAAATCTGAAATTGCCGACTGGGAGCCGTCCTTCTTGATGGGCAGGATTCCCGTCATATAGGCTGCCGCCACTACCTTCGGCGTAAAACTGCTGTTTTTGAACCATCCCCTGAGGAAATTCAGGTATTTCTTCTGCACTGCCGCATCGCCCTTGGCCTCGCGGATCAACGCATCCCATTCATCGATAATAAAAACAAACTCTTTCCCCGATTGTTCCACACAGCCGATCATGGCGTCCGTAAGGCTTTTCCCCGCCAGTTCCGGATAGCTTTCCGTCAGCTCCCTGTGAACTGCGTCGGCTATCATATTTGGCACGTTCAAAAGCGGCATGTCCATTGTGGTAGCCTCGGAAACAAATCCGGTGATATCCAGATTGATCACCTGGTACTGGTTTAAGTGCGCCAGATACCCTTCCGTCTGTGCAATCTCTTTGTCATCAAAAAGCGCATGGGAATCACAGGAGCAGTCGTAATAGGCACACAGCATCTTAGCCGCGTAGGACTTTCCGAAACGCCTTGGCCTGCTGATACAGGTCAGCTTTGCCATAGTCTCCACAGTATTATTGATCAATGTAATCAGACCGCTTTTATCTATATATTCAGACTGCAGGATTTCCTGGAACCCTTTATTTCCCGGATTAAAATATATTCCCATTGCAACGCTCTCCTTAACTGCTTATTAATGCTATTTCATTTAGTTTGTATCTGAACTGTCTTCCTGATTTTCTTAATTATAATACACAATTTACTGAAATACAATCTGTAAAATCCAGCCCCCGGAATCAGCCGTAACATCAGCCCTTGACAAATATACCCCGGAAAGCTAAACTGTTATTTAATTACAGTTCCCTTCCTTTACGGGAAAAGAAAGGCATGTGTAAATGGAATTCAGCAGAGAAAAAATCAGACAGATCAGACATTTAATGCTCCTGGCAGCGCTTTTAATCCTGGCTATTATCTACAGTAATCAGGTGTTTCAGGGAATTTCGTTTTTATTCGGCATCTTCTCCCCCTTCCTGGTGGGCGGTGCCATCGCCTTTGTTCTGAATATTCCCATGAAGATCTTCGAAGAGAAAATGCTTGTCCGCTGGAAGGGAAAAAGCGCCCGGAAATGCAAACGTCCCCTGTGTCTTGTTCTCTCCATCGTGGCAGTTGCTCTGGTCATCACCGTGGTCATCGGAACAGTAGTTCCACAGGTGGCCTCCACAGCTTCCGAAATCGGGAAAAAGATACCCGCCTTTATGGACCAGGTCATGGAAGAACTGGACCTACTGGCCAAAAAGTATCCGGAGCTGACGAATCAGATCAACAAGCTGGATCTGGAGGAAATCAACTGGGATTCCATGCTGAACAGCATTTTTGACTTTCTGAGAAACGGGGCCGGCGATATGCTGAACTCCACTTTCAGCGTAGCCAGCGGTATTATATCAGGAATTGTAAATGTAGTGATATCCTTTATTTTCGCCCTGTATATTCTGGCCCAGAAGGAACGCCTGGAAGACCAGGGGCGCAGAATCATCTCCGCCTATCTGCCGGAAGCAGCAGGGCGGAAAACGCTGGAAATCTGCAGCCTTCTCTATCGGAATTTCAGCAGCTTTATCACCGGGCAGTGTCTGGAGGCTGTCATTCTGGGCTTTATGTTCGTCATCTCCATGAGTATCTTCCAGATGCCCTATGCTCTGATGATAGGTGTGCTGATTGCCTTTACGGCCCTGATTCCCATCGTCGGCGCCTTTATCGGCTGTGCCGTGGGAGCGTTCCTGATACTCATTGACAATCCGCTTCAGGCGCTGTGGTTTATCATTCTCTTCCTGATACTTCAGCAGATCGAGGGGAACCTGATTTATCCCAAAGTAGTCGGCAATTCCGTGGGGCTGCCTGCCATCTGGGTGCTCATGGCTGTCAGTGTGGGCGGCAGCCTCATGGGCGTTTCCGGCATGCTGCTGTTCATTCCCCTGATGTCTTCCGGCTATACGCTGCTGCGGGAGAGCGTCAACAAGAAAAATGCAGGGAAGAAGCCGCTTTCCCTGCCCAAAAAAGAAGCCGCTGAAGCGGCAGGACCACCGGAAAACGGCAGCCGGCCGCATAAAGGACCCAGGACTTCATCCCGCAAATAGTTTCTGCATTCCTACCCGATATCCGGCTCTCCTCTCAGCGCAATGCTTTCCGCCGCCTTTCCCTCCGTCTCAAAGAGAATAATCTCATTCTCCCCGATTCTCAGGAGAGGCGCCGGAATGTACAGCCTCTTCTGGGGACCAATCTCCCAGAATCTTCCGATGTTAAATCCGTTTACAAACGCACAGCCCTTCCCCCAGCCGGCAAAATCCAGGAAGGTATCTCCTTTCTCCTCCACCTGGATTGTAAACCGGTAAAAGGCAGGTGTACCGGAAAGATATGTACCGGAAAAGTCCACCTGCTCCACATTGTCCAGAGGCAGAGGATACTGCTCCCAGTGATTGTGCATATGTCCGTTAATCTGCACACACTGGTCGATTCCCTTTCGCTGTCTCTCCATCAGCGGTCCGAAGTTCACCCGCCCCATGTTCTCCACCAGGATGTCCATTCTGGCATTCTTCTCCGTGGGAAGCGGTGTTTCCAGCTTTCTTTCTTCCAGCAGTTCTCTGTCGTACAGCGTCATTATCGGTCTGTCATCCACCAGAATAGCAGCCCTGTCGTTGGCGCCCCAGAGACGGATTCTCTCCAGATTCTCTTCCGTGTGCAGCACGGTCCGATAGAGAATATAGCCGTAATTCTGCCCCAGCCGCTCCATGGAACAGGGGCAGACGGTAATGACACTCTGACTCAGCCGTTCCAGCGTGGATGTCAGGCTCACCTTTTCCTTCACCTTCAGCGTTCCGTAATCCTTCCTGACAATCTTCGTGGTAAACGGCACATCGGAAAGCTCCGTATACTTTCCGATCACTTCTCTGTACCTCCGGTACTTTTCCGTAATCTGCCCGTCCTCTGTCAGCACTGCGTCATAATCGTAAGAAGTCACGTCCGGCGTCAGCCCGTCATAATAATTGGAGCCGTTCATAAACCCGAAATTGGTCCCGCCCTCAAACATATAGATATTCACATGACCCAGCTCCAGCATCTTGTCCAGGTCCCTGACACTCTCCTCCAGATTACCTCTCATATGCCCGCCGTTGCCCCAGTGGTCAAACCATCCCACCCAGAATTCCGTACACATCAGAGGACCCCCGTCAGTGTATTTCTCCAGTGTCGCAAAGCGCTCCTCCGTCCGGGAGCCAAAGTTCCCTGTGGGCAGCGCTCCCTGCAGCTTTCCTGCGTTCAGGCTCTCCGGGAACGGACCGTCGGAAGTCACAAGCGGCACCTCCACGCCATTTTCCGTCATCAGTCTGCTCATTGCTTCCAGATAGGTGCGGTCATTGGCATAGTAACCATACTCGTTTTCCACCTGCATCAGAATGACCGGACCGCCCCTGGTACACTGCCAGGGAGTCAGTCTGGGAAGCAGTTCCTTATAATATTCCTCCACATGCCCCAGGAAAGAAGGATCATTTACCCGAAGCCGCATGCCATCCTCCCGCAGCAGCCAGGCCGGAAGTCCCCCAAATTCCCACTCTGCACAGATATAAGGAGAGGGACGCAGAATCACGTACAGACCCAGCTCCTGTGCCAGCCGGATAAACCTTTCAATATCCAGAATTCCTTCAAAACAAAACTTTCCTTTTTCCCGTTCATGAAGATTCCAGGGAACATAGGTTTCCACCGTATTGCATCCCAGATTCTTCAGCTTTTCCAGCCTGTCCCGCCAGTACTCCGGAACCGTGCGGAAATAGTGAAACGCACCGGAAATGATTTTCACCGGTTTTCCGTCCATATAAAAATTGTCTCTGATTTCAAAACAGCTCATGATTACCTCTCAATCTGCCGCCCGGAATTTCAGCTCTTCCGGTTCAGGCTTTAATTATACTTCCGGCGGAAAATGTACCTCTATGACCTGGTTGATATAAAAAAAGAAGCGAGTAACCCACTCAAGACTCCTCAACAGCCAAATGGTACAGAAACCGCTTCTTTTTTCAGATTAACATGTAAATTCCCGTCTTGTCAAGTTGTAAATTCCAGTTTCACCCCGGCACTTCCCATGACCGCACCCTTTTCCCGTCATTGCCGACGCTGCGTAGACAGCAGCACAATCCGGTAATAGCTTCTGGATGTGAGAAGATAAATCAGACTGTACATGACAGCAAAAATCAGAAAACAGACGATTGTGCAGACAATGTACAATCCGGTATTGAGCAGATTCAGCAGCGCAAGCAGCTTCGATATCATGGGAAAAGCCGCCGCAACATGCATTCCCGCTACTGCCAGCGGAAGGAAAAATACTGTCAGTACCTGGGAATGGATGGTATCCTTAATCTCATCCCGGTCCATACCCACCTTCTGCAGAATTTCAAACCGGGCCTTATCATCATAGCCTTCTGATATCTGCTTGTAGTAAATAATCAGTACGGTAGCCATGATAAAGAGAATTCCCAGGAACACACCGATAAAAAAGAAGCCTCCGTACATGCTTACAAAAGAAGATCTCGATTCTGCCATGGATTCCACTCTGACTGCCGTTCCCGTCCGGTTCATTTTCTCCCTCAGGGCTTCATAAAATGTAATCTGACTCTCCTCTTCCGCGTCTGTGTCAAATCCATATACCTGCTGGATGTCAGAGGCGTCCTCCTGCAGAGCCTCCTGCTGTTTCTGATACACTTCCCGGAAAGTGTCTTCTGTCACGATAATATACTGTGTGGTCGCAATATTTGCAGCAAAAATACCACTTCCCACAAATTCTTCCGCTTTTCCCGCCACGGTGTATTCCCGGCCAAACAGTTTCAACGTGGGATAATCGTATTCCCGGCGCTCGGAATGTATCAGGACTTCCCCTTCCGTCAGCATCCTGTCTTCCCCTGTGAGGGAATTGTATTCCGACAGGGGAACGAAAAAGAGCGCAATAATTGCATCCGCCGAACCCAAAGTAAAATCCCTCTCCACAGAAAAAGTATCTCCGTCACAAAAAGCGGAAAAGGCCAGATAAGTGTAGCTGATTTCCTCTGTCACATGAAGATTCCTCTCCTCCTGCAGGTCACGGGTCACAGTAATCGCCGCTTCGTTTTCCGCTTCTGCCGCCCCATTAAAATAAAGCATGAAATCCGCAGGATATCGCGTCCGGATTATATCTTCTATCCCCATCATCAATGATGTGGTGGATGAAACCATCACCAGAACCATGGTGGAAAGCACACAGATATTTTCCAGACCCACAGCATTCTGTTTCATCCGGTAAATCATACTTGATATGCTTACAAAATGTCTCGTCTGATAATAGTATCTTTTATTTTTCCGCAGCATTTTCAAAAATGCAATGCTCCCTGCCGTAAAAAGCAGATATGTTGCCGCGATTACCAGCAGGACAGCCACAAAAAAGAACAGCAGAGAGGCTATCGGATTCCGGGTTGTAAATGCAATATAATATCCGCCGCCCAGCGCCGCAAGCCCGGCAAGCGTGAGAAACCACTTGGTTTCAGGCTCTTTCTCTCCCGCATTTCCCGCCAGTATCAGTTCAATCGGATTCGCCTTATAAACCTGCCGGATAGAATTGAGACAAATCAGCAGAAAAATCACAGCAAACAGCAAAGCGGTTTCCACAATTGCCTTCGAAGAGACAAAAAAGCCAAAAAACAGTTCCCCTCCCAGCACAAGATTGATGACCAGATACATTGCCTTATCCAGCGCAAGTCCCAGTCCCAGTCCAAATCCAATGCCCAGCAGCGTCACATAAATACTCTCCCAGCCCAGAACTCTGGCCAGATGCTTCTTCTCCATGCCAAGGATATTGAAGACGCCAAATTCCTTCTTCCGGCGCTTCATCAGAAAGCTGTTGGTATAAAACAGAAAAACAAAAGCAAAAACAGCTATTATCCTGCTTCCCAGAAACATTGTCTGATTCAGATAATTCGTGCCCGCCATCTGTTCCAGACCCGGATTCAGGGACAGGGAACGCACAATATAGTACATGGCCGCTGTCACCATACAGGTAAGCAGGTAAGGAATATACGTCCTTCCATTCTTTCTGATATTCCCTGCCGCCAGTTTCGGGTAAAACCCTTTTTTCATAAACGCTCACCTCCCGTTGCCAACAGTGTAAGTGTATCCGATATTTTCTGATACAGCTGTTCGTTTGTACTGTTGCCCCTGTAAATCTGATGGAATACCTCACCATCCTTGATAAAGAGAACTCTTCCCGCATGGCTGGCCGCCTTTGTGGAATGCGTCACCATCAGAATCGTCTGACCATCCTCGTTAATCTCGTTAAATATCCGCAGCAGACTGTCCGTAGCCCTGGAGTCCAGTGCGCCGGTAGGCTCATCCGCCAGCAGCAGCTGAGGCTTCGTGATCAGTGCTCTGGCAACCGCCGCCCTCTGCTTCTGTCCTCCGGACACCTCATAGGGAAATTTATCCAGAATCTCCCGGATATTCAGCCTCTCCGCAATAGGTTGAAGTCTCTGGTTCATCTCCCCGTACGCTTTCCCTCCCAACACCAGAGGAAGGAAAATATTGTCCCGTATGGAAAAGGTGTCCAGCAAATTAAAATCCTGAAATACAAAACCCAGATTGCTGCGCCGAAATGCCGCGAGCTCCTTCTCCTTAACACCGGAGAGACTTTTCCCTCCCAACAGTACCTGTCCTCCGGTGGGCTTATCCAACGCCGCCAGAATATTCAGCAATGTGGTCTTGCCGGAACCCGACTCCCCCATAATCGCCACATATTCCCCCTGCTCCACAGAAAAGGATACATTGGTCAATGCCTGTACCTGATTGCCGCCAAAGCGGGTGGTATACACTTTTCTAAGACTCTGTGCCTCCAATAATGCCATATTTGATTTCCTCCTGATTTAAGTTCCGTATCTGTCCATCCAATACCCGATACCAGGCAGAGAATTTCCGGCCGCTCAGTACTTGCGTCCATAATTTCTCCGGGGTATTAGGTGGACAGATACTGATTTTAGTTCCGTATCTGTCCATCCAATACCCAATACCGGGCAGAGAATTTCCGGCCGCTTAGTACTTGCGTCCATAATTTCTCCGGGGTGGACAGATACAGTATACAAAACGACAGAACGCACCTCCATCGAATCGGGTGACAATTCTGCCGTCTCATGTGACATTTTTGTAAGGCCTTACTTCCCGCCTCTGCTTTTCGCTCTGCCGGACAGCACTTCGTCTACTCCACCTCAAGCGCGTTCCTGTGCAGGTCCAGCGAAAACACGGTCCCCTTCCCCACTGTGGATTCCACGGTGATTCTGTGAGAAAGCCTGTCCGCAGTCAGACTGCACAGATAAAGTCCCAGTCCCGTGGACTTTTTATCCGCTCTGCCGTTATACCCGGTAAATCCCTTCTCGAAAATCCTGGGCACATCCTCCGGAGCAATTCCGATACCCGTATCTGCAATCTGAAGAACCTTATTTTGTGTGACTGTAATTTTCACGCCGCCCTTTCGGGTATATTTGACAGCGTTGGAAAGAATCTGTTCGATGATAAACAACAGCCATTTTTCATCCGTGAGCACGATACTATCCACAGGTTCGTAAGAAAGCCGTAATCTCTTTCTGATAAACTGCGGCGCATATTTATGGACTGCCTGCCTGATAATTCCGTCCAGTCCACACTCACGGAACACAAAGTCCGAAACCCCGCCTCCCAGCCGTATCCAGTTCAGCGCCATTTCCACATACTGCTCGATTCGGAACAGTTCAGCCTGCAGTTCCCGGTGTTCCTCCGTGTCCTCCCCCTGCAGAGTCATCCGCATCACGGAGATGGGTGTCTTGATCTGGTGCACCCAGGTGGTGTAATAGTCCATGCTTTCCTGCCGCTCATTCTGCCAGGCTGTCAGATTGGCATCATAACTTCCTTTCAGCTTTCGGAGCATCTCCTGATAATCTTCTTCCGCCAGTGACTTTGGTTCCGGCAGTTCCTCCAGAGCGATTTCCACATTCCGGAGAATTCTCTGCCTCCGGCCATACGCTTTCCAATAGAAAACAAACCGCACCGGCAATACCGCCACAGTGAACAGACCGCACAGTCCCGCCGCATACAGCACAGCCTCTGTCTCCAGTTCATACAGAATAAAGATAGCCGCAAAGATGCCGCCATACAGTACAAACATCAATGCGGTCATCCAATACTGCATGCAGAACTTCCCCAGAATATGGTACCATTTTCCTTTTTTCATACCTTTCACCCCACAATATAGCCGCTGCCCACCTTTGTGGTGATAAAATCGTTCAGTCCGGCCGCCTCCAGCTTCTTCCGAAGCCTCGTGACGTTCACCGTCAGTGTATTTTCCTCCACATAGGAATCCATCTGCCACAGCTTCGTCATCAAAGTGTCCCGACTGACGATTCTGCCCTTATTTTCCAGAAGGGTCTGCAGGATACGGAATTCATTTCTGGTCAGTTCCAGCCTTTCTCCGTTATAGGTAAGAGAAGTATTGTTCAGATTCAAAATCGCACCTCTGTGCTCCAGCATGGGTGTCTTTCCGGCCATATCATAGGTCCTGCGCAGTACGGCCTGTATTTTGGCCATCATCACTTCCAAATCTACCGGCTTCGGAATAAAATCATCCCCTCCCATATTCATGGCCATGACAATATTCATATTATCGGAAGCGGAAGAAATGAAAATCACCGGCACATTGGAAATCCTGCGAATCTCGCTGCACCAGTGATAGCCGTTAAAAAAGGGCAGCATAATATCCATCAGTACCATGTGCGGGTCATATTCCCCAAAGGCATGGATAATATTCCGGAAGTCTTCCACACATCTGACTTCATGTCCCCAGGCTTCGATTTGCTTTTGCATTGCCTTCGCCATTGCCGCGTCATCTTCAATTATCATAATACGATACATTTTTCTCTCCATTCGTTTGCTTTCTGTACATTGTATCAGGCCGCTTACCCGGCGGCAAGTGCCAATTACTCCGTTTTTCAGAGACCTGCCAAATTAAGACTCTCTATCTTAAGAAAACATTAACATTCCATCTTTTTCTCCATTTTACCACATTCCACAAGTTATGAAAAAAGCCCTATTTCTGCGGTTTGTGCACATATGACATTTCCTGAATAATCACGTCTTAATTTTTACTAGTGACACTACTAGTGACACTTTTTATCGCCATTCCACATCTATTTCACCCGCTTATCGACTGACAGCATATTGTCCAGGATGGCAAGAGTGAACTTTCTGTATGCATAGAAGCTGTTCCGGCAACAGGGCATCACTTCCGCTTCTCCCAGCTCCCACCTGATTTCCATGTCATGGAGGGACTTCCCGTCAACGATGGACGATACAATCCACTCCTCCACGCCAGGAGCGGCTTGCTGTGCAGCCGCCCGTACCAGTTCCGTGTGCTTCCCCGCCCTGCATTCTTTCAGCAGGGCTTTCGCCCTGTCCGCTGTCATGCCATACCCGGCATAGTTATGCATGGCGCATACGCCATACACAGCACGCTTTCTCCGCATCCCCATCCACTCCTATACAGAAATCCCCTGCCGCCTTTATGGAAGCAGGGGAAAACACAATCACGTCATTGTTGTCTATGCTGCCTTTGCCTGGTAGTAGATTGCCATCTTCTTGTTATCCAAAATAAAGCAATCATAGCAGACGCGTCCCTCCACCAGGGAGCCGCTTATCCCAGGCGGGTCTACGTGGATTTTATAATCCTCCAGTTTCGTCGGTGCCACTGTGGCACACGGGTGGGCTATCATGAAGCCGAAGTCCGCCGGGAGCCTGGTTGCCGGAACCTTGATGACCATTGCCCCGTCCAGGTTGGAAATAACCCCCTTAAGCCTTAAATCATTGCCAATGTCGGTCTCCATGGTGATGTCCTTACACTGCTTCATCAGAACATACACATCAGGGGTGACTACAATGATACGGCCTGTCTCCGGCACCTCCGCATTGTCCAGGGCATTGTTCCCGGCAATGATCTCCGTGTAGATATTTTCTTTGGTAAGCGCCACGGCATCCGGCAGATGCCCTGCGCCTGCACACATTACACCATACACATAGCTGTCCACCTCCGGAATGACCACCTGTCTCTGCTGTCTGGCCAGGGCGGTTGCCGCCGCAAGCTGCTGTGCCGTCTCGTCCGTGTCCAGCTTGTCGATGGCGAACGTGAAGGAACGATCTTTTTTAAGGGTGAATTCCTCCGTGGTCGCGTCCAGGTCTTTAACCATGCCATACCTGCTGCCTGTAAAGCCGGATGCAGGGTTACGGTTATAGTCGGCCATCTCGCTTGTGCCCACCTTATACACCTTCACCGTGTGCGCCCCTGTCCAGTCAAAATCATTGTTGGTAAGCAGGGACTTCTTGCTTTCTGTTGTAAATAATTCATCCACATAGGGAAGAAACTTTGTTACTAAACTGATTGCCATAAATATTAATCTCCTTTACAGATTCATGGCCTGTCTAATCAAATCTGTGCCTGCCCGCCGCGGCTCCGACTTGTCCGTGAACTTCGGTGCACTTGTTGCGGCCCTTCGTCTCGCTTCCATCTCCAGCCTTTCAGCTTCAGATGGCGTGCGCTCTTTTATCAGGCCGTCAATGATATCTAAGGCCTTGTCAAACTCTTTTTCACTGCCACAATTCAACGCTTCCAGAATGCTTTCCGGGTATCCCCTGTCAATCAGCTTCTGGCGGCTGTTCAATCGGAACTCGCGCTGTGCAAGCTCCTGTTCCCTCCCATCCAGTTCCTTTGATGCCTTCTCCCGGTCTTTTGCAAGCCTGTCCTGCACGATACGGTTGACATCCTCCTGGCTGAAAGTCCTCTCCCCTGTTCCCTGTCCGGCTGCCGGGTCTGCGTTCTGGTTGGTGTTCTGTAAGTCCATGTCTGGTTTTTCCTCCCTATTTTTACGCCCTGGTAGGCTGTTCTCCGGCAAACAAAAAGGCGCAGGAAAATTCTACTCGTTTTAGAGTAAAACCTTCCCACGCCTTCATATGGCTTCCGTCCGGCACATCCGCCGTCCGGGGTACTCCTATATTCTGTTTGCCTGATTCTATTATAGCAGACTATAGGGAGCAGCGCAACGTTTTTTGTGTTACGTTTTGTTACATTTTATGCGCGCGTTATCGTGTCCACTAATTCAGTTTTGCCCGGAAAATCAAGGTTTTCGTTCCCGCGCGTTATCGTGAAAAGAAATTCCTTTTTTTATTCGAACTTCCTCGAATTTTCCGAAACACATCACCGCTCTTTTTTGTGTAAACTTTTGTAAGCTTTCCACATTTGCGGCATACTTTTTTTGTGCGCACTTATGCGCATTCCGCGCATTTTCCCTGTACTCTGCCCCCATACGCCCCAGGTTTGCCTAAATCAACGGCATGTCTGCACTTGTCTGTACATTCTCCCCTGGAATCTCCAGGTCCATATAGGCACGCTTGAACCGCCCATTTCCGCATCTTTCTATCACCTTGCAGGACCTGACTACCGGTTTAAGCAGCTCCTCCACTGCCCGGAGTTCCTGCTGCTCCTGGTAACTTACTTTTATTCTTGCTGCCATTGCTTCTTCCTTTCCGGTGCCATGCCTCCCGGTTCCGGGACTTCCCTTCCCCGGGGTGGCACCTCTGCTTAATTATTCACTGTCTTTTTGCCCATAACCACCTTGTCTATGCACACAAGCACTTTTCCCATGAAACTCTTCACCAAATCCGGCGCATGTTCCATTGTTTCCTGCTTCCAGGTCTCATAATCTGCCCTGTCCAGCCTGCGGCACCTGGCCGCCATCTCCGCTATCATGGGGATGCATTCCACAAACAAATCATACTCTGTCATACTGCACCGCCTTTCTGTTCGGCCGCTTTCAGCCCTCTCGGCTTATGCGTTGTCCCTAAACCGCCAAAGATATCTGCAAATGCAAGAGTCCCCAGGTACCGGCAATATAAAACCTTCCCTTTATCCTGGAAGTCGCTGATTAGGCTATCCCCTTGCTCCAGTCCACCTTGACGCACAAAATAGCAGGCATCCTCATTCCCCGACATGGCCGCCGCACGTATTGCATCCAGCTTTTCCGCCAAACGGTATACCATCATCCTGTGGCGATATGAAGACTTGTCCAACCATATCAGCCTTGGGCATGAAATAACGCCCATAGGAACCTTAAAATGAATCGCTATTCCCAGCATTTCAGTTGTCGTCATTTCTTCCTCTCCACAAATTGCCGCCCATAAAAGCTCCGACGTCACATCCGCATACCTTGCAAATGTGCTACTGTGGTACGGATGATACTTTATCAGCGCATACAGATTCAACATTCTAATTTTCATTTTCCTCTTCCCTTTCTGCCGGAAAATATGCTACTATGTAACTGAGCGTTGTAGCTTTTCCGGCTATGCTTGCCCTGTTGGTACTGGTAATACCAATGGGGCATTTTAATTATCTTCGTTCAGTCTGTTATCCCAATATGAGTAACTGTATTCTGTTGGTACGATAAGAGTATCCTCTTTCCTTACAGGCTCCCTTCCCCACTCTCGGTGCATATACTCTATATGCTCCTGTGAAAACTCTTCGTAAGGGCAACACAGGCAGATCAGTTCCTGTATTTTATCATGGTATCTCTCCATGGCCTCCCTGCTGATATGGCTGTGGGCTATTCCGCTGATTTCACTTTCCAGCTCCTCGTCACTTTTTCCAGAAACAAAACTCTCCAGGCCTTCTTTTCCTCCTTTGACTCCGTTTCTGTCCTGTTCCCTCGCCAGCCAGCCGTTGATAAACCGCTTTATACCGCGCTGGGTCTTCCGCTTTGTGGGATTGCTGTCAAGCCATCCTTTCATCTTCCGCAGCTCCTGGAGGATGTCCACTGCTGGATACAGCTCCTTCCAGCCATCAATGTCTGATTGGAATATGTCATGGAGGGATTTGTCATTCAGGATAAGGGATATCACTGGCGGCATGGA
This sequence comes from Acetatifactor muris, assembly GCF_024623325.1. GTDB lineage: Bacteria > Bacillota > Clostridia > Lachnospirales > Lachnospiraceae > Acetatifactor > Acetatifactor muris. The sequence goes on from NZ_JANJZD010000030.1 coordinate 48,899, forward strand.
GACAGATTCTTCTGGCTCCGTGCAGATAGAACTAATATCCATATCCCTTTCCATATCCCTTTCCATATCCATATCCTTATCCTTATCCATATCCTTATCCTTATCGGCTAGATTCGCTAAGCCTTGCTTACCATTTGCTAGCGATTGCTTTATATTGCTAGCTTTCGCTAAGCCACCTTTTCTACCATTTTCCCGATTCGCTTCGCAACGCCTTTCATACCTTTCCTTGTCCCTATCTATCGCCATGCTCAAGATATCGAAAGCCATAGCGAGTGCCGGATTCCTGTCAAAATCAGGCTTAATCGCTTCCCTCCCATAAGGGAATAATGACTTGAACAGCTTCCCGGCTTCTTCATCTGGAAGCCTTAATACAATAACCTCATTGTCATAATAGACAAGAAAACTTGGCTTTTTCATTTCTTCACTCAAAATTTTTATCCTCCGATCTGAGAACGTCAAGCATATACTCTTTTATGTGATTTGCCGCATCAATAAGTTCGGAAATCGTATCTTTAGAAACAAAGAGCGCATGTTCATCCGTAGCCGCAGAATCTCCTCTGCTTATCGACACCAAAGTAGCATTTATTTTTTCGATATATCCAACCACATCATATCTATCCATTATTCCTTTCCTCCTCTCTGTTCCAACCTGGAATAATCAATGACGCTCTCCGGGGATATCCCCAGAACGGCACACACCTTCCCGAACCGGTCCATCTTCACCATATAGCCCCGGCGCATCCGGTAGACAACATTGACACTCACATCCGCTTTGTCAGCGATCTCCAACGGAGACATGCAGGATGCTGTCATTGCCGCTATTATCTGTTTCACCTTCGCACATACCATCTGTTTCACCTTCCCTTCTCAGAATCTCCTTGTCAAGCATCCACTCTTCCACGGCCTGGACTCTCCATGCCTGCCATTCCTCCCGGCTCTGGCCTGTCATGCTGTGGTAGTATGAAAAATCCTCAACTGCTTTGATAACGTCCATAGCCACCCCTTTCTTGTTGGAAAAATCCCTTTTAAAATCCACAGGCGGTAATTTATACCTTTAAGGGATTTTCGTTGGAATTTGAGAAAATCACACCGATTATAATCTACGTTTCGCCATATTCTCACGCATTGTCTCGGCTCTCTTTTCTCTCTGTTCTTCTGTCAGCTCCATCCCAGGATTAATACGAATCCAACTTACCGGTATATGTGCGCACAAGCTCCCGTCCTTATTCTCCGCCACAATCTGGCATTCCTCCGGGTACTGCTCTGCAAGCTGCTTCACCCTGGAGATCGTCCGGCGTTGGGACAGGCTCAATGTTGCCCGCTTCTCATCCCTAAGCCACTCAATGACATTCTCAATACAGTTATCCATACTTCCTCCTTCCCATCGCAACTACCTGCAACTGATTTCATTTGATATCAGTTGATAGCGGTTGCTACTCCATGATTTCCGTTACATCCACTCCCAGAGCTTTTGCCAGTCTCCCGGCAGAAACGGTTGATACTTCCCGGCTGTTAAGAATAACGTTCATCCTTGCTCGGCTCACACCGTAGGTATTTGCTAGAGCCGTGATGCTCATCTCATTCCTTGCCAGTTCAATGTTGATTTTCTCTCTGCTGATTTTCATGTGGTTTATCTCCTTTCACTATATTTTTGTTTGACATAAGTTATAACTTGTGTTATTATTAATTTAGCATAAGTTATAGCTTATGTCAACATTAAAATATAAGTTCTATCTTTTATTTCTATTGAAATTATGTTATTATCTCAATAAAAATAGGTAAAAGTAGGTGATAACATGAATTTTGGAGAAAGCATAAAACAGATTAGAAAAGAAAAAGGACTAACTCAAAAACAATTAGGTGAAAAGCTAGGCATCTCACAATCCGCTATAGGACAATTTGAAAGCAATAAAGCTAATCCAAAAATGGAAACTATACAAAAGATTGCTGATGCTCTCAATGTTTCCCTTAACGATTTAGTACCTGATTCTTTCGAACAAACCATACAAATAGGCCGTGAAGTGTCTGCAAGCGATTATAGTACCATAGAAGCTATGGCAAACCATAACATATTTACTGACAAAGAAAGGGAAAAACTATTCGAAAAAATAGAGCATTATAGAAATATTCTGGCTACAATGGATGACCGTGATAAACTAATAGAGTATAGTAGCAAAACTCATACAGAGCTAGAAAATACGCTTCTTAAAATGCTTATGAAAAAGTCCGAATATGATACAGCAAATGCTATAATTGTTTTGTCATGCTTTCTATCATTAAAAGGCAATGACCAACAATCTATTATAGAAATGCTATTAGAATATTGCTATCCGCACAAAGATTTAAAATATTGGGGAACTACCACAGACACCCCACCCCAGTCCTAGCCCCGACTTCCCAAAACTGGGAACTTCCCCATATCTGGGGAACAGGGTAAAGGGAAAATGTCCTGCACCGTAGTTACTGCATTGCTATCAGCCGTAACCACAAGCGAACCATACTCCTAATCTGCAAGAGGTCTGCACGAAATTGTGCTAACAGGCAGCAGGATGCGGCAAAACTGCTGATTCGGCAGTTTAAGTGGGTAACGATTCGTTATTGACATTCCCAACAAACCGGGAATTTCCACACATCTGGGGAAGGATGTCGTGGCTCCCGACATCCCGGGGGAACAGGGTATAAATTATTTACCATGTCTGGCATAGCCCCTACCTTTGCCACATTCGGCAAAACTGCCGAACCGACAGAGCAGGGTAAGGTAGGATTCCGCTACCTTTCGCTGTCCGAAAAACGGACGCACAAATGGTTCTCCTTCCAGGAGCCGGGAGCAAAATTGCGTTGGGAGCGAGACCCATTTGGGCCTGACCACTATTTAGAGGTGAACGCAATCTTGCGCCCGTTCAGACCAAAGTTGGCTCCGGCTCCAACCAGGTCAAGGCTCTGCACCATGACAATATAATATGCTTACCCGGGCAGCCGGGGGACGTGTTCTCACCCGTTCCGAGTCTTGCGGAAGGTGGTGATTATTATGAGTACATACGAGGAATTCATGGTCATCTTGACCGTGGCGCTTCTGATTGTGGCAATTCTGAATCTGAAAAATAAGAAATAGCCGTCCCGCTCACTGGCAATGACTGGACGACTATTTCTTGATGTCTAATATAGTTATTCGCCGGGACGGGTGACTCGCACTCACCTTCCGGCTGTCCTGTTAAGCATATTATATCCCAAACACAAACAATCGTCAAGCACAAAAAACGGCTCCTGCGCCAACAGGAACCGCCTGGATGCTATACGGACGGATGCCGGTATAACAGCCCCTCGACAAGGCTTATTATACCATGACTGCATCTGTCTGTACAGGTGTATTTTTTATACCCATTTTTACAGAGAGGAGCGTGATTCACATGGCACTCACACAATGCCCGGAGTGTTCCGGTCAGATCAGCGACAGGGCTATCATATGCCCCCATTGCGGCTTTCCGGTCCGGGACGGCAGCATCTCCACCAGAGAGCCCAGGAAGGCACGGAAACGCCGCCCCAATGGCTCAGGAACCATTGTGAAGCTGTCCGGTAAACGTCGGAATCCCTTCCAGGTAAGGGTCAACACCCGCATCACAGTCAATGGCTATCCGGATTATGACGTGATCGGCTGTTATCCTGACCGGGTGTCTGCAGGGATTGCCCTGGCGGAGTACAACAAGGCCCCTTATGACCCCCATGACCGCCGGAAGCTGTTCAGCGAAGTGTTTGATTCCTGGTACCAGTGGAAATATAAAAGCGCTCACACTGCACCGGATAAGAAAACCAGTTCCCAGAACTGCACCCTTGCCGCCTACCGGAAATGTGATGCTCTCCATGATAAAGTCATGTGGGATATCAGGGCCCAGGACATGCAGGCTATCCTTGACCGGGAAGATCTGTCTCATGCCATGCTGGAGCATATCCGTAACCTGTTCCGGCAGATGTACAAATACGCTGTTCAGTTTGAGCTTGTGGCAAAGGACTACTCCCAGTATACCAGAATCACCAAAGAGGATGACGACACTCAGGGAGTCCCCTTCACCAGGGAGGAGCTGTTGCTGCTTTGGAAACACAAAGACCTTCCTTTCGTGGATACCATACTCATATACTGCTATTCTGGATGGAGAATCAATGAGCTGGCACGGATGCCGCTGGAGAATATTGACCTGGAGGCCCGGACTTTCACCGGCGGCTTAAAGAACCGGTACAGCCGTAACCGGACAGTTCCCATTCACTCTGAAATCTATGAAATGGTATGCCGGCGCCTGAACGGATCCTTTAAAAGCCTGATTTATCATGACGGCACAAAAGCCATAGCAGAGCCAAAATACAGGGAATACTTCAACACTGCCCTGCACTCCTGCGGTATCCGGACAACCCACACTCCCCACGACTGCCGACACACATTCAATATGCTGTTAGATAATGCCGGCGTGGACCGTGTATCCCGCTATAGGCTTATGGGTCACAAGGGACAGGACATCAATGAGAACGTGTATACACACAAAGATATTAATCAGCTGCGGGAAGCTGTGGAGGCTATAAAAATAGAGCATGACTGCTGATTTTTGCATTATGCTCTATTTTCTATTAGTGACTTTACTAGTGACACTGATTCCGGAAAATGGCTTATTTTCAGGCTTTCCGGCTACACTATCTTAAGAAAACATTAAAATTGCGAAAATCACTTGAAAAATCTCTCCCAAGTGATATAATACGTCTTGGCTGTTCTGAAAGGAACAGACTTACATAAAAGGAAACAAAAAGGAGACAAAGCAACATGAAAAAGAATTTTTGGACAAAAATGATAAGCCTGGCTCTGGCACTGGTATGTGTACTCAGCCTTGTAGCGTGCGGCGGTGGCGGCGGCAATTCTGATGCAGCCGGAAATTACAGCCTTGACTCTGTCAAGACAGGAGATTCTACCATGTCATGGAAAGATGTTGCCGCTGCGGCAGGAATGTCTGCAGATGATGTTGCCATTGGCCTGGAGCTGAAATCCGACGGCACTTTCAAGCTTAACATGGATGCCATGGATCCCACTCTTACCGGTGAAGGCAAGTGGTCAGCTGACGGCAATACCATCACACTTTCCGGCGATGGAGATTCTCTTACTGCTACTCTTAACGGCAGCGAAATCACCATTGAGCAGGATGGTGTAACCTTAATCTTCAAGAAATAAGGATTCCAGAAAGGGAACGAAAAGAGCCATTGTACTGCGAAACAGTACAGCGGCTCTTTTATTATTGCTGTGTCTCTGTAAACCCTATTACCCTATTGTAAACCCTATCCCCTGCGGATTGCAATCAGGCGCAGGATGTCATCATACATGCTCCCCCTGTCTTCCAGGTCGATCATCATCCACCTTTGCCCGTTTCCTTCTTTGGTCTGTACATAAATTTCCCGTAATTCCGCGTTACACTCAGGTAATAAAGCTTCAACAGCAGCTTTTTCCTTTGTCCCAACCACAATCATTACCGTAAAATATCCTTCTCTCGGATATATGGTGCACAACGTTTTTCCCGCTTTTTTAAACTTTACATTCCAACCTCTCTCCCAGCTGCAGGCGCTGAATTCTATTTTCTCCTTACATTGATATGCAGTTTTAATCTGCGCACAAAATTGCAGGAAAACAGGATTTCCAATGTATTCCCCGATTTCTTCCAATGACGGGCACACATTCCGGTCTGTCAGATTTATCATTTTCTTAACTCCTCTTCCGTTGCCTTCTGAATCACTTCAGGTATGTTGCTCAAATCAGAACAAATGTTCATCATTAAACGATTCCATCATAACACATGAGATCATAAAAAGCAAATAAACATTCCTGAAAATGCACCGCTCCCATCACACTCCGGAATTATCGTGTCTCTCACAGTCAGTCTGCGCCGGACCGTCAATCAGATGTCCTTCCCTGTCAAACCGGGATCCGTGACAGGGGCAGTCATAGCTTTCCTCCTCCGGATTCCACTCCAGTCGGCAGCCCATATGAGGACAGTTGGGGATAATCTCTCTGTTTCCTGCCGGAAGAAAATGCTTTGCCAGCCCCTTTGCCGTGTGAGCGCCATGTACGGCCAGCTCTCTCGCGGCCTGAACCGTAAAATGTCTCTGTGGTGAGAAAATATCTGCCTCCGGACAGTCCCGCCCGCCAATAAGAGCTGTCAGAATACGGGCGCTCACCATGGCCGTGGTCATGCCCCATTTTCCAAAACCCGTGGCCACATACCAGCCCGGCCTCCGCCTGGAAAATCTGCCTATATAGGGCAGCCCGTCCAGTGTCATGCAGTCCTGAGCCGACCACCGAAGCACTTCACGGCATCCGGGATAGAGTTCCCGTCCCCTGCTGCGAAGCATCTCATATCTGCATTCTCCACCGGCCCTGCTCCCGTGGTTTATGCCTGTCCGATGGCTTCCGCCCCCAAGGAGCAGGAGATTCCCGCAGGTCCGAAAGGAAAGCCCTTCACGATCAATACCCAGATACATGCCCTCCGGCAGCTTCGCCCCTTCCAGAGCTGTCACATAGCTTCTCTCCTGATACATCCTGGCAAAATAATACCCCGGGACATTGATAAAGGGAAAATGTGCGGCAAATACCGTATGCTCTGTCGTCACACATCCTCTGGCCGTCTCCACCCTTTTGCCTGTCACTTTCAGCACTTTGGTCTGTTCATATACCTCCACTTCCTCTGCCATTTTCTCCAGAAATCTAAGGGGATGGAACCTGGCCTGATTTTCAAATCTGACAACACCCGCCACGGTAAAAGGCAGTTCACACTCTGTACCGAAAGATGCTTTTATGCCCAGAGCTTCCGCCGCCTCTGCCTCCCTTTTCAAAAGTTCCGTCCCGGCCTGTGAATACAGATAAGCCGGACATTTGACAAAGTCACAGTCAATCCTTTTTTCCAGAATCAGCCTTTCATATTCCCCGATGGCAGCCTCATTCGCACCGGCATAATACGCTGCCATTCGGCGGCCAAACATTCGAATCAGCCGATCATAGATTAAATTGTGCTGAGATGTAATCTTCGCCGTAGTATTCTTCGTCTGACCGCTGCCGATTCTGTCCGCCTCCAGAACCACCGCCCGAATCCCCGCCTGCTTCAGATAATATGCCGTCAGAATCCCTGCCAGCCCTGCACCGATGACGACAACCGGCACCTCCATATCCCCCGGAAGCGCCTCCCGCTTCCTGATTTCGGTATCATTCATCCATACAGATTCCATTTCTGCCTCCGTTGTGTTCTCTCCCTGCAGAATGATTCTCCTGCGGAAAAGATATTCATGATAATAAAATCCTCGTAAATCGGGGATTCTGTTGTGGTTAGCATATGCCGAAATGCGGGGATTATACAATTTTCAATGTCCTTAACTTCCTGCAACGAAAGAAGGATGCAAATCCCTCAGATACTGCTCTGACTGATTTACATCCTTCATTTATCTGTGTCCCTGTATTTCACAGGCGGCTTACACCGTACCGGTATAACGTGAATTCCCCTGTACATTATAGGTTCCGCCGGCTGTATAACCATTCGCAGCACTGGCCTGAGTGGTCATATAATAATCTACCAGCGAAGCATTTGTGGCAATCGAAGAACCATAATCCTTGAAAAAAGCCTGTACCTTGGACATATCCGACTTCTTGAATGTATCCTCGTCAATCTTCATTCTGCCTTTCCCGTCCACGGTGATTCCGAAAGCTTTAAGTGCGTCCGCATTGCGAGCCGTCTTCTCCCTGATATAGGACAGATTCGCCACCACACCGGAGTTTGCACTGGACTCTGCAGCGTCGAACATTTTGTTATAATTGCTCACAAAGCTCTTAGCTGTGGCAAATATCTTCTTGATATCGTATTCGTCTGTCTCATTGCCGTCCTTGTCTTTTACCTTTTGATATAATTCATCGGACGCAAGGGCCTGACTGTCTGCCTTGAGAGAAGACGCACCGGAAGGTGTTTTGTTGCCTGTCCCTGTAAGGTCTATCCCTTCCGTACCGGACGCAGCGCCGGCGAACTGCAGCCTCGATGACACCATAGAACCATAGCTCAGAATATTATCGCTGGAGAACAAATCCTGTACCTTGGAGATATCCGTCTCCTTCAGCTTCCCTTCATTGAGCATCAGCGTCCCGTTGGCATTGATTGTGACGCCGATTTCCGAAAGCTTGTCGGCATTCGCCGCCGTACTGCTCATCATGTTCGCCACATAAGACGTCTTACTGGTCAGCGTGGAGTCCTTTGCCGAACTCACCACATTATTGTAATTCGTCACATAAGCCTTCATCGCGGAAACCACCTTATCCGACGCACTCTTGCCGTCTGTGGAATCCGTATAAGTATTGTCGTTGCGCAGCGTTGAAACGGCACTGTTCAGGCTGGATAGCCCCGCTGACAGATCCTTGTTGGCCTTCTGTACCTCTTTGGAGACCTTCGGATGCATCTTCTCTTCCAAAATTTTGTCAAGGACATTGCCTTTGCTGCTCTTCCTGTCAGATGATGTCGTGCCTGAACTGATACTCTGCCCCATTCCGTAATAAGCCTTCATCAGCTTGGAATAGCTGCCGTTCTTGATACTGGCATAATCCGATAAAAAATTCAGATTGCCAAGGCCGCCGCCCGAAGACGAAAGGCCCTGAAACAAATATGAATAGTCCGAACCTGTATTCCCTACATCAACACTGATACCCATATAATCACTCCTTTGATCACTGATGAAATTTCATATGCTAAAAAACCTTATCATATTTTATATCGTCCGAATCCCCTTTTTTATTAACCATAATTTGACATTTTTGTGGCTGAAATATTTATCATACGCAGATATGTGCCGCAGGCTCTCTCTGATTTGCGTTTCCCCATTTTTTGTAAACGGTAGATAGTGCGTACCTCGACTATGGAGGCAAAATATGTGACAATAGACTATATTTCTATCACAGGTATTAAAAGTTGAACCTTAACTTTTGATACCGCTATACGGAGGTAAGTCTATG
>NZ_JANJZD010000031.1 GCF_024623325.1 Acetatifactor muris
CAAAATATCCTTTATACTGTGGCGTACTTTTCTGTGCTGCCTGACATCCTCGATGATCTCCATCCATTCCAGTAACTGCTCCATATCACCATCTCCGTTTTTATTTCCATTATAACGGATAATGGAGTAGTTTGTTCACATTTTATTTACTCATGCGTTTGTCGTGTAAGAACTCATTAAAAATCCATTGTCATATTTGCATCCACAATATATACATAAGAAAACTCTGACATATATCAATATGCCAGAGCTCTCACGATTTCCTCTTCATGCCATATATTACGAACGTCTCCTGCCGTTCATCTGGAACACATCATGCCCCTTAATACTCCTTACCGCCTGCCCCAGACTCCTTGCCCTCCCATGCTGATGATACGGCTGGGAAGCCCTGTGCTTATGGAAAATAATGCACTCCCCTTCCCCCGGATACTCCGGATTATGGATATACCAGATATGCCCCGTATTCTTAGACTGGATCGTCACATCATAGTTCTCCGCCAGGATAATATTAAAATAGGACTTATCCAGCTTCTCTATCTCTTCCGTCCGGAACATCTGCATCCCCTCCCTTCCCGAACCATGCCGCCAGCGCTTCCTCCACAATCCCTGCTACGTCCGCAGGTTTCACACCGGCAAAATACCTCTCATACACATCCGCCGGCAGCTTGATAGGCTTTCCGGCAGAATCCTTCTTCCCTCTCCCGCCGTCAAGCGTTTCCAGCACCTTCTTCTCTGTCAAACTCCCGGCCATGCCCCTGACACACTTCGCCGTCTTCGCATCCAGCTTAATCTTCCCCTTCTCTGCCAGCCCGGACACCACCTTCTGCTCCTTCCCCGACAGATAAGACAGATCCACCGCCGCCACCAGAGGCAGCGTCCCCTCATCCAGACGCTCCTTCAAAGGTTCCTCCAACTGCTGTACACGCATATACCTGGCAATATTCCTCCCGGTCATCCCATACTCTTCCCCGATGGCATCCCGGCTCTTCAACTTGTGGACATCATGTCCACAAGTCCCCGCCGTGTCCTGCCCGTTCAGCCTGGCGATCTCTTCCAGAATGTCATTCCGTCTCCCCTGGCTGCTGACCTTCTCATACCGCTCCGCCAGCACCGCCGCCTTCTCGGACGGCAGAAGCTCCGCAAAGCCCCTCTGTATCACATTAGTCTCAATCACATACACATAAGCTTCCTCTTCCGTCAGGTCCGTCTTCACGATAGCCGGAATCTCCGCCAGCCCGGCCAGCTTCCCCGCCATCTGCCGGTTATGCCCGGCCAGCATCTCATACCCGTCCCCCTCCTGCCACACGATCACCGGATTCAGAACGCCATACTCCCTAATGCTCTCCACCATATCCTCCAGACGCTCCCCCTCATACAGCCGGAAAGGATGCTTCCGGAACGGGCGGATACTGTCAATGGGCAGCATCCTGATTCCGTTCTCCGGAGCGGAAACCTCTTCCGCCCCCGCCAGAAGGTCCACGGCGTCATTAAAAATCTTCCTCTTCGTCCCATTAGCCTTCATACGAAACCAACTCCTTTGCAAACCTCCTATAAGCCATCCCTGCGCTCGCCTTCGGGCTGTACTCCGCCACCGGCAGGCTGTAATAAATGCTCTCCCCCACCTTCACCGTACTGGGAATCCTCGTCTCAAACACCCGTATCTGCTCCTGGAAACTCTCCGTCACTTCCTCCGTCAATACCTTACACAGCTTCGTCCTGGACTCGCACATGGTCATCAGAATGCCCGCAATCCCCAGCCCCGGATTGATCCGCTTCCTGATCTTCACCACCGTCCGCAGAAAGTCCTGCATCCCCATCATAGCCAGAAGCTGGGGGTTCACCGTGATAATGACCTCATCGGCAGCCGCCAGGGCATTGATCGTCAAAGTCCCAAGGGACGGGCAGGTATCAATCAGGATATAATCATACTTCTCCCGCAGCGGCTCCAGAATCCCGGACAGCATCTTCTCCGCCCCCATCTCCAGCCGCAGCTTCGCATCCACCACCGACAGATAAATAGACGATGGGATGAAGTCCACCCCGTCCTTCGTCCGTATGTACTTCTTCGGGGACGGCAGCTTCATATCCTCAATCTGCGCCATCATCAGATGCCCGATAGTATCATCCAAAACCCCCGTATCCTCCACGCCGAAGCACGTTGTCAAATTTGCCTGGCTGTCAAAATCCAGAGCCAGAACCCTCTTCCCCATCTTCCGCAGGCAGTACGCCAGATTGAACGTAGTTGTTGTCTTCGCCGTCCCCCCTTTTTGTGAACCAATCATATAAATCTTTCCCATATATCAAAACCTCACTTTCCTCTCTGCCACCATGCTTAACTGCTGTTCCTCAAACACATCAATGTAATCCACCGACTCCCTCGGCTCAATGACCAGCTTCCCTTCCTCACACCGGACCGTCAGGAGCGTCCCCGCCCCAAAGCCCAATTCCTCCAGCCAAAGCCCCTTTAATGTGATCGTAGGCGTCGGCTTATAATTATGGCCGCTCTGCTCATATACCTTAAATTTTCTGACATCCTTCTTCATCTGCTCCCTATCCTTTCAACGGCCCCAGACCGGACCTGCCACTGATTCTCTGTTACTGACCTTCCCTATGGAATTTTACAGGAACCGCTCCCAGGCGCACCGGCCCGTGCCTTTCCCTGTAAAAAAGAAATATTTGTTTCCGAACGAAACGATAAGCTAATCTATAAAAAACCATCACAACAATATGGGCGCTGTAAGTTCCCCGGCTTTCCGTAAATAAATCTCATTTGTTCCCATGGTACAGAAACACAGGTTTAACCCTCCCATGGCGCCCGGTTCACATTAAACCCGGCCGAAACCTGTCAACCAATATTACAACGCCCCCGTTGCAACCCGTCAGCATTTATAAGGACTTCGGACCTTCAAATCCATCATCAGCGGATGGTATGGTTGCTTTAATCGCTATCAGACTTTCATACTGCTGGCCAGCAATATATGTACGGCTCCCGGACGGAAACCAGAAATGCGGTGATTCCGTTTGCCCTTTTAAGGGCAAAAAAATAAGGGGACAAGTTAGTGCAACCCTTGATTTTACTGGGTTCTTCTAACTTGTCCCTATTATAACACGGGCATCTGCGTCTATGCGTCTGGCTCTGTGGTAACTGTTACTTTTAACTGCTGAACATTGATAATCTGCTCCCGATTACATTTTGGACAAAAAGCGGAAATTTATATAATTCTGTATCTTCTCTTATTTTTATTCTGGTTTTACCTCTACATAAAGGACACATAATCCATCTATTTCTCATCTTTTCAAACTCCTTTATAAAAAACTGTATTTTTCAACAGGGTTTTCAATTAACAATCCCCACATATTGTTTACTTATGGTATATACCACAAAAAAATAGCAAACATAAAAAAGCAAGAAACATATTGCAAAACAGAAAACAGCCCTCAAAAGAATATTGTGCATGACAATAGGCAATAGCAAATTTAATTTCAGATTTACCAATGGAATACTAAAAAGCAAAACCAAAAGTGTCATAAACATCGGCATAAGCAATTTGCCTGCAATCTGTTTTTTTACTAATTCCTTTATTTGTTTATTGCTTTTCCCAATATAAGACAATACCTTAATGCCTTTTGATTCCCGCTTTAATTCTACAATCTGCTGCAAAGACAAAACTGAAAAATATATAACAATAAAAATAAGACAAAGGCTTATTTGCAAAACTCCCACATTCTTTTTAGCAGCATGGCCAGGGTCATGAAAGCTCTCTCCCTCAGCCTTTCCTGCTGCGCCTGATTCAGATCCTTATAGTACATGGTATTACTTGTAGACAAAAACAAAAAGTTACAGTACCGCAACCAGTCTGTCATCAAAAAAGACACCCTGTTGTCTGCGGTGTCCTTTTAAATCTGTAATTCCATTATGATATTATTGCATTTCTTTATTCATCTCTTTTTCCAGAACAGTTTTGCAACCCGTAATTCAGATAATACTCTCCCCGGGATGGCAGTGATCCGGCACACGGACAGGATGAATTCAAATACAGTCTGCCTGACTGCCTTACTCCACGGAAGTTACAACCGGTTTCCCGTTTTGATCCACCAAAACGGTCAGTCCGGTGCCTACTCTCAGATCATGGGAAGCCAGCAGATAATTCACACCTGTTTCCGTATCTACAATAATCTTTTCCACATTGGTGATTCCCTGCGAATAGACTTCTACAAAACGATTTTTCGCCATATGTCCACACTCCTTTCTCATCTTGCCGTCTGCCAGTCCGCCAACACAAACATACCACAAAAATACATCCAGGCGGTTCGGATTTCCTGAATGAACATCAGGATTTCCTAAATGAAATGGGGAAGGGCCTTGTGGAGCTTCGACTTTCCTGCCCGGGAAAGCAGACATTCCCGGCTGCCAACCCACAGTTTACTGTGTTTCAGGTCCACTGCCTCGATCCTTTCTGCCGCCACAAGATAAGACCTGTGTGTACGGATAAAGCGATCTCCCAACTGCACTTCCAGTTCGCCCAGGCTGCTCAGAAAATCCATCCGGCTTTTCGATGTGTGGAGTAAAACGTGGTGTGGAATAGAAGCCGTTTCAAAAAAGAGAATATCACGCAAAGGGATATGACGCACCATATCTCCTGTCCGCAGCGTGAACATCTCCTCAGAGGTCCGCCGCTGTTCCAGGAGATGTGTGTGTATTTCTTCCAGGCACCGTGCCGCTGACGCTCCTGTCTGTGATTGCTGCTTTACGATGTAGTCAAAGGCCTCCAGATGATATTGAAAGGTACGCCATACCAAATCACCATAACCGGTAATGTAGACCAGCGTGCCGTGAGGATCTCTCCGCCGCAGTTCCTTTCCCAGCCGGAAGCCATCCCATTCTCCGTCCTTCAACTCCACATCCAGGAAATAGATACCCTGTTTCCCCTCTCCCGCTGCGTTCAGAAGTTCCCGGGCACCGGCCGCACTGCACACTACTTTCATATCATAATTTTCAATCAAAATCTTCTGCTCCAGAGCAGCCTGAATCTGGTGGCGGACTATGTCCTCATCATCACAAAGGTAAATTCCGATCATGCTCTATCCTCCGCCGTCAGCTCCTGCACAAACACGCCGTCCTCCCAACTGGTGCCAATGGAGACATTGGGATAATTCTCTAAAATACGCCGATAGCCGGACAGTCCCAGTCCCCTGCCCGCTCCCTTGGTAGACCAGCCATCCTTCCATATTTTCTCCGGATCTATGGTATTCGTATAAGAGTTTGATACCCTGAGAGACAGCGTTCTGCCCTGAACCAGCAGAATGATTTCCACCCAGGGCCATTCTGCGTCCAATGCGGCCTCTATGGCGTTGTCCGTCAATATCCCCAGGCAGCGTACAAAATCCCATACATTTATGCTTATCGTCTCCACAGGATAGAGCACCTCCAGGTGATATTCCACCCCTTTCTTTCGCATGTCAGTGAGCTTGCTCAGCAGAAGACTTCGCACCGGGGGAAGCCGCAGATTGCCGATTTGGACAGACAGCCGGATTTTCTCCCCCAGATGCCGGTCAAAATCCTCATCCAGCTCCGCCATGCTGGAATGCAATGCATCCAGTTCTCCCTCTTCTGTCTGATGAGACAGGCCCGCCAGGAGATTTTTATAGTCGTGCCGAAAGCTGCACATTTCCCGGCGAATATCCTCCAGACTCTGTTCATAAAGCTGCTGCTGGGCAATGATGTCCCGCTGCATCTGAAGTGTCCGACTGTCATCAAACCTATGGGCCAGGTAGATAATCAGCCCGATGATGACCAATACCGACACAATTACTAAAAAGTAATACGCTGCAAGGTAATATCCCTGAACACCGTTTTGCAGAATAAGGAATGTCTCCATGGAAACTTCCATCACAAAAACAAGCACTGCGGTTCGGCGCAGATTAGCCTGATCCTCCAGCAGCAGTCGGAACCAGGCGCCGAAACCCAGGCGCTTTAACAGAAAAGCGGCAGCTATGGAAAGAAGCAGGGATACGGCCATAGCTCCCAAATCCAGCCTCAGGCCGGACGGAAACATCAAAAATGAAATCTGAGTCAGGGCCGAGGTAGCCACCTGCAGGATTGCAGCCATGCATACGGAGGAAAAGGCCCGCCAGAAGTCCCACCGCCATGCCCACATCACCCACAAGGTACACATGGCAAGAATCATAACAGAACTGATAACGTACCGAAGCAGACCAAATTCCGGGATAACCACACCCAGCCCAATGGAAGTAAAGATGGCAATCACTGGGGACAGGAACAGCGCAGGCAATTTTTTCAGCCTGTTCCACGCGGCCTGTTCATCCGTTGCGGCCAGCAGATATGACAGAAGCATAAGGTGTCCTGTCAAAAAATCCAGAAAACCAATCAAAATGTCTTGAAACGATGGCATAGCAATACAAATCTCTTTCTTCGCGCCTAATCCCCGATTGCGGACAGCAATGCAGAATCCGGCAAAATATATGGTCAGTACACAGTTTATATGGAAATCACACCCAGCACCTTCAAAATCTCTCCCGCCAGAATCACCACCAGACAGACAGGTGCAATCCAGCGGATCATCACCTCAAACAGCTTCTTTCTGTGAAAGGATCCGGAAACCCGCCGGTCATGGCTCCGAAGACCTTGGGCAGTTTCATTCTTCTTTTCTCCCTCTTCGTAAGAAACTGACCATTCCTGTGAATTTATTTGGATGTCATTTTACCATGGTTCTCTTTATCCTGCAACCTGAAAAGAGCCTGTCTCAGTACAGCCTGAAAAGAGAAACGATTTTCCGTCCAATTTTATACATCGGCCCTTCCAGCTGCCTCCGGGCATTTTTCAGCTCTTTCCGAATTTCTATATGCTGCGGACAATGCTGCTCACATTTCCCACATTCCACGCAGTTAGCGGCGGCCGTGGAGGTCCTCCGCAGGGCGGTACACATGAAATGCTCCATAAGTGCGGCAAACTTCCCCTCGGAATAGCGGCGATTGTAAGAGGCAAAGGTACCCGGAATATCCACGTTCCGCGGACATGGCATACAATAACCGCAGCCGGTACAGCCCACCTTCATCTTCGCATTGATGGCCTGCACCACCTTTTGGAGCATCTCTTCCTCCTCCGTCCCCAGCTCTCCCACGAAAGCCTCTGAAGCCGTTTTCACATTCTCCTCCACCATTTCCAGAGAGTTCATACCGGATAACACACAGGTTACCTCCTCCTGGTTCCACAGCCACCGAAACGCCCAGTCTGCCGGGGTGCGCTTTACAGGATATGTTTCAAACAGAGTCTTCGCCTCTCCGGGCAGATTGTTCACAAGCTTTCCGCCCCGCAAAGGCTCCATAATGATGACAGGCAGCCCTTTTGCGGCGGCATATTGGAGCCCTCTGCGCCCTGCCTGCGTATTCTCATCCATATAGTTATACTGAATCTGGCAGAAATCCCAGCTGTACTCATCCACCAGCCGGCAGAAGGTATCGGAATTTCCATGGTAGGAAAAGCCTGCCTGGCGAATCTCGCCGCTTTTCTTTTTCTGTTCCAGCCACTCCACAATCCCCAGGCTTTTCAGCCGCTCCCAGGTTTCTACATCCGTCAGCATATGCATGAGATAATAATCCACATAATCCGTCCGCAGGCGTCTCAACTGTTCCCTGAAATATTTCTCCATGCTGTCCGCCGTCTTAATCAGGTAATGGGGCAGCTTGGTGGCAATGGCCACCTGATCTCTAATGTGATTGCGCTCCAGGATTTCGCCCAGGGCTGCTTCGCTGCCCGGATACACATATGCCGTGTCGTAATAATTGACGCCTCCGCGGAAAGCGGCCAGAATTTCCTGTTCAGCCTTATCTATGTCAACTTTGCCCCCTGTCCTGGAAAACCGCATACAGCCGTAGCCCAGGATGGAGAGATCATTGCCGTACTTATCTTTTCTATAATTCACTTTCCTCACCCATTCCTCTCATTTTACTCCCCATGCCCTTCCGTAACCTGCGATATTTGAATAAACCCTGTTCCGGCTCAATACCGCATCAACATAAAATTCACTGTCAGCCCAGCCGCGGTTCCCATAAGCAGCACCAGGTCTCCCCGCCGGATTCTTCCCTCCTGGATCGTTTCGCACAGTGCAAAGGGAACGGAAGCAGAGACCATGTTGCCATATGCCGGCACCCGGTTAATGTAAGTGCCTTTCGGGAAGCCAAGCCGCGGCATGATAACGTCCAATGCCTTGCTGGCCTGGTGGGGAATCACCGCCTGTATCTCCTCCCTGGCAACCCCCGCTTCCCGAAGGCATTCCTCCACAAAGCCGGGCAGCTTCCTGGCACAGAGCCGAAGAATCTGGATTCCCTTCATGTCAAAATAATACTCTTCCTGATTCTTCTCTGTCATGGAAAATGCGGGCAGCAGGCCTCCGCCTCCCCGGATCTCCGTATCATGGGCACCCTCCGACCAGGTACACTGGCGGGCATAGAGAATTCCGGAGCCTTCGCCCGGGCCCGCTTTCACAAGCACACAGGCCGCAGCCCCATCTGAGAACAATTCGTAACTCTCCTTCTGCTGCGGGTTCAGAGCCGCGGACGCCGTATCGCCGGAGAGAATCAATACCTTCTCATACCGCCCGGCCGCTATCATACAGGACATCACATCCAAAGCGCTGATAAAACTGGTGCAGGTGGTATTGATATCCATGGCCGGAATATTCATTCCTTTCGCCATCCTCTCATGGACCAGGGCTGCATTGCAGGGAATAGCCTGCAGAGGCGTGGCCATGGCGCAGACGATACAGTCCATATCCTCCATGCCCATGCCCGCTTCCTCCAGGGCCTTTCCTGCCGCTTCTGCCGCCAGATCCAACAGGGTCTCTCCTGCCCGAAGCCGGTATCTGGTTTCTCCGCCAAAATTCAACCGGCCGCCTGCCAGCGCCCGTCCCATCCCTGCCAGTTTTACATATCTGCCAATCTGTCTTTTCATCTGCCCGTTTTCCATCTGCGTTTTCTTCCCTCCTGACTTTTGCCATTCCATGAGCCGTTCTTATTTCACCGGATTCTCTGAACTCTTTTCAGTTTTTTCCCCACTTCCCAGTCATAAGGGGCAAAGGTAAGATCCGGTAAAACAATCTCCCTGTCCCGGGCCAGCCTTTGGAATTCCCGGCGCACCGCTTCCCTCTCCGCAGCGGTAAGGTCGGCATAGACTGTGACGTTCCTGTCGGGGTTCTGTACCACCCTGTATTCCCAGGCGCCTTCCGCCGCTTTCCCGGCCTGCTCTCCTGCCGCCCTTTCCTTCCTCTCCACCCCCGCAAACAGAATACATCTGCGGATGAAATCCGGGAAAATCAGCTTCTCTCTGCCCTGTATGTCCAGGAAGGAGAACATGTCGTCCTCCCTGCCCTCAATCTTCTCCAGCGCCAGACAGGGACTCTTGCAGCCGCAGGCTTCCTTTCGTTCCACCAGAATATCATTCAGTCGATAGCGGATCATCGGCTGAGCCCTGCGCTCAAAATCCGTCACAACAGGCACGAACCGGCGTCCTTCCAGATATTCCCGCTGGATATGTACGATATCCTCATTCAGATGGAGCGTCCCAAGAGAACAGGTGCTGGCCAGGCAGCCCTCTGTACACTGATAGACCTGGTGAATCACTTTCTGCCGGAACACTTTTTTCAGATAAGTCTCATCCTCCCGTTCCAGTACTTCCGCAATGGAGATGATTATCTGAGGCGCAATGTGCAGGACCCCACGCTCCGCTGCCGCCCCCAGCATGAGAAGCAGGGAGGGCTGGCCCGCCAGAATCCGGGGCCGCAGCGCCTCCAGACGCCTGACATGCTCCTCCATGTCCCGGTAGATGTCGAAAAAATGGAAGCGGATTCTCCTGGAGCTTACCGCCTGATAGAGGTTGCTGTCCGCACGCATGAAAAAGGCAATGTCCATGGATTCCAGGATGCTTCCCGGCAGGAATTTTGCCAGCACATAACCTGCCCACCGCACTTTCTCCTTATCCGATACCAGAAATATCCCTCTGTGACCGGAGGTGCCTGAGCTCAATCCCACCGTGACGCCACGCAGCTTCGGAGCGAAATCCCTCTCCCGCTCCGCCTGCACTGCGAAAGCCTCCGCCTCTTCCCGCCTGATTCCCACTGTGTTCAGCCGATCGAAATGTTCCATCATGAATGCCTTGTCTATAACCGGATAGGAGGAGAGCTTCCTCATTCCTCTGTAAAGAGGCGAGTGCTCCGACACGTATCTCAGGTGTCTTCTCAGCCTCCTTCCCTGCCGGCGCCTCAGTGCTTTTCTGCTCCGAAAGCAGCTGCTTTTCGGTAAAATATATTTGTAGTACAGATAGTATTTCAACACTTCCAGCTGTTCCAACAGATTGCCACCTCCCCTCCTGTCTCTCTGTCAATTCCACCCTTTCTGCCTGTCTCCATGTCTGCAGATTTCCGTTCCTGCTTATTTCCACAGCAGTTGTTTCCATATCTGCGTGCTTCCGACTGCTCTTTTCCATGCCCTTCATTTCCACACCTGGTGGGTGAAGCACACTCTGATCCCGGGATAATCCCGCTTCATACGGCAGATTCTCTTAAGACTGTCCTCATAGGCGGCAAAATCTTCCTGGAGCAGTCTGGGCAGCAGGCGCATGCGCCGGGTGGCCCGCACCAGATCCCCTCCCCAGCAGGCGTCTGCCGCCAGGAAAAGGTTTACATCCGGAATCCACAGCCCCATCTGTCCCTTTGTATGTCCATCCAGCCGCACTCCGATGAGGCTGCCGTCCCCGGACAGATCGTATACCTCCGCAAAATATCTGCACAGAAAATGCTCCCGCAGACAGGTCTCCGGTCTCACTTCCCTGCGGATACTGCCCTCCGGAGGCACCAGAGAGCGGAACATCAGTCTGCGTACACTGGGATGATGCAGGACATCCAGAGTCTCCCCCAGAGCCACCAGATCATAGCCGGAGAATTGGGACAGTCCCCCCACATGATCCGGATGGGCATGGGACAGCAGAATGGTCTTCACACTCTCCGGGGAAATCCCATCATTCTCAAGTCTCTCGGCTATGGTCTCTCCTTCTTCCAGTTGTACCGGGTTCAGCAGACGGTACAGCCACAGGCCAATGCCGCCCCCAAAAATCCCCCGGGAATAGCCGGTGTCATAGAGAATATTCCCCAGTTCCCTGTGACGAATCAGCACAGCCCGGGCCGGAAACTGACGCTTTCCCCTTTCCGATTCCTCCGCTTCTCCGGAATCCAGAAGCCCTCTTCGGGCTGATATTCCTCCCCGGAAAATAATTCTCAGATTGTTGGTGCAGGATCCGCAGCGGTACATTCTCACTTCCGTCACCCTTCCAGGCCGAGCCGGATTGTCCTGTTTTCCGCCGGCTGCTTTCTTCCTCTCTCTGCCCTGCTGTGTCAACGACTCTGTTCTCCTGTCGTCTTCCGCGTCCTCTGCCCCTGTCTGCTGTATTGAATCTCTCGAAGCTCTTACGCTGTGTGCTTTATTCCCATTTCCAGTCTTCCCTGCTCTGTCTGTATATCCGGCACTGTCAGGCTCTTTTGCTCTGGATCTCCTTCTGTCCTGCAGGGCCGCCCTGCCGCCTTTCTGCCCTGCGTTGTCCGCCTCTCCTGTCCCACATGTTTCCTTCCACCAGGCGCCATACTCCCGGATGGATTCTGCCAGAGTCTTCTCCGGCCGATACCCCAGAATCTCCCTGGCACGGCGGATGTCCATGGTCTGGGCATATCCCAGAGTACAGACCGTATAGCGGGTCAACGGCGGCTCCCCATTCAACTCAAAGGTTCGGTAAACCCACTCCAGCCCCTGGGCCGCGGCATATACCATTCCAAAGGGCAGCCGCAGATAACGGGGCTGTTCTCCGATGGCATCCAGAAACTGTTCCAGAATCCGGCGAAATGCCATAGGCTCCCCGTTGGTGATATTAAACGCCTTCCCGGAAGCCCCCTGAGCCTTCATTGCCAGCTCACAGGCCAGAGCCACATTCTCCACACTGGTGATATCCACCAGATTCCCGCCGTTCCGGAAAAGGGGAATTCCTGTCTTCCTGTTGGCCCGAAGGAGCCTGGGCACCAGGCTGGTATCCCCGATGCCGATCAGTCCCCTGGGCCGCAGGATAACCGTCTCCAGGCCTTTTGTGTTCCACCTGTGGAGCACGCCTTCCGCCATCAGCTTGGAACGGATATAATAGTTCAGTTCATTCTGTTCGGGAGCCTGGTCTTCCCGGATGTTATACTGGTCTTCCTTTCCGGTATAGATGCTGGGGGAAGAGAGATAGACCAGTCGCCGGACGCCTTTCTCCAGGCACAGCCCGGCCACCAGATTGGTTCCCGCCACGTTGGTCCGGTAGAAATCTTCCCACTTTCCCCACACAGTGGAAAGCGCCCCCGCATGGATGACATAATCTACCCCTTCAAAACAGGAAGCGCAGCTCTCCCGGTCCGTAAAGTCTCCCTGACAGAACACAGCTCCGTATGCCGCAAGCTGGCTGCCCTTCTCCCGGTTCCGCCCCAGGGCCAGTACCCTGTATTCCTTCACCAGCCGCCGCACCAGATATTCCCCCAGAAACCCGGTGGCGCCTGTCACCAGAATTGTCTGCCTTCCTGTCAGTTCCTCTTTCTTTCCCGTTTCCTGTGGTTTCCCCATATGAATCGCTCCTGTTCTGTCCGCTCCCTCTGTCCTGCCTCTGATTTCCTTTTTTACCCTCTCGGAAAAACATCGTCCTGCAGCTCTTCGAATATCTCCAGCATCTCTCTCAGGGATACCGCAGTCATCGCCGCCCGCCTCTTTTCCTGCCGGCTTTTGCTCAGTTCCATACATTCCAGCGCTTCCTGCCGGAGCCTGGCAGGATTGCGCAATATCCGACCGAATCCCAGCCGCTGGAACCGTCTCGCATTCAGAAGCTGCTCTCCCTGCTGGGGACACAACAGGCAGGGCACCCCGAAATAAAGCGCCTCATGGATGCTGTTCATACCTCCTGCCGTGATAAAAAGGTCCGCATGACGCAAAATGGCATTCTGATCCACAAAAGGACGCACAATAAAATTCTCCGGGAAATGTCGGTTCCCTTCCCAGACCAGGATTACGCGGAACTGTTCTTTCCCGGCCTGGTCTTCGCTGAAATCCTTTTTCCCGACCGAATCCCTCCCAAACTGCCGGATCACTTCCTGCAGCAGAGTCTCATTTTCATTGAAAATCGTTCCCAGGGAAATGTAGACCAGCCTCTCCCCGGACGCAGATTCCGGGCAGGAAAAATCATTATGCTCCACCGTCCGCCTGTGGACGGACAGAGGCCCCAGGAATCTGTACTCCGCCCCGAACAGATTCCCTCCCGGCTGAAACAGTCTGGAATATCCGCAGAGATTATAGTCTCCCCGGTTCATCAGCACAGACAGCAGTCCCAGCTTCTTCAATCCATACTTTCCTCTCAGCCGCCGCGCACAGGACACCGCCCCGGGCAGCTCCCCCGCATAGCGCAAAAACCCGGCGGAGAAGCCCGGTGCATATGCACCCAGTCCTTTTCGCCAGGGGCTTACAGGTAAAATGCCGGGCAGCCCTTTTCCACCGGCCGGCCTCCATGTCCAGTCAATGGCGGCAATGCTGTAAAAAGCAAAGGAAGGCACAGAGAGCAGCTCCCCAACGGCCCTGCCCCACAGAGCCAGCGACTCAAACAATATGGCTTTGGGAGCCTCCCTCCTGGCCTGGCGCAGAAGCCCCGGCAGCATCTCCCAGGTATATTGCAGAATCAGCCGGTAAAGCTTCAGAATTCGCTCTCCGTCCCTTAAGTCCAGTTTATTCCAGTCTATGGGATACGGCCGGTACTCACACCCGTTTTCTTCAATCACCTTCCGGAAAGGATCCGCAGAGTAATAGACCACCCGAAATCCTGCCTTCGCCAGCCTGCCCGCCAGATACAGGTTGGAAAGCGTGTGGCCATAGGCCGGAATCCCATAGAAATACACAATGCTTTTTGCTTTCTGAGCCATTCCCTGTCTCTTCATCATTTTCCTGTTTTAATTCACCAGTATCCTGATTTTTCTATCTCCTGTTTTTTCTGCAAATCTTCCGCAGTCCACATACCACTGCATGGCATTGATCAGGAAATCCGCCCTGTCTCTTCTGTCCATTCCCTTTGCCCATATCAGAAGCGGCAGCTGGGGAAGGTATACTTCGTTCTGCGGATTCCTGTCACTTTCCGCCGCCCCGGTCATGTCTGACGTATCCCCGTCTGCCTCTTCCTCATCTGACGCATCCCCGTCTGCCTCTTCCTCCTCTGTTGTATCTTCGAAATCCAGGTCCGCTTTTTCCTGGAATTCCTGCAATTCGGCGTCCTCCTCGTTTTCATGGATGCCGGCAAATGTCAGCGCTCCGCCTCTTTCCCAGTCAAGGCCTGTCACAATGGCATTCACCCAGGGTGGCAGCTGGGGATTCAGCGCCTCATCCAGCCACCGGACGAATTCCAGCCACATCTGATATCCGCCGAACAGAGTGAATCTGTCCGCCACAGTATCCTCCGCAGTTTCCATGGACTGGCGCATATCTTCCTCTGTATAGCAGTATTCCAGCCTGTGGTCAAGTCTGGATACGGTCAGGCTCCCTTCATAGCCCTGCACTTCCGTCACACCCTCCCATTCCTTCTGGAAAAAATCTGCCAGCAGCTGATCCAGAGTGTCAGCCCGGTGCATCCGGATGGCCCCATAGGCATAGAATCTCCCGCTCTCACCCTGATATACGTACATGGGGCCATAGTCGGAACTGGGCGAGTATTTGAACCCCCATCCAAAACGGCCCACCAGGATTTTTGGTTCCTTAATCTTCGTATTGGAAGAGGCCATCAGAAAATCTCTGCTTCTCACATATACCGCAGAGTGAGCCATCAGCTCAAAGCCGAAAGGCGCGCGCGCACCGTAGAATACCCTGTCGTGCCGCTTTTCCTTTTTCGCTCCGTACCGAAGCACACAGTATCCTTCCATATTCTCAATACAGCCCATCACCTCCAGGATCTTCGCCGCCTTCTGTGCTGTATCCATGCCTTCCAGAGAATATGAGACACGTAACCGGGGCGCGGGCTGACGCAGCGTATCCAGCACATTCCGGGCGGCGGCTCTTCTGCTTTCAGGAGAAGCACTGTCTCCTGTAACCTTGCTTTTACAGGCATATTCCTCCCATTTCCGCCAGCCCAGCTCCGCACTGCGGAATATGATATCCTGCCAGCCATAATCCAGCTGCCGCCAGATGCTGACACCCTCTTCTGAAACCACCGCCCGGAAGCAGACCCTCTCCTGCTCGCTGTAAAGTACGGCTGTCCTTCCCCCCGGCTGCACTGCCGCCGGAATCCGGTCATTGTCAGCGGCCAGCAGCCTGGCCACCAGGGGAATGATAAAGGGATGCACGGGAATCTGTTTCAGCCAGGCTTCGATCAGGATTCTGGCGGCGCTTCTGTCGGCGTCCTCGATGGCGGTGACTGCCAGAAGGAAGAAGAATTCCTCCGGTTTCTCCAGCTTTCCCGCATATTCCCGGAGTTCTGAAAAGGCCAGAACAGGCTCCGCCACCTGCACTTCCTTCCCAATCTGATACGCAGACTCATTGCCGGTATCATTCGCTAAACCCTCTACAAAATACAGGCAATAGTGGTAATGGAATTCTACCCTGAGTCGCCTGGCCCCGGGCATGGAGCAGACAAGGCTCACAGGCTCCCCTATCTCCTCCCTCTCCTGATCAAAGCCCACAAACTGCCTCTGCCATGCCCGGGAGGGCGCGTAAATGTAATTGATATAGGCGGGCAGATAGCATTGACCATTCATGACATAGATGAAATCTTCCTCCCAGGTTCCTCTGACTTTTTCATGACGGAAGCCGAATCCCCGCATGAGAAAATACTGCCAGAAATCAGGATTGTCCCCTATATCCTCCGGATTCGTGGAACTCAAGGTTATTTCCCACCGATAATCCAGCTCCCGGCACATTTTCTCCGTGGCAAGGGAACGCAGCAGACTTTCCGTCAGCTCCGTCCTCGCAGGTTCCGGGAAGTCTTCCTGCGACAGATGCCCGACCAGTGTCTCTGCCACAGTCCTGGGCATCACAATCCTTTTGGAGGCGCTGTAAATCCGTTCAAAAAGCCCCTTTTCCATCTTTAGCATTTCCCATTCCGGCGAAGCAAAGAAAGCCTTCGCCCGGTCCCTGATTTCCGGCGTCTCTCCATAAATGAATTTATCGTAATTATTCTGGTTGTCATTGATGATGGCAGAATAGGTTCGGTAGAGCCTGGTGATAAGCTGCTCCTTTCCATCCTCTCCAAACAAAATCTCCTCTGCCCCTGGCAGCTGGCGCAGGACTTCCTCTTTCAAGGCGCTGTAAAGTCCTCTGGTACTGCTGCGCTCCAGCGTTTTGAAATCCAGCTTTTTATAGAAGAACAGCAGCACCGCTTCCGGCAGCTGCTCCTTCTTCAGCCATTGGACATAAAGCTTCACCACGCTTTCGCTGCGGGACTCATAATCTGCCCCTCCTGATTTTTTGCCGTTGCGTTCAAACAGATAGCAGGGCTGGCAGGCTCCCAGAATATGCTGCCAGACTTCCCTTTCTCCATCTGTCAGCCGTCCGTCCCTGCTCATTTCCTTCACGGCCAGGTAGTCGGAAAAGGCATTATGCCGCACCTTGTTGGCAGGCTGCCGCAGAATGTGATTGGTCATGGATTTCAGGTCGCATTCCCGTCCCTGCATATTGAAGATTTCAGCGGCATATCTTCTGCCGGGAAAGGTGTTCTCCACGGAGACCTTGTACCATTCCTTTGGATATTTCAGACCCTCAAAATATTCTTCCCCTGCAAAATGAGGAATGAAGGCATAAGCAATGGCAAGCTCCTGAAGCAGGCCCTTGGGAAGATTATCGGAGGGACAGAGCGTCTGTTCTGCCAAATAGGTGAGCAATCCCTTTCCGAATTCTTCCGTGAACTGTTCCCCCAGAAACCCTTCGGTGAGGAAAAAACGCTTCCAGGTGTCGGCCTGCTTTGCCTGTTTGGGGTTCTCAAACAAAACTATAAAATCATGAAGCGCTCCCGTCTCCATGCTTTTCTTTATAGCCTGCTGTGCCGCCTGATCCAGGCGTTTCAGCAGGGAGCTTTCCCCGCCGGTATCTTCCGATTTCTCCTGCACTGTTTCGCGAGGGACATTTTCCTTTTCAGGGCGCTCATTTTGGACGCTTTCTTCCCATGCTTTCTCCCCGTCTGCTCCAGAGTCCAGAGCCGCCTTATATGCCTGGTTCAGCGCTGCAAAATACTCCGGTTCCTCCTCCGGATGATGAAGTCTGGACTGCGCCGCAAAGGCTCTTCTAATAGCTTTTTTGTCATCCGTGGGCTCTATGCCCAGCATGCTCCATATATCGCTCATTTGTCCTGCTCCTTCCTTTTACGGCAGCGGATGTCCGGCGGCCAGGTACAGCCGGTACCACTCCTCCCGGGTCAGCCGAACCTCACAGGCCTGAATGATCTCCTTCAGACGGGACTCCCTGGCCGTGCCGGTAATCAATTGCATCTGCGCCGGATGGCGAAGAATCCATGCTGCCGCGATCGTCGTAGGGGTGGTGTGATACTGCTCCGCCAGGCTGTCCAGCTCCCGGTTCAGCTCTGGACAACGCTCATCTCCCAGGAAACATCCGCCCCAGTTGGGCATCTGGAATGGGGACCACGCCTGGATGGTCATACCGCGCAGCCTGGAATAGTCCAGTACGCTCCCATCCCGGTCGACGGCACCCGGCGTCTCCATGTTGACTTCCAGGCCGTTGGCCACCATATTGGAGGCGGGGAGGCTGAACTGCAGCTGGTTGATCAGCAGCGGCTGCTGAACGGTTTTTTTCAGCAGTTCGATCTGCATGGGCCTGTGGTTGGATACGCCGAAATGGCGCACCTTTCCCTTCCGCTCCAGCTCATCAAATGCAGCGGCTACCTCTTCCGGTTCCACCAGCGCATCGGGACGGTGGATCAGCAGTACGTCCAGATAATCGGTGCCCAGGCGGTTCAGAATCCCATCCGCTGCCTTCAGCAGGTGCTCCCTGGAAGAATCAAAGAATCCCTGCCGAATGCCGCATTTGGACTGCAGGATCAAGTCCTCCCGCCGGATCGAGGGATCATTTTGCAGCACCGCGCCAAAGTGCTCTTCGCAGCTGCCGCCGCCGTAGATGTCGGCATGGTCAAAATAGTTTGCGCCGCAGTCCAATGCCGTATGGATGAACCGCCCCAGCGCCGCTCTGTCCAGCTCTCCCAGCCGCATACAACCCACGACAACGGAGGGGACCATCCATCCGCTGCCGCCTAATGGAATTTGTTTCATTGCAGATATCTCCTTTCCATTTTTCCTAAATAATATACCATATCTCTACTCATGCCACAAGCCTATGAAAAACCTGCATTTTTTCGGTGCATCTTTTCCGTATTTTCAACTAACGGTTGAATTTCCAGCATGAACTAACCGACATGGTTATGGCTTTTTTCATTTTTTGTAGTAAAATGAAACCAGAAAAGGAAGGAGACATGAATATTGGTTAGAGCTATGTCCGAAAAATGCAACAAAGGCAGCTGCAATAATGCTGACGACATGGCAAAATGGCTGGAATCACACTCTATCGTTCCCCAATGACCCATTCCTCATTTGAATAGCGGAATCGTTTATGGTGAATTCGAAATCCCTGCTTCCTCATTTGTTTTATGAGTGTATGCATAAAAAAGCCATGGGTGACAATCATGCAGTCTTTATCCCTTTTGATTATCATTTCTACAAATTGCCCTGCGCGGTAAACAGTTTCCGTTCTGCCTTCTTTTTGCGAACGGCTGTTAAAAAGCCATTGCAGCCGCCCACAAACATTCCAAAACAGTAACGGCAGCCTTTTATGCGAGTTAATGCCTGCACTTAGCGGCACCTCGTCGAGCAGTTTTGTGGAAATGTACTCTTTTTCACCGGATAACTGATCAGCCGTTTCTCTGCTTCTTCGCAAACTGCTGATGAAAATATCCGGATAGTCCGTTGGTGTGCCATCAGATACCAGTGGAAAAATCGGTGCCTTATCATACAGCTTGCAATCCTCATTAAACTGTATTGAAGTACTCCAATTTCTCCATTGAAAATCCACTTTCCCATGTCTGATAATCATTGCCCGCATATTTTTGTCCTCTAACCTTATGGCTTATCTAATATCCTATTCCTCTTCCTGTTACTTGTCGTTGTTCCAATGCCAGTCCAATCAGCCGATCCGTCTGGTCAGTCATAAACAGCGGAATGTTCAGCACATCATCGTCCAACTTCAAATTGTCCAGTGAGAACCGCACACGGAGCCTGACTTGATTCGGGAAAAGCTCCTTGAATTTCTTTAAGCTCCTACTGGTGATGTTGGCCTCGGACTTGACCTCTATAGGGAAAATATCATTCTCCCGCTGAATAAGGAAATCTACCTCATAGGGCGGATTGTTCTGGCTCCAGTACCGGGGAACCACTTCAAACTGCGTGATTAAGGTCTGCAGCACAAAGTTCTCAGTCAGAGCGCCTTTGAACTCGGTGAACAAACGATTCCCTTCTCCGAAGGCCGTAGGAGCCAACTGAGCCAGGCGGCGAAGCAGCCCCACATCCACCAGATAGATTTTAAATGCAGACAGGTCATCATAGGCAGCTACCGGCAGACCGGGAGCGGTGCTGCGATAGATTTTATGCACCAGCCTGGCATCTACCAGCCACTGCAAAGCATCCTCATATTCCCGGGCTCGTGCCCCTTCTTTCACCACCTTGTAGATAAATTTCTTATTCTCCCTTGCCAGCTGGGACGGTATGGACTTCCATATCATAGAGATCTTCGGGAACTCGCTGATATTGGGGTGCTTGGCAAAATCTCGCTCATAAGCACCGATGATCCCGGACAAGGCTTCCTGCATAGCAGAAACGTCTCGTGCTTCTGTCCACATGAGCACTGGTTCCGGCATACCGCCTGTAACATAGTACATCTTCAATTTCTCATAGAGCGGATTGAAAAAAGCATCAGGAATCGGTTCAATGGTATCCACGCTCTCCAGATACCTGGCCAGATTTTTATCGCCATTGGCAAGCAGAAATTCCGTGAAGGTCATAGGATCAATCTGCATGAAGTTGACTTTGCCCACCGGAAAGGAGGATGGCTTCGCCAGGGCAATCCCCAGCAAAGAACCGGCACATGCAATGTGATACTGCGGAGCATTCTCACAGAAATACTTCATGGAATTGATAACCTTGGAGCAGTCCTGTACTTCGTCAAAGATAATGAGCGTCTTTTCCGGCACAATTTTCTGTCCACTGGCCAGCATCAGATTCTGCAGGATGCGATCTACATCTTTGGTGGTCTCAAAAAACTGCTTGTATTCCTCGTTTTCATCAAAGTTAAAATAGGCTGTATTTTCATAATAACGTCTGCCGAATTCTTTGAGAACCCAGGTCTTACCCACCTGGCGCACCCCCTTTAAGATTAACGGTTTGCGGTAAGGTGAATTCTTCCAATCCAGCAGCTTATTCAAAATCAATCGTTCCATAGATAGGCTCCTTCACATTTTTATTATAGTTCTTGTGTGGTGCGATCACATTTTTATTATATGTTAAGAGCATAAAAAAAACAACTCAAAGTTACAGATCTTCCTCCAGGTCCTCCCAACCCTCTTCGGACCCAAACTTCAATTCCCCGTCGAACAGAACCTCCTCCCGCATATCCGCCGCCTGCTGCAGTTGGGCCAGCCATGCTCTTCCCAGCTCCTGCGCATTTCTGACCTCTTTCTTCCTGCCGCTCTGCAGGCCCGCCATGATTCTGCCGGTCATGGCTGCAATCATCTCCCGTCTGTGCCCGGTGCTGTTCTCATAATATTCCAGAAAAGCAGCCAGCATTTTCTGATTTTCGGGCTGTTGAATGGGAGGCAGCATGAGTTTCTCCATCTCCCGGGTATACTGTTCCAGCTCCGCCTCGCTTAAGGTCTGGTTCGCCAGCAGAATCTGCCTGCGCTCTCCCATTTCGTTCTCCGCCATCACATGAAGAATTCCGTTGATATCATAGGTAAACTGCACGTCCACCCAGGCCTGCCCCGCCGGTTTCAGGGCCACTTCTATGGAAAGCTCACCCAGAAGTACATCATCATCCACATAATATTCTTCGCCCTGGTAAATCCGGATCCTAATCTCCTTCTGGTAATCCCCCACTGTCACAAACCTGTCCCTGTGGGAGGCGGGAAGCGTAGAATTGCGCTCAATCATGGGGCTCAGGATATTTTTGTCCCGGTTGGCCTTATTGTTGATGCCGATGCCCAGGGTGAAGGGGCACACGTCTGTCAGCAACATATCCCGGATTTCCTCTCTGCGTTGTCTGATGCCTGCGTAGACTCCGGCTCCGAAGGCAACCACCCGGTCCGTCTCTCCCAGGACAATGGGCTCCTTGCCCAGAAGCTCTCTGAGAAAGCGTTTTACGACCCCCAGCTTTGAAGAACCGCCCACCATAATCAGGTCATCTATTCCGGATATTCTGGAATCCGCATCCTCCAGAATATGCAGAAAAAGCTGCTTTATCTTTCCAAACAAAGGCATACAGATTTCAAAAAGCTGTTCCTCATTCAGTACAGCCCGGCAGATTTTTGCCCCTGCCTCAAGCTTCATTGTCACCTCTTCCCGCTCTGCCAAAGCGCATTTGGCCTCTTCCGAAAGCTTTCTTACTTTCGCCTGCTCCTCTCTGGTCAGTTCTTCCGGTGTAAGGCCATTTTCCCGGCAGAAATATTCCGAAATCGCCTGGTCGATATCGTCTCCTCCCAGATGATTGTCCCCCGCCACGGCGATAATCTCTATCACATTGTCAAAGCATTCCACATAGGATAAATCCAGCGTGCCGCCTCCAAAGTCGAAGACCAGGAGAGTTCTGTCCTCCTCCCCGTATTCCATCCGATAGGCCAGGGCCGCCGCAGAGGGCTCATTGATGAGACGCTCCACTTTCAGTCCTGCAATCTGCGCCGCCTTCTTGGTATCGCTGCGCTGTTTATCATTGAAATAAGCAGGGACGGTTATAATGGCCTCCTCAATCTCTTCCTTCAGGAAGAATTCCGCGTTCCTTTTGATCTGTTCCAGCACCATGGCTGAAAGCTCCATGGGCGCATAATCTCTTCCACCCAGAGTATACTCCTTTGCCGTACCCATGAAGCGCTTGAAAGAGGCCACGGTATCTTCCGCATGGGAAATCAGACGCTCCTTTGCCACCGCGCCTACAGCAAAGCCCTCTCCCTCCACATATCCCACCACACTGGGCAGCAGAAAGCGTTCTTCCTCCATGGGAATCAGCTGTACCTCCCCATCCTTCCAGTATGCCCCCAGACTGTTAGTGGTCCCCAGATCAATTCCTATGACTGCCATAGTTTCCCTCTCCTTTCTCCAGGATATCTTCAAAGCCTTTTCCGGCCGTCTCCCTGGTCAGCTTCTTCGCCCAATTCCCGAAATTGCACTTCAGAAATGCGGGCACACATTTGAAGATCTGGTCCAGATTCAGGCACCAGAGCACCACGACGGAAGAGGCATTCATCACAAAAGCCATCGTGTAGGAAAGGGGCAGTACAATACACCAGATACTGACAAAATCCAATATCATCACATATCGAGTATCTCCTCCGCCCCGGACAATTCCCAGATTCGTGGGCATCTGATAGGACATACCGATGATGATCACACACAGAATCAGCAGAAATGTGTCAGCCAGACGCATAGTCTCCGGTTCCAGCTGATACAGCGACAGAATGGGAATCCGCACCAGGAACAGAACAGCACTGGAAGCAGCTCCGATTGCCAGAAAAAGAACCTGCATGGTTCGGGCATATTGTCTGACTCTCCCGGAGTCCCCCTCTCCCACTGCCCTGCCGATGAAGACTGAGGCGGTGGAACTGGCTCCTACTGCCATGGATTTCACCAGCAGAAACATAGTGGATGCCACACTGTTGGCTGCAATGGCACTGGTGGACATGTGGCCCAGAATGGCATTCTGAACCGCGTTATTCATTCCCCACAGTATACTGCCTGTCAGCACAGGCAACAGCACCTTCCAATAATCCCTGCGCAGATTCCTGTCCGTGTGCAGATAGTCTGCCAGACTCAGCCTCAGATGGCCTTCCTTTTTTGCAATGTATAAGAGCAATATCAGAAGCTCCGACACTCTGGCTGCCAATGTCCCGATGGCGGCCCCCATAACGCCCAGCTGTGGTGCGCCGAAATGCCCATAAATCAACGTATAATTGATACAGCAGTTCACAGCCAGAGACCAGACGGAAAGGCCCAGAGCAATGCGCACTGTCCCAGTGCTGCGCAGGGTCGCCAGCAAAATCTGCGTCACCGCAAAAAACACATAAGTATACCGAATAATACCCAGATATGAGACGCCCTGTTCAATAATCTCCTGGTCCGGCGTAAAAGCCGCCACCAGCGCATCCGGCCACAAACACACAGCCAAAAAGAGTCCTGCCGCCACAATCAGTGCAAAATGCAGGGCTATGGAAGAAATCTTCTTCAGGGGATTCGTTTCTCCCTTCCCGAAATACTGGGCGCCCAGTATTACCACCGCCTCCCCGATTCCCAGCAGAATCTGCTGGTATACGAACTGAATCTGATTGACCGCCGCCACACCGGCCAGAGCCGCTTCACTGTATGCCCCCAGCATAATGTTGTCCGCAAGATTGACGCTCAGGGTAATTACATTCTGTAAGATTAATACCACTACCATGGCAAAAAAGGAATGGTAGAATTTCCGGTCTCTGATCATGTATCTCTGCCTTTCTGTCCCACTTGTCCTCTATCAGCAGGATTTTATCGCTTTTTCATTCCGCTTAATCTTCATATTCAGATGAATAGTTCCATCTCTGTCAGCACCATGCTATCAGTATAGCATCAGGCACCAAATCCATCAATTACATTTTCACAGAAAAAGCGAAGCAGATTCTATAGAAATTTGGGTATGTTTGTGGTAGAATAATAATGTTGCATAATACAGCAAATCCGGAGATTTACGAGGTGAAATATGGAACATATAGCTGAGCTGGACGGCGTCGTAACAGGGTTCAATATTACAGGGCATTGTATTGACTGTATGTGTGGGAAAAATTTATTTAAAATTGATAAATTTTCCCGAGATATTATCTGTCAAAAAGCCGTTTTTGAGAAAGAAGGATTATCAAGAAAACTGACCGCAGATGAAGAACAGATTTTCATTTATGATTTTTGTACCCTTTATGTATTAGACCGGAAAAATTATGCGCTTATCGGCAAATGGCAGTTGGGCAATGATCTGAGCTCTGATATATGCGGAATAACAGTTGATAATAATACTGTTTATTGCTCCATCCGTAACGGAAAGATTATCACCCTTGACAGACAATCGTATCTGATAAAGGAGTTTCTTATATCTGAAAGCAGTATGTGGAGCATCAAAACATATAATTCATACCTGGTTTGCGGGACGGTTGACGGGAAAGTGCTGCTATTGGATAAGGCTACTCTCTTCGTTGAAAAGGAACTTGTTTTAGGGAAGAAAAATATCGGCAGTCTGTATCTCGACGGGGAAGCCTTATATGCCGCAGGTCACGATGGAAAGCTTTTCAAGGTCAGTATGAGAAGCTTTGAAATCGAGTCTTCCGTGAAGAATGCTCACAAAAAAATGTTTGACTGCGCGGGAATATATGAGGATATGCTGGTAACCGTTTCTCATCCCTGCTCGGAAATCGCCCTTTGGAATAAAGATACATTGGAAAAGATAAATATAATTCATACCCCGCTAAAGCTGTCAGGGCGCACATATATTGAAAATAATTTTATGTATATCTCTTCCCGCAATATATCAGGGATTGACAGAATAAGCTTAAAGGAATTATATCAGAAACGATAAAGCCTCCATGGATGATCACAGCGAAGAGAAAAGCTAAAGGCACAAAATTATTTACACCCTTGTATCTGCAGGTAACCAGGAACATATAACCAACATTGTATGAATTTCATTTAACCTTATTACCTCTTCCAGTGTATAATTAATACCCGAAAACATTTCTTTAAATTCTTCTATTGTTCGCTGCTTACCACCCATACATTCAATAGATAACCTTAATCCATGCAATATTACCTCTTTCGGTTCATATTCATTTGTCAAAATATCTTCTATTATTACAAACTTTGTATGAGGGCTACAATATTTAAAACAATTCTTTAATATTTCACAACACCTTTCATCATCAAAATCATGCAGCAAATTCATCATTAGAATATAGTCATAATTTTGACTCGGTACCTCCATTTCAAATACATTTCCCTCTATAAAAGTCACCTCTGTACCGTATAACTCTTTAAACTCATTTCCTATTTCGCAAGGTATTCTGGTATCCAAAATAAAATACGAACAATCTTCATATCTTGATAAAAAGGCAGCTCCCAGCCCTCCACTATTTCCTCCCAATTCTAATATGGTTTTGTTTGTCAAATCTAAATAACCAGCTATCTCTTTTCCCCTTTCATAGGTTACTGAGAAATTACATCGCGAATAAATCTCATACTCTAAATCACTAATTCTGTCAAAGAAAAATCCTGACTCATCGACT
Source organism: Acetatifactor muris (assembly GCF_024623325.1). Taxonomy (GTDB): domain Bacteria; phylum Bacillota; class Clostridia; order Lachnospirales; family Lachnospiraceae; genus Acetatifactor; species Acetatifactor muris. Next base: position 25,613 of record NZ_JANJZD010000031.1, read on the forward strand.
GTTCTTGTATACAGCGCCTCATATTTCTTTATCTGATTTTTACTATCTAAATCCTCTAAAATACATTTATGATTTTTGCTGTGTTCACTAGTCATGACATAACACTTTCCATCAAAATCAATCATATTGTTAACAACCAATATTCTCATTGTTGCCTTATATATGCTTTCATTGATTTTCAATTCTCTAAACGCCTGTGTGCTTAACTTCAAGGGTCCGTCATTGTTAACACAACTAATAAATTTCTGAAAGAAATATACGGCTTCGGCTAAATAATTTATGGAATCCATTTATTTTTTACCTTTCTGTCTATTGAACTGCCGATACACAGCTGAACTCAAAATATGTACTTATAATTTTAAACGGAATTTCGAAACTTGTCCTTCTTCAATACGAGTTATCGCAAAGCGGTCTAATGTGCTGTCGCTGACAGTTTCATATCGTCAATATTACCCTGCAAGTTGGTAATATCACTTTCGACAGCCCATAAATAAACAAAATCGTCATTTCATTAAAACATATCAATTAAATCTATTGGTACCATTCTGCCTGCTCTCGGTACATTTCAGCATAATAGCCATTTCTTTCCATCAATTCCTGATGCGAACCATCTTAGATCATCCGACCATCCGCAAAGACAAGAATACCATAGGCTTTCTCCTCTATCTGCCTGAGCGCCGCTGTCACAGTATCCGCCAGTGTCTCCTCATCCTCCGAATCATGCACCTTGAATTCCAGCACAAAGGCCGGGGCACCATCCTTCAAGGGCTCCAGCATCACATCATATCGCCCAAAACCGCTTTCTCTGTTGGAGGTAATACGGTATCTGTCCGCTAAATCCACCATCAGCCCCAGCACGAAGCCGTGATAAAAGCGTTCAGGTTCCGCCGTTTCAGACGGCCTGTTGCCAGCATCAAAAGAGCTGAAGGTATCCAACGCAGTCCGATTCATATAGACATTCATGGCCTTTTTATCATCCAGCAGCAGCGCCTTGATAAATGCGTTATAGGCAGGTGTATACTCCGCAAGCCAGCCGTCTATCATATGCCGGAACATCAGTCGTACTTCCTTATTCGTCAGAGACAATGTATAATCACACTCTCCATAATTTCCGTCTATGGTATATGTCTCCACCTTCAGGTAACCGCAGGCAAGGAGCAGACTCCAGATGGCATGAAGGTTATGATTCAACTGGCTGAATATAATCTGTTCATCAATTGACGCATGGAAAGATTTTCCCTGCAACAAATCTTCCATGACAATTTTTATCTCCGGAGTCCCCTCCTGTATCAGCTTTCCCACGAGACTGTTTGAACTGGTATTTGCCCAGTAAGCGGCAAAACGCTGTTTGTCAAGATAGTTAATGATGGACCAGGGATTATAAATGTCATGTGTATTTCCAAAGGTAAAACCATCATACCAGGCACGGACTTCTGCCTTCTCTGTGAGCCCGAATTCGTCCATGGCGGCAAACACTTCCTTTTCCGTAAAACCGAAAGAAGCCTCATACTTGCATGAGGTAGAGGTGACTACCTCCAGATGGGGTATGAAAACTTGTATCATAGTAGATTTTTCTTTATTTATCAATATTTTAACGCTATACACACTTTCTTCTATTTTGTATGTAAAAACTCGATTCTTCTCCACGTCTTATTCTTCTCTTCCTACACAGTATCCCCTGATCATTTTGAAGATTCCTTTTGCAGCTTATTCAACGCTCGAAGCAACTTTTGGTTTTCTTTCTTCAGATTTTCATTTTCATCTAACAGCCTCTTTATTTCCCTTTGATATAACTCTACCTGTTTCTCCAGGCTTTTATCTCGCACCTCTCTCTTTATCCGAGCAAGTGTTCCCTGATCCTGTTTTTCTTTCTCTTCATTTAATATATTTCTCACTTGTTCATTCTTATAAAAGAATCCTTTCGACAACCCTGTATTTCTGGAAAGGTCAGATACTGATATCGTATTCCCCTCTGATGCGGTTCTGCGAATCTCAGCAATGGCAAGTTGCATCTTTTTCTCACTTTCCTGCCGGTTCGCTTCATTCATCTTATCGTACTTAGCCATCAATAACATCCCTCCCAAACTGTTTTCTTCCTGCTTGAAAAATTCGTCCGACTTCTCAGCCACTTTCTCATCAACCCATCCGATATAGTTCTTTACGGTTTCATCTGTAGAATGGCCCATGTACTCCCGGATTGCCTGGATTGAAGTACCGTTTCGGTAAAGAGCTTTGCATAATTCCCTTTGGTATCCGTTCCCTTTGAATACATATTCTCCATCCAATATGCCGGACTTCAGGCATTGTCTCGTGATTAACTCTTCAAAACTTCTTGCTGTATATTTTTTATCCCTATTCAAAAAAAGCAGCATCTCTATATCTATATGATTCTTTTCTGAATACTTCAATACAAGCAAGTGCAGGATATCCGGTATAGGAATACTCCTGTTCGTACCCGGAACCTTCATCCAACTATCCTCATTCTCATAATAAAAATCTACATTTCTTAGTAAAAATATCTTTCCTTTATTGATACCTGTATACAGTAGAATCAGACTCATAATACGCAGCTGTTCAGGAAACTCCGAAAGATGAAGCATAAACAAATCCAGCTTCTTATCCAAATCTCTGACCTCATGATTCTTCGGATAACTTTTCTTTTTATAAAAGAAAACAGGTATTGCGAAATGATTTACATAATCTTTCATCTGCAAATATTGAAGAAATATTGTAACTGCCTGAATTTTATTATTATAACTTTGGGGGCTGGTTCTCTGTATACTCAGTTTCTCAAAATATTCTTTTACTGAATTAGCATCTATCGTAGTTATTGTTTTTTCCTGCTTCTCTAAATATTTAAGAAATCCTTTTATATAGGTCTGTTTTATGCGTATCGTACCCAGATTCAGGTTCGTAACTACAAAAAGATATTTTAGATACTCCTGGAGCACCTTCCGATTATCTTCCTTTCGAATATCTAAAAATGAAAAACTGTCAATTGTGCTACTAAGGCTGTATCTTTCAGGAGAGATATTTAATTTCTCCACATACCAGACATTAGCTTCCCAGTTAATCTCTTTCGCTTCCAGAAATAATGTTTTTCTACAGAATGCAATAAATTTTGTGGTGTTTACATTAGATTCACCCATCTGCTTTCTTAACAGAAAGGCAAATTCTGCTTCTTGAGCTACATCCATTTTTAGAATATCCTGAAGTCCGGAATTCTCTACATAACAAAGCAGGTACTTTAACGCAAGCAAGTGCCTGTTTCGTCTTTCTTCTTTGTTTTTCACTGATTTTACAGTATAGTCCAAAAGCAAATCTATCTGTAATCTCACAGTTTGAGCTACATCTCTTCCCAGATCCCAATGCTGGATTTCTGACTCTACATCTTTAGCGTTCAACCCGTTTCCCCATTTTCAGTCCGTTAACGTACTCTATCATATCTTTACCAACAACTGCTCTCATAAGGCGCTTTATTGTTCTCTTTAAGTCTTTTGTCTTCTCTGCAATCTTCAGCTATGTTGTATAAATGCATTTACAGCCACGGACAATATTTATCTTTTAAAGTGCCATTTAAAGTTCCATCTGGCACTTTAAGCGGTACATTAAAGATCAGCTTCACACCACATTCCTAAATGCCAATACTTACTCATCCTCTTCTAATAAAGGCATATTGATTAATTCCTGCAATTTCTTTTGCAATATATTCTTATCCGGCAATTGGAGTTGATATTCTGCAACCATCATTGGAGACAATGTTCTGCTCATAGCATACTCAACCACTTCATCATCTTTAGATGCACATAATATCATTCCAACACTCGGATTCTCATTTTCCTTTTTCTTCTGTCGATCAAGCGCTTCCAGATAAAAATCCATTTTCGATATATATTCTGGCTTAAACTTCCCAATTTTCAATTCAAACGCCACAAGACACTGTAATCCCCGATGAAAGAACAGCAAATCGATTTTATAATCCTCACCGCCAACCTGGACTCTGAATTCTTCATCAATAAACGTAAAGTCCCTTCCAACCTCCAGAATAAAATCCTTCATATTTTTGATCAGGCCTTTTCTTAGATCAGGTTCCTTAAAGTTAGATGGCAAATCCAGAAATTCTATCACATAAGAATCCAAAAATGGATTTTCTTTCAATCCTTTTATCGGCTCAGGTAACAGTTTTTCTTTGGATAACATATATCGTTCATAATATCCACTGTCAATCTGGCGGGATAGTTCTCGTGCCGAATAATTTTCTTTTATACAAAGCGTTATATAAAAATGACGCTCTTCGGGTGTTTTCGCTTTTGAAATTATAGCCAGATGGTTTGACCAACTTATTTGTGACAACAGTGTTGTCACAAATTCATCATCTGCATAAGTTTCATAAAATTTTTTCATACGGTACAAACCACGCCTGTTAAATCCTTTAATTCCAGGAAAAGCACTTTGAACCTCTTCTGCGACTGTATCTATATAAGCATCCCCAAATGATACTTTCGTTGATTCTGTACTCAGGTATTCTCCCACTTTCCAATACATCTGAATCAACTCTTCATTAACTTTTTTCAGCGCATTCTGCCTTGATTGACTAATAATCTGAATGAGATTACCTGTTGCTGAGATTTCATTTTTCATCAGAATCTACCACCTTTCAAACTTGTGTCAACACTGTTGTCACAAATCAACGTATCCCATATCTATCTTATTACCCTGAACATTTACAAAACTACAATACAATTTTAACTCCTCATTATGCTAGGATTCTTTCTGTCCTGTTGCTGATTCTCTGCCATGCATTTTTCCCACTTCAATTTGTAAATCATAATTATTTGATTCTTTACACTTGTTTCTTCATTTCTTTTAGCTTTCTTTGCCTTGAAGTCTATGGATTTCACCTGCTATGCTATCTCCTTCATAGATCAATACAGCCTCCCAATCACTCCACTTTATAATAGAATAATCCCCAGCATGAATTTCTTTTTCGGCATCTACCAGCCAAACAAGCTTCATCCCGGTCTTGCTAAGAAAAGTATCCAAGATATCCTTCCGAACAATAACACTGTTAACTTTTTGAGTTAAATCTGTATCAAAAGCAGCCAGCATTCCATTAGCGTCATAATAAAACCCATCTTCCTGTTGTTGTCTCAAACTCATTGTTTCGATGAGTTTGGAACACGGCAGACTTTGAGAAATTGCATTCTCTTTTGTTGCATCGTATTCTGCTTCCCACAACAAATCTGTTGTTGCATGAAGTATTTTACCAATTTCTTTCTCAATTTCTCGTTTTCTGATTTTCTCTTCGAACTGAATCGCTGGAATTTCAAAGTCCTCTTCCCCGTCCTCCACAAACTCTTCCTCTTTCTGCTCTTTGTCTTCAATCAAACCACCATATTTACAAAATAAGGCCTCTATCAGAGAAATATCCGGAACTTCTATTATCTCTTTAACTGTTTCATACTCGCCGGTTTTAATTTGCGCATCCACCCAAGCGTATGCATTTAATTCCTTGCAACTCGGTGACCAGGGATATTCTCTGTTAAAGACAGAAGATGTTTCATGGTGAGATGCTGTATCATGCGTAATAACAGATTGCCCGTTTCCAGCACATTGGAAGAGCTCATCTGCCTGCTCCGGACTGACGAAATAAGCATATAACCAGCTCCATACCAGTAGTTTTTCTGTATTCAGATCTTTACGCCCTGTGTCACAGTACTTCGTCAAGCATATCCACTTTATCCCATGATGATCGGTCAAAATCAATGTATCCTTCAACTCATCGAAAAAGATTCCCTTTGTCTCAAGCCAGACCTCCTGTGCATCCGCCGTAGAAATATCAGCAGTTTTATTTTCTTCTTTTCCCTTAGATAGAAGCTCTTCCAATACATCGAATTTCGGTGCCGCATCACAAGTCATAAAGTTTTGATTCAAAGTTGGATCAAAATCTCTGACATAAAGCTCCCATGCCCCTTCAAATTGGACATCTTCTTTCTCTGAATAATTCCAAGAGTCAATCTTCTTGCAATGATCAGAAATACGAGCCAGCATATTATACATTGTAATCCATTGATACTTTTTCCCAATTCTTTCAATCTTAATGGTCTGATTTCTACCATAGCCGCCACAATGCCGATCATGTTCTTCAAAATATTCTTCGGAAAAACCAAGTTCCGTCTGAATGTAATAGACAGCGTAATTAAATATCTTCTTGTCATCCACATCAAAGTTATGAAGAGCACTCTGGAAAACATAACGGCCAAAATCTCCATACATCCCCATGCCTTCAAAACGCATCGAATGCATCAGCCAATACATTGCTCCATTATATTCTTTCTCCAGATAGTGTTGATCCTCTATTTCCGGAATAGGGTCAGAATTATATGGAGGTATAATTATCTCTCTATCTATCATACCAGTATATTCTGGAGCCTCATACAGAAATCGCTCAATAATCAGCCTGGCATAATCTCTTAGCAGAATATCAGGATATACTTTTTCCTGATCAAATACTGTATGATAAACATACTCTGCTAATGTCTGAAAGTCCTTTCTATCTATCCTCTTACAGCAGGCGCCAAACACAATTCCATATAGACGCTGAATTATATAAGGGTCATTTACATTCTTAAACTTCTCAAGAATAATCTGACATAGATGAAAATGTTCCTTCAAAATTTCTATCATTGCTTTTGATGTATAATCCCTCAGCCATCGATTGGATGAAGTCAAAATCCATCCAAACAAGGTCAAAAGCAGCTCTATCTGCTTTTCATTTGATATTTCGAGTTTTTCTCCTTTGTCATACATCTGAATAAGTTGTACTATTCTGTTATTATCATCCTCTGTTAGTTCATTTATATAAATTGTCCAGAGGTAATCTCTCTTATTTAGCTTATAACTTAAGAGAAAGTGATGCAGAAAATCCGCATTAAATGGATGTGAAACTTTCACGCTATTTCCAATCAGCATCGGCCACAAGTCTTCCGGACTGCAGGGATGTTTTTTCAATAAATCTCTAAAATGGCTTGTTGGAATATACCGAGTATCCCGCCATTGAAAAGAATCAATATACCTTGAGAAAACCTGCCATTTATCATCGGAGTTTTCCAGGTCATCAATTATGTCTATACACTCTTCACCATACTTTGCTGCATATAATGCACAGGCATTTACAAACAAATCAATATTCCAGGAATTACCCATTTCCCCATTCTTTATTCCCAGAATTTTCTCGAATAAATATCTACGAACTTCATCTTTCGATTGGCGTCTTTTCATAATTGCTTTTGCGCAGTAATAGTCATTCATCTGATCAAAAGCAAAATATAGTGTTTCCTTTCCATCAAAAATGGAATCATGAAGAATATGTTCCTTTACAAGATGACGTACAAAAGGTACCGCATTCAGTCCATATTCAGTCCAAAAAACCAGCTGCGCCAAAGCCTTCTGAGAAATAGTTCTTTCATCATGTGATACTAACCATTCCGCAATTTCCATAATAAGCGGACTCAAAATATCATCATCCTCTGTATACCCTTTTTGCCTCAATTCCACTCTAAGAACCCTAGAAATATTGCTATTGGCATGTTCAATCACTCGATCGTACAATATAGGTAAACTAACCTCTTCACCATTGTATGTTTTGCAATACAGAGTAAGGAACAGCGGATTTGACATTTCATAGCCAAAATATTCCAGTGGTGTAAATGGGATATTATAGTGATTCAGGAACTCTCTTGCCGCTGAGAGGCTGTTATCCTCAAAACCTCTATGCAGCATGGTTACAATATCTCCCCGACCTTCCAGAAAGGAATCCGGCAAAATCAGCTTTTCATATTCTGGTCGATAGGATAGAATCAATTTAACCATAGGGTTCTCTTTAATCTTATCTATAATAGCAGGCAAACCCGATTTCCACAGTTTTCTATTCCATGTCTCATTAAGAGCATCTATAAAAATTGGTACGATACAATTATCTCTTTCACCGATAGTTTCCAAAATATCAATTAGATCTTCAAAGCTGTAGTCAAGTCTTAAGTTTTTCATAATCTGCTCATGGACTGGATCATCGGTAAAATAGATGCCTGCTACTAATAACACCCCTATTCGCCCTTCATCTAAAAGACTCTGTGTCTTCGAGGCCAACAGCTGTGACTTGCCAATTCCGGCTTTGCCGTAGATAGTTAATATATCCCCATAAAGCAACTGCTTTTCTCTTTCGGAGATTTCTATCCTGTTCGGAAGATTTATCAATATATCTATGTCACGAATCTTACTCCCCAGTTTATGGTATTCTTTTAGGGCTTCCTCTCGCTCTTTTTCACTGTCACAGGAAAGTATATACTGTCTATCTCTCTCTGCCTCCAGCTTTTTGAGTTCTTCTCCAAAATTATCTAAAAAGGTTGCAACAGCCAATCGAACCGTACTATTCCACTCGATAGAATGATATAGCGTTTCAATATTCACATCTGGAAGGGCTGAGACCACTTCTTCCAGTTTCCTTAAATAATCTCTTTTACTGCTTCGATATAACAGTTCGCTTATCTCATCAAGGAGAACCGTCTTCTTCGCATTAAGATATTCTGCTGCTCTTCGATCATGAATGAATAAGGAAAGTTCATCCGAAAATACAGTTCCAACATTGAAGTCACGGTTATAGCGTTCTCCAAGTTCATCTAACATATAACTTGTGTGAGTTGCAAACCATTCCTGCTGAATCGTATGATTTCCAAAATAGTATAAACCAAGGTAAGGATATTTGTTCCTTATGAGATCGAGAACTGCTGTATCCGTAACGAGTTGCACATCTATATTCGCTTTTATTAAACATTCTACTGCATTTACATATTGTTTCGCCGTGGATGTAATTGCTTTATTGCAAAAAAGATATACAAGATCAACAACTCCATCTTTACCTGTATAGTATTCCACTATCTTTTCTGCAGAATGTTTTATCTGTTCATAATGCACATCCTGGTCAAAAAATTTTGCCTGAAAACCAATCCATCGCTTGTTCGTTTCATCATAAATAGGTTCTGTTTCTAATCCATGATTATTCGGATTAGCATGGAGATACCTGAACTGTTTATTTCCAGAAAGATTCTCATTGGCAAATAACTGACGACACAAGTCTTCGAACTTAAACCAAATCCCACGTATATCATGATTATGTGTAGCAAAGCTTTCCCAGTTTATTTGCATTTCAATTCCCTCATCCTTCATATAGTAAACCAATATCACTGTATCCCAAATTTGAGCCTATTCTGTTTACTGATATTGGCGTATATTGTCCAATCTGCAATTATTATACCACAGCACCTCTGAGTTTTGAAGTTCTGCTGCCTAATGCCGGAAATAAAAATTGGCTTCTAGAATCTTACTTCTACAAGCCAGTTACTACAACACCATATACAATTATCACCATTTTGTGCATACTGTTCCCATCTCCCCCCATTTTACAAACGCTATGCACACAATACACTCTCAAAACCTTGCTCCATATTAGTTTAAGTCAGAGAAAATTGACTCTTTACCTATCCTTGTAATACCTGTCATGAGCGCCCTTTCCATATACGGATTCGTCTTGAAGGCAGAGTTAAACAGGTTTCGGACAAATGCCGCCATTTTATCCCAATATCCGTACACATAAGCTTCCTGCATTGGAGTATCATATTCATCCAATAAAATGATGACTTTCTTCCCATAATAATCCGAAAGGAATTCCGACAAGGCTTTCAGGGAATAAGAAGCTACAGAATCACTCATTGTTGGGGATATTTCATAGAAAATATCCGGAAATTTTTTCTGTTTCGGCCTCTTATCCTGCAAAGCTGAATATCTATCATACAGACTTTTGATGATGCGGCAGATCTTATCCCTTGCATTTTCAAAGGATGTTTCCTTCACATCTGCAAAGCTTAAGAAGATTACCGGGTATCTGCCCTGGAGGCTACGATACTTCTCTTCTTTCCATATGTCGAGCCCTTCAAATAGGGCACCTTTATCTGCATATTCTGCGGAAAAGAAATGCTCCAGCATGCTCATGGCCAGTGTCTTGCCAAATCGTCTGGGGCGGGTAATCAAGGTTACGTCGTCCTGTTTTTCCCACCATTCCCTGATGAACGCAGTCTTATCCACGTAAAAACAATTGTTTCGGACAATCTTCCCAAAATCCTGTATTCCTATGCCTACTGTCCTTACCATTAGACACCTCCCTGCTTTTGACCTGAACATATCAATCTGCTCATCTGCAGATTCTATCTTCTGAGTTTCAAAGCCTATTGAGCCAACATTCTGTTAAGTATACCACAATGCACATAGCCTAATCCCTGCAGACAGATTCAATTCTATGTGCAAAATGATAAACTAATACGGCGATAAAATCAAGGGGTCTTCCAATCAGACTGACTACTAATTTCAGATATGGATTTTCAACACTTTATTCATTCATGTATTGCGACAATTTCATTGAGAGATTTCTCTTCTATCTCTGTCCTGAATATCTCATAGAATGCATTATCCAGACACTTAGATATCCAAGAAGACTCACATATAGTGAAATAGTCGTTTGTAAAATCCACCTCTCCAGGATCAAATCTTTCTTTGAGCCAAAGAAGCCCATTCGGAGCCTGTTCCGCATATGCCGCTCTTATCCGCTGTCTGTTTTCTTTTACAAATTGCCAGATACTTGTACTTGAATCACTTTCCTGCTTCTCCTGAAATCCCAGACGATGTAAAATTTTTAACAGGGCTTCTTTTCTAAGACCATTCTGGGGACTTGTGGCCTCGCATATATACCTCTCCAGATATCTAACTGAAATGCATATAAGATAATTCTTCTCTATACATTCCGACACCGATGATTTTACCATAAATAATTCATACCATAATACCGGCTTATTAAATTTATCCGCTATTTTCCTGGTAGCGCTTTCACTTCCCCAGACATTAATATGTTCCCAATTTGCCTTACAAAAAACAAGTTTGTTCCCAGACAGCAAAATGTCAATATTATTCCTTACAATTTCGCTGCTCTCTCTTACTTTTTTCAGTAGTTCATAGGAATCCGCTTTATTTGTCTCTGCTTTGTCCTTATATTCTCTGAGAACTCCTACTATTTTTTCAATCTCAAGCGTATATATTCCCTTTGCGATATTATCCATAAAAATGCCTGCTATCTGTACGCTGCTTCTTGACAAATCTGTGACTATTTCTTTGCTATCTGTCTCAGTTACATCCAGCATCACAAATGGAATCTTTATATTGTTAAGTTGCTTGTATTTTGGTAATTCATCTTTATATTTGGCGGGCGAAATCAAGTCATTATAAAGTACGAGTTCATTTCTGTCTAATATTTTTTTAAGGCATTTCTCATTCTCCATTAATTCAGACTCATCTTCCTTAATCCACTCTCCTTTATAAATCTTGATGTTAGGAGATATCTCTAAAAACCATTCTTCTTTATTTATTTTGGGTATTTCTTTCTTCTCATTATTATATTCCACGCTGATATTATATTCCTGTTTCGTAACATACATCTCTAATCCCAAAACCTTCAGAATATCTTTCAAATTCTCTTTTCTCAGCTTTTCATGCATTTCACCATTTAAGCGTATCTTTACAATAGTAAATGATTTTTTCCCTTTCCCAATATCGGGATTCCCATCCAGCCATTCAACTCTTTTTTCATTTCCTTCAATATAGATTTTTAAAGGAAGCAATACGTTATCGCTTTTTTTCGTATATACTTCTGCATAATCTCCAATTAGAAAAACAGATAATATTCCAATGCCATATTTACCTACCAATCCCTTATTACTGTTATTTTTATTGGATTTTCCAACGGTCAGGAAATTCTCTCTGAGCTCCTGTGGATTCATACCGATTCCATTGTCTTCTATCTCCAAAAACATTTTCCCGCTGTCTTTATCATCACCTTCTGATATTCTTATTTTAATATCTGCTGATACTCCTTTCATTTTGCAGGCATCCAAAGCATTTTGTAACAGTTCTCTGGTTACCACCTTTAACTTTTCCTGCTGTTGATATAACGGTTCAATCAATAATTCAATTACATTCTTTGAAGTAGTAAATTTCAGCTCCCCAAATTGCTGACTAAAGCCAATTTCATTGATAGCCTTATAAAATTTATCATAATATTTCAGGCAAAAACAACATACTTTGATTTTCTTCCCATTTAACAACTCAATTTCTTTCTCTGTCACACCCTCGTCTTCTTCATGTTTTACAAAATCGACTATCCAAATACGTTCCAAAAATTTCTTTTTATCGTTAACCGTCATAATATCTATCATGGCAGTCAGAATATCCTTTATATTTCTGTCAGAAATACTATAACCTATGAAGACTACAGGGTACTCCCATAATAAAGTAAATATTTTAGAATATAAATACTTACTTTTCCGAAAAAAGTTATCATAATCTTCTTTTGTTATAATTATGGATTCCGGTTTCGTAACACATCCATGAATTTTATATAAATCAATCTTATGTTCATCAAGAATACTTGAAAACTCCTTCTGGCCAATCCGGACATTGCATCTTTGCTTAAAAATAATATTTTCCAACAAAGTATCATAATTTGTTGTAATAATTGCTTTCGGATTAATTTTCTGAAATTCCTTTATCTCAATAGCCTTTTTAATATTATAGGTATATTCCTTTATCTCATTTGTTATATCATCATATTCCCTTGCATATTGTATATCATTGTCTTCTGTTAATTTCTCGATTTTATGTAAGCGCTCTTCAATCTTTTTGTTGAACTCCTCATTCATTTGCCCGTTATTTTCTTTTATGTATTTTTCCACCTTCTCTTGTAAAATATCTGCAATCATTTTTCTTATAATCTGTCTATGTCCAATTTCTTCACATTCATTGGCGTTTTTGAAGCAAAAGTATTCTAACTCCTGTGCAATTTCCTCAAACTCATTATTACACAATCGTTCAACTTCTTTATAGTTGCATTTTGCTTTTACAGCAATGCACTTCAACAATTCCTCCCAATTGGGCGCATTCAGATATCTTCTGGAAAGGCCGGAACCAATAAAAAATATCGGAGGTTTATTTCCGTTACGCAAAACTTCCTGCATTTCTGCCAGCTTATCTTTCAAGGCCTTTTCTCCTGATGTCTCTTCTAATTTGTCCTCTACTGCACACATAATATTTCCTCCTGTAAGATGGCACACCCTTTTTCCCTGAATCCTCTCAGCCAATCAATACCTTTTTCCCCTCAAAGGCAAATCCATACTTCCGTATCCTATCCGCCGGGATTCCCTTTTCTTCCAGGGTACTGGCGTACCGCTTTTCCTCAATCTGCTGCAGAGCTGCTGCCACGGTATCCTTTAATGTCACCTCATCCTCAGGGTCATGTACCTTGAACTCCAGAATGATTGCATTATCTTCTTTCGGGTTTCCTGGCTCCAGCATCACATCATATCGCCCAAAACCGCTTTCTCTGTTGGAGGTAATGATATATCTCCCTTGCAGATCCACCATCAGCCCCAGCACGAAACCGTGGTAAAATCGCTCCGGCTCCGCTTTCTCCGATGGCTTATTCCCCGAATCAAAGTAACTGAATGTGGCAAGCGCTATTCGGTTCATATAATTGTTCATCGCCTTTCTATCACCCAACAGCAAGGCCTTAACAAAGACATTATAATCGGAAGTATACTCCGCGAACCAACCATCAATCATACGCTCAAACATCATCTGTACTTCCCAGTTTGTCAGCCGAAGTTCGTAATCTGCGTTTCCACGTTCATCGAACATGACACTCTCACCTTTCAGATAACCACTGGCCAGAAACAAGCTCCAGATGGCATTTGTATTGTGCGCAAGCTGACTGAATATGATCTGTTCATCAATCATCGCATGAAAGGATTTCCCCTGCAGCAAATCTTCCATGATTATCTTCACTTCCGGGTCTCCCTCCCGAATCAGCTTCCCTACCAGACCGTTGGAACTGGTATTCGCCCAATATGTGGTAAATTTCCCTGTATCCAGAAAATTCAGGATAGACCACGGATTATAAATGTCTTTGTATTCACCGAAGATGAAGCCGTCATACCAGTGCTTCACCTGCTCTTTCTTCTCTGAAAGTCCGTATTCTTCCAATGCTGCAGCTACCTCCTCCTCGGTAAAGCCAAAGGAAGCAGCATATTCATCCGAAGTAGAGGTCACTACTTTCAGATTATTCAAATCAGAAAAAACAGATTCTTTACTAATTCTGGTAATCCCCGTCATAATACCTCGTTCCAGCCAGGGATTCGTCTTAAATGTGGAATTGAACAGACTCCTGACGAATGCCACGATTTCATCCCAGAACCCGCCTACATAGGCTTCCTGCATGGGCGTATCATATTCATCCAGGAGAATGATGACTTTCTTTCCATAATAACGGTACAGATAATCCGACATCTGGTACAGTGCGGAGGTGGCATCGGAATTGCTGACCTCCAACTCCAATATCCTGTCAAAATAAGCCCTGTCCGCATCTGTCAGCTCCTCACACTCTCTCAGAAAAGAATATTTGATATACAGATTCCTTAAAATTTCGCACAGTTTTGCACGGGTATCTGGATAGTTCACTTCCTTTACCCTGGCAAAGGACAGGCTGATTACAGGATAAGTTCCCTGGAGTTCTCTATACCGCTCATCTCTCCAGACAGAAAGCCCTTCAAACAGTTCACCTCGACCTGCATATTCCACTGAAAAGAACTGCTCCAGCATGCTCATGTTCAGAGTCTTACCAAAGCGTCGGGGACGTGTTATCAGCGTCACATCATCTTTGCGCTCCCACCATTCGCGTATGAAATCCGTCTTGTCCACATAAAAGCAGTCATTCGTGATGACCTTCCCAAAATCCTGTATCCCGATTCCTACTGTCCTTGCCATAAGCACCTCTTTTTTGTATGTCTTCTGCCGCATTGCAGAAATACATTCACGCTCTGCCGTCTGCTTTTAGTATAACGGATTATAAGCGACATTACAATAACAATGTTCGCTTCCCTTATCAATAAAATGTAACTGTAAAAGTTCTACAGCTGCCTTTCGGAGAAATTTATAGAATAACCCTGCAACTCTGTTAAAAGAAACTATGACAAAATTTTACAATATAAGCTTCGTTCTTTTGGGAGAATACCCTTATCCCTCCAAAGAAGACTATCCGGATTAACTTCAGTCCACCGCACACTTATTAACGTGAAAGCGAACATTCTTGTCTTCTGTCCGCTTTTCCTGTTCTCAGTTCAAACTCTATCCAATTTTTTCCGTCTACTGACTTATTCCCACATGTAATATCACAATTCCATTCCTCGCAAAGACACCAAATACGATATAATCCTAATCCATGTCCCCTTCCCTTTGTACTCTTTTCCACTTGAAACCAGGATTCCATTTCATCATAGTTTACATAAGAAAAAGAATTTGCAATTATAAAATAATAATTCTCCTCATCTTCTAAAAAATGAAATTGTACAACCTTGTCATCCTCTTTGCCCTGTACTGCTTGAGACGCATTATCTAATAGAATTCCCGTCATTTCAACCAAATGATGTGGCGGAACAACGCTTTCTTCAAGCTTACCTTTAATAGAAAATCTCACTTCGATACCTTTCTCTTCTATTTCGCAGAACTTCTCATGCAAAAATCCAACCAGAACGACATCACCCAAAATCAATAAACTGGTAAATTTATTTTCCTGTACCAACCTGTCACAGTATTTCGCCTGAGCTTTCATAAGTTTGTCATATGATTTATATGTATAATGTGTCGCAAGAATTGCCGCCAAATGATTTTTGTACTCATGTTGACGCAATCTGATTGTTTTTATCAATTCTTCATACGGTTGCTGCATGCTTTTGGTAACTTGCAATTCATCTTCTATATCACTTTTTCAACAGCCAAAATAATGCTTTCCTTGCGAAATTTTAAAATCTTCGTCCCATTACCTGTTCCCGGAAAAGCCAATGCTTCCTCAATCACTTCCTTTAATCCGTCCTCATCAAAAGGCTTCTCGACAAAACTATAGCAATGCAGCTTCTCATATGTAACCAGCTTTTCATCCTGTAGAGCAGTAACAATAATCACCGGCGTGAATCCATAACACTTAAGTCGCCTTATATCTTCAACAAAATTTAGACCAGAAGTATCACCTGGTCTATGGCGTCCCTGTAAATCAAATCGGAAACGCGGCTGCTTTTGTGAACACCCCTGTTCACCGGCAAAATATGGAAGAACCGTACACATCTTTACCGATGACAATCCAAGGTTATTTAACATACCGCCAGGGGACTCTAAAGCATGGGAAAAGGAATATGACAGAAGAACTTCTGTGGAGCGCTCCAACAAGCGGGAGAAAGAGGACTGTAAATTAGAAGACGGCAGGCACTGCTCGACTAAAATGTGGTACTGCCGCCTCTACGGCATCAAGATGCTGCAGCATCTTGATGCCTGGGAAATGCCATCGACTGAGGCATTTCAAGAATCATTATTAGGATTCACCGCCTAATAATGATATATTAAGCGATTCCATGAGATTTTTCAAGGCATAGTACCCGCTATGTCCAATGTTTATGTCCATTTTTCTCAAAATTCTTTTCCTGCATGATATTCAGTTGTCAATTTTCGGTTGGTATCTCGTTCATTGAGATTCCGAGAAGTTATTCTGTCCTACCTTCATTTTATTTCTCTTCCAAATTGTCCTATGACAGCCCTGATTGTTCTTCTTTTCCAATGTATTCCCAAAAAACTGTCTGATATCATTTTGTCCTCAAATTACTTTTCCCATTCACTACCTCTCCATCTATAATCCCATGTTGCACCTTCTAAACGCGTCCCAGGCATAAAATATTTTACCACCAAAACCATCAGTAAAATCTCTTGCCTCCCCATATTGAATTCATTCTCTTTTTCATGTATAATCTACCCATAGAAAGAAACACTTTCCTACAGACCTTAATAATGAGAGGAGGATTTCCCATGAGCACTTTAGACGCAACTGTATCCATGCTCGAAGCAATGCCGGAGGACGCAAGAATCAAGGTCATGGAATTCACCCAAAGGCTGTTCACATCCAGAAAACCCGCAAACCCATTTGTCCCGATCGGCCAGGAACAAATTCTTTCCGACCTTGCCGAATCACGCCAGCAAATTTCCGACGGTAAAGGTCTTGACATGGAAGACGCATTGAACAGGATAGGAAAACAGCATGGATTCATTTGAAGTAATCATCTCGCCAAAAGCACTGTCCCAGCTGAACAACTATATCGACTACCTGCAGTACACTCTGTTGAATGACCAGGCAGCCTACAACGTATGGCAGGATGCCCTGGAAACACGAGAGCATCTTTCGAAAGTCGCCTCCAGCCTGAAATTTTGTACCCATCCTCAGCTGAAAAAACAGGAATATCGCATCGTCCATTTTATGCGGCACCGCTACCTCATGCTTTACCGGATAGAAGGCACAACTGTTTATGTGGATGCAATATACCACCAACTCCAGGATTATGAAAATACTTTTGCTGATGAATTAGGCCAACAATAGAATCCATGCTCCCCGGTCCTCTATTCGCTATCCACAAAATAACTCTCCGGCTTATGGCTTCTGATAAAAATCCCCACATCCTCTATATTATCCGTGACCGGCATATCCGGCAAAGCCGCCAGAATATCGTTCTTATACCGCTCACTGGCCCGGCAGTCCAGGATAGAGAACACACAGGTATCTGTCTCCCTGCGGATCCCCCGTCCAATCCATTGACGCAGTTTCATCAGCATACTCGGAACGATGCTTTCCTTTTCGTGGGGCTGATGTTAAATTAGTGTGGAGTCCAGCGGAAATTGATGTTAAATTAGTGCCAGGTTGTTTTCAGCCAAAATCTGTCAATCTCACTTCTTTGTTCCAATTTCAAGCCACGCCTACTATACTGCAAACTTCCCTGGCTTAGCCAATCAGCACTTTTTTCCCTTCAAAAGCAAAGCCATATTTCCGGATTTTGTCTATCGGAATTCCTTTCTCTTCCAACGTGTAGGCGTAACGCTTTTCCTCAATCTGCTTCAAGGCGGCAGCTACGGTATCCTCCAGGCTGTGCTCCTCCTCCGGGTCATGCACCTTGAACTCAAAGACGAACGCATCATCAGCCTTGTTCCTTGGCTCCAGCATGACATCATATCGTCCGAATCCGCTCTCTCTGTTCGATGTAATATTATATCTGTCTGCCAGGTCAACCATCAGCCCCAGCACGAAGCCATGGTAGAACCTCTCCGGCTCCGAAGCCTCCGAGGGCCTGTTCCCCGAATCAAAACAGCTGAAAGTGGCAAGGGCCGTCCTGTTCACATAGATGTTCATCGCCTTTTTGTCACCCAGCAACAAGGCCTTGACAAAGGCATTATAATCCGGTGAAGTGCTATAATAAAGTTGTAACGGGAGTGGCTTATGAGATATAATCAAAAACACAAGGAAAGAGGTACTCATTATGTCACAAAACTACACTCCCGAATTCAAAAAGAAGATTGTGCGCCTCCACGAAGAAGATGGACGCACCTATAAAAGCATCACCGCGGAGTATGGCGTATCCAAAGCCAGCATCTCCAAGTGGTGCAGCGAATTTAGCAAAGAATGCCAGACAAGCCCTGAAACAAAAGCAGAATACGATAACATGAAAGAACTGCTGAAGCTCAAGCGTGAAAACGAAGAGCTCCGCAAGGAGAATCTTTTCTTAAAAAAAGCAGCGGCATTCTTTGCAAAGGAAATCGATTAGAGGCTTATCGATTTATTGACCAGCACCATAAGGGATTCGGCGTCCGCTGGCTGCTGAGGCGGCTGGCAATCTGCCCGAATGCCTACTATAACTACCGAAAGCATCGGAAGGCAGATTATTATGCCCAAAAAGCGGAGATTCAGGATCAGATCCGCAGCATCTACCACAGCCATAATGGAGTGGATGGCTACCGCAGCATGACCGTCTATTTAAAGCGTGCAGGGTACAGCTACAGCGCAGCGACCATCCATAAATATATGAATACGCAGATGGGTCTGCGCTCCATCGTCCGCCCCAAAAAGCTGGGGACAAAGCCGGGAAAGCCCCATAAAGTATTCGGGAACAAACTGGATCAGGACTTCCATGCGGACAAGCCGAACCAGAAATGGTGCACGGATTTCACATATCTGTTCCTGAAAAATGGGGATGTGCGCTACAACTGTACCATCATAGACCTCCATGACAGGAGCGTAGTGGCAAGCATAACGGACCGCCATATCACCAGCGGACTTGCGGTTCGCACGCTGCAGAAAGCATTGGACGCCCAACGTCCGGCAAACGACAGCCTGATCCTGCACAGTGACCAGAGAAGCCAGTATACGTCAAAAGATTTCACAGAGTTCTGCGAATCTGCCCATGTGGCCCAGAGCATGAGCAGGGCCGGATATCCATACGACAACGCGCCGATGGAGAGGTACTTCAACACCCTGAAGAACGAATGTACAAATCTGTACGAATTTCGGACGGAGGAAGAATTGTACCAGACCGTGGAGGAATTCGCCTATGTCACCTACAACCATGTGCGCCCGCACAGCTATAACGGCTACCGCACACCATACCAGGCGCGGACAGCAGCATAAGGAGCGGCGGGAGCAGGCCTGCTGATTGGATTGCCTGACTACCCCAAATCGGAGGTGGCAGGTTTTGTCAATGGCATGGCCGCGCAGCGGTGCGAAGCACCATTGATAAAAGCTGACAGATCCGATAGCATCCGGGCAACAATCCAATAAATCTTTTAGCCACAAGCGTTACAAAAAAGCTTGACCACTACAAATCAAGCTCTTCTGCAATTTTTCTTATAGTTTTTGCCGAATTGTGAAGTTTCTCCATTTCCTTTTCATTCAAAGAAATAGGAACATGGGTTTCGATTCCGTCTGCCCCTATAATAGCGGGCATACTAAGGGCAATTTCTTTAATCCCATAATTTCCATGCATGATAGAAGATACCGGAAGAATAGATTTTTCATCCCTTACAACGCATTCACAGATACGTTTAACCGACATAGCAATTCCATAATAAGTAGCCTGCTTTTTAGAAATAATATCATAAGCGCTGTTTTTTACATCTTCCGCAATCTCCCGCATTGCTTCCTCATGGTTGAAATGTCCACGCATCTCACAAAAATCATTCAATGGAATACCAGATATATTCGTGCTGCTCCATGCTGCAATCTCACTATCCCCATGTTCGCCAATGATAAAGGAATGAATGCTACGGCTGTCTACCCCTAAATGTTTACTAAGCGCATATTTTAGCCTTGCGGTATCAAGAACCGTTCCGGAACCAATTACTCTTTTTTCAGGAAACCCGCTCAGCTTTACAGCAGCATAAGTAAGAATATCAACCGGATTTGATACAATCAGCAATATTCCTTTAAAATTGCGCTTTGCAATTTCAGGAATGATGCTTTTGTAGATAGCAACATTTTTATGTACTAAATCGAGCCTTGTTTCATTCGGCTTCTGGTTTGCCCCGGCAGTCACAATGACAATAGAAGCATCCATCAGGTCATCATAGCCTCCTGCATAAATCTTCATCTGTCCGGCAAACGGAACGCCATGCGAAATGTCCTTTGCTTCTCCGTCTGCTTTATCATAATTTGCATCAAGAAGCACCATTTCAGTGAACAGCCTGCTCTGCATCAGTGTAAATGCTGTTGCAGCGCCTACAAATCCACAGCCGATGACTGCTGCTTTTCTTGGGTTAATTGTTTTTATCATCTCTATTCCTCCCATTCAATAGCGGAAACAGGACAGGAACGAACGGCATCCTGTACCATGCTTTCGTTTTCCGGTGCAGAGTCCTGATACCCCTCCGCCTTATCATCGTCATTCATACGGAATACATCAGGTGCCATCCCAACACACAGCCCGCATCCAATACAAGCATTCTGATCTACATTCACCCTCATGCCGCATCCCCCTTTCGCTAAAATACAACAACCAGCAACATTTTAAACTGCTCTTTACCCAAGACCGCATGAGGGTGTTTTGCGGGCATTACGATAGATTCTCCCTCATGCAGTTCATACTTTTTGTCATCAATCGTAATCTCGCCAACGCCATCCAAACAAATCACAAAGGCATCACCACTGGATTCATGGCTGCTGATTTCTTCTCCCTTGTCAAAAGAAAACAATGTGACACTCAGCGCATTATTTTGTGCTAAAGTCCTGCTTACAACCTGATTGCTTTGGTAAGCAACCTGTTCTTTTAAAACTAAAATTTCTGCCTTGTCTATATTTTTTATTTTTTCCATACTGTTCGTTTGCTCCTTCCCTCAGCCTGATTTTTTACCACCCGTTCAAGATGTTTCTGTTTTCACCTCAAACCCATGTTTCTCAAAAGTTTCAAAAACTTTGTCCATAGGAATATTTTTTATGGCAGCTCCATTTGGTATCGTCATTACCTTACCCATTACAGCTAAAGACATAGGCTTTATAATTTCCTTAAACCCTGCTTCTGCCAATACCTCTTTTATTTCAGGATTTTCACTTACCAGCTCTGAAACTGTTTTTGTGAAATCAACAACTTTACCCATTCGCCTGTTTCCTTTTTTCTAACCATGTAATATATTTCTCCTGTATGCCGTCCTGTTCCGCTTTTTTCTCAAACGCTCTTGTCTGTTCATCAATCTGCGCTTTGCATTCCTCTGACAGTGTTCGTAATGCATAAGTGTAGCAGACGGTATCTTCTTTCTCAATGTGACGCTGCAATAAATCCACATAACCCGATGCATGGGTGACGATATCCAGCTTTCCTTCTGTAGTCGGAACACTGGCATACTGCTTAACTGCGTTCTCCAATTCCCCGATATGGAATCTTCCGAAGTCATGTTCCACCAGCATTCCATTGCGCACCAGTTTTTCTGCAACAGGATCGGAATTATTAAGCATAAACCGAAACAATATCTGTTCTTCCTTTCCATGATGATGCTTGTCTGCATAAGTTCTTGCAAAATCAATACACTCCAGGAACTCCTGAACATCAATGTCTGCCCCCTCAATCACAGCACAGCAGGTTCTCCTTAAATGCTTAGTCAGTGCTACGATATTCTCATGTTCTTTCATCAGTAAATCAATTCCATACATTATTTATCCCTCCTTAATCAATGTGAATGTCTGATTTCCTAAATATTTGTAGGAAAAACCGCTGCCCTCCAAAATACCTGCGACCAGCCTCTCCTTCAGGTCATAATAATGACTGACATCTCCTTGTAATGCTTCCCAATATGGCAAATGTATATCCACAGTCTGTTTCCATACTACTGCCTCCTGACTTATGGAAACCACAGTATTAACCCTGTCACAAGGCATTCCGTTCAATAGCAGATTATCCAAATGCCTATAAACTTCTTCTGCGCTTGTTTTCCCCGACAGTTTCCTGCTCCGTCCATACTCATATGCAGCATTCGCAATATCTGGCATACATTCAGAATGGGCATCCATCGTTGAGATGACCAGAAAAGCAAGGCGGTTTTCAGCGGCAGCGATTTTATCCTGTAACCAGCCATGTATATTACTGTTATCAATCATATTTTCAAGACTGCCTTTCTCCACCGCCCCATACTTTTGTTCCATTTCGGAAAGAATGCCATCATCATACCCGTTTTTGCTTATCATATCTGATAATCTTTCAACCAGCCCATTTTGGAACTCTATTTTTCCGTATAGCCAGTGATGAATCGAACCTAAAAATGCGCTCATTGCACTCCTCCTATGAATTCAGCTTTTTCAAGAGTTCATCGGCATCCAGCCCATGCACCATGCAGGCATCCGCAAGGCTCTCCATCTGTGAGGACGGGCACCCTAAACAGTGCATCCCCATCTTCATCAACACCTCTGCCGCCTCCGGTTTGGTTCTTAAAATTTCTCCAAGTAACATTTCCTTTGTGATTGCCATATTATTTTCCTCCTATCTTTCTTTCCTGTTACAACACTTGCACTTCCTGATTTTTTTCGCCAAACTTTTCTTTTATCTCGGTGCAGATTTCTTCCCTGCTTATACCTCTTTTTTCTTGCGTCTTAATCAGCTTATACGCTTGAAAAAGCGGTGAAGGTCCAATTTCCGAGCTGAAAAATCCGATACCCTGATTCCATGCCAAAAGTTCAAACACATCATCCAGCGCTGCGGATTCAAGACCATAAATATATGCCTTTACCAGTTCCCGCACAGCCTGCCTCATTCTTCCAGCGCCAACTGCATTTGTCAGGGAAAGGAGCAGACGCATTTCATAGGGGAGAGTGCGCTTCTCACTCTGCCATGTTGCCTGCCAAAAATCCGCCGCGATACGCCCTAAGTCCTCATCAATCATAGGATAATTCAGCAATGCAAGCGGACGGTATGGTGCAGAGCCTTCCGGCTCTTTTTCCTCTGTCCGGTAAAACCAGACATGAAACTCATTTTCTGCCAGCTTCTCTGTATGATGTATATACCCCAGCATATCCATCTCCTTATATAGCGGGTAAGGTTCAAAAGCCTGTATGACCTCAATTCCCTCCCCGGCTTTTAGCGTCATGGCACGTCTTTGTAAGCCGGGAAAGAAATTTCCCTGCACATGGCGTACATCCACTTTGAAGAAGTCTTTCTTTTTATCCTTCCATTCCTCGTACTTTATCATGATATCCTCCTTTATTTATTTTCTTGCTTTGGTGATTACATTATAGTAAAATAAGCAGAGCAAGTATGTTTGAATTCAAACAAAGAGGTGAGATTTTGGAAAAATTTTTAAACGTATTAAAAAAATGCCCGCTGTTTGCAGGATTATCCGATGACGAGATTTTAACCTCGCTAAAGTGTATCGGAGCAAAAGTCAGAAAAAACGCCAAAAATCAATACATCCTTCAGGCAGGAGATTGTACGGACTGTATCAGCCTGCTTGCGTCTGGGACTGCTTTAGTCATTCAGGAAGATTTATGGGGAAACCGGAACGTTATGACAAATCTTATGCCGGGCGACTACTTTGCCGAACCCTTTGCCGCCATTCCTGATGCAATTCTCAGCGTCAGTGTTGTTGCGACAGAAAATTGTGAAATTGTGGAAATAAATATGAACCGCCTGATTACCATGTGTTCCGCTGCCTGCAGCCATCATAACCGCCTGATTAAAAACCTGATTACAGCTTTTGCCCAAAAGACACTGTTGTTTAACGAGAAGATAACGCACATGAGCAAGCGAAAAACACGTGATAAGCTGCTTTCCTATTTATCTGCTGAAGCAGCCAGACAAGGATCACTTTCTTTTGACATTCCCTTTGACCGCCAGCAGCTTGCCGACTTCCTCTGTGTAGAACGTGCAGCAATGTCTGTAGAATTATCAAAGCTGCAAAAAGAAGGGCTTCTGAAAACCTTTCATTCTCATTTTGAATTAAGTCCAAATGCTACAAATTAAAACAGGTCAATCTATACATAGCAGATTGACCTGTTTACAAAATACATATTTGTTATCAAATCAGCGGTTGCCTTCTGCAATCCCATAAACGGATTGCAGAAGCATTTTTCCTGATGATGTCTTAAAAACACAATCTATAACATTTCTGATATTGGCTTCCTGATATCCGGATTCGTCAGCATTAACCAAATAATCAGCTTCCAGCAAAATCTGGTAATCAATCCCGTCAACCTCCTGAAAAGTATGATGATGTGCGACCAAAAAGATGATACGGTTCACCATCTCGTTCGACAGCCCTGTACCCTTCAGGAATTCTTCAGCTAATACAGCGCCTTCTTTTTCCTGAAGTTTTCCATTTGTATTTCCGTATTTTTCCCGGCACAAAGGACACGCAATATCATGTATAATAGCCGCAATTTCTATTATTCTCTGTTCATCATCCGCTACTTTCTCACACTCTGCAATCGTTTTTGCATAGGCATACACTTTCATAAAATGATTGATATCATGAAGATTTCCTTTTGAATACTTTACCATTTTAACCATGATTTCTGAAACAGTCATATCATTTCCTCCTGTTATCTATACATCGTCTATAACCAATAGTCCACAAACTTACCAGTCACATCGTACAATTAAAAGCCAACCTTATGGCGAATCGTCATCCAAAACATCAATCCGTTCTATTTTAAAGACATTTAATGTGTCCACATCAGGGCAGGCAAAAACCGCTGTCCCCTTCTCCTGTCCGGGTATTTCGCCGCCGTATCTTAAAATATCAATATATGGAAATGCAACATGCATAGCCATAGGACAGAGTTTTCCACGCTCTGTATCAAAATCAAAACTATCACCTATTTTGTGACCCCTATGACATCCTTTCGTGCCTTTTTGATCAATCAATGTGATCTGGATTCCAGGTTTTTTCATATTTTAAGCACCTCCAACTCCTTCTCAATCGGTATTCCCTTATATATATCTGTATTGTTTCTATTGTTTTCAATCAGGCTGCTCACAGTGTCCATGGCTTTTTTTGTACTGTCATACAGGCTGTTTCCCTCCATCAGTTTTCCCAATAAAACGGAAGAAAAAATATCGCCCGTACCCGGAAACCTGACCGGAATGTTATAAAAAGGAATTGTAAATCTTTGTTTCGTTTTATGATCGAAGCCTGCAACCACATCTTTGCCATCCTGCTGAATGCTTGTGATGATTACCGATTTTGCGCCCATATTACCAAGCCTTTGAATCATTTCATCTACCTCCGAGATTGTTGCAGATTCATGATACTCCACTCCTGTAAGTCTGGCCGCTTCAGTATAATTTGGTACAATATAATCGGCTACTCCTACCAGTTTCTTCATATGTGCAACCGTTTGCTCTGTAACTCCATTGTACAGGGTTCCTTCATCTCCCATAATTGGATCAACAAATATCAGGGTTCCTTTCATGCTTTCCTTTCGACAAAATTCTTCTATGATTTTTACCTGCTCCTCTGAAACAATAAAGCCTGTCGCTATCACATCAAAGCAGAATCCCAATTCCTCCCATACTTTAATAGTGTTCTTCATATAATCTGTTGTTTCAAGAATATCGAATTTGCCATAATCCAACGTATTTGATACTAACGCAGTGGGAAGATTATATATTTGGTACCCCATATATGACATCAATGGAAGCATGACCGATAATGCCACCTTTCCATATCCTGCCAGATCATTTATCAACAATACTTGCTTGCCCATTTTCATCATGCCTTTCAGTTAATTCAATTCATCTATAATGAAATAATTATATACAGGGAGCAGGTTTTCGTCAAGATTTGTGTATACAAGCACCAATATATACATTAAATATCCGCCACACTCCGGAATTTTATGGATTTCTGTTACGTGACTGCTTTTATTGACTTTACCCATTTCACTCAATCCGAAATTCTTATCCCCTGTTCTGCAACTCCCGTAAATGTCTAAGCTGAGCTTCGCTTAATGTTCTCGGTTTCCCAATCCTGACAAGATTTTTGGGTAAAACATAGGTCTTACTTACTTCCGTCCATGACTTTAACCTTATTACTATAAATGAGCAAATATTGAAATTTGCACAAAACTACCCTACCAATTTCAAAACAGCTTCAAGTGACGCACCATTTTTTATGAACTGGTGCAGATTACCGATTCGCTCTATTTTGACTTGATCTT
>NZ_JANJZD010000032.1 GCF_024623325.1 Acetatifactor muris
TTTTCAAGGCATAGTACCCGCTATGTCCAATGTTTATGTCCATTTTTCTCAAATTTCTTTTCCTGCACCATATTCAGTTGTCAATTTTCAGTTAGAATCACATTCATTGAGATTCCGAGAAGTTATTGTTTTAAAGAATTTTTACTATTATTAAACGGATACCAAAGAGGCCATCCGGTTTAACCACTGAACGATGACATTTCGAATAACAATTCACGGCTTACCCCTTTACGGAGCCGATCATAACGCCCTTTACAAAGTATTTCTGTACAAAGGGATAGATAATCATCAATGGTAAGGTACTGATAATGATCGTTCCATATTTCAGCATCTCGCTTAAGTACTGGTTCTTTCGGATCATCTCCGGGTCTATGTTGGATTGGTTCAGGTTTACCTGGGACAGCAGAAGAATCCTTCTGAGCACCAGCTGTAACGGATACTTTTCCTGGGAATTCAGGTAAATCATAGGTCCGAAATAGGAATTCCAAAGGCCTACCACCACCCACAGGGAAAGCACCGCAATAATGGGGGTGGATAAGGGAATCACGATTCTGGTGAAAAATCGGAAATCCGAACAGCCGTCCATCTCCGCAGCTTCCTGTAACTCCTTCGGAATGGTATTGGCGAAAAATGTGCGTGCCACGATGATATTGTAAGCGCTCACTGCGCCTGGCAGCACTACCGCCCACATGGTATCCATCAGTCCCAGATTCTTGACCAGCAGATAGGTGGGGATCAGGCCGCCTGAGAACATCATAGTAAACAGGATGATCATTGTGAAGATTTTTTTCCCCCGGAAATCATCCCGTGAGAGCGGGTAAGCCGCAAACAGGGTGAGTACCATGCTGACGATTGTACCGACAAACGCATAAAGGATAGAATTCCGATATCCGGTCCAGATACTCTGATATTTAAATACTGCCTGATAGCTCTGCAGCGTGGGTTCTACCGGAAAAAGCTTAACCTTACCGCTCATCAGCGCGTCTCCGGAACTGAAGGAACAGCTGATAATGTAGATAAGCGGGTACAGAACTATCACAAGAAGAGCCGTAAGCATGATATAATTGATAAAGTAGACCACCTTATCCTGTGTTATCTTTTTACGTTTCATATATCCAACTCCTTTCCCATTCCGCGGATTTACAGAAATCCTGTCCCGGAGAGCTTATCCGCAATTTTATTTGTGATCAGAATCAAAATCAGGCCAACCAGCGACTGGAAGAGGCCGATTGCGGTAGAGTACGGAAAATCCGGGAAAGTGGAGACCAGTGACACCTTGTAGGAATAAGTGCTGATGACCTCTGACATGGCAATATTATTCTGGTTCTGCATGGCCAGAATCTTTTCATATCCGATATTCAGAGTACCTCCCATATTCAGGATCAACATAATGATAGCTGTGGGAATGATAGCGGGAATATCCACATACCAGATCCGCTGCAGAAGCGTAGCTCCGTCAATGATGGCTGCCTCGTGCTGCTCCTGGTCCACCCCGGCCAGCGCCGCCATGTAGATGATTGCTCCGAAGCCAACCCCCTGCCAGACACCGGACCACACATACAGGGACGAAAAATAATTGGCATTTCCCAGAATATTAATTCCAAAATTGTTGAAGAAGAAACTTCCGATGACACCGGCCCGGTTGTCAAATATCATGTTGATAATGCCTACAAACACGATGGTGGAAATAAAGTAAGGACAATAGCTTACCATCTGAACAACCTTTTTATATGCCAGATTTCTGGCGTAATTCAAAGAAAGCGCCAGAATTATTGAACAGGGCATACTGACCAGCATGGAATAGACGGAAAGCACAATCGTATTGCGCAGACATTCTCTGAAATTGTAGTTGCTGAAGAACCGCATAAAATTGGACAAGCCGTGATTGGAAGCCCAGGGACTGTCCCAGATGCCAAGACTCACTTTATAATCTTTAAAGGCGAGTATTACCCCGTACATGGGGGCGTAGGCAAAGATAAACAGCATGATGATTGGAAAGGCAATCATCAGGTATAACTGCCAGTGTCCGAGAAAATATTGGGCAAAGGTTTTTCGGTGTCCAATCTGAACTTTTGTCTTTTTTGACATTTTCTGTTTTTACTCCTCTCTGCATTTATTCTGATTTGACTTTACCAATTTGCACAAAAAAAGTAAATATTCACTTCTTTTTTTGGTTATTCATTTTTTAATGTATTTGTGTAAACAGTTAAAATCCGTTACTTTACTGGCTTTTTTCAAAAATAGTACCTCTGACATTATGGTGGTGAACAAGGGAATGGCAGGGGAATGTTCCGTTAAAAAAGAAAAAAGATGGCGAACGATAACCATCTTTTTTCTTTTTATGCATTATTTCATTTTAACAGGTTTTATTTTCCTTCTATAATAATATGGGTTTCTAATTCTTACGGTATTCCGACGCGCTGTTTCCCGTCACCCGGCGGAATGCTCTGCTGAAGGAGTTAGTGGAGCTATAGCCTGCTGCCACGGCAATCTCTCCCACAGACATGGATGTATTTTTCAAAAGTCCCTTCGCCTTTTCAATCCTGACTTCCTCCACATAATTGGAGAAATTGACCCCGGCAGATGCTTTGAACAATGAGGAAAGATAAGGCACGCTAATCTGAAAGGTATCTGAGACCATTGTCAGGGATAAATCCGGATTGCCATAGTTGGCATCCAGGAAAGCCAAAATGGCAGGCATCATCTTCCCTGCCTCTTTTGTCTTCTTCTCATTTACAAGTGCACAGAGGGAACGATATAACCCAAGAGTACTTGTAACCTGCTCAACCAGAGGGGTCCGGTGCTCTTTTTCCAGTTCTCCAAAATATTTCTGATACTCCTGTTCCTCCAGTTCCAGCCTGACAAGGATGCGGAACAGAATCGCTTTCAGCTCATTCAGAAGAATCTGCTGCAGCCAGGCAGGAAGATTATTTTCGAGAATATATTCTGTCATGATTTCTTTCAGGGCGTCGTGGAGTCCCTGCTCTTCTCCCGAAGTAACCAGCCTGGTCAATTTTACGGACAACTCAAAATACGGGAATACAGTGGCTGTTTTTCTTGTATTCTTCTGAAACCAGATAATCTGGTTCTCTGACCGTTCCTTTTCATTCATGAATGCGAATGCCGCGTTGTGATAAGATTCGTAAACATCCTCTATCTCCTCCACCACACTGCCTCCGTAGACAAAGATTCTTTCCGCAATATTTTCCGGAAGCTCTCTTCGGATCCGCTCAAATCTTTCTTCCACAATCGCCTGAAAAGAATCTCTGTCCGTTCCGGGCACACCCATAATCAGAGACACCTGGTCCTCACCGGTCGCAGCGTACAGGCTTCCCGGGAACTCTTTCTTAATCATCTCCATCAGAGAAAGCAGATAAGTGTTCAGCAGGTCGATGTTCCTCTCCTCTCCACTTGCAATAATCCTGAAAATCAACACACAGAAAACCATACCTCTCCGGTCAAAACCCATGCGATTCACCAGCAAATCCTCTTCCTCCCGGGAGAGAGGATTGCCGAACAGAAGCCTGTTTACGAAGGCATTGCGTATGTAGGGCTTCTGCTCCTCCATCATCTCCACGAGATCCGAGTTGACGCCCGCCAGGTATTGGAAGATATCGCTAAGCTTCATGAACACGGAACTGTGCTCCTGGTCCCGATCAGTGAGCCTTGACGCTTCTTTCAGAAGCTGATTCAGGGGTGTGGCAGATCTGACAGACATATGCCAGCACAAAAAGAGCCCCACTGCCGCAGCCAGCAGAATAAGGATTGTCACAGTGAGCATGCTTGCCATCTTCCTTGCGTTCAGCTGCGTCTCCTGGAGCAATGTACAATAGCTGTAACCAGAGGGAGAACTGTAGCGGAGTGCATAATATTTCGTGCCGGCCAGTCTGACCGGCGCTTCCCACATCCCGTCTATTCCTTCATTCTCCTGCTCTTTGCCCTCCTCCAGCTCCTCCTGCCATCTATTCTCCACATTCCGGATAAGCGCCTCAATCTCTGCCTTATCCTCCTCATCTAAAATCTCTGCATGTGTGTAATAAATTACATTTCCGAAGTCGTCCAGAATATACTGTAAATTGGCTCCGCCCATCACAGACATGAAATCATCCAGCACGGATCTTTCAAAAAAGATTCGAACTGCACCACTGCTGGCGCTGTAGCCATTGTTGGGCAATGGCCGTGAATAAGCCAGAAGCTCCAGCCCGCCTTCTCCCTTATACCAATACTGCTCCAGCGCATTTACACCTTTTCCCATCTGATCTGACAGATAGGTTTTCCACGCTCCATAGCTTCCATCCACATCCCGCCGCAGATACAGATCATAAAAATCCTCATAGTCGTAGGTTATCTGGTCGCTGATGACCACCTGGCTCCTGTCAAAAAAGAGAAAATACGCAAAAACAGATCGGTTAATCTGAGTCGGATTAAAGAGCTTATCCCGAAGGTCGATTACCTTATGGGTATTGGGATCCTCCAGAACATTCTCCTGAAAGCGAAAGATATTGACTTCCGGCAATCCCGCCAACATATCTGCAAGATAAGTAAGTTCCTCTATAAAGCCGTCCACCAGCTCTGCGTTGTGCAGCAATTCCGTCTTTTTCTCCCGAATATCGTCCTCGCTGATTACAGAAATCATCCTGACATAATAGTTGCAGCAAAGCAAAAGAGGAATGAACAGAACGATAAAGTACGTGAAAAAATACTGGTGAAGGATATTCTTATCTATACTTCTCTTTCTGCGTTTCTTCATAATATCAGTTCCTTTATATACCTGGATTATTCTCCTTTCAGGAAAACTGTTTCTTCCATTCCTGGCAGGTGAAAAATCCCCCGGACTGTCCCATGTGTTATGTAGAAGATAGTTAGCTAAACATTTGCCTATATCCGAAATAGGCAAATGCGGCTATCTATCAAATAGTATGCAAATTAAAAAAATACAATAAGTAAAAGAGTAACTGCCCTGGTCGCTCATTTTGCTTATGTATCTTCAGCTGCCTCCATCATAGCCGAAAAAGATATACTTGTCAAATGAAAATCGAAGGAGGCCTTCTTTTTGATTGACTATATTCACACAGTGAGGTAATATAGTTACAATTGAATTCAGAAAAGACGAAGGCGTCTTCAAGTGTATACTTGGAGACGCCTTTTCTGGCAGACAGTTTTGCCTCATGAAGAAAAACGGCCCATATCGGCTATTGGAGAGAAGGAGGAAATTTTATGTCAAAATACATATTTATTACAGGCGGTGTGGTATCCGGACTGGGGAAAGGAATCACCGCGGCATCCCTGGGCAGATTGCTCAGGGCCAGGGGACTGAAAGTGGCGGCACAGAAGCTGGACCCCTATATCAATGTGGATCCGGGCACTATGAGCCCTTATCAACATGGAGAAGTCTATGTAACCGAAGACGGAACGGAAACAGATTTGGATTTGGGGCATTATGAGCGCTTTATTGACGAAGACCTCAACAAATATTCCAATCTGACTACCGGAAAAGTGTACTGGAATGTGTTGAATAAGGAACGGAGGGGAGAGTATCTGGGCTCCACCGTTCAGGTGATTCCGCATATTACCAACGAAATCAAGGAATTTGTCTACAATGTGGGGAAAAAGACGGACGCGGATATTGTGATAACGGAAATAGGGGGGACTATCGGTGACATTGAATCTCAGCCGTTTATTGAAGCGGTGCGCCAGGTCTCCCTGGAAGTGGGCAGAGAAAACAGCCTGTTCATTCATGTGACGCTGGTACCCTTCCTGCGGGGCTCGGATGAACATAAATCCAAACCAACCCAGCATTCGGTCAAAGAACTCCAGGGCATGGGCATCAATCCGAATATTATTGTTCTGCGATGCGACGAACCTCTGGAAGAAACTGTTTTCAGGAAAATAGCGCTGTTCTGCAATGTGAAGCCGGACTGTGTCGTTGAGAATCTGACCCTGTCCGATCTGTACGAAGTGCCGTTGATGCTGGAGAGGTCGGGTTTTTCTGCAGTGGTCTGCCGCGAGCTGGGGATAGAAGCGCCGGAGCCCGATCTGGAGGAGTGGAAAGCTATGGTGGAGCAGAGCAAAAACCGGAGCGGAAAGGTTCACATTGGTCTGGTGGGGAAATATGTGGGGCTCCATGACGCCTATCTTTCGGTGGCGGAAGCTCTGAGACATGCAGGCTGTTATCATAACGTTTATGTGGAAATCCACTGGATTGACGCGGAGAAAATTACGGTGAAAAGCTGTGGAGAAGAACTTTCAGGACTGGATGGAATTCTGATTCCCGGAGGATTCGGCAGCCGGGGAATCGAGGGGATGATTCTGGCGGCAAAATATGCCAGAGAAAACGAAATTCCGTATTTTGGCATCTGCCTGGGCATGCAGATTGCCGTAATTGAGTATACCAGGAATGTGGGAGGAATTCCCAATGCCAACTCAGGGGAATTCGATGAGCAGTGTACAGATAAGGTCATTGATTTTATGCCGGGGCAGAGAGGCGACATAGACAAGGGAGGGACATTGAGACTGGGGGCATATCCCTGTGTGATAAGACCCGGAACCACGATGGAGCGTTGTTACGAAAGGAATCTGATCAGTGAAAGGCATCGGCATCGTTACGAATTTAACAATGAGTACCGTGAATTGCTTCAGAGAAAGGGCCTTGTAATCAGTGGCACTTCTCCTGACGGGAGACTGGTGGAAACCATAGAACTTGCGGAGCGTCCGTTTTATGTAGGCGTACAGTATCATCCGGAATTCAGGAGCCGCCCCAATCATCCCCATCCGCTTTTCAAAGGATTCATTGAAGCGGCACAGAAAATGGGAAGTAAGCACCGTGGCCGGGAGAACTAAATAATTAATTAACAGAACATGTCTTGGTTAAATGAGGAGAACATGATATAATGTCCGCAAATACCTTTTTGACTATTGAACGGGCGAGCGTGAAAAGGATGCGTTGCATCCTTTGGAATCCCTGGGGGAGCGCTGCCCGGGCGGAGTACATAAACATGGAGAAAAAAGAAATACAGCAGGCTGCGGAAGCGGAAAAGACGACAGAAAAGATATGGAAAAGGAAACACTGGCATCCGGTTATATCAGGATTTCTGATACTGGCAATGGCGATTTCCTTTTTCTTTTTGTTATTCCGGTTTGAAGATTTATGCGCAAAGATAAGTGCGCTGATTTCCATCCTGATCCCTTTTATCTACGGGGGTGTGATGGCATATATGCTGAGAATGCCCTGCAATTTTTTCGAGAAATATCTGGAAAAATGGCTTCCGAAAAAGCTGAAAAAAAGGGCGGGAGGTTTTGCCATATTGCTGAGCCTGTTCTGTGCGGGACTGGTTCTGTATCTGCTGATCAGCATGGTGGTGCCTCAGATGGCGGCCAGCATTTCTTCTATAGTCACGGAGCTGCCCGGGACTGCAGAAAGGGCATCGGAATGGATACAGGAATTGCTGGCGGATAATCCGGTGATGGAAAATTATCTGCAGACCGCCATGGAAGCTGTCAACACGAAGATTGAAGCCTGGGCCAGAAAAGATCTTCTGCCCATGCTGATGAGTATGGTGGATGGATTTGCCGGTACAGTCTCCACAGTAGTAACTTTTTTATTCAACATATTTATCGGAATGGTAGTATGTATTTATGTGCTTGGCTCCCGGAAGCTTTTTGCCAGGCAGGCTAAGGCGGTGGTTTACAGTATTTTCAGGCCCAGGTGGGCTGAAGCCATTCTGAATGAGGTGAATTACGCAGATAAAATGTTTGTCGGCTTTTTCAGCGGGAAAATACTGGACAGTGCAATCATCGGCCTTATCTGCTACATTTTTTCTCTGATTTTAGGATTTCCCAATGCGATGCTGGTCAGCGTCATTGTGGGGGTGACCAACATTATCCCTTATTTTGGACCCTATATAGGAGCAGTTCCGTCAGCTCTGCTGATTTTGATTGTAGATCCGATAAAATGCATCTGGTTTCTTGTGTTTATCATTGTTCTGCAGCAGTTTGACGGCAATATTCTGGGTCCCCGCCTTCTGGCCAACAGCACGGGACTGTCCGGATTCTGGGTTCTCTTCTCTGTCACAGTGTTCAGCGGTGTGTTCGGATTCGTGGGTATACTAATCGGTGTGCCGGTATTTGCCGTTATTTACGATCTGATTCGGAAGCTGGTGGTGATGGGGCTGAGAAGGAATCATAAGCTGGAATTGCTGGGGACAGACCATGGGGGGAATGAACGGCAAGACAGGCGGCAGGCTGAGAAGACCGGGATGGATACGGAGACCTGAGAATCCTGACAGGTGGTCCGGGAGGGAACATGGAACAGAATATTCTGAAAAAGTTTGCGGCGCTGGATGCCGATGTGCTGTGCCAATGTAAGACGATAACGCAGCCTCTGGGCTTTACGCCCTATTTTCACAATCACGACGGATGTGAGATATTGCTGATTCTGGGCGGAATACTGGATTTTTATACGGAGTCCGGAGGCGCGAGACTGGAGCGGGGAGATCTGGTCTGCATTAATGAATATGATTTTCATCGTGCGGATGTGGTTACAAAGGGGCAGTATGACCGCATTGTAATCAATGTCAGGCATAATCACCTCGCCAGGATTTCCACATCCAGGACAGATTTTACTGCCTGTTTTCAGCCAAATCCGCTGAATCCGATAAAAATGACACACCTGTCAGAAGATAAGATTACGGAGTTAAGCGGATATGCGCAGGCTCTGGAGGAAAGCCTGGCACAGGAAAAAATCGGGGATGAGCTTGTGTCGGATGCATTTCTGAAACTGATTATGGTGATGATTGTGCGGCAGTTTCTGAAGCAGGGGGTACCGGGAAGGACCAATATTGTACCCTGGCTGGTTGCGGAAACGTTTTCCTATATTGAAGATCATCTGTCAGAGGAAATTACGCTGAAGAAACTGGAAGAACATGTTCATCATAATGGTACTTATATCAGCAGGTGCTTTAAGCAGATTACGGGTATCACGCTTCAGCAGTTTATCATAGCAAAGAAAATTATGCTGTCCTGCCGGCTGCTTCGGGAGGGCAATGCTCCCTGTGATGTATGTTACATGACAGGGTTTAATAATTATTCTAATTATTCCAGAACGTTCTCAAAGCAGATGGGAATTTCTCCTAAAAAATACCAGATAGAAAACAGATAAAAGTCGCATTTCGCAAAAAAACAAGTCGTTTATAGTGTATTTGATAAAAATGTCCGGGTGGTATAATATGCGTGAAAGGCTGTTTATGGCATGAAAAGGCCAAAGGGCTGACTTGAAAGGTTGAAAAGATGGAGGGAAAAATGGAACAGAAAAAGGATGGTATGAATTACGCACCAAAAGGAAAGCCGGCACCGGTGGTTAAGCCGGGGGAATTCTGCATAGCGGCGATTGCGCTGGATCACGGACACATTTACGGGATGTGCAATGGCCTCACGGAAGCAGGAGCAAAGGTTAAATGGGTGTATGACCCGGATGAGAAGAAAGTGGAGAACTTTATGAAAGCTTTTCCGGGGGTAAAAGCAGCGGCAAGCGAAGAAGAAATCCTGAAGGACCCGGAAGTAAAGCTGATATGCGGAGCGGCAGTTACCAGTAAGCGCTGTGAGCTGGGACTTCGCGCCATGGCGGCAGGAAAGGACTACTTTACGGATAAGGCGCCGCTGACCACCCTGGAGCAGCTGGAGGCGGCCAGGGAAATGGTAAAGCGCACCGGAAGAAAATATATGGTGTACTACAGTGAGAGAATTCATGTGGAGTCTGCCGTCTTTGCAGGGCAGCTGATCGAAGCCGGCGCTATCGGGACGCCCATTCATGTAGACGGATTCGGACCTCACAGAGTGGGAAATCCGAAGAACAGACCGGACTGGTTCTTTGAAAAGGAAAAATACGGCGGTATTTTGTGTGATATCGGCAGTCATCAGATTGAACAGTTTTTGTTCTACTGCGGCGTAAAAGATGCGAAGGTGCAGTACAGTCAGGTGGGAAATTACGGACACCCGGATTATCCGGAGCTGGAGGACTTTGGAGACGCTGTGCTGGTGGGCGATAACGGGACCACGCAGCATTTCAGGGTGGACTGGTTTACGCCGGACGGACTTTCCACCTGGGGAGACGGACGGACCTTTATCCTGGGAACGGAAGGATACATAGAGCTGAGAAAGTATGTGAATGTAGGAACCGGTGACGGAAGCGGAGACCATGTATTCCTGGTGAACCGGGAAGGTGAGCAGCATTTTGAAGTGTCCGGGAAGGTGGGATTTCCTTATTTTGGCCAGCTGATTTTAGACTGTATCAATCGTACGGAAAATGCCATGACGCAGGAGCATGCCTTCAAGGCGGCGGAGCTGTGTGTCAGGGCGGAGCTGCAGGCAGTCAAAGTGAAGTAGACAATAATAGCACCGCGAAAAAGACGGTTAAAAAGTCTGTGAGAAATGGAATCGAAAGAAGACGCAAGAGAACCATGAAAGCGACGGAAGACAGAATGAGAGGCTGCTGAAAAAGGCAGAAGAAATTGTCACAAACGGATCCGAATATGGAATAAAAAAGAAAGAGAAGGATATTGGAAGGAGGCGGTTTTTAATGATAAATGTGGCAGTTGTAGGAACCGGAAATATTGCGCACGCCCATGTGGGAGGCCTGCTGACTTTTCCGGATAGATGTAAGATAGTGGCTCTGTGTGACATCTATCCTGAGAAGGCACAGGCGATGAAGGAAAAATACCAGCTGGACTGTGAAATATTTGCAGATCATCAGGTTATGCTGAACTCGGATTTAAAAATTGACCTGGTACATGTGTGTACGCCGCCCTATGTGCACTGTGAAATAGCCGTGAACAGCATGAATGCGGGATGCAATGTGGTGGTGGAAAAGCCCATGGCAACCTGCCTGGCAGAGTGCGACCGGATGCTGGAGGCGGAGAGGCACAACGGTGTGACCATGGCCTGTATCGCACAGAATCGTTTCAGGAATTCCATTTACAGACTGAAGAAAACCGTTGACAGCAACCTTGCGGGAAAAATCTGTCTGGCCAATGTACAGTCCGCCTGGTGGCGGGGACATTGCTATTACGACCTCTGGTGGCGGGGAACCTGGGAGAAGGAAGGCGGCGGCCCCACCCTGAATCACGCGGTTCATCATATCGACATGCTGAACTGGCTGGAGGGAAGAATGCCGGATTCCGTTATGGCCATGCTGACCAATGTGATGCATGACAATGCGGAGGTGGAGGATCTGTCTCTGGCCTGCCTGCGCTATGCAGACGGAAGTCTGGCCCAGATTACCAGCTCTGTGGTACATCACGGAGAAGAACAGGGAATTGTACTGCAGTGTGCTGACGCCAAAATATCTGCCCCCTGGGAAGTGAAGGCGGAGGTCACGCAGGCGAATGGGTTCCCGAAACAGGAAGGAAACGAAGCACTCAAGAAAGCGCTGGAGGAATTCCAGGAGCAGATTCCGCCTCTTGCCCATGAGGGACACACAGGAGAAATTGAGAATGTGCTGAGCGCATTGGAAAAAGGAGAGCGGCCTCTGATAACCGGCGAGGACGGAAGGAGAACTGTGGAGGTAATCACAGCCATTTATAAAGCGGGCTTCACCGGACAGCAGGTAAAGCTTCCCATAGAAAGCGGGGATGAGTACTATACTTTTGATGGTGTTCTGAAAAATGCCGTTCATTTTTATGAGAAAACAGCTTCTGTGGAAAACTTTGCAGAAGAGAGAATCACGGTGGGAAATTATAAGTAAGTGAATAAAAATAACTGAGGTTTACAAAGGCGGCAGTCTGGAGAGTATCCTGACTGCTGCGTTTACAGAGCAGCAGGAGGACAGATATGGAGACATTGCGGATTGGAATAGTGGGAATCGGAAATATGGGAAGCGCCCATGCGGTGCAGCTTTTTGAAGACAGAGTAAAAGGTGCCAGA
The DNA here is from genome assembly GCF_024623325.1 of Acetatifactor muris. Classification (GTDB taxonomy): domain Bacteria; phylum Bacillota; class Clostridia; order Lachnospirales; family Lachnospiraceae; genus Acetatifactor; species Acetatifactor muris. The sequence continues at coordinate 11,917 of NZ_JANJZD010000032.1, forward strand.
CTGACGGCGGTATGTGACATAGATAGAAATCGTCTGCAATGGGCGAAAGAACGCTTATCCGATAAGGTTTTGCTCTATGAAAATGACGAAGCGCTTCTTGACAGCGGAGAAGTGGATGCCATTATAATTGCAACGCCTCATAACTTTCATCCTGTGATTGCGATGAAGGCCTTTGAGAGAAAAATCAATGTACTTACGGAAAAACCGGCGGGTGTCGACACGGCAGGCGTGGCTGAGATGAATCGGGCGGCAGAGGAAAGCGGCGTGGTATTCGGGATTATGTTCAATCAGCGGACAAATCAGCTTTACAGAAAGCTGCATGATCTGGTAAGGGAAGGGGCGCTGGGAGATATCAAGCGCTTTGTCTGGATCATCAACAATTGGTACCGCACCCAGGCTTACTATGATTCCGGCGACTGGCGGGCCACCTGGAACGGCGAAGGCGGAGGCGTACTGCTGAATCAATGTCCGCACAATCTGGATATCTGGCAGTGGATAATGGGAATGCCCGCAAGACTCAGAGCTTTCTGCAATGTAGCTCATTATCACCGGATTTCAGTGGAGGATGACGCCACGATTTATGCGGAGTACGAGAACGGTGCCAGTGCTGTATTCATTACCTCCACCGGAGAATGTCCGGGCACAAACAGAATGGAAATCAGCGGTACTCTGGGGAAAGCCGTCATTGAGAACGGCAGTCTGAAGCTTTTCCTGCTGGAAAGAGACGAGCGTGAAATCTGCTTTACTTCAAAGGAAGGGATGCCGAAGGAAAAGGTGAACTGCCGGACCATAGAACAGGAGGGCCCGGATGGCGGCCACCTGGAGATACTGCAGAATTTTACGGATGCGGTATTACAGGGGAAAGAGCTGCTTGCGCCCGGAACCAGCGGAATCTTCAGCCTGAGTATCAGCAATGCGGCATATCTGTCCGCATGGAAGGATGAATGGGTTACGCTTCCGGTGGATGCGGAAGAATTTACCCGGCTTCTGGATATCAGGAAAAAGGAAGAGAAAGTAGCGGATAAAAAGGTAAGAAAAGAAAAAATGACGGGAGAGTATTCCAACAGATGGAGCGTCCGGTGGTGATAAAAGTTTTTCTTGACTCCTACGTTACGTAATAGTATATGCTGTGTTTACACGGGAGGAGGAAATGGCAATGATGACGGTAAATGAAGTGAGCAGGCTGACAGGAGTGAGTATACGCACTCTGCAATATTATGATAAAATCGGACTGCTGAAACCGACGGGATACACGCAGGCCGGTTACCGGCTGTATGACGATACGGCGCTGGAGACACTGCAGCAGATTTTACTGTTTCGGGAGCTGGAATTTCCCCTGAAAGAAATTAAAGAAATGATTTCCAGACCTGATTTTGACAGGAATAAGGCTCTGGAGCAGCAGATTACACTGCTGAACATGAAAAAGGAGCATCTGGAAAATCTGATTCGCTATGCCCGTGATATACGAAATGGAGGAGTGAGGACAATGGATTTTTCAGCATTTGACACGAAAAAGATGGATGAGTACGCTAAGCGTGCCAGGGAGCAGTGGGGAAACACTGCGGAGTATCAGGAATTCGAAGAGAAATCTCAGGGCAGAACAAAGGAAATGGAGCTGGAAACGGCGAAAGAGTTTATGCAGCTGTTCGCGGAGTTCGGGGAGTTGAAACAGGAGGAGCCGGGCGCGGAGAAAGCGCAGAAGCAGGTGAGAAAGCTGCAGAATTATATTACGGAGCATTTCTATACCTGTTCCGATGAGATTCTGCTCAGTCTGGGGCAGATGTATGCCGGAGGCGGAGAGTTCATGGCAAACATTGATAAGGCAGGCGGAGAAGGAACCGCGGCGTTTGTGGCGGAGGCTATCCGCATTTGCTGTGGAAAATGACAGTTCGGCACTCTCCCTGAACTGCTATGGAAAAATGATATTCGGAGGCGGCTGTCACTTCAGGCAGCCGCCTCAATGTCTTAATTATACAACAGTTGATTTTTTACTGGCAGATATGCGTACGATCCTGATTTTGCTGAAAAAGCAATAATATCCCACGAAGAGCAGGCTGGTAATCACCCAGGTGAGGGGATAACTGAAAATGATGGTGTATATTTCCGGCCTTCTGGGCACGGCCAACGCAATCCACAGTACGCGGATAAGACATATGCCGCTGAGGCAGATCAACGTGGGAATCCAGCAGTCTCCCACACCGCGCAGGGCGCCGGAGAAGATTTCCACACACAGATAGGTAGAGTAAACCGGAGCAAGAAAACGGGTAATCTGTACTCCGATGCGAAGAACTTCCGGATCTGCTGTAAAAAGGCGGAAAATACTTTCACAGCCTAATATCACTGCTGTACTGACCAGCAGTGCGGAGACAAAACTCATACAGAGACAGGTACGGATACCTTTCCGCACCCTTTCTGCTTTACCAGCGCCGTAATTCTGCCCTACAAAGGTAGTGATGGAGATACCGAAGGAGCTGATGGTCATCCAGAAGAAAGCATCCACTTTTCCGTATACAGTCCAGGCGGCAACCGTGTCTGTGCCCTGACCGTTGATGGCAGTCTGGATAATAATATTGGACAGGCTGTACATGACGGACTGCAGGCCCGCAGGAAATCCGATTCGGATGATTCGTCTGAACATTCTATGGTCAAATCTGATTCTACGAAGCTCCAGATGATGCATATCTTTTGTCCGTACCAGAACCCGGAGTACCAACAGAGCGCTCAGCGCCTGGGAACAAATCGTTGCAACCGCCGCACCCGTGACTCCCAGACCACAGTATGCCACAAGAAGCAGGTCCAGAAGGATATTGGTAAAACAGCTGGCAATCAGGAAATAAAGAGGGCGTCTGGAATCCCCCACAGCCCGCAGGATACCGGAGCCTACATTGTAGATCAAATTCCCTGTGATTCCCACAAAATAGATGCGGATATAGAGTATTGCCAGGTCCAGCACATCAGCCGGTGTATCCATGGCAGTCAGGGTAGCAGGTGCGACCACAATGCCGCCAACCATCATTACCAGTCCGCCCACAATGCTGAAAGCAATGGCTGTATGTACTGCATAATCCACCATCTCGGCTCTCTTAGCGCCATAATATTGGGAGATAATGACAGTGGCGCCGCTGGCCAGCCCTACAAAAAAGCCTACCAGCAGGTTGATGACCGTTCCGGTCCCTCCGCCTACCGCGGACAGAGCTTCCTTTCCTACAAAGCGGCCCACAATCACCGCATCAGCCGCATTATAGAGCTGCTGAAACAGTGTTCCGAACAGAATGGGAAAGAAAAACAGGAGCAGCTGTTTCCAGATGACTCCCTCTGTAATCTGATTTTCTTTTGTCTGGTCTGCATTACCCATTTTATCTGTAAACCGTCCTTCTTTACTGTGAAAGTTTAAATCAGTTGTGACATTTCCGATTGTAGCACTGTTGAGGGAAGTTTTCAATATAAAAGACACTGTTGCCTGGATAATGATGTATCCAGACGAATTAGCAGGATAGATGCTGTTAAGGTTGAACTTAGTCAGGGAAAGTACTATAATACAGCTAACAGATTGGGAACATGGAGGTATAGGAAGGAACTGCAATGGGTAATAGCAATTCACATATCAAACAAGGGGGTAAAAGTTGGAGATGAAAACGGTTATTCAGAATGAAGAGTATCAGGTAATTTCAATAGATGAACATACCTGGCGAATTGAGGACAAAGGCGTGCGCTTTTTTCTGCTGGAGGGTACAGAAAAAGCTTTGTTGATAGACAGCGGAATGCAGGTACATTGTGCAAAAGAGATTGCGGAAGGACTGACGAAGCTGCCCCTTTCTCTCCTGATCACCCACGGAGACCGGGACCATGTGGGCAGCAATGAGGAATTTCCTTCTTTTTACATGCATCCTTCGGAGGCGTCAAATTATTATAATACACAGAAAAAGACAGGCAGGTTTATCCCGGTGCAGGAGGGGGAGATACTTGACCTGGGAGAGCGGCCGCTGGAAATCATTGCCTTGCCCGGACATACGCCGGGAAGCATTGCGGTGCTGGATAAAAAGAACAGAACGTTGATAAGCGGAGATCCCATACAGGATGGCAATATATTTATGTTCGGTGTCCAGAGGGAGTTTCATGCTTATGTACACAGCCTGGAAAAGCTGGACCGCTATAAAGAGGACTTTGACCTTATATATCCTTCTCATGGCGGCTTTCCTGTGAAGCCGGATTTGATTCCCCGGCTGCGGGAGAGTGCGGAGAAGATCCTTTCGGGAGAGCTGGAGGGCGAGAATTTTGAGATGTTCGGGAATCACATTAAGCGGTACGACACAGGAGTGGCGGTTTTTCTGTGTGAGCCGTAAGCAGGTGGTTAACGGGAAGCTGCATGTGAGAAGGGCATACGACAGAAGGCAGCAGGATGCAGAATGGAAGAAATAAAGCGGAAATGAAAAGGCAGAGAAGACAGGGAGCATAAGTATGCCGCAGGGATATGACAACGAAATCTTATATCATTATACAGATTTTCAGGCGCTGGACGGAATTCTCCACAGCGCTCAGCTTCGCGTGAACAATATTCTGAATATGAACGATGCGGCGGAGATGCGCTATTTTATGACCGGACTCTGTGACGCGGTGGTAAAGCGGCTGGAGGAGGAAGGGGATACTGGACGGGGAGAACAGGTCCGGGCCCTTTTTGAGAAAGAGCTGAAAAAGGAATTCTACTATTCTGCCTATGCCGCCTGCTTCTCACTGTATCGGGATGATGCGGCCCAATGGGAGCGGTATGGGAACAGAGGAAGAGGCGTATGTATTGCATTTCAGGGAGAGTATCTGCAGAAGATGGCCCAGGGAGCGTTGTCTTTGCAGACGGTTTTCTATCAGGATGACATGGCGGCCCATAAGCTGACAGGTATATTTTATCGCCTGATGAAACGGGAGAAGGATCTGACAAAGGAAAGTCCCGATGTGGAAAAGGCCATGAATTATGCCTGGAGCTGTTCGGCGGCATTCAAGCATCCCTCCTTTTTCTCCGAGCGGGAAGTGCGGCTGGTAGTTTCTCCGTTTGTGAAGGAACATTTAGAGGTGAAGCCCTGTTATCATATCAGTGTGGAGCGAATCAAAAAATATTACCCGCTGGACCTGATGGCCATGTGCCGGAAAATCGGAATTGGGATGGAGGACCTGATAGCGGAGATTATCATCGGACCGGAATCTACCCAGGCAAAATATATCCTACAGGATTATCTGCGGGACAACGGTCTGAGCGGGCTGGCGGAAAAGGTTTCTCATTCCAAATGTCCGCTGCGCAGGTCGCCGAAATAAATCTGTCGGTTACACCATCACACATGGAAAATTAGGTTATAAAGGGAATTGCCTGGAGAAGAGCGAAGGGAGAAGTACAATCTATGGAAGAGCATCGTATTGCAGTTATATCAGACACACATGGCATTCTACGGCCGGAGGCAGCAGCTGTTCTGAAAAGCTGTGAAGTGATTCTTCACGCAGGTGATTTTGACAATGCAGAAATATGGAAAGATTTGAAGAAAATCGGTCCTGTATATGCGGTTCGGGGAAATGTGGATAAGAAATGGGCAGATGATTTTCCGGAGGAACTGCCGTATGAAAGAGAACTTTCCCTTTATGGGTTCAGAATTTATATGATTCATAATAGAAAGCAGGCCAGGAAGGATGTATCGGGTATCGACATGGTAGTATTCGGCCATTCCCATGAATATGAGGAAAGCAAAAAGGGAGAGGTGACGTATCTCAATCCCGGTAGCTGCGGACAAAAGCGCTTTCATCTGCCTCTTACCATGATGGTGCTCACTCTTTACCCGGAGAACCACCAGTTTCAGACGGAGAAAATTGACTGTAACCCGGCGGTTCCTGACGTATCGGTGGAAAAAGCGTCAACGAAATTCTTGGGCGGCTTTTTCGGTAAAAAGAAATCCTCAAAAGAGAATCATCTGGACATGGAGCTGACAGAACAGATCTGCCGTATGTATGTAACGCATCCTGGTGTAGACGCAGACGGTATTATGGACAGGCTGGAAAGAAAAGACTTATAGTTTTTCAGCGTATACTCTCATGAATCCTTGAAATACTAAACAAAAAAGAAAGGATAAAACCTGCCCGACAAACGGAAAGCAGGCGGTGAGAGAAATCATGGTATATACAGACACAGTAAAACTCCTCCGGGAATGTGATGCGGGAACGAAAATGGCAGTGACTTCCATTGATGAAGTGCTGGAGAAGGTTCGGGATACAGAAATGAAACAGCTCCTGCAGGAGAGCAAAGATCATCATGAAAAACTGGGAGATGAAATCCATTCTCTGTTGAACAGCCACGGAACGGAAGAAAAAGAGCCTAAAGCCATGGCAAAAGGGATGTCATGGATGAAGACCAATGTGAAGATGAGTATGGATGACAGTGATGCCACAGTGGCAGATTTGATTACAGATGGATGTAATATGGGCATCAAATCGCTGAACAGATATTTGAATCAGTACAAGGCGGCGGATCACAAGTCGAAGAATATCAGCACAAAGCTGATTTCAATTGAAGAGAAATTGTGTAAAGACTTAAGCAAATATTTATAGACGTGCCAAAGAGCTGTTATGGATTATCATAATGAGAAATTACAGATAAGGAGTAAGGCAGTGGCAGGAAAACAAAGGATAAACCGGGAAGATGTAAAAACGGTATTTGAATCCCCTTACATTCGAGTGGCTGATTTACAATATGCGCCGGGCAGGCATTATTATGATGCCACCCGGCGGGCAACTGACGATCTGACCGCGACAAAATCCGACGAAGAATTCAGAACCATGCTTCCGGATGCGGTGAGCTGTATCGTGATTCTGGATACCCCGGAGGAAGAACCGAGGCTGCTGCTTTCTTATGAATTCCGCTATCCGGCCGGGCAGTTTCTGCTCAGTGTGCCGGCGGGACTGATAGACAAAGAGGATAAGGAAGGGAAGAATCCGATTATTTCCACCGCTCTGCGGGAAATCAGAGAGGAGACCGGACTGGAAACGGCGCAGGGAGACTCTGCTTTTACAGTCAATTCACTGCTTTTCTCCAGTCCCGGGATGACAGATGAGAGTAATGCACTGGTTTGTGTGGTCTTTCATTCTGCGGATCTGTCTGAACTGTCCCAGGAAGGTGCGGTGGGAAGCGAACTGTTTGACGGTTTTGCATTGCTCACAAAAGCAGATGCCATGGAGACACTGAAGAAAGGCCGTGATGACAGAGGTAATTTTTATTCTGTATACACTTGGGCAGCATTGGCCTTTTTTGTATCGGATATGTGGAGGGAACCGGGGGCTGTTATTTTGTAACGGTTTCGTGTACTGCTGAACGACTTTACTATTTAAGAAGGCTGTAAACCACTTATTTACCTCTCAGCAAGAGGTGCCCATCCTGGTACTGACAGGGTGGGTATTATTTTTTGCCTGTTACAATTGCAAAAAACATGAGGTACTTAAATTTCCATAAATATATACATATCATGTGGTAAGAACAGCAGTTATTTGATATGATAAATATAGTCTGACAAAAATGGTCTGATAAAAATGAGTAAAAGAGGTGATGCAGGTGAACCAAAAACTGAAAGAGAAGATTCTGGAATCTCTGTCTGCGGTGCTGCCGATCACGGGAATTGTCCTGTTGCTCAGCATTTTGCTGGTACCCATAGATCTGGGAACTATGGTGATGTTCCTTGTGGGGGCAATTATGCTGGTGGTGGGAATGGGCTTTTTCCAGCTGGGGGCGGAGATGTCCATGACGCCGCTGGGGGAGGGTATCGGCGTGCAGATATCCAAAGCCCGGCGGATTCCGCTGATCTTTCTGATCGGATTCTCCATGGGGGCGATTATCACGATCTCCGAGCCGGATCTGCAGGTGCTGGCGGAGCAGGTGCCGTCCATTCCGAATCTGACCTTGATTCTGACCGTGGCGGTGGGGGTTGGCATTTTCCTGGCGGTGGCCATTATCAGAATTTTGTTTCAGATTAATCTGTCAACCATATTGATTGTGTTATACACAGTATTGATAGGAGTCTCCTTTTTTGTCTCAAAAGATTTCCTTGCAGTAGCATTTGACTCCGGCGGTGTGACAACGGGGCCCATGACAGTTCCTTTTATCATGGCAATGGGTGTGGGCCTTGCTTCGGTCCGCGGTGACAGAAATGCTTCCAGCGACAGTTTTGGTCTGGTGGCGCTGTCAAGTGTGGGGCCGATTCTGGCAGTGTTGATTCTGGGAAAGTTCTTCAATCCCGGTGAGACTGCATATGCAGCATCCGGTGTCCCACATGTGAGTACCACCCGGGATGTGGTGAAGGAATTTCTCTTCAGCATGCCTCCTTATGTGCGGGAGGTTCTGATATCGTTGGTACCGGTTGCCTTTGTGTTCGTTTTGTTCCAACTGTTTACACATCGATATCCGCGCAGGCAGGTAAAGCGTGTGACGGTAGGTTTCGGGTATACATATATCGGTTTGGTGCTGTTCCTGTGCGGCGTTAATGTGGGATTTGCTCCGGTGGGTTCCCTGCTGGGGAACGAAATTGCCTCCGAGGCCTGGAAATGGCTGCTGATACCTATCGGTATGCTGATTGGGTATTATATTGTAAAAGCAGAGCCGGCCATCCAGGTGCTGAATCGCCAGGTGGAGGGTGTGACTAACGGCTCGGTGTCCGCCAGGTCCATGAACCTCTGCATGTCCCTGGGAGTATCGGCCAGCGTGGGAATGTCCATGATGCGGGTGCTGACCGGTCTGCCCATACACTGGATTATCATACCGGGTTATTTGATCGCATTGCTCCTGTCCAGATTCGTGCCGAAGATGTTCGTGGGTATTGCATTCGACTCCGGCGGTGTGGCCAGCGGTCCCATGACCACCACATTCCTGCTTCCGCTAAGCATCGGAGCCTGTGATGCTGTGGGAGGAAATCTGATGACAGATGCTTTCGGCGTGGTGGCGCTGGTGGCGCTCACGCCGCTGATTGCCATTCAGGTGATGGGAATCCTGTATCAGTACAGGCTGAAGACAACGGATCAGCTTGCGGTACAGGAAGCAGACTTTACGGAAGTTATGGATGCTATGGATGACATCTTTGAATTTGAGGAGGGCAGTGAAAATGGCGGACAATCATAAGAAAGCGGCGTTTCGAATGTTGCTTCTCATTGCAACACCAAAACTGGTCAATAAGGCGGTGGGACTGTTCAAAGAAGGAAATGTTCCCACTCAGTATGTTTTCCACGCCCAGGGAACTGCCACCAGCGAAGTTATGGATATGCTGGGGCTGGACGGTGTGGATAAAAATATTCTGATGGGTATGATGCCGAAGACTTTTGCCGATGAAATGCTGAAAAAGCTGCGGAAGAAGCTGCATCTGGGCATGCCGAATACCGGAATTGCCTTTACTGTCTTCATGTCCGGCGGCAGCGGTCACCTTGTTCAATTGATTGAGAGTCTGGAACCGGAGGAGAAGCAACTTGCAGAGAGGAATGAAGCGGATATGACAGAGAATGAATACAGTATGATTATGGCGATTGTAAATCAGGGATTCAGTGAGGACGTAATGAACGCCGCCAGACCCAAAGGCGCCTCCGGAGGCACAGTATTCCACAGCAGGCGAATCGGCAACCAGGAGGCTATGAAATTCTGGAAGATAAGCGTGCAGGAGGAGAGAGAAGTGGTCATTATCCTGGCCCAGAAGGAGGATAAACTGGCTATCATGCAGGAAATCGGCAGACAATGCGGCATGCACAGCAAGGCCCAGGGAATTGTCATGTCCCTGCCTGTGGACGGCATAGTAGGGCTGGACTGATTACAGGGATTTTTACTCATTAATTTCATACAGATACATGTTTCCCTTTTTCCCTGTCCGGGTCACTGTCTCCACATGATAGAGAATATTCAGGACCATCTGGGCCAGGGAGAGGGAAATGTGTGCCGTGGCGGCAAACTCCCGGGAGGTGAAGGCGCCTTCCAGTTCCGGGGGAACAAACTGCATGTAGTCCTGTGGGCAGTCGATTTCAAATTCCCGTATAAGTTCGGTGGGAATGCGGTCATATTTGGTTGCTTTTCTTCTTTTGCTCTTAGGCCGGCTGCTCAGGAGCTTGTATTCTTCCACATCCATCAGGACCAGCCGCAGACGAAGGTTAGGGTCTTTCAGATACATTTTAATCTTATACAGTTCGGGGAAAACCACATAAGGATTGCCTTTTACCGGGGATTTGCGCTTTCCGCTCAGCTCCCCGGTTTCTTCGTCTATCCAGATAATCCTGGTCTCCCGGGGAATGGGATAGACGATGGTCACAGGGTACAGAGGCAGAAAAGCACCCAGCTTCCCCCGCATTTTGTCAAACTGTCTGGTCTGGATCTCTATGATTTCACCGTCCGCGTAAATATCGGCAATATAATTCTCTATGGGGATTTCCTGCCTGTCCTCGTCAGGCTCATAGTAATTTTTCAAAATGGCATGAACAGTTTTCTCAGACAGTGTGCCGATACCGAAACGCTGTCTGTCGATTCCTATGACTTTTCTCTTTGCTTCTTCAAAATTTCTTTTGTCCGGCATATTTATCCTCACTGCACCCCTGAACAACGATTTTCCTGTATCGTGCCTGTGAGACATGGATGGACGATACTTTTGTATTATAGCAGATTTTGGACAGAAATGACACATGCTTTTATTCCCTGCAGATATGCTTTTTGCAAATATATTTCTACTTTTTGCAGATTTTATTCCACAAAATACCTGCCTCCAAACCGCAAAAAGAAATCAGAATGCCTGCTGCCATATATGGAATATTAGGAAATCTAAATATAAAGGTAACTGTTTCCTCTGTAAACAAAAACTGAGTATGAGTATAAGGAACTGTAAGAAATGTTATAGCCGCACCTGGGACACACAACCATTTCCCTTTTCCGAAATAATCATTTTTCGCAACAGTTACTGTTATGAAAAGCAAAAGAGCAGGTAACAAAATCCACCTTAATATCATATCCAGTTCATTGATTATAGTCCCCGCAACATTCCAGAACAGAATCATCACTGTAATCCAGACAACAAAATAGGTGGAAAGAAGTACTATCTTGCTGAGATTCTTTTTGGCTTTTACAGTGTTGGTGCTTTCTTCTAAAAATTCCTGATAGGTTTGCTTCATTGTATTGTCCTCCTTAAGCAGGTGGTCAAGACTTACGGAATAAAGGTCGCTCATCTTTATTACACTGATGATATCCGGATAAGACTTACTGTTTTCCCAATTTGAAATAGTCTGTCTACTGACACCAAGTAACTCGGCCGCATGTTCCTGTGTCATACCCTTTTCATTTCGTGCATTTTTAAGTCTGTTTCCAATTTCCATATTCGTCCACCTTTATTTTGCCTCGATAAGGGGCATACCCAATATACAATATCCCTGAATGCTTTTCTATCAATTTGCTTTTACATTGCAAGTAAAGGATGTCAAAATCCTTTTACAACGCCCGGAAATGTGGGAAATAAAACATATAAAAAGTATAGCATAAAATATGCGGGAAGAGTGAAAAAATAGACGGACATTTTGTGTGTCCGATTTACAGAAATAAAAAGCGGCTTATAAAACGTGGTGACAGATCATGGAAATTTTTGCGGAAAAAAGAGTCCATGATTTTTTGTAGAATAACGAGAGTAAAAATGATTATGTATCAGGAAATATATTTCGGAGAAAAATATACCTTGACAGGCGAGGTATATTGTAATATAGTATAAATGAAAATCGGGACCATAAATGTCCGGGTACTGCGGTACAGAGACAAAACGAGAAAAAGGAGGCGGAACATGTCAATTACATCAGACATCCTGCGGGGACATACGGAAGCCATTATTTTGGCTCATCTCCTGGAACAGGATAGTTATGGATATCAGATTAATAAAGATATCATGAAAAAAACGGATAATCGCTGTGAGTTGAAAGAGGCCACTCTGTATTCCGCTTTTCGCAGGCTGGAACAGGCAGGCTACATACGGACCTATTGGGGAGACGAGACAGTGGGCGCCAGACGCCGCTATTATTCCATTACCGAGGAAGGACGGCGGGCCTATCAGTCTTACAAGAGGGACTGGGAAGAGGCAAAGGAGACGATTGACCAGTTGTTGAAATAAACAGAAATAATTTAACGTTATGCGTTGCCTCAGAGAAAACGAAAATCATTATGACACATCGCTGTGCAGCGGGAAAGGAAGAAATAAAATGAAGGAAAGAATCAGAAAACACATCGACGGGCTTTTTAAGGATGCGCCGAAGACAAGGAAGGCCATGGAGCTGAAGGAAGAAATGATTCAGAACACCCTGGAAAAATATCAGGACCTGATTGGGGAAGGATATCAGGAAGAAGATGCCTATCAGAATGTGGTCAATTCCATCGGAGATGTGACCGAACTTTTCGGAGAACTGGAGGAGAAAAACCTTCTGAATCTGCCGGAAGACCTGAGAAGGAGAAGAGCCATGTTAAAGACCATTGCCGTGGGATTATATATTTTTGCAGGCGCTATGTTTATAACAGGTATGGTAGTAGTAGATTTCTATTTCTACATGATGCAGGAAGCAGGTATGCTGGTCTTCGTCGCGACGATTTGTCTCTGTATTCCTCCCACCTGTATGCTGGTATATGCAGCGAATATGTATCCCGCATTCAGCAAAAAGGAGGAAAACCTGGTGGAAACCTATAAAGAGGCAGTCCATGCCAGGAATAAAAGGAAGGCGGTAAAGGTTTCCATGGGAGTCACGATCTGGATTGTGACAATAACCATCTATTTTATCATCAGCTTTGCAACCTGCAAATGGGAGGTGACCTGGATTACGTTTTTGATCGGAGCCTGCGCGCAGGCAATTTCAGAACTGGTTTTCAACCTCCGCCGAAGCGACTGAGGGGGCGATGTTCAGAAAATTTTCCGCGGGGAAGGTACTGTTCAGACACAGACGGAACTAATAAAAAACAGTCTGTGTGTGAATGATGCCCGGAAAATTTTATGAATGCAGTATATTCAGAAAATTTTCCGCAGGAGAAGGCAGCATTCAGACACAGACGGAACTAATAAAAAACAGTCTGTGTGTGAATGATGCCCGGAAAATTTTATGAATGCAGTATATTCAGAAAATTTTCCGCAGAAGAAGGCAGCATTCAGACACAGACGGAACTAATAAAAAACAGTCTGTGTGTGAATGATGCCCGGAAAATTTTATGAATGCAGTATATTCAGAAAATTTTCCGCAGGAGAAGGCAGCATTCAGACACAGACGGAACTAATAAAAAACAGTCTGTGTGTGAATGATGCCCGGAAAATTTTATGAATGCAGTATATTCAGAAAATTTTCCGCAGAAGAAGGCAGCATTCAGACACAGACGGAACTAATATAAAGAAAGGAAACAGCCCATATCCGAATGCTGTTTGGATATGGACGGAACTATGATTCATGAAAAAATTAAAAATAACAACCATCATTTTTCTGTCGGCGGCAGCCATATGTCTGTGTGCCATGATGATTATCCTGCTGTCCTCCGACGGCCGATTCAGTTTCGGAGGGGGCAATCAGAACTATTCGCTGGTGCTGGAGAAAGAGTTCGATACAGCAGATGTAAAAAGTCTGGAAATTGATTATGGGATGAACAGCAATGACGTATTGTTCTATGAAGGAACAGGGGAATCCATTGTTATCCGTGAGTATCTGAATTTTAGGCCGAAGGAAAACCAGATTTCCACGGTGACGCAGGACGGGACGGAGCTCCAGATTAAGGGCAGCAGGAGAAATTCCTTCTTTTTCTTTTCCTTCCGGCCGAAAAACTCATATACGGAGATTTATCTGCCGGCAGATTTTGCCGAAAAGCTGGATTCCCTGTATGTAAAAACTCTGAGTGGTGATGTCAATTCTGAGCTTTCATTTGCTCTGCAGAATAGCTTTTCTGCTTCCAGCACCAGCGGAGACATTACCTTCCCGGGAGTGAAAGCCCACGAGATACAGTTTCATTCTACCAGCGGCGTAATCTATGTGAGTGCGGCACAGTGCGAAATATTTTCCGCCTCTACTACCAGCGGGGATATCTGGGCAAGACAGGTGACAGGGAAATCATCGGTTTCCTCTGTCAGCGGAGAAATCGCGCTGGGTGAGCAGAGTGGTGACATAACAATTTCTACTACCAGCGGAGATATCTTCGCAGAGCAGGTGACAGGAGAAGCATTGGCTTCCTCTGTCAGCGGAGAGATTTTTCTGAAGCGGCAGAACGGCGACGTCAAGGTCTCCAGCACCAGCGGGGATATCAGAGTAGGGGCATTGCAGGGGAATTTTGAGATGGATTCCAGCAGCGGAGAAGTCCAGATAGCCGATGGAACCGGCCAGGGCCGGGCGGATACCATATCCGGAGATGTGCAGATTTATCTGGCACAGCTCACGGGGGACCTGAACATTTCCACAACCAGCGGTTGGGTAAATTTACGGCTTCCTGAGACGGTATCCCTCACATTGGATTTTGACTCCACCAGCGGGGAATGCAGCACATTTTTTGACGACCGGCTTTCCTTTAATAAGAAAGGAAATAAGGCCGACGGGCAGTACGGCGGAGGCGCACACAAGGTTCGGATCTCCACTACCAGCGGAGACCTGAGAATCAGTGAATACTGATGTGCGACAGGGAAGCCGACACCTTTTCCTCCACTTCCTGCAGGATATAGCCTGCCTCTTTTGGCTCAATTCCGGCCTGTGCCGCCACTGCCAGCAGATCTGCCCTCCCCGGATTGTATCCATTCCCATTCACACAGGTGGCATGTTCCCCGCCGATGGAATTGCTGTAAGTCAGATCATAGGCAGGGGACAGATACCAACGGTTCTGCTCTTCATCGTACAGATAAGTAAAATTACGGGAATGGTCGTCCCTGTTGTGGGCAAATACGTTAAAACACATGCGGCGGAACAACTGTATCAGCTGGGAATAGTCCCGGGTCAAAATAGAGGTAAGTTTCATCAGGGTATGGTAATCCAGATTGGGAATACGGTGGCTGGTTTCCAGGATGGCACTTACGGTCAGCATATGGACACGCTGTTCCTTACCATCTCTGTCCCGGTATCGGTCAAAACGTTTTGTGCCAAAATAGCCTCCGCAGAAAGCAGAGGGGAAGAGCCTGGTCTCGCTCATCTGGATTCCGCAGTCTGCCGCACATTTTGCATAGGCATACTCCTGCGTACCGATATCCGGTTTATCAATCGCGGATGGAAATTTAATCAGCCATGCTTCTCCGCTCACCTGTGTCAATATCTTTGGCCTGGCACCGCCCGAGGAACCTCCCATTCGGAACAGCTGGTCGAAATCTTCCGCTGTATCTGTTAAAAGCATTTGTCTGCATTGGACGGCTATTCGATCGTAATCTTCTGTCTGCAGGGGGGACGTCCATGCATGGCAGGGACGGTAAGTTAAAGCCCCCATTCCAGATTCTCCTACAATAGCCAGCCGGTCCAGGCTGTTCAACTGATGGGGATTGATATGCTCGCGTAAAAGCATTCTGTCTACCAGAAGCCGTCCCCAGCCATCTGGCAAACTGTCTGCAAATGCGCCATAAAGACCTTCAAAAGGTTCTGGCTTCGGAAGGAAGACTTTTTTCTCCAGAGGCAGGCTAAATGGACTGATCGGAAAGCCTTCCGACAGCCATATACTGTCATATTCGAATGCAACCAGCCGGTCTCTGGTTTCAGCCAGAGTTCCGACTTTTCTTCCCTGGTAGAACACATCCATTTTCTTAAGACTGCTCATCAATGATCTCCTGTATGGACCGATATTGCTTTTTCGCGAAAAGCTGCAGAAAATCCTCCTGGCAGTCCAAAACAACGGATATCCGGATCAGGGAAGCAAGCGAGATTTCCCCTGTCCGCTCGAACCGCTTAACTGACCCCAGGCTCACTCCGGATTTTCTGCTCAGCTGTTCCTGGGTCAGATGTGCTTCCTTCCTCCTGGCCCTGACATTTTTTACTATGCTGCCGCTGATTTCTTTTGGTGTAATTTTGAATTGGTTTAAATCTATCATAGCTAATATATTAACCTATTTTCCTGGAAAAAACAATTATGATTTAAATATTAACTATTTTTTCTCGGACCCACATGGAAGTGACATCAACCCTGGCTGACAATAATGAGAACTGTCCAGTCAACAGAAAACCTGTCATACAGCTGTATGATTGAAAAAATGGTGCGACTGTCAAATGGATCCCTTTTTTCCGGTCGGAATCCCCCTTCCGCTGAGAAGGTTTGTAATTAGAGAATCAAGGTGTCTGTGAACATAGTGGAAAAATTATAAAGTCCGGGAAGAACTTTTTGGCAATAAACGCGTCTATAGAGTCATACAGATCAGGGAAAGGGGGATATTACCGTGAAAAAACAATGCTGACTACTTTTCTGCTGACTGGCTGTCTGTTACTGACCGGCTGTGGAAGTGGGGAGCCAGCTGATTTCGCTACAGGCGACGGTGGTACTGCAGAAGGGCAGGATGTTACAGAACAGAAGGATGGGGGGAAGGTACAAGCGTACCTTCCTATTACTTTTTCCGGTAACATCTGCTGTCAGGGATGATCTGGCCGGGCATTTGGGACTTCTCCCAAACAGGACTCGTTTTCCTGAAATTTTGTCTGGAGGGTAATCTGCAGATGCTGTCTCTTGCTGTTCATCAGGCCAAGTATCAAATCATATACATAGTCCATCATCTCTGCTTCCGGCTGCTCAAAGGTGGTGATGGAGGGAATGCAGTATTGCAGGTGCTCCATTCCGTCAAAACTGATGATGGCTACATCCTTTCCCGGTGCCCTGCCTGCATCGCGGATGGCTTTGACAGCAGCTATGGCCACGGCGTCGGCAAAGCAGCAGACAGCGGTGATTTCCGGATGATCTTTCAGACAGGAATAAGTCAATTGATAGGCGTTGGAACAGAGATAATGACTTTCCTGTATATAGGCCAGATTGTGCTCCAGACCATGCCGGCGGAGAACGTCCTTATAGGCGTCCCGACGAATTCCGTATGCGCTGGTATCAATTGTGGAAGAGATGACAGTGCAGATATTTCTGTGTCCTTTTGTGATGAGATATTCCATCTGTCTGGCCGCGGTACCATAATGATCTACCTGAACACTGGAATAGGCCTCTGTGCCGGTCTGATCCGGCAGAACCGTGTTGACAAAAACCACAGGACATGACAGAGATTCAAAATATTTTGAAGGGACATTTCGAAAATCTCCGCCGAAATATACCATGCCGGTCAGATTATGCTTATCAATATAGTTCAATAATTCCTGAAATTTCTCAACTTTATCCTGAGAGTAGTAATTATCATGAAAGGACATAACCGTATAATCCGCATTGTGAAACCGTATAAAAAGCGTTTTTGCCATAGCCTGATGCAGCCAGTCTGCGATGCCCTCCATAGCCAGCGCAATCTGAGGAATCTTCACAGCCAGCTTCAGAGAGCGGGCACTGTTACGGGGAATATACTGATTTTCCTCGATAATTTTCATAACATGCCGCCGTGTGTTCTCACTGATGTCAGGATAATTATTTAAAACCTTGGATACGGTACCGGGGGTTACGTTAGCCAGTCTCGCGATATCTCGTATGTTCATTTTCTTGACTCCTTGTATTCATCAGATCCGTGATCGGTCTGATTCCCAGTTCCTGCAAACGCTGATAGGCAAATTCCACCATGTCATCCCAAAGCTTTGCAGGGTTGTGACAGTCTGAGCCCACAATTACTTTTGCGGATGACTGCGCAGCCATTATCCAGAAATTTTCATGGGGATAGGGATATCTTGCCCCATCCGGAAAATCGCTTATTCCCCGTCGAAAACCGTTGGCATTATACTCCAGTACCGTCCCGGTTGCCACTGCAGCATCAATAATGATGTCTGCCGCCTTCCGGCAGTTATCATCCCACATAAACGGATTCAGCATATAGAGATCGGGGTGTGCGATTGCTTTGAAAAAACCGCTTTTCATGCCTTCTGCAGCAGTGTTGGCATAAGCGATGAACTGTTCTGTGGAAGAAGTCGGACCGTAGATATTCGCGGTCATCCCATCTGTATTTTTATAAAAATGTTCACCCATCAGCAGATAGTCAACATTCCATTTGGTCAGAAGCTCTTCATAATAATTGCGATGCTCAGGTAAATACTCGATTTCCAGACCTTTCCACAAAATTATATCAGCCTGATATTTTACCGTCAATGTATTTATTTCGTCTAAGTACTCCTGAAGTTCGCAGAACGGCATCCGCAGACCGTAGTCGATGTCCGGAAATGGGCTGTGATCGGAAAAGCCCAGCTGGGAAAGACCATTGTCAACAGCGGCTTTCACATAGTCTTCTTCAGATCCGCCCGCATGTCTGCAGCGCTGTACATGTGTATGAAAATTGGTTTTGAAATTTATCATGAGAACCTTCCTTTTCTGCAGGCCTGAAATCAGGTCCGGCCTGGCATATTTTCAATTTTTCCCTGTTATTATATCTGTGTTGAAGATAAAGAGAAACATATCAGAGAAACAGAGAAATAAAATCTAATATTTTCGGAAACAAATTTGAGAGATAATTCCATTTGTCAAAGTATAGAGTCCCCGGAAATGTAAGATTTATGATGATATAATAACATTGTATAAATAAAAATGCAATAGAATTAAAAAAATATACAGAATAATAACAAATTTGTATATTTGATATTGACATACGGTGCGGGATTTAGTAATATTGGAAAAGAACGGAACTAAATCGGTTTCGTAAATACAATTCGTTTGGAGGTTGTCAGAAAAAACAATAGAGAAACACATGCTAAAAAATACAGGAAATTTTCCGAAAATTTTCCGAGAACCTTCAAAAGAACAAATTTCATATTATTAGGAGGAAATGAGTATGAAAAGGAAATTGTTAAGTGTTCTTCTGGCTGGTGCCATGGTTTTTTCTCTGGCAGCATGCGGGAATGATTCCGGGGAGTCAGGTTCTGAGGGAAGCAGTACCTCCGGATCCGATTCTGCAGAAAGCAGCAGCGCAGAGTCCGGTTCTGCATCTGAGGAGAGTTCTGCCGAGACTTCACAGGAGTCTGCTGGGGAATCGTCAGAGGAAGAAGCGATTACCTGCACTCTGAAAGTGTGGGCTCCTTCAGAAGATCAGGATCAGGAGTACGGCGCATGGCTTCAGACCATGTGCGAGCAGTTCAACGAATTGCATCCCAACTGGGATATTACCTTTGAGTATGGTGTATGTACAGAATCTGATGCAAGAAAGCAGGTTCTGAATGACCTTGAGGCAGCTGCGGACGTGTTCCTGTTCTCATCCACGAATCTGGAATATTTCTGTAAAGAGCAGGCGCTGGCCGAGCTGGGCGGCAAGTATCTGGATACTGTAAATGAGCATTATTCACCTACTCTGGTAAGCTCTCTGACCTATGAGGACGGCGGTGTCTATGGAGTGCCTCTTACCACAAATACATATTTTATGTACTATGACAAGAGCGTATTTTCAGAAGAAGATATCAAATCCATGGATAAGATGCTGGAAAAAGGAAAAGTTTCCGTTCAGTTAGACAATGGCTTCTACAATGCCTGCTTTTTCCTTGGCGTTGGAGGAACTTTCTTCGGAGAGGACGGCATGAGTCGTGAATCCGGTGTCAAGTTCTATTCTGATGAAGGTGTTGCCATGACAGAGTACCTGATTGACCTGGCAAAGAATGAGAACTTTGTTTCCGCATCTCCCGAGGATGCGATTTCCATGATGCGTGAGGGCACTGTGAACGCATACTTCTGCGGCACATGGCAGGCGGCTCAGACCCAGGAGATATTGGGCGACAATTTCGGTGTAGCGCCGCTTCCTTCCGTAAATGTAAACGGCACAGACTATCAGCTTCGTCCTTTTAACTCTGCAAAGGGAATTGGTGTGAAGTCCACAACCCAGTATCCGCAGGTTGCCATTGAGCTGGCACTGTATCTGGGGGGGTATGACAGCGAGAAGTATCATTATGAGAATCGCGGATATGTTCCCTGCTATGATGAATATCTTGCAACTGATGAGATTCAGGCAGACGAAGTGGTAATGGTAGACAACTATACCGTTTCCAATATCGCAGTGCCCCGTATGAGCTTTACAGAGATGTCCTGGTTCTGGACTCCGGCAGAGAGCTTTGGCAAGGAAATTCTGAGTGGTGAAGTAACGAAAGACAATGCGGCGGAGAAACTGCAGGCTTTTGAGACGGCGGCAAACTCTTCCGGACTTGAATAAAAAAGCGAAATCCGGATTCAGGTGTAGGCGACGATAATCATGCGGCCCGCAGACACCGTTCAATGTGTCCGCGGGCTCTTCGTAAGGGAAAGAGGTTTCAACAATGAAAACCAGAAAATCGAAAAAAGAATTTGAAAACAAATATCCGGTCATGGATGCCCTGAAGAAGGGCTCTTTGCTGACTCGTCTTTCTGCTTTGGTCTTTGGGGCAGGCTGTCTTGCCCAGGGGCAGATTGTAAAGGGTATCATTTTTTTAGCAGCGGAAGCTGCAATTATTTATTACATGATCCAAACAGGGCTTCACAATCTGAGCATGCTGATTACACTTGGTGAGCTGGAGCAGCAGAAAGTCTGGAATGACGCCAAAAGTGTATATGAATATGTAGATGGCGACCGTTCCCAGCTGATTCTTTTGTTTGGAATCATCACCCTGGCGATTGTACTGGTGCTGATTCTGCTTGGCAGGAGTTCTCTGCGTCAGGCATATAAGCTGGAGTGCTTCAGGAAAGAAGGGCGACAGATTCCGGGACTTCGGGAAGAAATAAAGGATCTGTTCAATGGCAATCTGCAGATTACCCTGTTGTCTTTTCCGGTGATAGGCGTGCTGGCTTTTACGATACTGCCGCTGGTATTCATGATCAGTATGGCTTTTACAAGCTATAGTGTGGAGAACAGCAAGCTGGTTCTTTTTGACTGGGTAGGCCTGGAAAATTTCAAGAGGGTGATCGGATTAGGCGGAAGCCTTGGAAAAACTTTCTGGCCGGTATTGGGATGGACGCTGATTTGGGCGCTTGCGGCGACTTTTTCCAATTATTTCTGCGGTTTGATACTGGCACTTTTTATCAACTGGAAAGAAATCCGGGCAAAGAAAATGTGGAGATTTTTCTTTGTGCTGACAGTGGCAATTCCCCATTTTGTGACCTTATTGATTATGCGCACCATGCTTCAGCCGGAGGGTGCAATCAACATCATGCTGCGGAATATGGGAATCCTCGGCACAAAGGAATCGCTGCCTTTTTTCACCAATGCAGCCTGGGCGAGAGTAACGGTTATCCTGATCAATATATGGGTGGGAGTACCTTACATGCTCCTTCAGGTAACGGGTATTCTGCAGAATATTCCACAGGAATTATATGAGGCGGCCCGTGTGGACGGAGCAGGTCCCATTGTAACCTTCCGGAAGATTACACTGCCTTATATGATGTTTATTATGATGCCCTATCTGATTACTACATTTACCGGCAATGTGAACAACTTTAATGTCATCTTCCTGACTTCGCAGGGGTTGCCGAGGCCGGTGGACTCCACAGCCGGCAAGACAGACCTGCTGGTTACATGGTTGTATAAGCTCACTATTGAGAATCAGTATTACAATGTAGGCGCGGTGATTGGTATCATGACCTTTGTGACATTGGCTGTTGTATCGCTGATAACCTTTAAATTCAGCGGTTCCAACAGGAATGAGGAGGCGTTTAGATGAATAAATTCAGCAGATATCCCTTAAAGAAAAAAATAACTGTGACGGCAGCTCATCTGGTACTTGCCATATTGTCCGTTATCTGGCTGATTCCTGTTCTGTGGGTTATATTGACCAGCTTTCGCGGGACGAAGGGCTCATACAGTTCCACTTTCTTTCCCACCAGTTATACCTTTGATAATTATGTAAAGCTATTCACGGACTTTTCCGTGTTTAACTTCCCCAAAATGCTGTTTAACACTTTTCTGGTTGCCGGCGTAAGCTGTCTGATTTCCACTTTCTTCGTGATAGCGGTGGCGTATACGCTCTCCAGACTGCGTTTCAAGGCCAGGAAGCCTTTGATGAATGCCGCGATGATCATCCATCTCTTTCCCGGATTCATGTCCATGATCGCGGTCTACTATATCATTAAAATGCTTGGCTGGACAGCCGGTCCCATGCTGCGTGTGGCAATGGTTGCTGTCTATGCAGGCGGCGCAGGCTGTGGCTACCATATAGCAAAGGGATTTTTTGATACGGTTTCCATATCGCTGGACGAGGCTGCCATGCTGGACGGGGCCAGCAAATGGCAGGTGCTCACAAAGATTATCATGCCGCTGAGTAAACCGGTAGTAGTTTATACACTGCTGACATCCTTTGCCGGACCTTTTAAAGATTTCATGCTGGCGAAGGTGCTGTGCGGAACCCACAGAGACTACTATACTGTAGCGGTGGGGTTGTATCAGATGCTGGATGTGGAGTATATTGACCAATGGTTCTGCAGCTTTGCGGCCGGAGCTGTCATTATCTCCATCCCTGTTGCGGCGCTGTTCCTCGGTACCCAGAAGTACTATGTGGAAGGAGTCAGCGGAGCGGTAAAAGGGTAAGCGCGCCCTGCAAGGGCGGGCGGTTCATAAAAGAGTTCTCATATCATTCTGTCAGGAATGATATGAGGGCTCTTTTTTTATTCTCTGATAACGCCGGTTTTTGTTTTTTCCCAGTCCGTATGCTGCCGGGATTTTCCATGATAATACCGTCCGCTTCTTTTTTGATGATGATACCTCTGGGCTTTCTCCTTCTTCGACTCCAAGAATGATGACACCACCATAGCAATTGGCAAACGCAGAATAAGTGCTCCACAGAGAGTCTGGTATTCCGGCTGCACCGCCATGCATGGAAAGTAAGGCAATAAAGAGAATTAGTATTGCACGGCTAAATTGTTATTCCTGAAAAAATGTATATGAAACCACAAATATTTTCTGATTTATGTAACAAAATGCCCTGTAGGATTCGTTATTATATATAATAGAGTAAAATCTGATTATGGCGGGGGAAACATGATATTACTGATGATGATAGACTCTTCGGAGGATAAGAGAAAATTCTGTATTCTTTATGAAAAATACAGATATTTAATGTATAAGGCGGCTGTGGATATTCTGCATGACTGCTATCTGGCAGAGGATGCGGTACATAACGCATTTGTGAGGGTAGCTTGTAATATAAAGAAAGTGGCAGAGCCTGACAGCCGACAGACAAAGAGCTACTTAATCATAATCACCAGAAATGCCGCTATAGATATCTTCAGAAAGAGGAAAAAGCAGCTGCAGAGAGAAATCACCACAGATGGAATAGAAGAGGAAAAAATGCCGTCAACCTGTATGAAGGAGACGGATACCGAAAATGAAATACTGAATATTCTCAGGAATCTTCCTGAAAAGTATAGGGATATATTTCTGCTGAAGTACTCGGCGGACATGGATAACAGTGAGATAGCGAAGGTGTGCGGCATCAAGGAAGGCACGGTAAGACAGCGGCTGGCCCGGGGGAAGGCGTTGATTGAAGATGAGCTCAGGAAGCTGGAGGATAATGGAAATGCGGCATATGGAAGTGACTGACAAATGGCTATATAAGTATATGCCGGCAGTGGATGAAGCAATGATACGAGAACTTGAGGACAGCACAGATTATACATATCAGTTCTCTGCCCGGTTTGAACGGAAGATGAAGCGTCTGATGTGGAAGGAAGCGCACCCATGGCTTACCAGCGCTTACAGACAGCTGAAACGTGCGGCTGTCCTGGGGATTTGTGTGGTAGCTTCTATCCTTATGCTGTCCTTGAGTGTGGAGGGAAACCGGATTAAGTTTTTTAAGACGGTCAGTACGATACTGGAGAAGGAGGGCGCTGTGCTGTATACCTATTTTACGGATGAACAGGAAAGGGAATTTCAGGCAAGGGAGCCAGGGTATCTGCCGGAAGGGTACAGGGAAACGGAGAGACAGATGTCGGATATACGTATGTTTCTGATATATGAAAATGATAATGGGGAAATGATAACATGGGAGCAGTGGCTGGCTTCAACAGGTACAAGTATAGGAATGGATACGGAATATGATGCGCAGATTACTAAAGAGGTGAACGGAAAGTCTGTTGTAATCTGTTCTTATTCTGAAGGAGATAAATATGCATATTGTGAGTATAAAGAATCTGTATTTATACTCACAGCTGATGATTTATCAGTGGATGAAATCTGTAAAATGTTTATGTTTACAGAGTATCAGTAAATAATCTCTTGAAAATTTAACAAACAGTTTATACTGCTTTGTTATAATTTTAAAATCAAAAGGAAGGAGGAAGAGGGTATGAAGAAATTGATTCGGCAACTGACAGGAATTGCAGCCTGTGTATGTATGCTGCTATGTGGAGGTACTTTACCTATTACAGCTGTTGCGAAAGAAGCAAGTGTGCAGATTGAGCCCAGAATGACATATATTTTAAGTTATGGAGCAGATCTTTCCATTTCAAATAATGGAGTTGCAACCATAACAGGTTCCGTAACGGGCAAAGCAGGTGTTACACAAACTTCTGTTAAGGTTACTTTACAGAAAAGCGTATCCGGAACATGGACAAATGTGGAATCATGGGAAGCGTCCAGTGACAGCAGAAATGCATCTGTCAATACAACCTATCAGGTTTCCAGAGGCACATATCGTGTCACAATGACATGTAGTGCAAATGGTGAAAGCGAATCTACGACATCAGCAACGAAGACCTATTAAGTATTGGTAATGAAAACTGAATAATGGCATTGTGAAAAGCGGTAATATGCGGCGTATGCTGAGTTTACCGAATTTGTTCACAGAAATTATGAGTGAAAGGTGGAATTACATATGAGGAAAAAAGGATTAAAAAGACTGTTGGCATTAGGCCTGAGCTTGTGTGTATGTTTTTCAACATCAGTCCATGCGGAAGAAGCGAATCAGATAAAAGTGGAGTGTACACAAGAAGGAGATGCAGCCCAGGATGTTTCACTGGAGGAAGTTTCGGAAGATAAGCTGAGTGATTTATATGAAGAGATTGTTCGGGTAGAAGATGCACCGGAATATGTTCCTAATAAAATGGAAAGGAGTTATGATGGAACAGAATATAGTGTCACGAATGTATTGGGCGGCCCGGCTGCATATGCTGCGGATGATAACACAGATCCCAATAATGCATATCTGGCGGTTAACGGGAATACGGTACAGGGCACTCTGACACAAACGGGAGAAGCCAGATGGTATGGATTTATATTGGAGCAGACCAGCAAGATATCTATAATGGTTCAGACCTACACAGACGTGGATGCGGATCTATATGTGTTCAAACTGAATCAAGAGACAGGTGAGCTTATCTTTATAGGCGGAAGCCTCAGTGAAGGGATGGGTGTACAGGAATACTGTGGGGGTATTGTGGACGCAGGTATCTACTACTTTGCCATTACAGCCTGTGAGGGAAGCGGAGCATATGCATTTGCGTATTTTGCATCCCAGGATATGAATTATGAGCCAAATGATACCCTGTCTACCGCGGCGACAGTTGGCGTCAACAGTACTGTCACGGGAATTATTGACACGCCGTTTGATATGGATTATTATAAATTTACATTGGAATCGCCGGTTATTATGAACATATCTGTGGATGTGGGAGGTTATCAATACGATATCCTTGATGTGGATCCAAATGCAGATATCTATAAAATATCAACGAAGGAAAATCTGTATCGGTTAAGTGCAGGTACACATTATTTCAGGGTTTACAGTAAGGATCATACATATGACAGCAGTAAAACGTATACGTTGACTTTCAATAAAATAGCTAATATAGCTAATGATCCTGTGTCTACTCTTTTTATGGTAAATGAATCAGCTAAAATTGTTTTTCAAAGTGATGCCAATGGTAAGCATATGTATGTAAATGGAAACGAGGTTGACATAGGCTTTACCTACAATGAAGATTTCAGTACGTCAGCAGGTTCTCGAGTGTATAATATCAGTTTGACACATGTTGATTCACTAAGAGCTATTCTTTTTTCACGTGAGGCTGCAGATATGAATCAGGATTCGTTAACATCTAAGGACGACACGTATGTGGATATTCCTACTACAGTATTTTATGAAAGTGGTACAAAGGGTACGGGAGAGAAGAATTTAAATGTACTACAGCTATCATTAGTAAGTGATAAAGGAGATGAATTTTATGGTATAAACTGTTATTGTACAGGGGCATATATAAATGATTATATGTTGGCAAATCTTAATTGGGCTACAATTTTTATTAATCCCAATACCGGAAAAACTATTGATATATACTATTATAATTACTTCTATGATAAAATAGGTGGTGCGCAAAATAAATTAAAATTTACAGTAGAAGAGAAGCGTAATTGTAAGCACTTATATGCGTACAAGGATGGCTACTATCCTGAAGAATGGTAATAAACCAATGTTATATAGGAATTTGTTGATATAAGGTAAAATGATTTCCATAATGGTATATTTTGACTTATAAAATAAAGGTGTAGGAATATTGAGAGTTATCTTCTTACACCTTTATCCAGTTAATATGGAAAGATTTAATATTTTATCAATTAATTAAGGGAGATGGGTCATGAAAATATTAGATATAAGCCAATCACAGAACATGTATAAAACACCAGAAAGTCAGATAGGTGGAGAAGACAAAAGAGAAGACCAAAAGAATATCTTTGAAAAAATGCCAGAGGCTGAGGTGGTGATATCGGAGGAAGGACTGGCGGCGTGGGCAGAAGAGATAAAGAAAAGAACCGGTAATATCGGTGCGTTAACAGGATGGGAAGATACAAGCCAATACGCCGTAGGGGCTAAGAATGAGGTGTCTTTTGAACATTTCATGGAGCTTGGAAAGATAAAGAAAGAAATACGTTCTAAATCCTATAAAAATGGAGACAGTGCTGACATTGCCATGAAGTCTTTGCTGGAAGCATATGAGATTTTATATAACAAGATTATGGAACAGCACAAAACGGGAAACCGTGAAGTGAATTATTCGACAGGATTTCGGTCGGTGTCATTGGAGGAAGACCTGGAGGCGCTTGCTGAAGCATATGATCAATGGCTGGGCCATCTTGACACTTATGTGCTGTTGCAACAAAGAAGATACACGTGGTATTTAACACCTGTGCCAAGAGGGCGGAAGCGTGAAATAGAGGAACCCAAATATTACTTAGGCTCTAAAAGGAAATATAATCCCAAATTTATGACAGAAGAATATCACGAGTATCGCCGCAATATAACAGTGATGATGAAGCAGGGCAGAGAAGAGCTGTTGGCAGCACTTAAGACAACGAAAGGGGAGAATGGTCTGGCAGCAAAGGTTCTTACAAATCTTATGAATGGCAGTGCAGACTTCTGGGTGAAGACCAGAGAGCTGTGGCCTGATGAGAAACACATAGTAAGAGAATAAGGGAGATACCAGATATGCAGATTAATGATGCCATCCCGTCATACACTTTATCTAAAACAACTACAGATATTTTTGCACAGGGTTCCCCGAAAAAAATATCGGATGTATGGAAAGAACAGGGCATTGAATATGATTCTCTTAAAATCAATATTTCCGAAGAAGGATTGAATGCATATAAACACATGTTCCAGCATGATGTCCAGGAACAGGATTCCAAAAATGTGATTGTGCGGCTGATTCCCGGAGAAGGAATGGAATGGGGGAATGAGGATTGGCCGGATATGGAGGATTTTCTTGGTTGGGGACGCCGTTGGAAAATGATGGATGATAAGATACCGAATAATTATCATAATCCATTTGTATCCGTCAGAGACAAAGCAGCGGCACTCTTGAAGGGATATGCGGAAAGGTATGACGAAATTGTAAAAGGATATGAGAATGGTACAAGGGTAAAATATGTGGTGGATAAGAGCACAGAAGAACTATACCGAACTGCAACCATGGAAGAGGATCTGGAATATCTGTGGGAGGAATTCGAATCCAGGGTTTCCAGTCTGGAAAAACTTCATCAATATGACTGTAGGGATCGGGAAGCACATGCGACAAGTTCCATGGTCGGATTTCCTTATGGTGCCAGTCTGAAGGATGCACTGAAATACGGTATCCTCTACAGGAGCATGAAGGATGAAGAAAACATTGTAAACGTAAAACAGAAACTGATTAACGCCGCCTCTTTATTTATCAGTCAGTACAGGGAATTCGGACTGAGCAGGCTTAATCTGCAGGTCTTATAATATTCATCAGTTAAACAAGGGAAATCCGCCTGCAGTATCGGGTGGATTTTCCTGTTTAAAGATACAATTCGAGAGATAAAAAGGAAGGACTGAGGGTCTGTGAAGAGGCAGCAAAAATCGGCAGGGCAATGTTGGTGAGCTGACAGGAAGAGAGGCAGTGATGTATATCAGCGAACAACAAGAACAAACGAAATATGTTTCGAGCATCTGATGGAACTTGGGGAAGTAATGTCACAGGTGGAAGAGAAATATATCACCAGGATTCTGGACAAAGACATGGGAACTGTGGAATGACAAGGGGAAGAACCAGAAGAATTAGAAGGAAAGGATGTAATATTATGGGAGCGGCAGAACAGGACCCTCGGAAAGACGAGAAGATAGATGGCATTATATGATATCTCGCCTGCGCCGGGCTTTCAGCATGGAATTGTGAACGGGAATCTGTATACAATCATGATTATCTGTGATAGAAAGTATTTAAAGGAATATAACGCAGATAAGAAAAAATAAACTGCCGGAATAAACTGCCTGAAAATGGAAATCCTTATATTTGAAATTTATAGATTTCAGAATGGGGATGCAGGCAGGATATGATATCATTTTTGGAAATGGTGCAGCGCTATCCGATTGGTGCTAAGGTAAATGTGCCAGAAGGAGACAAAGCAGAAAATCGGCGGGAAATTATGGGTTACGAGTATTATAACGGAACAGGATACCTGGTTTTTCGGAATAATGAGAAGGTAAATGTGGAGCAGGTGATGGGTTTTCGCTATCCCCGGACATCAGGTTTTTAAAGGAATGGGTGTTTCTTAATAAAATATTAGGAAAGTCACAACAGAATAGTAAAATTTCAGAGCCCTTTTGTCTCTATACTAATATAGTGACAGGAGGGTTTTTTATGGTACAACATGATGTTGAAATGAGAGGCAGATGGCAGGGACAGCAGGCAGCAGGGCAAAGAAGAAACACACAGTTTGCAGCGGGGCGGCAAGTAACCGGACAGCGATCGGCTGGACCGGGAAGGAATTTACAATATATAGGCGTACAAAGAGCAGTGGTGCAGGATAGGAATAAGGGGTATACAGCCGGCCGGGGAACAACTACGAGAGCAACCGTGAGGACAACCGGCCAGAGAAGGACCGGTGCTGGAAAGCTGTCCGTAAAACGGCGCAGGAACAGAAGAATAAAGAGGTTCTGCGCACTGGCCATGAGTGTTGCATTAGGCCTGGGTATTGTCATGGCTGTGCAGAGTGCGCAGCACACGTTTGCCGGGTTCTCCATGGAATTGCCGGAGCGGGCAGGTATGAATACAGTGATCATAGAGGAAGGGAATATATCTTCGACTGCCGGACTGCCGGACTTTACCGAAGAATTGCAGGAGCTTCTGGAGAAAAACGAAGAGACCCGCGATTATGTGGAAAATTATTCAAATCGGGAGCATTACAAAAGTCAGGTGATAGACCTGACAGAGGAGGTCACCAGCGGTGAAGTACCTTTGCTGATGCAGTGGGACAGGCGGTGGGGCTATGATGCGTATGGGGATAGTATGATAGGGCTTGCGGGCTGCGGGCCTCTTTGCCTGAATATGGCTTATCTGTATTTTACGGAAGACCTGACGATGACGCCCAGAAAGATGGCGGAATTTGTGCATGACGGCGGATATCACACGGCCGCGGGAACCAGCTGGAGTCTCTGGACAGAGGGAGTGTCAGATCTGGGACTGGAAGGAAGTGAACTTTCTCTGGATGAGAGCGCAATGCAGCGGGCTCTGGACACGGGCGGGCTGATTGTATGCAGTATGCGGCCGGGAGATTTTACCACTACCGGACATTTCATTTTGATTCGAGGATATGGAGAAGACGGATTTTACGTGAATGACCCGAACCGCAGAAGCACCAGTGGGAGAACGTGGACTTTTGATACATTGAAAGGTCAGATTAAAAATCTCTGGGTGCTGCGGGAAGGTTTATAAAGATAAACGGGTATCCTGAATGACCTGCTGTTCAAGTTCATGATAGATTTTGAACACATCAGGAAAAATCACTTTTGCACCA
Organism: Acetatifactor muris; assembly: GCF_024623325.1. GTDB lineage: Bacteria > Bacillota > Clostridia > Lachnospirales > Lachnospiraceae > Acetatifactor > Acetatifactor muris. Next base: position 42,249 of record NZ_JANJZD010000032.1, read on the forward strand.
CGTTTTGCGATAGCCAGAACATTGCGGGCATTTTTTTCCACATCAGCGGCTACCCTATTATCGATTCTAATGGGATAATTATTTTTATCGACATATGCGGTCAGATATTTGCCTGTTGCAGGACACATATTTTGAATGAGAAATGCAGTATTTCTCCCAAGAACTATACCGAAACGAATCGTATTACAATATCCATATTTTTTAATTTTATCCTGTTCAATGCGTTTGAACTTTTCGAATTTTGATGAAATGGGGACAATCCAGTAAATATCGGCTGTTTTAGAATCTTTAAATGCAAAGAAGCAGGGACGGCTATGGGGCAGTCCATCAATAATATCCTTATTTTGCATAAGCCTGTCATCTGGAAAATCCTGATAATACTGATCTGAAAGAAAATACAACTGAGCCTCTGGCATAAGAAAATCTCCTGTATAAGGTAACGCCCTGCCTCTCGACAGGGCGTTACGAACATTTTAATCCTGACCATTTATAAGCCGCATATCAGGGAGCGAACACTATTTGTCATCCTGACCATTTATAAGCCGCATATCAGGGAGCGAACACTATTTTATGGGAAATGCTTTCCCGTATACTATTATTATACGTACAAAGCAGAACTATGTCAATTACTCGTTGAAAATTTTATGACGGGATTACAGATATTCTGTTTTATCCTTCATATGACGGTATATCATGACAGCACTGGCTTCATAAGCTCTGAAGGCCTGGGCTTTCCGCTTTTTCTCATCCCAGGCTTTCATCAGACTGCGATGTTCCAGCCGCTGTGCGGTCAGTCGCTCTTCCAGGAGCTTATCCTGGATTCTTTTAGCTTCCGCCTTCTTTTTCAGGTATTCTTTCAGCAGCTTTTTGCGTCTGGCCTTTTTGGCTCTTTCCGCCTGCAGACGTCTTCTTTCCTCGGCGCGTCTGGCCCGCTCACATTTCTGGACACCATAGGTGTATCCGTAACTTTTATCCCAGGAATCTTCGATGTGAATCAGGGCAAACTGGGGAGGGCAGCATCCGTAATTCACGGACCTGCTTTCTGCCAGGTAATTCAGAACCTTCTGTTCATAGGCCGGGTCAAACTGCATTCTGCGGTAGGCGGCATCGGTTATATCAATGAAAGTGAATACTTTCTTCTGAGAGGGATGCAGCGGCAGAGAGTTTATTTTATCATGGATATATAATTTATATTCCGAAAGAGTCATGTCTTTTACAGAGGGGTAGTATTTTTCTGCCATTTTATCAGCGAAGCTGGCGCCCACTTTTTCATTACTCCCGGAAGCCGGTGCCTGTGTATTTTCATAGTTGGTGCCGGCGGAGTATCCTGCGCTTATTTTATTATCCATCCCGAATTCCCTCCGTTTCCCTGCATGTGTTATAACTATGCATATTTCCAGCAGTTCGGACAAAGCCTGTAACTGCTGCGATCATTCTCATATTATATATCGGGGCAAAATATGAATTTGATGACGGCAGAGAGCATAAATTGTTGCCTGCATGTAACAAATGGTTACAAAAAAACAGGAACATTATAAATTGCTTTTCATATCATATACAGGATAGAAATAAGGAGAAGACAATCGTAATGGCGATAGGATATTTGATCATGCAGGCGCGGACTGCGCATGATGCCGTTCCGCTCAGCGGGATACAGGTGAGGATACTGGACGACAGAGGAAATCCGATTTACACCCTGACAACAGATGAGAGCGGAGAGACGCTGAAGGTTCCGCTGGAGACACTGGATAAAAGTTTTTCTCAAAGTCAGTATTTTTCGGGTCTGCCTTATCTGAGCTATAATGTACTGGCACAGGGAGCCGGTTTTAATACCCTATATATTACACAGATACCCATTTATGACGGAGAGACAGCCATACTGCCATTGGAACTTGTGCCCATGCAGCCCATGCAGCGCAGGCCGGAGGAGACGAAGCTGTTTATCGGGAAGCCTGCCGTGGCTATGCAGGAAACCCGCAGTCAGGAGGGGGAAACGGAGCCTGATGAGCGGGTATTGCGCCAGGTTGTGATTCCGAATCCCATTACAGTGCATCTGGGAGCTCCGGGCTCTTCTGCCACAAATGTGCAGGTATCGTTTCCGGATTATGTAAAAAACGTGGCCAGCAGTGAAATTTATCCTACCTGGCCGACCAACGCACTGCGGGCAAACATTTATGCCATTATTACATTTGCGCTGAATCGTGTCTATACAGAATGGTACAGGAGCCGCGGATATAATTATGATATTACCAACAGTACAGCATACGATCAGTATTATGTACACGGACGCCCGATTTATGAATCTATCAGCAGAATTGTGGATGAGATTTTCAATGAATATGTGCGGAGGCAGGGACAAAATGCACCGTATTTTACTTCTTTCTGCAATGGGACTACGGTAACCTGCCAGGGAATGTCTCAGTGGGGGACAGTTACACTGGCAGAAAGAGGACTTAGCCCTCTGGAAATTCTGCGCAGTTATTATCCGAAGGATATCGAAATCGTCAGCACGGATGTAATCACAAATGTAGTGACCTCATATCCGGGAACGGCGCTCCGGGTGGGAAGTACCGGGCTGAATGTGGAGACCATTCAGAAGTGGCTGGGAAGGGTACGCCGGAACTATCCTGCGATTCCGGTAATTACGGATGAAACCGGCACATTCGGGGACAGCACGAAAGAAGCAGTGATTAAATTTCAGCGTATTTTCGGTTTGGCTCCGGACGGAGTTGTTGGGAAATCCACCTGGTTCAAGCTGTCGAGCCTGTATACCGCAGTGACCAGACTGGCGGAGCTGGACAGTGAAGGGGATACACTTGGAATAGGAACGGTTCCGCCTTCCGTGGTACTGCGGCAGGGATCCAGGGGGCAGGATGTTATCACTTTGCAGTATCTCCTGGATGTCATTTCCGAATATTACTCCGGGATACCGGCACCGGCCCAGGATGGCATCTTTGGAAGCGGAACACAGCAGTCGGTCATTGCATTTCAGAGAGCAATGCGGCTTACCCCGGATGGAATTGTGGGACCGGCCACCTGGAAGAAGCTGTATGAGACATACCGGGGAATCGGACAGAATGTACCCATGCCGGGGCCATCGCCGGAGCCGTCGCCCGGACCTGGACCGGGGACTGACTATCAGGAATATGTGGTTCGGGCAGGAGACAGTCTCTGGCTGATTGCACAGAAGTTTCATACCACGGTGGATGCAATTAAGAAACTGAACGGATTGACCAGCGATCTGATAAATGTAGGGCAGGTGCTGAAAATCCCTTCTTCTCAGCCGGGACCGTATTTTGAGTATACGGTCCGGTCGGGAGATACACTGTGGCTGCTTTCCAGACGATATGATACCACTGTGGAGGCAATCAAGAGTCTCAATGGACTGACCAGTGACATGCTGAATATAGGGCAGGTGCTGAAGATTCCCACAAGATAATAATTGAATGTGATATCAATGTAATAAATACAATGTAAAGATCATGTAAAACGATTTCCAGATAAGATTTAAATATAAAAGCGGCTGGAGAGAAATAATCTGTCTTTTGTGTGAAAGACGCAGATTATTTCTCCATGGACGCTTTTTTACCGACTAATACATGTCTTATTTACACTGTCATCAGTATCGGCCGGAGTGATTCTGCAGTCGCTGCGGACTGTCAGGTATTTTCCTTCCTGAATATCTTCACCGCTTTCATTGACAAGGAGAACCGGGCTTTCACCCCAGGGATTACGGATCCGCAGAGGGTTTCTGCCTCCGGTGAGAACGGCTTCGGTGCATTTTCCGGCTGCAGCGCGGGCTTCCGCCTGCCACCCGCCTACGGTATGCAGCCGTATCTGTGCATCCCATTTTTCCGGCAGGGAGGAGAATAGATACAGAACAGGTTCTTCTCCCGGTGCTTTTGGATATCCCTGACATACGGCATTGGCCATGGCGGAAGTAATATGCCCCAGTCTTTGAACATCCGGTGCCTGGGGACCTTCCCGCAGTGTCATTCGGTTGGCCAGTATTTTGGTATAGGCGCAGCCCTTCAGGTCCGTGAAATCTTTCTCATAACTGTCCAGGTCATGCATGGCGGCCACAAATGCTCCCATTGCATGGGGATCATTGCTTCTGGAGACTGCATCCACACACATATCCAGAGTATTTACTCGTACTTTGCTGCCGTATCCGTAATGACGCTTAATCATATTCATTGTATTGCTACCCAGTTTTCGGATTTCTTCATCTTCTGTCTCCGGTGTACAATAGTCGTATAAAGTGACAGGGTCAGAAATATGTTCGCAGTTTGCACTGCCATACTGCCCTTTTGATCTGGCGCTGGCCCAGCATTCATCCTTTTCTTCCCCGGTGACCAGAGCTCCTTTTTCTGCGGAAGTGGGGATAGGGGCCAGTCTGTTCAGAAATTTCCGCCATACCAGGATGCGCTCTTTATCTGTTTCCAGAAATTCGGCGGCTTTTATTGCGACAGGTAAGATACCATGCATGGCAGTCATTTCAGAGACAGCATCCATACAGTCCCAGACAGCTTCATGGTTATTGCAGTGTTCCACATGGAGATTTCCGTCCTTTCCTTCTGCAATGAGAGGAAGATTTACATACAGTTCCGCGGCTCCCCGGATAAATGGATATGCTTTTTCGCGCAGCCATTCTCTGTCATCCAGAATCAGAAAGCATTTCCACATCCAATATGCAATTTTGGCTGTTGTGGAAAATATATGGCTCACATATCCGAATACACCGAAACCTCTTTCCGCATAACCATCAGCTCTGTGAGAAATATAGCTGTAGCGGGTGTCAAAGGAATTTCGGCCTTCGGCAAACTTTTTAAAGGCTTCTGAACGTTCCTCCCATTTTCTCTTACAGGTATATAATGCGATGAATTCTTCCTGCAGTTCGGCCGGAATTTCTTCGGGGCCGTTAAACCAGGTAGTTTCTGGTATCCAGAGACCTTTTGTTCCCCATTGTTGTACAGCAGCTTTTTCACAGGCATTTCTCCAGTTTTCCATATGAGATATGAAAGCTTCCGCAAGTTCCGTAAAGCCGGTAGAAATCAGCGCCGCATAGTAGCAGGAAGCGTTGTGCCACCAGTATTGAGAGCCCCACATTTTAAAATCTCCTCCGGTACTGAAAAGCAACCCTCCATATCGGGGCATATATTTACCTCTCGAGGTGATGGCCATGATGTAGAAAAAGTAATTAATATCTTCGGTGATCTGTTCTCCGCGTCCATTTTCACCGGAAAAACTGAGATAGGGAGCACGCTTCCAGAATTCTTTCCACCATTGCTCATTGCAGATTCTCAGAACCTCCATGTCCGCACATCGTTCTTCTGTGGGAATCAGGTCAAAGGTTTTGTCCTCTTCCAGTGTTGCATAGGAAGTGATTATAAATACGGTTTTGGCAGGCGTTTCCGTCGAATTTTCCCGGGGCAGCGCTTCAAGCACGGTTTCGGTGGGATTTCGATGCCAGGTGAAGACCTGGCTGTTCGGAGCTGTTACTTCCACCAGGCTGCTGCAATAAAAGCTTCCTTCCCGAAAAATCTGTCGTAATGCAATTTTCTGATCTTCTTTTTCCAGGACGGTGGATGCAAGCTGTTTTACCTGTTTACTGTAGGAGATATTCCCGTCCCTGTACAGCGCGGGATGGGTGTAGTTTCTGTTATTGCATCCAACAGCGTATTGGCTCTGAAAGCGCAGGGCTCGCAGGTGTGCAGAGATACGGTGCGGCATTTTCCTGAAATCCTTTATTTCCAATACCAGGAAATCCTCCTCCATATCTCCATAACACAGAATTTCCACCTCGTTTCCGACAATGTGCAGCTGTCCTTTTTCAATGGACAGCGTTTGTTCGGTATTTTCTCCGAATACAGGCTGGTCTGCGGAGGATAATTCCATATCCAGGAATGCACATCCTCCCGAATAGTCTGAGTCGGTTCCACGTACGGAACGGGAGGATGAGTCCATGCCGAACACATCTACCCGATTGATCTGCATGTGAAGTGCGTTCGGCGTCAGCCATACAAGGGTTCCCATGCGTCCGTTTCCCACCGGCATTCCGTCTTCGGGAAGAACACCATATTCGGAATGATTTTCCTGAGAGGAGAGATTGCCGATTCCTTTGTAATGAAGGTTTCCGGTTCTTTTTTCTTTTGCGTTTTCTTCGATTGTCATTTCTTTTGTTTTACCTCCCTGCGCTGGTTCCTGTTTGCGACAGCCCTGTATGGCTGAACCGTAACTGCTTTCTGTCTGGCTACTTCAGGTTTGCCATGTAATTGTCATACTGTGCCTGATAGAGATTTAAATAATCTTCCACTCCCATATTTTTCAGGGTATTAAGGTAATTGTCCCATTCTTTTTCGATATCCAGATCACCGGTGATAAACTGGACGGTTGCCTGGTTGACATAGCCGCCGATGGTGAGAGAATATTCGGAAATTTTCTGTGCCGTTTCGGTGTCAAAGGCGATATTGGGTACTATCTGATCCAGGTCAGGTGCATAGACACTGTATCGTTCTGCTGCTTTCTGCAGGATATACTCCAGATTTTTCTCAGTATCTTCCACCAGAATTTCCGAACGGTATGCCACATGGTCAGTACGGATAAGGACATCAGAAGGCCAGTTTACATGTTCGTATTCTTTGGCAAATCCGTTTCCGATCCAGTCAAAATCATCTCCGATTTTGGTGACTTTATAGGTTGCCGTTCCGCCTCCCAGAGAAGTTCCTTCTGTAACATAGTCCCATGCAAATCCTTTTGGCCCGTCACTCTGTACGCGGGTTCCCTCTTCACTTGCCAGAAAATCAAACAGTGCGATGGCAATTTCCGGGTATCTGCAGTTCGCTGACAGAATACCCAAAGCGCTTCCGAAATAATTATTGAGATCCCGTGCTGCCAGTCGTACGCCGTCGGGACCAGCTACCGGTTCCAGTACGGTCCAGTTAATCCAGTCGCCATCTTTACCGCTGTCAAAGTTTGCCTTGTCCGCCTGATTTCTGCCGGCGGCATGTAATGCCACAAGATGATCCCCTTCATTCAGAGTTGTGGCAAACTGATTGGAATCCTGTGTAAAAGTCTGAGTGTCCAGCAAACCTTCCTTATAGAGCCGGTGAATATAGACCAGGGCATCCTTGTAAGCATCCTGCATAACGGAATAGGTGATTTTACCGTTCTCTACAGCAAGTCCCGCACCAATGGTGGGGTTGGTATTGCTCAGAGGATTATTGCACTGGATAAAGGAATTGATCAGCCAGACGGTGGGGTCCGATGACCAGCCGCCGATATATCCGGTCATGGGAACTTCATCATTTAAGCCATTGCCGTTAGGGTCCTGTGTCTTGACTTTTACCATGAAATCATACAGTTCTTCTGTGGTCTCCGGCATTTTACCGTCATTAAGCAGGTCTACCCAGGGTTTGTAGATCCACATTCTGTTCTGGAAGTTATTATGGTAGCTCTCGCCGTCGGCGCCATAGGTATAAATATGGCCGTCAGGCAAGGTCAGATCTCCCTTTCTGGAGGGACTGATTTCATTCAGCTCATTCCAGCGTTTTGCGTCTGCCAGGTAGTCATCCAGCTGCAGAAGCAGTCCCTGTTCTGCGTACAGAGCGGTCTCGGCTTTGGACCAGCGGGTCGCAAGGAAGATATCAGGCATGCTGCTGGGGTCTGACATGACCAGGTTCAGTTTTGTTTTTGCTTCGTCGCCATCCACATCATATACGAAATTCAGATGGATATTAGTCTGCTCTTCAATCCAGTCTGTCACATAGTTGTCCTGCATAGTTCCGCCTCCGGTGTTGGAAGCATACACAAATACATCCAATGTCACTTTTTCAGGCAGCGGAAATACCACATCACTGACAGAACCAAAATCAAGGGCGCCTGCCGCTTCCTGATTTCCCAGAGCCTCCTGACTGTCTGCCGCACCGCTGCCGTCCGTAGAAGGGCCTGCTTCGCTGCCGCCTCCGTCAGTTGAACCACAGCCAGTCATTGCAGCTGCCGCCATTGCCACAGCCGTCAGCATTGTAACTGTTTTTTTGAAGTAACGGTTTCTTTTTTTCATACAAACCTCCTGTTGTTTATATTTGTATTTTTGCAGCGGAATATTCCGCTTCAAATTCTAACCTTTTACGGATCCGATCATGACGCCTTTTGCAAAATGTTTCTGTATAAACGGATATAATATCATGAGGGGAAGTGTACTCAGCACAATTGTACCGTATTTCAGCATTTCACTCAGATACTGGTTTTTTGCAATAAGTTCCAGATCCAAAGAGCCTATATTGGTCAAATCAATTTTTGACATCAGCAGAATGCGGCGCAATACCAGCTGAAGAGTGTACTTTTCTTCGGAATTCAGGTAAATCATAGCGTTAAAGTAACCGTTCCACAGAGGCATTGCACACCAGAGGCACATGACTGCTATGATTGCCTTTGACAATGGAACGACAATACGGGAAAAAAATCTGAAATCCGAACATCCGTCCATTTCCGCCGCTTCCAGGAGTTCTTTGGGAATGGACTGCTTGAAAAAAGTTCTGGCGACCACCACGTTATAGGCACTCACACATCCCGGAAGGATCACCGACCACATGGTGTCCAATAATTTCAGATTTTTTACCAGAAGATAGCTGGGTATCATTCCTCCGGAAAACATCATGGTGAAGATAAATAATATTGTAAAAAATTTTTTCCCCTTGAAATCGTCTCTTGACAGTGGGTACGCTGCCAAAAGTGTCATGACAACGCTTATGATGACGCCGATAACAGTATAGATTACTGTGTTTTTATAACCTACCCAGATAGAGGTATAGCCGAATACTGTTTTGTATCCCTCAAAGGTAAAGCCCACGGGAAGCAGCCTTACTTTTCCACCCAGCAAAGCATCGCCGGAGCTGAAAGAACAGCTGACAACGTAAAGGATGGGATACAGTACGACCAGCGCAAAGCACAGTAACAGAAGATCATTTACAAAATAGACAATTTTGTCCTGTGTAATTCCTTTTTTCTTCATTTTTCCTCCTGATTATAGTAATTCTGTATTCGCCTGACCCGCAACCGGACACAGGCAGAGCGCTGTTTTGCCGACGGACTTACACAAAACCGTTTCCTGAAAGTCTGTCTGCAATTTTATTGGCCGCAAGCAGTAATGTCAGCCCCACCAGAGACTGAAACAGTCCGATTGCGGTAGAGTACGAGAAGTCCGGAAAGGAAGATACCAGAGACACTTTATAGGCATAGGTATTAATCACTTCCGATGTGCTGAGGTTGTTCTGATTCTGCATTGCCAGCACTTTTTCGTATCCTACATTGAGAATACTTCCTATGTTGAGAATCAGCATAATGACTGCGGTAGGAATGATTTCAGGGAGATCAATATGCCGGATTCTCTGGAGCAGAGTTGCGCCGTCAATAATAGCCGCCTCGTGCAGCTGCATGTCTACACCGGCCAGAGTGGCCAGATAGATGATGGCGCCGTAACCGGTTCCC
>NZ_JANJZD010000033.1 GCF_024623325.1 Acetatifactor muris
TTCGCAGAATTCAAGCCAGCATAAGCTGTCTTGCCGCCACTGCGCGGCGCATTATACCGGCACCCCATGGCTTGAAAATCAAATGTCTCCTTCGGAGCCGCTTGATTTTCTGCGCACATGGTATAATATGCACATACTCGTGGCAGAAAACGGCCGAATGGCCATCCATACCATGATTGAACTATAATCATGGTATAATGATTCTGCATTCGCAGAATTCAAGCCAGCATAAGCTGTCTTGCCGCCACTGTGTGGCGCATTATACCGGCACCCCATGGCTTGAAAATCAAATGTCTCCTTCGGAGCCGCTTGATTTTCTGCGCACATGGTATAATGATTCTGCCAAGCCATTAAATTCGTCGGCGGGAGTTTGAAAATGAAAAAATATAATAATTTTGATCTTCATTTTGTTTTTGATTTAAAAAATAAAAACATTCAATTTTTGCATGCGGAGTATATACACCCTCTGAAACAGGACCTGGTCCAGGAACTCCAGAAGGATTTTCTGAGAGATAAAAATGTAAAGGCGGCTATTGCGTTTGGCAGCGGCGTGGAATTTCGCTGTAACAGTTACAGCGATCTTGATTTATGCCTTGAACGGTATGATTCGGAGAAAGCGTTTCACTATGAAGCGGGAGGGGAAGATTCTGTCATAGATGTGCTCTATGCGGATCAAATCGGGGAGAGGCTGAAAAAAGAAATCGAGGAAAAGGGTATTGTAGTATATGACAGGGAGGGAAGGTATGTGTGATATCAGATTTTTCAGGCGGGCATATCTGGATTACCGGGCTGCTGTGAATTTATGGAATGTCCCTGAAAATGACGAAGCCTATATGAATGCGGTGGCGTATCATCTTCAACAGGCTGTGGAGAAGACTTTGAAAGCATTTCTGGAATGTATCGGTGAGACGGTTCCCAATACGCATGATATAGATAAGCTGGTCCGCATGTCAAAAAACAATGGCTCTCAGGTATTTCTCACCGAATGGATAGAGGAGAAAGCGGATATGCTGACTCGCTGGGAGACGGATACTCGTTATGATGTAGACTATTGCGTGGAACGTGCAAAGGTACAGATCGGGATTTTGGAAGTAAAGCGTTTTCTGGAGATAAACGGACTGAAAGAGGATTTGCGGGAAGAATTGAAATCTGATGAGGTGAGAAGTAAGCTGCTTTCGTTTTTCCCGAAAAAATATCGGCCTGAAAATGATTTTGAATGGAACTGTCTGTATCAGATATATCACAGAAAATTGGCCAGTGACGGGGAAATCATTTAGAATAAAGGCCCCCATATAGCAGAACTTCAAGGACAGGACATAAAATAAATATGAGGAGGATGAAAGAAAATGAAATGTGCAGCATGTGGAACAGAACTGCCGGCAGGGGCATCCATGTGTCCTCAGTGTGGCAGACCAGTGGAGGCAGTGAAACTGAGATGTATGTCATGTGGCGCGGAATTGCCGGAAGGGGCTTTGCTTTGTCCTCAGTGCGGCAGAGTAGTGGAGACAGCGGATGTAGTCAGGCAGCAGGCGGCGTCCAGACAGCTGACCAAAAAGGAGTTCTATGAACTTCCCGGTATGAAGGCCTGCAGGAACAATATCAAGTCCTGCGCGGTTATTCTTTATGTGTGTGCTGCCATTACCACATTAGCGGCATTGTTCTGGGATGAGATTCCGCTGCTTTCGGTTGTGGACGGAGTTTCGTTGTTGCTGCTGGGATTGTGGCTGCAGCTGGGAAAGAGCAGGGTGGCCGCAATTTTGATAACGGTTTACGGGGGATACAATATGTTCGTGAGTTCGCTGAGTACGGGCACTCTCCGGGGCTGGTGGATTCCGCTGGCGGGTGTATGGGCCATTACCTATACGTTTAAATTTTATAAGCTGTGGAACAAGTATCGGAAGAGCGGAGCGCTTCCCCGGGATGCCATTTCCGAGTAAAGGCTGACGGAATCTATGTTTTGGGATAGGGTAACGTAAATCAGTATGTTTTTTCTGAATTATGAATACCTGGAACACTGGGTGAACGATGAGAGAATTCATGTGCTGTGGTGCGCCGGGCTGCTTCCCTGGCCGCTGACTCGGGAAGCGCTGGATGCATTCCTGGAGCGGGATGCGCGGGAATGGGGCGGCTTTGCCTATGTGGCCACGGAGGACGACGGAAAGCCGATAGGATTCTTCCTCTATTCCGCCAATGTGAAAGAGAATTCCGGTTTTCTGAAATTTATAGTGCTGGATCCGGAACTGCGGGGCAGAGGATACGGCGTGCGGATGATAAAGCTGGCCCTGAAATATGCCTTTGAGATTACGGGGGTGACGTCCGTGCAGCTGAATGTGTTCCAGGTCAATGCGGCAGCTATGCGATGTTATGAAAAGGCAGGGTTGAAGGTGCGTGCCGTGGAGGAAAATGCTTTTCGGTACCGGGAGGAGATATGGGCCAGATGTAATATGGTGATTGTGCGGTCATAGACAGTATGTTTAATTATATATTTGAAGGTCAGACTTTTGAAGGTCTGGCCTTTTTATTTGCACAAGGGCATCCAAATGAAGAAAGTCAGCGGATAAAGGACAGGCGTTATATTTGACAGAAAAGTTATTTTGTGACAGTTTACGCGGCAATTCCGGTTTGCTATGATGATGGGAATATCAGCGGTCAGAATCGGCTTACACATTGGACATGCCGGAATGCGCGGTAAGCTTTCTACGGGTGCTGGAAAGGAGATTCCTATGACTTTTGAAGATATGGACAGGATTGTCTTTGCAGGGGATTCTGTGACAGACATGGGGAGTGACCAACCGGTGGGAGAGGGATTATTTGACAGTCTGGGCACAGTTTAACTGTCCGGCCATACCGAAATTCCAGGTGCTGCCTGAGGAATACGAGGAGAATGTAAAGGGTATTTTTCTACTGTCGCCCTATTTTATAGAGCCAAACCGTCAGGAAAAAATGCGTGCCAGGATGGATGAATATGTAGATATTTGCAGGAGGCATTGCGGCAGAATTGTAGCTGAAAGTGAAGATAAAGTATCAGCAGAAGCTGAAAATACGTAAAAATGCACAAGTGATATCTGACGGAAAGCAGGATTTGTGACAGTTTACACACAGATTTCCCTTTGCTATGATGTGTGTATAAACAGCGCGACAGTCAGCGTGTGATGCAAAGCTTTAAAGGGGAGTGCGAAAGGAGGAGAACAGGTGAGAGCAAAGAAGGAAAGGAAGGTTTCCATTTGGAAACTGATATGGAAGCAGAGGCAGATTCAGGCATTTGTCTGGGCAGGTCTGCTGTTTCTTCTGATTTTCAATTATATTCCCGTGTTTAACTTGAAAAGAGCCTCCTCTGCCGTCTCTTTGCTTTAAACTTGCCTTGCTGCCGTAACTTGGACATTATTGGCAGGCACCACCCGGTAAGTCCTTGCAGGAATCCGGCTTTTGGCCTGCAAATCAGATAATATTGCGAGGAGATATGAGGTATACTTGATTTTGAGATAGCACAATAATATAAGCAGGAATTATGCGATATATAATATTTATTGATTTTACTTATGAGATACAATATAGTATAATAAACAGGCTGAGAAAGGCAGCATTTATGCTGCTTCTGAAATCGGCACATGTTCAGAGGGAATTCCAGGAGAAGTCCTGGCACTGTCCGGGCATGTATGGAATTAAAAAAAGCTCTGTCGCAGACCGGCAGAGGAATGGAGGAAATAATGGTAAAAGCAATCGTAGGGGCCAACTGGGGTGACGAGGGAAAAGGTAAGATTACCGACATGATGGCACAGGAAGCAGATATTGTCGTAAGGTTTCAGGGAGGCGCAAACGCCGGACATACTATTGTAAATGATTATGGAAAATTTGCACTGCACACACTTCCTTCCGGTGTGTTTTACAGTCATATTACGAATATCATCGGTAATGGAGTGGCATTGAATATTCCGCTGCTGTTCGGGGAGATTCAGTCCATTGTGGACAGAAATGTGCCGGCACCGAAGCTTCTGGTGTCGGACCGGGCACAGATTGTCATGCCCTATCATATTCTGTTTGATCAGTATGAGGAGGAGAGACTGGGCGGAAAGTCCTTTGGCTCCACAAAGTCTGGCATCGCGCCCTTTTATTCCGATAAATACGCGAAGATCGGCTTCCAGGTCAGCGAGCTTTTTGACGAGGAGCTGCTGGAAGAGAAGACGGTGCGTATCTGTGAGATGAAGAATGTGCTGCTGGAGCATCTTTATCATAAACCTGTGATTGACCCGAAGGAGCTGCTGAACACGCTGCATGAGTATAGAGATATGGTGGCGCCCTATGTATGCGATGTGTCGGCTTTCCTGGCCAGGGCGTTAAAGGAGGGACAGACAGTACTGCTGGAAGGACAGCTGGGGACTTTGAAGGACCCGGACCACGGTATATATCCCATGGTGACTTCGTCTTCCACACTGGCCGCATTCGGCGCCATAGGCGCGGGGCTGCCGCCCTATGAGATCAGAGAGATTGTGACAGTCTGCAAGGCATATTCTTCCGCGGTGGGGGCAGGTGCCTTTGTGTCCGAGCTGTTCGGAGACGCGGCGGAGGAGCTGCGCCGTCGGGGCGGTGACGGCGGAGAGTACGGCGCGACCACAGGACGTCCCAGACGTGTGGGTTGGTTTGACTGTGTGGCATCGAAATACGGCTGCCGCCTGCAGGGAGCCACGGATGTGGCCTTTACTGTTCTGGATGTATTGGGATATCTGGATGAGATTCCGGTGTGCGTGGGCTATGAAATCGACGGCGAAGTCACCACAGATTTTCCGGTGACCAGCAGACTGGAGAGGGCAAAACCGGTGCTGAAGACACTGCCGGGATGGAAGTGTGATATCAGAGGTATTAGAAAATACGAGGATTTGCCGGAAAACTGTCGGAATTATATCGAGTTTATTGAGAGTCAGATTGAATATCCCATTACAATGGTCAGCAATGGACCCGGGCGGGATGATATCATTTACAGAGAGTCTGCTCTGAAGAATTAACATGATTGGAAATCTGGAATATTTTAAAGTATTTTATTATACTGCCAGGCTGGGAAGCGTTACGGGAGCCGCAGGCGTGCTGTCGCTGTCCCAGCCTGCGGTGAGCCAGTCGCTGAAGGCGCTGGAGAGGAATCTGGGGGTGTCTTTGTTTCAGCGGGAAGCCAGAGGAGTCAGGCTGACCGCGGAGGGGCAGCTTCTGTATTCTTATGTGGAAAAAGGATATGAACAGATCGAGTGTGGAGTGGAGAAAGTGACTGCCATGCTGAATCTGGAGCTGGGAGAGGTGCATATCGGCGCCAGCGATATGACGCTGCGCTTCTATCTGCTGCCTTTTCTGGAGAAATTTCATGAACGTTTCCCGGGCATCAAGGTGATTGTGGCCAACGCGCCCACACCGGAGACACTGAGGCTTCTGCGGGCGGGGAAAATCGATTTCGGCGTGGTGAGCACTCCTTTTGAGCAGGGAACGGACATTCAGGGAGACCCGGTGCGGGAGATTGAAGATATCTTTGTGGCGGGAAGGCGCTTTATTTCTTATAAGAATAAAATGCTGGACCTGCAGGAACTGGAAGACCTGCCCATGATTTTCCTGGAGGGAAATACCAGTACACGAAGCTATATGAACACCTATTTATCAGGGAATGGTATTGTGCTGCAGCCGGAATTTGAACTGTCCACCAGCGATATGATTGTCCAGTTTGCACTGCGGAATCTGGGAATCGGCTGTGTGGTGAGAGATTTCGCACAGGAGGCATTGGAAGCGGGACTGCTTTTTGAGCTTCGCTTTAATAAAATGATACCCAAAAGGGAATTCTGCGTAGTGACAGGCCGCAGAACGCCGCTTTCCGCGGCGGCGGGGAAGCTGCTTCAGATAATGAGAGAGGATGAGAAGAATGATTCGTAATATTATATTTGATATCGGTAATGTACTGACGGATTTTCGTTGGAAGGAATTTCTGGAGGATAAAGGATTTGACGAAGAAATGGTGGGGCGTATTGCCCGGGCATCTGTGCTGAATCCACTCTGGAACGAGATTGACAGAGGGGTGTGGGAGGAAGAAAAGTTATTGCGGGAATTCGTCAAAATGGATCCGGAGATTGAAGCGGAGATTCGCAGGGCTTACGGCAATGTCAACGGTATGGTGACAAAGAGAGAGTATGCTGTTCCATGGATAAAGGAACTGAAGGCCAAAGGGTACAGAGTCTATTATTTGTCCAACTTTTCTTACAAGGCTTATGTGGAGTGCCGGGATGCTTTGGATTTTCTGCCATATACGGACGGAGGGATTCTGTCTTATCAGGAGAAAGTGGTTAAGCCGGATCCGGAGATTTACAGGCGTCTGCTTTACAGATATTCTCTGAAGGCGGAAGAGAGTGTATTTATTGACGATACGAAGGTGAATGTGGAAGCGGCCGAAGGGCTGGGACTGCATGGCATCTGTTTTCAGACCAGAGAGCAGGCACTGAAAGAGCTGCAGGCGCTGGGAGTGCAGAGCTGAATGGATACCTGGCAGGTGCCTTATCAATTCCGGCCATTGGTCCGGATGACAGTGAGCACAGAGGATACGATCAGGAAGAGCAGGAGGAATGGTTATGAATTCCCGGATTACGATTCGCGAAGCAATTACGGAATCTGAGACTGCCGTCTTCTGGAAGCGGCTTTACGATTATTTCACGGAAGATATTTTCAGGGATCCGGAGGATGAAGACAGAGAATACTTTTTCGGTGAAGAGTATCACAGGCAGATACAGAATCTTCATGACAGGCCGCGGAATCGGTGTCATTACCTGTTCTTTCATCGAGACGGACAGGACATCGGATTTGCCATGCCTGTCATTTATACCGAGGAGGATGGTAAGTGCTTCATCATGGAATTCTGTGTCTATCCGGAGTTTCGGGGCGATGGAACCGGCAGGAAATGCGTCACAGCGCTTCTGGAATGGGTGGAGGAAAATGGCGGGCTCTATGCGGAGCTGAACTATGGCGGCGACTGCCGTCGTCGTCATTTCTGGGAAGGTGTCGGTTTTCTGGAAAACGGTGTGGACGAGTGGGGAGAACCACTTATGCTTCTGCCTCCGAAAGCGGAGGTCCCCATAACAGTCGAGGTCCTTGCCGACCCGGAGGACTGGCAGCTCAAAAAGCTGGAAAATGGATTTTTGAGAGAAATCGGCGAACCGACATTGACAGAGGAGAGACAGTGGCAGCTGGCGCAGGCCATCCGGGAAGGGAAAATCACTTTTTTCGTGGCAAAGCGCGGCTGTCGCGCCGTGGGAATGTGCAGTGTGGCAAAATGCTTTTCCACATTCACCTGTTCCGAGGTGGCTGTGTTTGAGGATTTTTATATCGAGCCGGTGTTCCGCGGGAAAGGCGCGGCGCGGCAGCTGACCCGGTCCGCCCGGGAATGGTGCCGGGAGAACGGGATAGCGAGTATCACTGTCTGCTGCGCGCCCTGTGACGAGGAAATGTATCAAGCCCTTGGCTTTGACACCCCTCTGGGTATTACGCTGGCACATTTATGCTGATCCGCAGAAGTTCAGACAGTTCCGTCTCAGTTAAAATCCCCGTTCCATACAGGCATATTTGTGAGATATTCTGCCAAAACGGCGGGAACATAATAAGCGCCGTAATCCTTCAGACCGTCTTCCTGCTCCTGTTCGGGCAGCTCTACATAAAAGCGATAGTAAGGCATAAAGTATTCCTCATATTTTCCGCTTCGATATACAAGATCCACTCCGGCGATATATTCCTGACCGGGCATGCTGCAGGGAACCGTGGTGATGTAATTCCCGTTCAGCAGCAGGTCTGTCGCTTCTTCTGCGGAGATAATGGGGTAATCCCCCACTTTATCGGACAGATTGGGCCGGAAGACTCTGGCCATATAAAATTTCCCCTCATCATTACAATAAAAGGCCACCCGATTGAAATGATAGTTGAGAATCTGCTCTGTGAGACTTCCCTCCGTCTCGAAAAACGTAATGTGATACATTTGCTGACGGTAGATATTGTAATCGCCGCCGTAAATGTTCATCTGAGGCTTTTCCATGGCAATCAGATCAGGATACGTTTCCAGCAGATATCCGGCCACGGCCAGGATGTCATCATAGGAGGAGTCATGGGTAAAGCGGCAGCCTTCCGGCAGTGAGATGGCAGGTTCAAAGGTGATGGTGGCAGTCATGGATACATCCACTTCGATTTTGATACCGTTTTGTTCTGCGATAATTGCTGTGGGATTGAAATACCCCTCCGGCACCTTCCCCTCAAACTTCTCCGTGATAATGGCCTGCTCCCCGGCATCAGGAGTATTGTCTGTGATTTCCAGTGTGTCCGTATTCATGGAAAGCCGGGTGGCAATTTCCAGCAGAAAGCTTTCCATGGCGTCAAAATCTGTACCGGATACAAGAAAGTCTGTATCATGGGACAGGGCGTTCCGATAGACAGGAAGAGAGGACAATTCCGTGTCTTCATTCCAGGGATTGGCGTCAGTCAGATCGGATATATCATAGGCCATATAGCCTTCATAGCCCATGGATTCGCTGGTGCTCTCAGAGACAGTGAGCATGGGGAGGTCGGATGGAGTGTCAGTACCACTTTCCACAGGATGGATATACCGTATTCCGGCCCAAACAGCCAAAACGGCACATGCCGCCAATGCGCCCCATCTGAACCATGGAGTTCTGCCGCCAGCGCCTTTTGAAGGCGCGGCTTCTGCAATGTACTTTTCGTCGGCTTCTCCCAGCGCAAGTAAAATGCGTTCTTCTTTTAACATGCCTTTCTTTTTTGAAATCTGGTTTTCTTCTGAAATCTGCTTTTCTTTTAAAATCTGCTCTTCCTTCATAAGACAATACCTTCCTTCTCCAAAAGGGTTCTCAGCTCATTCCGCGTTCGAAACAGCGTCATCTTTACTTTGCTCTCACTGACATGGAGATCAGCCGCAATTTCTCTGACGGAACACAGATACCAGTAGCGCTGCATAAAGATTTTCCGCGTTTCTGACTTAAGAGAAGCAAGAAAGCGGTTGAGGATATCCGTCAGCACCAGACCATCCACAATCTGCTCCACAGAATCGGCAGCGGGAATGCAGTCCTGCAGTTCCTCCAGAGCAAGTATGGTCTGGCCGCGGCCTCTCTTCCTGGCAGTATGGTGCTGATACCTGCTCAGAGACAGATTGCGGGTGATTTTGCCGAGAAAGGCGGATAAGCGTTCCGGACGATGGGGCGGTATGCTGTTCCATGCCTTCAGCCAGGTTTCACTGACACATTCTTCGCTGTCTTCGGCGTTGCGCAGTATGTTGTATGCGATAAAATGACAGTATTTTCCATATTTTTTCGTGGTTTCCGAGATGGCACTTTCCGAGCGCGCCCAATATAAATCCAGAATCTGTTTATCGTCCATGGGTTTCTCCTTTCCGCAGGGCAGCAGGACTTTTACAGGAAATGAGGGGTTCTACTATAATACACGGCAAATGGCCTCTTCCGGTCACAGTTTTTCCTGATATCTGTGAAAAATTTCAACGGCCGGCCGAAGTGCTGCTCAACAGACAGATAAGTCATTTCATATAGGCAGCTTTGAATGCCTTTATAGTAATAATACCGCAGTGAGGCGGGAATTTCCAGGGCTGTGAAGGATGCCGTTAAGAATTGTTTAGATTTAACGGTATATTTTTTTAGAATCGGGCGTTATCTTTATAGGAAGCAAACTGTGAGAGGAGGTTTCTGAATGATATTACGGAAACGAGGTATTTTGCTGGCAGGCCTTCTGGCGTTGGGGATGACGGCCTGCGGCAGTAAAACAGAGGGAGAGGATCGTCTGGCGTCGGATAAGGTTTATATTCCTCAGTTTATTGATTTTAAACTGGATGCAGATTCTCTGGCGGCCGGGTGTGCGGACGGACAGAATCTGTATGTGGCAGCGGAAAAGAATGAGACTGTGCCTGTGGAGGGAGCAAGGAACAGAGATGAGAAGGTAATTCCGGACAAGGGCCTTTACCGTATTCCATTAAACGGCAAAGATGCGGTAAGACTGGAACAATATCAGCCGATTTCCCTTCCTGAAGGCATGGAGGGCTATATAAATATACAGGAGCTTTCCGCAGGAGAGAATGGTACTCTTTGGGTGACGGAAAATATGTACACATATACTTTTCAGCTTCCTGAGGGGTTCAATGAAGAGACAGATGACAAATGGCAATACCAGAGTGAAATTCAGGAAACCACAGTCCGGCGGCAGCTGGATTCTTCGGGAAAAGAACTGAAGCGGGTGGATATCAGTGGACTGGCACAGAAGCTGAATGTGGATTCCGTGAACAGTACAACATTTGACAGAGAGGGAAATATCTATGCTGTTACGGAAAAGCAGATATTTGCTTTGTCTCCGGAATTGCAGGTGCTCTTTACTGTGGAAGGTGAAAATCTGTATAACAGGCTGATCCTTCTGGGGGATGGAAATATGGGTTTGATCTCATCTTCCTATGATGAAACAACACAGACTTCCAATAATGTAATGCGAACCATTGATGGAAAGACTAAGAACTGGGGAAAGGAGTACCCGATGCCTCTTAATGTGTATGATGTCTGGTCAGGCAGCGGAGAATATCTGTTTTATTTTCAGAACGGAGACTCTGTATACGGTTATAAAGCCGGTAACGCAGAAGGTGAAAAACTGTTTTCCTGGGTGGATTCAGACATCGACAGAGATGAAATCAACTTCTGGTTTCCGATGGCGGATAGTCGGATAGCGGCAGTGAGTAGGAAATGGGATAATGATAAGGCAAAATATGAACTGATTCTGCTGACTGCCACAGACAGGACTACTCTGCCGGAGAAAACTATTCTTACCTATGCCACGATGGGACTGGACTGGAATATGAGAAAGAGAATTATTGCGTTTAACAAGTCCAGTGAAAAATATCGTATTGAAATCAGAGAATACGGCCAGATGAATACCGGAGCCGATAATTCTGCAGGACTTACAAAGCTGAATATGGATTTGTCCACAGGAAATGCGCCTGATCTGCTGGATATGGGAGCTTTGCCCATACGGCAGTACAGCGCGAAGGGACTTTTGGAAGATTTATGGCCCTATATTGAAAAGGACCGGGAAATTGGCAGAGAGCGGCTGATGGAAAAGGTGTTCCAGGCGGCGGAACAAGATGGAAAGCTATACCAGATATTTGAGACCTTTGCCATTCAGACCGTGGCAGGAGCGAAGGATGTTGTGGGAGATCGAAAAAGCTGGACGCTGGCGGAACTCCAGGCAGCAAAAGCTCAAATGCCGGAGGGCTGTGCGGTTTTCGGACAGTATGATACAAAAGAGAGTATGCTCCAGACGGTTCTGCTCCAGAATATGAATCATTTTGTGGACTGGAATAATGGAAAATGCAGTTTTGACAGTGACAGTTTTAAAGCATTGCTGGAATTCTGCAACAGTTTTCCCGGGAACAAGGAGATACAGCAGGTTCAGGATGAGGATTATGAAAGCGAAGCTTCTCGCATTATAAATAAGAAACAGATGCTGGCACAGTTTACTCTGTACGATTTAGGCTGGACATATCAGGAGTATAAAGCGGCATTTGGAGGAGATTTCTCTCTGGTGGGTTATCCAAGGGAGGATGGCAGTGTGGGCAGCAGCTTTATTCACAGCAGCGGTCTGGCTATGTCCTCCGGATGTAAGGATAAAGAGGGGGCGTGGTCCTTTATGCGTCAGTTGCTGCTGCCCGGACTGAATGATGAGAATAACTATGCCGGCATGTTCCGTACGAATAAAACGGATTTTGAGTACCAGATCAAAAACGCTATGACTCCTGAATATCAGGTGGATGAAAATGGGAACCAGGTTCTGGACGAGAACGGAAAGCCGATTCCTCTGCCATTGGGAAGTATGTGGATTTCGGATGATCAGGAAATTAAGCTTCCACGACCTTCGCAGGATGATTATGACAGATTTATGGAATTATATAATGCCATAGATTCTGAAAATTACAGCGATGAGAATATTACTAAAATAATTACGGAAGAGACCGCAGCTTATTTTGCGGGAGACAGGAGTCTGGATGATATTGTCAGGCAGATTCAGAGCAGAGTAAGCCTGTATGTGAGCGAGAACAGATAACGAGGCGAGGCAGTGCCGGTCTGTAAACAGGATGAAGCCGGTGAAAAAGAAAAGGAGAGGAACATGAATAGTATAGGGTTGGAATCTGTATCAGAGAACAGAGTGAATATGGACAGAACAGTAAATAAAATAAAACCTGGAAGCGGCTGGGAAAAGGCGGGAAAAACATATGTGTGTGAGGCAAAAAGTCAGGAAAAGCGAGAGAAATTTATGTCGAAAAACGGAGATACACTGGAGCTAAGTGCAGTCGGGAAAAAAATATCAGATTCTGTTTTAATGGGATATTCAAAAGTTAAGCTGAAACAGCTATATAGTAATCAGAAGATCTCAAAACAGCAGTATGATCGTATTATTAAAAGACAGGATATACAAGAATGAATAGCAGAGACGATTTTAGGTTTGTTTAAATGTTGTTCAGGATTCATTAAGGTTCCTCTGAGATAATGAATATATCAAAGGAAATTGCTTTGAATTCGAAGAGGAAGGAGGAAAAGAGGTTGGCAGGTGCCTTTATTACCTGTTCAGATACATGAAAAAATGGAAGGAGAAAAACATATGAAACAGAATAAAAAAATGAAAGCAATTGTAAAGAAGGGAACAATATTGTGCATAGCAGGTGCAATGGCCTTATCCATAACAGCCTGCGGAGGTGGAAGAAGAGCAACCTCTCAGAACAATAAGCCGGGAATAACTCAGTCCGTTGGAAAAGATGCAGAGGATAAAAAAGCTGGAAATCTGGGCGCCAACAGGAAGCCGGAGACAGGAAACGATCAGAAACAGCCGGAGACAGGCGCCAACAGGAAGCCGGAGACAGGAAACGATCAGAAACAGCCGGAGACAGGCGCCGACAGGAAGCCGGAGACAGGAAACGACCAGAAACAGCCGGAGACAGGAATCGATAAGGAACAGAATATCGAAGGAAAGGAAAAAGAAGAGAAGAAGGACGACAAGAGCGCATCAGGAAAGCGGGACAAAAAGGATAAGAAAAGCACTGCGAAAGATACGGCTGGAACTAGGTTGGCGGATAAGAAAGGCGCCACAGGAAAGAAAAACGGCTGATGTAAGGGGCGGACTGTTTTCCTGTGGACAGTCCGCTTTTTACCTGGACAGAAACGACCTTATTTGTTATGCTTTCAGTGTGGGGAACGGGGCTGTTGATCTTATTTAAAAATATTTGAACTGGGAACGGGGGACTGATATATGAGCAAAGAATGTGTATTGATTGTTGAAGATGATGTGGATATCCGGGAGGGGGTGCGTATTCTTCTGGAGAGTGAGGATTACGTAGTGGAAGAGGCAGAAAACGGGAAACAAGGGTTGGAACTGCTGAAGGAAGAGACGGATCTGGTGATTCTGGATGTGATGATGCCTGGAATGTCGGGACTCAGGACTTGTGAGGAGATCAGGAAGGTTTCCAATGTTCCTGTGCTTTTTCTGACGGCGAAGGCACAGGAGTCTGATAAGCTGATCGGACTGATGGCAGGAGGAGACGATTATCTGCCAAAGCCGTTTTCCTATGCGGAGCTTCTGGGAAGGGTAAAGGCGCTGCTTCGTCGGTATAATATATACATGGGCAGGAATCTTCCACAGAGTGAGAGCAGGGAAATGTACCTGGAAAAGAGCGGTATTCGGATACACGAAACATTTAATGAGGTTTTTGTCAATGGTGTGGAAAAAGAAGTATCAGATATCGAGTACCATATTTTGCTTCTGATGATGCAGCATCCCGGAAAAATATTCTCGGCGCAGAATCTGTATGAAAGTGTCTGGGAAGAACCGTATTTCTATTCCTGTAATGCCACGGTTATGGTTCACATCAGAAAGCTTCGGGTGAAGATAGAAAAAGATCCGCAAAACCCCAGATACATCAGGACAGTGTGGGGAAAGGGGTATAAATTTGAACCGGATACGAAGTAAAATAAATTCTATGTATTTTCTTCTGCTCAGACTGCTGACAGGAGCGGCAGCGGCAGCGTTTCTCTTTTTCTGGGGATTAAATAATATCGGGACATATATTGTTGACAGGTTTTATGATTCAAATTATGTCACTCGAAGAGAACTGGCCTATGTTGAAAAACTTCAGCGCTATATTGATGAGAAAGAACTGGATTCCAGAAATGCAGGAGCATTGAATTCCTGGGTTAAAAAGCAGAAAATGATTTCTGTCCAGATTTATAAAGACGACATTCTGATTTTTGATTCAGAATATCCGGAACAGGTATTATGGGACGAAGATATTGCCTTGAATGAGTATGTATGGGAAAATTATTATACTGTTACTTTTTCTGACGGGTCGGCGAGGGTAAGCATCTGGGGAACCTATGCCTATCAGCTTTATAACTATGTCTTACTGGCAGCGGTGGCAGTTTCCTTTTTGCTTTTTCTGGCGTTAGTGCTTTTGGGCATACGTACAAAAATGAATTATATACTGCTCTTAAATGACGAGATCAAGATATTGGAAAGCGGGAGTCTGGATTATAAAATTACGGTAAAAGGTAAGGATGAACTTGCAGCGTTGGCAGAAGGCCTGGATTGTATGCGTGAGTCATTCCGTAATCTGATTGACAGTGAAGCGAAGATCATGAATGAGAACCGGAAAATTATAACTGAAATGTCCCATGATCTGCGTACACCTGTGACCTCCATTATGCTGTATACGGAAATTCTGAAAAAGGGAAAGTACAAAAGCGAGGAGCAGCTGACGGAATATCTTGAGAAAATAGACAGGAAAGCCTGCCGAATGAAGCAGCTGACAGATCATCTTTTTGAGTATTCCCTGGTGACAGGAGAAACGGAGATTGTTCTGGAGGAAGCGGAAACCTTTGAGGTGCTGTTTTATGATCTGATTTCGGAGAGCTGCAGTTATCTGCAGCAGAAGGGTTTTCGGACGGAAGTGACGGTGGAATGGATCGGAAGGAAGACAATTGTCTGCACAGACTACATTATCAGGATGATGGACAATATTGTTTCTAATATTATAAAATATGCCGATATGGAAGTACCGGTAGTCGTCTGTTCTGTTTGCGAGGGAAACATGGCTGGTTTTGCATTTGAAAATGCTGTGCGGAAAGACGGTGATAAGGCAGAGAGCACCTGTGTGGGAATACAGAGTATAAAAAGTATGATGGTGAAAATGAACGGAAGCTGCAGGGTACGGCAGGGGCAGGAACAGTTTAGGATAGAACTTCTTTTTCCTCTGCTTTAAAAATATTGGATTACTTCTATCGGTGGGAGATTTACTGTTTCGTCGGCGATGGTGTATCGGACATGCCCTGTATGAGCGATGAATATCCTGCGGATGAAGTGAAAGCAGAACTTCAGTCTTCCTGCTGAGAAGCCGTTGTCTCACTCTTCGCCGGGTCTCCCGGTGCTGCTTTGCCGGTGAGCCTGCCATACACCCAGCTGTAAATCCAGATGAGCAGGGGAATGATAAAGGTACCTGCCAGACAGACGCGGAACCACTGTGCCGAAGCGGAGTTGTCCACAATGGCGGCGATCAGGGTAATGACATAGAGAAGGGCCAGCAAAACCACGCCCACAATGGCCACAAGCTGTCGGGAAGTCATTTTCTTTTTCACTGATTTTTCGGTCTGCTTCATAGGAAACCTCACTTTTATTCTGTATTTTGGATATGTCTGGCCAAAAGGCAGCACACTTTTTTAAAATTTTTCGTATCTATCATTGCATATTCTCCGGTGAAAGTCAATAACTATGCCGGGGATGCATTGCTAAAGAACAGAGATTTTAAAGGATATGCGGCGGGGGCGCTGGAACTGTTGCTGAAGCATGCGTTTGAGGATATGGGAGCGGAGGCGGTTCACAATTATTTTGAGGCGGAGCGCAGTGCCGCGGTCAGGGCACATCTGAAGGCCGGTTTTACCATTTACCAACGGGAGAACGGAATAATCAGGCTGTTGATTTCCAGAGAGCAGTACATCAAATGATTGCAGATGTTTTTCGAATTGTGATATAATAAAACCAGTATCTGGCGGCTGATTCAGGAAATCGGGATATCTTAATTGAATGGCCGGTGCCCCACTGCAGGTGGGGTGCTTTCGGAAATGATACATGGCATATTTTGAGAAAGAGAGCGAACATTTTCAGGATGAAAGGAGTAAGTCATGTCGGATAGAGAGCAAAAGGATTTTGAGGAAGATGACAGAGAGGTCACAGAAACGGATGTGTTTGCAGCAGAACTGATACTGAACGGGACGGACCGGATCAGGAAGATGGCGGAAGCCGGAGATGCACAGGCACAGGATAAGCTGGGCGACTGCTATAAGCGCGGCTATGGGGTGAAACAGGATTGGACGAAAGCTGTGGAATGGTACAAAAAGTCCGCCGCCCAGGGAAATGCCGCCGCGCAGCGAAGCCTGGGCTATTGCTATGATTACGGAGAAGGGATAGAGCAGGATAAGGAAAAAGCCTTTTACTGGTATGAGAAAGCCGCGGAGGGCGGCGATGTGGACGCTGTTCGGAACCTTGGAAATTGCTACTACTTTGCCCAGGGCGTGGAACAGGATTTTGACAAAGCTGCTTATTGGTACGAGAAGGCGGCGAAGGAGGGACACCCGGATGCGGAGAACAGCCTGGGATTCTGTTATCAGCTGGGAAGAGGTGTCCCGCAGGATTTCATGAAAGCTGTAGAGTGGTACCGGAAAGCCGCTGACCATGGAGATGCGGTGGCTTTGTATAACCTGGGGCTCTGCTATTCCGGCGGAAAGGGAGTGGAGCAAAGCTACGAGAAGTCGGTGGAATATTTCCGGAAGGCAGCGATAAAAGGCTGGGGCAATGCTCAGTACAATCTGGGTGTGTGCTATGAGCTCGGCGAGGGAATAGAGCAGGACTATGACCAGGCGATTTACTGGTACAAAGAGGCTGCCAGCCAGAACTATTCCAATGCTCAAAATGCAATCGGGAACTGTTATGCCGATGGCATGGGTGTCCAACAGGATTTCGTGAAAGCCGTGGAATGGTACCGGAAGGCTGCCAGCCAGGGCGATGCCGACGGTCAGTCCAATCTCGGGCTCTGCTATCATGAAGGCAAGGGTGTGAAGCAGGACTACGCTCAGGCCATAGAATGGTTTCGGAAGGCGGCAGAACAGGAGGATGCCAACGCCCAGTACAATCTGGGCTGTCACTATGAGAACGGCCTTGGGGTGGAGAAGGATGACGCAAAAGCCATAGCCTGGTATCTGAAGGCCGGTGAGCAGGGACACTGCCTGGCCCAGTATAGTCTGGGCTTTGCCTATGAACACGGTCAGGGTGTGAAAAAGAGTTTTGCAAAAGCGGCGGAATGGTATCTGAAAGCTGCGCAACAGGGAGATACAGATTCTCAGTACAGCCTGGGCTGGTGCTATGAAATGGGCAAGGGTGTGGAGCAGGATTATGCTCAGGCTGCAGAATGGTTCCGGAAGGCTGCGGAAAAGGAACAGAAGGATGCGTTATATCATCTGGGAAAATTTTATGAGAATGGCCAGGGTGTGGATAAGGACTATGATAAAACGGCGGAATATTTTGAGAGGGCTGCTCTGCAGGGGCATGCTACAGCGCAGTTCAGCCTGGGCTATTATTACGAGGCCGGCAGAGGTGTGGAACAGAGCTATGAAAAAGCCATGGAATGGTATCTGAAAGCAGCGGAACAGGGGGAAGTGGATGCACAGTATAACCTGGCTGTTTTATATAAAAACGGTACAGGAGTAAAGCAGGATTTCCGTATGGCAGCCATGTGGTACGGAAAGGCAGCGGAACAGGAGGATGATCAGGCGCAGTACATGCTGGGACTTCTTTATGAAAGGGGGCTTGGCGTAGAACAGGATGACGAAAAAGCGGCGGAATGGTACCGGAAATCTGCAGAGCAGGGCAATGCCAACGGACAGTACAATCTGGGCCGTTGTTACAGCGTAGGTATGGGGACAGATCAGGATTCCGGGCAGATGGCAGCGTGGTATCTGAAGGCGGCAGAGAACGGTCATGCGGACGCGCAGAATCTGATAGGCCGTTGTTACTTCAGGGGAGAAGTGCTGGAAAAGGATGGCACAAAAGCGGCAGAGTGGTTTCTGAAATCCGCGAAACAGGGTAACACAGAGGCCCAGACCAACCTTGGTCTCTGCTATGCTTACGGACTGGGTGTGGAGAAGGACGAGAAACAGGCGGTTAAATGGTACACAAAAGCGGCAGAACAGGGAGATATGGCAGCACAGTTTAATTTGGGTGTTTTCTGCGAGATGGGCTTCGGTGTGAGACAGAGCGCCAACAAGGCCGTCAGCTGGTACTCCAAAGCTGCCGCGCAGGGCCATGAGAAGGCGCAGGCCGCTCTGATGCGTCTGGGCTGTCAGTGAGCCTGTATTACAGGGATACATAGAGAAGCATAGAATTCCGGTGCAGATTTCTTCGGCTCGGATATAAAAACAGGAATAAAGGAGTGTGTACAAATGTTTCATTTATTTGGAAAAAAGGGAGGATCTTCGGAGGAGCAGCTGGCAGAATGCTGTCGGAAGAGAGACTGGGCAGGGCTGGTAAAGGTTTATTATCGAATGGGTGTGGAGGCTATGGAAGCCGGGAACCCATATCAGGCGCAGCTGTGGCTGAGCCGGGCGGATACCATTTACAGTGCTGATGATTCGATTTACAAGAAGGTCGGTGAGAAGCTGATGGACGACTGCTCCGACCGCATCGGGCAGCTGGAGGATATATCTACGCTGTACAATGATTTACCTGCGCAGATAGAAGGCATGGCAGCGAACCTGAACGATGTAAAGATTCGGATTTGGGGTCTGCTGTCCCTGGCCAGGCTTGTGAAGCTGGGAGAACGGCTGGCTTCTCTTCCCGGCTGTGAGGTTTTTGGAAAGCTGGGCTGGGCGGTGGATATGGTACTGAAGTCTTTTCAGGAACCGCTTTCGGAAGAAACATTCAGGGGATTGCAGGATTTGTGCGGAGAGCTTTATGAGTTGGGTGACAGCCCGGCGTTCTGGGGAGAAGGGAATGAGATTGCCGTCCCTGGCCAGGCACCATTCCAGGTTTTTGACTTTAATGGAATGATGGGAGTACATCTGGAGATTGATGCCTATCTGGACAGCCATCTGAAAATGATGAGTGCACTGGGACAGGGAGAGGAACCGGGTGCGCCTCAGACAGGAATCATCGTGGGAGCACTGCTGCCGGATTATTATGTGAGGACAGGGGCGGACATTCTGACAGATGTTCCCGGAATAAAAGCCGAGCTGGATCGCATTTGGGGCGATTATGAATTTATCGTAGGCGCAGACATTTCATGGGAACTGGTGAGCCGGAAGGTTGCGGAATATAAGGAAACAGAGGTTCCGGTATAAAAATACCAGGAAGATTCTGACGACGGAGAGGGGCCGGTTCCATCACGAGAGAAAGCTCTGCGGAACCCGTCAAATTACCTCCAGCTCATAAAGGGCCATGGACCTGCCGTTGGGATAATCTATAATGTCGACGATTTTAAAGCCTGTCTTCAGATAGATTTTCCTGACGGCCTGCTCATCCAATGCAGTATCCAGACGAATGTAACGAATTTCCCGCTCCCGGCATTTCGCTCTGACGGCATCCACCACAAGCCTGGTCATACCCATGCCTGCGAAAGCGCGGCGTACGCACAGCTTGTGCAGATAGGCTGCTTCGAATGCCGGCGCATCCGGCCAGTATTCCGAATCCTTCCACTGCAGAAGAAACGCACAGGCAGTTTCGCCTTCGACGGTACCAATGCAGAAGTTTTCCGGAAGAACATCTTCTGTCAGCAGCTCTTCCGGTGTCAGCCACTCTTCAGGCCACACACGGTAGCCTTTCCGACGTCCCCAGAGGGCTACTTCCCGCATGACAGAAATCGCTTCCGGCATTTTGTTAGTTTGAATTTCCAGCTTCATGGGTTGCTCCTTTGCTGCGTTACACTGTTTTGCTCAGAGGGGTATTGAGAGATACCTGGTCCTGACACTACAGGTTGATGGTGACTTTATATTCATCATCAATAAGAATATAATTTGCATTATTTTTCTGAGCAAGTTCCAGCACTCTTGCATTCTCTTCCAACACGCGGTCCAAAGTGCAGTACTCGTCATCTAAACGATCTTCAATGATACTCGCATATTTTTTAATCTCACTGAAATGCGTTTGAATATATCTCTCACTCATAACAAGACAATAATACCTGATATCAGCCAGATACGCTTTCTCAAAATCCTTTTCCCAGTCAAATGGAATATAGCATCCTTCCACAATAAGATTCTGTCTGTTCTCTATGGCAGTCTTAATCATTTCACGGACAACAGGCCATAAATACTCCGTTAAATCACTGTCTTCACTCAAAGGCGTAAGGTCTGTTCTTCCACTGCGAATCAGACCCATTTTCAAATGGTCTATTGATAAATACGGATATTTATACTTTTCGAGCAGCTTCTGAGCAAGAACTGTCTTGCCGGTATGTGATGCACCTGTTATTAAAACAATCATTTTGAAATCCTTTCCTTTCTCTGAAATGTGCGGGAGGGCGCCTGTCCTTCCTGCTGTGGCCTGTGGTTCCTTATTTTTGGGATTTGGGCCTGTGCCTGGCAAGAAGATCGAACTGTGGTGTGAAAGGCTTTGGGCAGCCTTTAGATTGAAAACAGATTTCTCTGGCTGAGAACAGGTTAACATAATTCTGGCAGGATTGCAACAGATTTTTGATGGAGGGGCCTGCCGCCAGAGTCCGGGATTTCTGCAAGGACGAACGAGGGCCCTTACCCTAAAGCAGAGGGACGGCGGAGAAGGGGTGGGAGGCTCTTTCCTCGGCAGGGGTAACGCGCCGATGAACTAACTGCCAACAGAAACTAAGGAGCGAAAGCACCGCTCCTAAGTTTCAGTAGGCAGTGGATTTCATCTCTGCTAAGGTCACCCCTTTGGCGCTGTCGAAAAGAGCCACCCACCCCTTCTCCGCCTGTCTTTCCGCATGGTTTCGTGGGGTAATAGCGCAGACCAACTTATGGCTGCAGAAGCCTGGAATTGGACGGCAGAGAAGGGGTGGGAGGTTCTTTCCTCGGCAGGGGTAACGCGCCGATGAACTAACTGCCAACAGAAACTAAGGAGCGAAAGCACCGCTCCCAAGTTTCAGTAGGCAGTGGATTTCATCTCTGCTAAGGTCACCCCTTTGGTGCTGTCGAAAAGAGCCACCCACCCCTTCTCCGCCTGTCTTTCCGCAGGTTTTAGGAGGAAGTACCGCAGATTGACTCATGTTGGCAGATGGCTGGAATTGGACGGCAGAGAAGGGGCGGGAGGCTCTTTCCTCGGCAGGGGTAACGCGCCGATGAACTAACTGCCAACAGAAACTAAGGAGCGAAAGCACCGCTCCTAAGTTTCAGTAGGCAGTGGATTTCATCTCTGCTAAGGTCACCCCTTTGGTGCTGTCGGAAAGAGCTACCCACCCCTTCTCCGCCTGTCTTTCCGCATGGTTTCGTGGGGTAATAGCGCAGACCAACTTATGGCTGCAGAAGCCTGGAACTTTACAAACCATGCCAGTCCAGAACGCTTACTCCATATCTGTCCCAGGCCAGTGTAACCTGCAGAGAAACAGGCAGAGGAGGCCGGGGGCTCTTTCCGAAAGCACCAAGGGGTGCCCTTAGCAGAGGTAAAATCCAGCCTCTACGCAGACTTAAGCGCGGTACTTTCGCGCTTTAGTCGAAGTTGAGGATTAGTTTACCGGCGCGTTACCCCGCCGAGGAAAGAGCCCCCGGCCTCCTCTGCCGTCCCTTTGCTTTAAACTTGCCTCGCCGCAGTAACCTGGACTTAGCGGCAGTCCCCTGTCAGTCCTTGCAGGAATCCCGGAAATCCAAAGCAGTCCCGGAAAATTCCTTGACTATATTCTACAAGTAGAATATAGTAAGTAATGCAGACAGCAAATAGAGAGGAGCCCCCCAAATGCTGAAACACGGAATTTTAGGTCTTTTAAATTATCAGAACATGACAGGCTATGAAATCAATACCGTTTTCCGGGATTCCCTGTGCTACTTCTGGAATGCCAGAACCAGCCAGATTTATCGTGAACTGCAGACTCTGGAGCAGAAGGAATGGGTCACGAAAACCTGTGTGCCACAGCAGGGAAAGCCGGATAAAAATATCTTCACCATTACAAAGGCAGGACGTGAGGAGCTGCTGAGATGGCTTTCGGAGGACAGTCCGGATATGGCACAGAGAATTCCGATACTGATGAAAGTATTTTTTATGGGAGAACGGAACAGAGAGGAAAATATCCGTTACTTTAAAAATCTGAAAGCCTGCTGTGAACTGTTTTTACACAGCCTTGAGGCCGTGCCGAAGCATATAGAAGATTACAGCAATTATTTGGATAACAGAGAAAAGGCACAGTACTGGCATATGACTGTGGACTATGGACGGCGAAATCTGCGGATGCATATGGAGTGGGCGGAGAGCTGTATTGAAAAGCTGGAAAGGGATGGGGAGAGATGAAGGTTCTGGTGATCAACGGAAGCCCGAAGGGGAGAAAGAGCAATACCTGGAAGCTGACGGAGCAGTTTCTGGAAGGAATGCGGGAGAGTGTGAAGGGGCGTACAGAAGCCCGGTTAACAAAGGCGCAGACGGGAGAGAAGGAGATTCCGGAGACGGCAGAGAGAGACGCAGGGGAAGCGTCATTTGAAATAGAAGAAATACAGGTAACCCAATTGGAGATACATCCCTGTCTGGGCTGTTTTTCCTGCTGGAACCGGACACCTGGAAGATGCTGCATCCAGGACGATATGCAGGAAGTCATTGGGAAGCTGCTCTGGGCAGACGTGATTATATGGAGCTTTCCGCTCTACTATTTTACAGTGCCGGGCGGCCTGAAGAATCTCATAGACCGTCAACTGCCCATGGTGCTTCCTTTTATGGAGGAAAATACAGGGAAAAGGGGCAACGGCAGTCATCCGTCCCGGTATGATATGAGCGACAAGAAGACGGTCCTCATCTCTACCTGCGGATTTTATACCGCGGAAGGAAATTATGACGGGGTGTACAGCCTGTTTGACCATATCTGCGCAGACAGGGCTTATACGACTGTTTTCTGTGGGCAGGGAGAACTGTTCCGAGTGCCGGAGCTGTCCCGGAGGACAGGAGAATACCTGGACTATGTGCGGAAAGCAGGGAGAGAATACATGCAGGGAGGGATTCAGCCGCAGACGGAGGAGGCGCTGAAGCAGCTATTGTATCCGAAGGAGATATTCGAGAATATGGCGGATGCCAGCTGGGGGATTGACAGACAGACCGGAGAACGGGAATCGGATGCCCTGGTTTTCACCAGGCAGATGGCAGGGCTTTATCGGAAAGAAAATTATCCCGGCAGAGAGCTGATTCTGGAAATGTACTATACGGATTTGGATGAATGCTATCAGGTGGTATTGGGAGAAAATGGAAGTCAGGTGGTCACGGACAGCTCCCGGACAGCCACTACGAGAATTGAGACGCCGATTACGGTGTGGCGTTCTATCGCAGCCGGAGAGATAAGAGGAGATGCGGCATTGATGCAGCATTTGTACCGGGTGACGGGAGATTTCTCCATGATGCTGAACTGGGATAAATATTTTGGCGGCAGCGGCGGCAAAGGAAAGAACGAAAAAAGCGGTGAAATAGAAAGTAGAAAAGGAAATGTGGCGGAAGCGGCAGACACAGGCCGGAAAAATGGTAAGAAGAATCCGGGAGGGAGCCGGGGACAGGACAGAGAGACGAATATGATGAATCTGCTGATTCCCTGGATTGTTTTCTGGGTGGCGGTGTCCTTTGACGGATATTGGGGCTGCTTTCCGCCTCTGGCAGCCTGTGTTCTGGTACCGTTTATCCTGCGGAGGAATCAGAAGACCATTTATGATTCTCTGTCAGGTGTGCTGGTGACAGCCTTTTCCATGGCCTCTCTGCTGCGTGTTCCGGGTCAGATTGTGCTTCCGCTGTCTTACTTTGCCTTTGGCGTTATGTGGACGGCAAGCTGCCTCTGCAGAATTCCGCTGACGGCATATTATTCCATGAATCAGTACAATGGGGAGGAGGCTCTGGCAAATCCCATTTTTATGCGGACGAACCGGATCCTGACGCTGCTCTGGGGAATATTATATCTGGTGACGCCTGTGTGGACATATTTTCTCATAGGAAGTGGGATGGGCGTATGGACGGGGGCGGTGAATTCTGCTTTGCCGGCGCTGATGGGGATTTTTACACAGTGGTTCCAGAAATGGTATCCGGCAAGGGTTGCCGCCATGAGGAAATGAGTCGGCTGCCCGGCGGCGGAACGAAACTGCTGCGGAATGACAGTTTACAACAAAAACCATCAGGTACCTTGACATTTGCGGAGAACTTCGCTACAATAGCAAGGTACCAAATATTTTGGAGGAAGTGTTATGAAACTGATTCTGCAATACATACGGAAACATTTGGGTATTTTTCTGCTGTCAACTTTTTTCCTGACAATGGAGGCAATGGCAGATTTGCTGCAGCCTACCTTTATGTCCTATATTGTGGACGAAGGCGTGAAAAATGCTGATGTCAGACGGATTCTTTTCTATGGACTGATTATGCTGGGCATTGCCGGGGCCGGCGCATTCTCTGCTGTCATGCGCAACCAGTTTGCCAGCCGGACTTCTCAGACAATCGGCAGAGAGCTCCGCAGGGATATGTATCATAATGTGCAGCGGCTTTCCATGGAAAATATAGACCGCCTGCAGCCGGCGTCCATCATTACGCGGATTACCAATGATGTGACGCAGATACAGGAATTTGTGAATGGAATCATGCGTATCATGGTAAAGGCGCCCATTACCTGTATCGGCGCCATTGTGCTGATTATGTTCCAGACGCCCGGACAGGCGCCGGTTATGGCCGTTATCATCTTCGTGGTCTCTCTGCTGGTCTGGGGGAATATGCGGATCGGTTATCCGCGGTTTGGCACAGTGCAGAAGAAACTGGATGGCCTCAACGGTGTGACAAGGGAATTCCTTTCTTCCGTTCGTGTGGTGAAAGCTTTTCACGCGGAGGAAGAGGAGACAGATAAATTTCAGGAGTCTTCTCAGGCGCTTGCGGCGGCCAATGTCTCAGCACTTCGGGCCATGGCGATTTTTTCGCCGCTGATTAACCTGACGGTCAATTTCGGTATTGTGCTGCTGCTGTGGCTTTCCAGGAATCAGAGAAGCGCCGAAATCGGCAGACTGATGGCTTCTGTCAACTATATGACCCAGGTTCTTTTCTCTGTGATGATGATTTCCAATGCACTGAATACCGCGGTTCGCGCCGCAGCCTCCGCCGGACGGATTCGGGAGGTGCTGGACGAGGAACCGGCCCAGCATTTGCCGGAGAATCCGCTGACACCTGAGATAAAAGGAGATATCCGCTTTGAACATGTTTCCTTTGCCTATGCGGGAGCGGGAAGGGAATCTCTGCTTAATATAAATCTTCATATCAATCCCGGAGAAACGGTGGGAATCATCGGCTCTACCGGTTCGGGGAAGACCACGCTTGTCAATCTGATTCCCAGATTCTATGATGCCGGGAAAGGAAAGGTCCTGCTGGACGGCTGCGATGTGACCCGGATGGATACGAAACAGCTGCGGAATGCCATCGCGGTAGTCCCTCAGAAGGCGTTGCTTTTCAGCGGAACAATCCGGGATAATCTGCGCTGGGGCCGTGCCGACGCCTCTGAGGAGGAGCTGAAAGCGGCGGCGGAAACCGCCTGTGCAGATGAATTTATCGGGCAGAGCAGTCAGGGATACGATACTCTGCTGGGGCAGGGGGGAGTGAATCTGTCCGGCGGGCAGAAGCAGCGGCTTTCCATAGCGAGAGCGCTTGTGCGCTGCCCCCGGGTCCTGATTCTTGACGACTGTACCAGCGCGCTGGATGCCCGGACGGAAGCGGCCGTGCTGAACGGTCTGAGGAAGACGGCCAGTCAGGTTACCGTACTGCTGATCAGCCAGCGCATTTCCACTGTCATGCGCGCGGACCATATTCTGTGCCTGGACAACGGGCAGGTGGAAGGCTACGGGACACATGAGGAGCTGATGGCTTCCTGCGGAATCTATCAGGCAATCTATGACTCTCAGATTGGAGGTGGGCTGAATGGCTGAGAATAAAGAGTATGTGCCGCCCAGAAATCCCGGCGGGATATCCCGTCCCGGACGGGGCGGTGTCGTGGTGAAGCCGAAAAATATGAAAGGGACTTTGGGGAGACTGTGGCAGCTGACCAAAGGCCACAGGAAAGGACTGGGGTGGATTTTCCTGCTGTCGGGACTGGCTTCCGGAGCCTCTGTTCTGTCACCCTATGTGACGGGAAAGGCTGTGACGGCTATCAGCGGAGGGGATGCGCTCACCTGGATTCTGGTCTGTCTGACGGGGCTGTATGTCTGTGACTGGCTGATTCGATTTCTGCAGGCCTTTTTTATGGCTTCCATCGGACAGAATGTGATTCATCACATCCGGAGGGTACTGTTCGATCAGATTAAGACGCTGCCTCTGGCCTTTTTCGACAGGCACAGGCACGGTGAGCTGATGAGCCGTCTGACCAACGACGTGGATAATATCAGCATCACCATTTCCAGTTCCCTGACGCTTCTTCTGACTTATGCGTTTACCATCGGCGGTGTCTTTGTGATGATGGTGACTTTGAGCCCGCTTCTGACACTGGTGGCGATTGTGGGGGTGGTATTGATTTTCACTCTGACGAAAATCGTGACAAAGCGGACCAGAAAGCTTTTCCTGGAGCGTCAGAAGGTGTTGGGTGCGCTGAACGGGCAGGTGGAGGAAAGTATCTCCGGACTTTCCATCGTCAGGGCATTCTGCCGGGAAGAGGAGATGGAGCGGGAATTTGAAGAGAAAAATACCAGACTCTGCCGGGTGTCCATTCGCGCTCTGATATGGTCCGGCTATCTGATGCCGCTGATGAATGTGATTAATAATCTCTGTTATGTGGCCATTGCAGTGTTCAGCGGGGTGTTGTTTGTGAATGGCAGTATCGGAGACATCGGCCTGATTACCAGTTTTCTGCTCTATGTGCGCCAGTTTACCCGGCCTTTTGTGGAAATCGCAAATATTTACAATAATTTTCAGACTGCCGTAGCCGGTGCGGAGCGTGTGTTTGAGATTCTGGACGAAGAGCCGGAGCCGGCGGACAAAGAGGGGGCCCTGCACCTGACGGCGCCCAGGGGAAATATCGAGCTTCGGCATGTAAGCTTCGGATATAATCCTGATAAGCCGGTGCTGAGAGATGTGTCCGTGAAGATCCCGGCGGGAACACAGACTGCCATTGTAGGCGCCACAGGATCCGGCAAGACCACGATAATCAATCTGCTTACAAGATTTTACGATGTATCGGGCGGAAGCATTCTGCTGGACGGACATGATCTGCGGGATTACAAAATGGATGACCTGCGGGCGGCTTTCGGTGTGGTGCTGCAGGATACGGCATTATTTGCCGAGAGCGTCAGAGACAATATCGCTTACGGACACCCGGAGGCTGCCATGGAGCAGATTCGGCAGGCGGCGCGGGTTGCGGGGGCGGACGGATTTATCCAGCGTCTGCCCAAAGGATACGATACTGTGCTGGAACAGGGTGGAATGGAGCTGTCTCAGGGGGAGAGACAGTTAATCACCATAGCCAGAGCGGTTCTTGCCAACGCGCCGATTCTGATTCTCGACGAGGCTACCAGCTCAGTGGACACTGTTACCGAGCAGAAAATACGGCGTGCCATGCTGAAAATCTGCGAGGACCGCACATCGGTCATCATTGCACACAGACTTTCCACCATCCGGGATTCTGATATGATTATTCTGCTGGAGAAGGGGGAGATTGCGGAGCAGGGAACCCATGAGGAGCTGATGGCGCTGGACGGGCGCTATGCGCTGATGTATAAGACCCAGACAGGGTGATGACGATAACGGTTTCGACCACCTGGCTTCAGGGGTGACTGAGAGGCACATAAAAATCCCGGGCCTGCACCAACGCGAAGCCCGGAATAAAGAAGTGGCCGTTGGCCCTTCTTAAAGAGGGGGCTTTCAGCCCCTCTTTGAGGTGGCCGTTGGCCCTTCTTAAAGAGGGGGCTTTCAGCCCCTCTTTGAGGTGGCCGTTGGCCCTTCTTAAAGAGGGTGGCTTATAGCCCCTCTTAAAGAGGTGGCTTTCAGCCCCTCTTAGGGGAGGATAAGTATTATCCTTATCTTTGGTGAAAAATTCTTATCAAAGGAGGGGGTTCCTTGACATTAACTATTGTTGCCTGAAAATCGGTATCTATACATGGCGATGTAAATTTTTTAAAAAATTTTTTATTGTCTTCGATGATAATCTGGTATATACTGTTAGAAGCGGAAAAAATCTCGGAATTCTCCGCGGAAGAATACATCCGGCTGCAGGCCGGAAAGATTTAAAAGGTGGTAGAATATGGCTTTATTGGAAAAATGGAGAGAAATTGCATACAACGAGTCGGCAGATAAGAACGAACTGCAGGCGCTCTGGCAGGATTATTTTCAGGAGGAGAAGGAGATTTACGCCGAACTTCTGAAGAATCCGGAGGATGTGGTAAAGGGCACGGTGAAGGAGCTGGCCGACAGATATGAGGTGTCTGTGATGACAATGACCGGTTTCCTGGACGGCATCAATGACAGTCTGAAGGAGGCCAATCCCATTGAGGAGATGGAGGAGGATACGGAGGTAAATTTAGGCTTCGACAAGGCTCTTCTCTATAAGAATATGGTGGCTGCCGAAGCTGACTGGCTGTATAATCTGGAAGAGTGGGAGGATATTTTTGACGAAGATACCAGGAAGGCTCTGTATAAGGAGCAGAAATCCTCCACCACGATTGTGAAGGGTGCCAAAATATATCCGAACGATCCATGTCCCTGCGGAAGCGGCAAAAAATATAAAAAATGCTGCGGCAAAAGGTAAGCGACCGGGAAGGCTGACAGCAGCCGTTCACAGGAGGAGAAAGGACTCTTTTCAGCGAAAAGAGTTCTTTTTGTAAAAAAATTTCTTCTATGAGGAGGAATGCGCGATGAAAGAACTGCTGAAAAAAGTCAAGTGGGATGCCATACTGAGTTCCCTGCTGTATGTGGTGCTGGGAATTGTGACCCTTATTATTCCGGAGACAATGATTAAGACGCTGGGCTATCTGATCGGGATACTGCTTATTCTGGTGGGGGCTGTGTCCATGATCTGCTATCTGCTGAGGGACAACAGCCTGAACTATTATCGCCATGATTTCGGGTATGGGCTTGTGGGGATAGCGGTGGGCATTCTTTTTCTATATAAGGTGGAATGGATTATCTCTCTGGTTCCCGTGATACTGGGGATTCTGGTGCTGGCCAGCGGCTGCGGCAAGCTGCAGAATGTAATCGACATGAAACGGGCCGGATATGGAAACTGGGCGGCGATGCTGATTTTGGCCGTTATCAATGTGATTTTCGGTGTGATACTGATCGTCAATCCCTTTGACACCGTGATTCTGCTGTTCCAGCTGGTGGGCGCGGGACTGATTTTCAGCGGTGTCACAGACTGCATAACGGCTGTCTATGTGGCGGGCAGGCTGAAAAAGTTTGTGGACCGCATGGAGGTTGTGGACAGCAGCTTCGTGGAAGAGATAGTGAAGGAAAATAATTCCCGCAGAGGGCAGGAAGAGAATGGCGCAGAAGAGGCGCGAAGGGAAGACGGGGCGGAGAAAAGTGACGAAGAGACGTCGGAAAAAGTCAGTGATGAAGGAGCGGAAATGTGAATATAGCATCTTTTTTATTGCCAAAGGCGGAGGTGGCTTATCTGCGGGACGATATGACTCTGCGGCAGGGACTTGAGAAGCTGCGCAGAAGCGGATTTTCAGCCATACCCGTCATTGACAGGGAGGACCGGTATGTGGGTGTGATCAGCGTGGCGGATTTTCTCTGGAATATACTTGCCTACAATCAGAATCTGGAGGATATCACGCTGAAGAATCTGGAGCATATGACTGTGCGGGATTTTCTGCAGAACGGAAAGGTAAAGCCGGCCTGCATTGACACGGCCATGGAGAATCTGCTGGAACGGGCGAAAAATCAGAATTTCGTACCGGTTATCGACGACAGAAGTGTCTTTATCGGCATTGTCACCCGAAGTGATATCATAAAATATTTTGTGGACCAGAACAGAGAATGACAGACGGCGGGAACGAAAATACATACAGGAAAAGAGGTAGTTAAGATGAAGAAACTGGAAGAATACGTAGTCAGTATCCCTGATTTTCCCGAGGAGGGGATTATTTTCCGGGATGTGACCAGTGTGCTGCAGGATGCAGAGGGACTGCAGCTGGCAGTGAATACCATGCAGGAGCTGGTAAAGGATCTGGATTACGATGTGGTGGCCGGACCTGAATCAAGGGGATTTATATTTGGAACGCCTATCGCTTATAATAATAAAAAGCCCTTTGTTCTGATTCGGAAGGCAGGGAAGCTTCCCAGAGAAACTGTCTCTGTCTCTTATGACCTGGAGTATGGCAGTGCCGTCATTGAGATGCATAAGGACAGCATTCAACCGGGTCAGAAAGTGTTGATAGTGGACGATCTCATCGCCACAGGCGGAACCACCGAAGCCATGGTGAAGCTGGTGGAAAGCCTGGGCGGAGAAGTTGTGGGAATCGTGGTGCTGATGGAGCTGGCAGGACTGAAAGGCAGAGAGAAGCTGGCGGGATACCGTCTGGATTCGGCGATCTGCTACCAGGGAAAGTAGAGACTGTCCGGGAGATAAGCTTCTTGTGGAAAGCAGGGGTTTTACCGGGAAAGAAGGCTCCGGGAGCACTGAATGGGCGTAGAAAGTGTGGATGAGTATGGCGGAAGAAAAGAACGAGGAATTTTTTGACGACGGAAAAATGAGTGAATATCATGAATTTGTCGATCCCGAAGAATTATATCGGGAGCTTATTGCCCGTGTGCGGAAATATCATCCCAGCGACGATATCTCCATGATTGAGAAGGCATATAAGACTGCTGAGAAAGCGCATAAAGATCAGTTCCGTAAGTCCGGAGAACCTTATATCATTCATCCTTTGAACGTAGCCATTGTCCTGGCCGATCTGGAGCTGGACAAGGAAACCATAGTGGCTGGTATTCTCCATGATGTGGTGGAGGATACCATTATGACAGAGGAGGATTTGAAGAAGGAATTCGGAGACGATGTGGCTCTGCTGGTGGACGGTGTCACGAAGCTGGAGAAGATTCCCCTGTCCACAGGGACTGACCAGCCGGATGAAAAGCTGGAGATGCAGGCGGAGAACCTCCGGAAGATGTTTCTGGCCATGGCGAAGGATATCCGGGTGATTCTGATCAAGCTGGCGGACAGACTCCATAATATGCGTACGCTGCAGTATAAAAAGCCGGAGAGCAGGCAGCGGATCGCGAAGGAGACACTGGAGATTTACTGTCCCATTGCGCAGAGGCTGGGAATCAGCAAGGTGAAGATTGAGCTGGATGATCTGTCGCTGAAATATCTGGAGCCGGATGTCTATTATGATCTGGTGGATAAGATTTCCGTGAGGAAAAGTGTCCGTGAGAAATATATTCAGAGCATAGTGGACGAGGTCAGCGAGCATATCAGAAAAGCGGGCATCAAGGCGAAAATTGACG
Source organism: Acetatifactor muris (assembly GCF_024623325.1). GTDB lineage: Bacteria > Bacillota > Clostridia > Lachnospirales > Lachnospiraceae > Acetatifactor > Acetatifactor muris. The sequence continues at coordinate 31,708 of NZ_JANJZD010000033.1, forward strand.
GTCGGGTGAAGCATTTTTTCAGCATTTACAAAAAGATGCTGAATCAGGACAAGACGCTGGATCAGATTTATGATCTCTTCGCGGTGCGGATTATTGTGGACAGCGTGAGGGACTGCTATGCGGCGCTGGGGGTCATCCATGAGATGTACAAACCCATTCCCGGGCGTTTTAAGGACTATATCGCCATGCCGAAGGCGAATATGTATCAGTCGCTGCATACCACGCTGATCGGCAGCTCAGGGCAGCCATTTGAAATCCAGATTCGTACGTTTGAAATGCATAAGGCGGCGGAATACGGGATTGCTGCTCACTGGAAATACAAGGAGGCTTCCGACGGCAAAAGGGTGGAGGCCCAGGAGGAAGAGAAGCTGGTCTGGCTGCGGCAGATTCTGGAGTGGCAGCGGGATATGTCGGATAATCAGGAGTTTATGAAGCTTTTGAAGAACGACCTGGATCTGTTCTCCGACAATGTGTATTGCTTTACACCCACAGGTGAGGTGAAAAATCTGCCGGCGGGCTCCACAACCATTGACTTTGCCTACAGCATTCACTCCGCGGTTGGCAACAGAATGGTAGGCGCCAGGGTCAACGACAAGCTGGTGACCATCGATTATGAGATTAAGAACGGTGACAGAATTGAGATTATCACTTCCCAGAATTCCAAGGGACCCAGCCGGGACTGGCTGAATGTGGTTAAGAGCACCCAGGCGAAGAATAAAATCAATCAGTGGTTTAAGAATGAATTGAAGGAAGACAACATTGTCAAGGGAAAGGAATTGCTGGCAAATTACTGCAAGATGAAAGCGGTGAACCTTTCCGAATTGATGAAGACAGACTATATGAGTGCGGTGATGCGTAAGTACGGATTCAGAGACTGGGATTCCGTGCTTGCAGCTATCGGTCATGGGGCGCTGAAGGAAGGGCAGATTGTCAACAAGATGCAGGACCTTTATGACAGAGAACACAAAAAGGCCATGACCAACGAGGAAGTTCTGGCCAGTATCGCGGAAGCGGGGGCGGCTTCCATCAACAGAACCGCCGCAGCAAAATCGAAAAGCGGTATTGTGGTGCGCGGAATTGCAGACTTGTCTGTCCGCTTTTCAAAATGCTGTTCGCCGGTGCCCGGAGACGAGATTGTGGGCTTTGTCACCAGGGGAAGAGGGATTTCCATTCACCGGACCGACTGTGTGAATATGATGAATCTGCCTGAAATCGAGCGGGCCCGCATCATTGATGCGGAGTGGCAGGCGCCGGAGGATGCCACGGAGAAATACGTGGCGGAGATTGACATCTATGCAAATAACCGCAACGGGCTGCTGGCAGATATCACAAAAGCGCTGACGGAAAAAAATATCAGCATACTGTCTCTGAATACGAGGGTCAGCAGACAGGGGCTGGCCACGCTGCAGATGTCCTTTGAGGTGGAGAGCAGAGAGGAACTGAATCGGGTCATCGAGAAAATCCGGGGAATCGAAAGTGTGGTGGACATTGAGAGAGCTACCGGCTAAAACGGAATGAAGATTTTCTAAGGTCAGAAAGGACCTGACCTAAGAAAATCTAAGTCATTCCGGGAAGAATGCAAGTGCAGCATTCTTCCGGACTTGCACCGGTTCGTTAATTTTGTCTCAGTCCGTTTTATTGTATTCGATATAATGCATGTATAATTAAATTTTTTGTCTTTGATATATGTCGGGTGAAGGGAGTAATATCCTGTGAAAGAAAGCTTAAAAAACTTTTATAACTATATCGCATCAGACGAAGAATTATTCGTGTGTATTCGTATCAATGCCGGTAGATGGAATGAGAAATCATATCTTCAAATGAAGAAGCAGTATATTGTCCGGCTTTAAAAGATGTACAGAGGAAGAAATCTGTGAGTACCATTCGGAAGAAATGTATTTAAGTATGATTGCTGAACGGATAAAAGAATTGAAGAATCTTCAGCTTGAATTCATGCACTCTTTATGGAATATGGATACGCCGGGAAGATGAAAGCAAATTGGAAATTAATTTTTTAGAAAATTTCAGGGAGATAAATGGTATGGCTGAGATTAAGATAGGGCGCATGGTGCTGGGGGTGTGCCAGACGAACTGCTATTTTTTGTATCGAGAGGGAGCCCATGAGACAATTGTGGTGGACCCTGCGGACAAGGGCGCGAACATTTATTCCGCGCTGGCAAAAAACGGGTTTCAGGTGGCGGGGATTTTGCTGACCCACGGCCATTTTGACCATATCTGGGGACTGGACGGGCTGCGGGATGCGGCAAATGCCGCCGCAGAGGCCGAGGGCGGCGGGCCGGTGCAGGCCTATGCCTGTGAGGCGGAGCGGGAGCTTTTGAAGAGCGCCCGGATGAATGTGTCGGAGCAGGCGGGAAGAGCCTGTGAGACTTATGCGGATGTATATGTGAAGGACGGACAGGAGATTACTCTGGCAGGAATGACCTGCACAGTGATTGCCACACCGGGACATACGGCGGGAGGATGCTGTTACTACTTTGAGGAGGCCGGCATTCTGGTATCGGGGGATACTTTATTCGCGGAGTCTGTGGGGCGGACGGATTTCCCCACGGGAAGTATGGGGACACTGGTCCGTTCTGTTAAGGACAGGCTTTTTGTGCTGCCGGAGGACACCAGGGTATATCCGGGCCATGGAGAGAGCACTACCATCGGATATGAGAAGAGGAACAACCCTTTCTGCGTCTGAGATGGGTTCGGTTCGCAGGTGGCGGCTTCTCACGGGAACCGACTGCTGAGATCTGGCTGCAAAGGGCAACCGGTGATGAACAGGAAGCTGCCGCCTGCGGAGGAGGAAAGGAAATAGGGTTTGGAAGAGAGATATCAAAAGGCCCACCTGGTGATGGACGAGGTAAGGAAGTCCATTGTGGGAAAAGACGACTGTATCGAGAAAGTAATGGCTGCTATACTGGCCGGGGGAAATGTGCTTCTGGAGGACGTGCCGGGAGTGGGCAAGACGGAGATGGCCATTGCTTTTTCCAGAGCCTGCGGGCTGAAATCCAACCGGGTGCAGTTTACGCCGGATGTAATGCCGGCGGATATTACAGGATTTTCCATGTATCGGAAGGAGACAGAGAGCTTTGTGTACCGGCCGGGAGCGGTGATGTGTAATCTGCTGCTGGCAGATGAAATCAACAGAACTTCGCCGAAGACCCAGTCTGCGCTTCTGGAAGTCATGGAGGAGGGAAATGTGACCATAGACGGTGTCACCAGACCGGTGCCCCGTCCTTTTATTGTGCTGGCAACCCAGAATCCGGTAGGGTCTTTCGGCACGCAGAGACTGCCGGAGGCCCAGATGGACAGATTTCTAATCTGCATTACCATGGGATATCCGGAGCTGGAGGACGAGATTGCGATGCTGAAAAGCCGTCACAGGGGCAGACCTCTGGACCGGATTGTGCCCGTAATCAACGGGGAAGAGCTGCTGATGATGCAGGCGGAGACGGAGAACATTTTTATCCATGATGCACTCTATAAATATATGACTCTGCTCTCCAGAGCCACCAGGGAAAATGAGTGTACCGATCTGGGCTTAAGTCCCAGGGGAACGCTGGCGCTGGGGAAAATGGCCAGAGCTTATGCATACATACGGGGAAGAAATTATTGTGTGCCGAAGGATATCAAGGCGGCGCTTTATGATGTGGGGATGCACCGGATCCGCCTGAATCAGAGAGCCAGAATAAACGGCAGAAAGGTTACGGATATCCTGGACGAGACACTGTCTCAGGTGCGGGAACCCAGACTTGGCGAAAGAGTATGACGAGAAGAATTTGTTATCTGCTCCTTTTGGCGGCAGGCTTTTTTCAGATGATGCTCTATGATTATCAGGGACTGCGCTTTCTGCTCTGCTGCGCGGTCTGTATTCCGGCCCTGTGTTTTATTCTGCTGCTTTTCCAGTTTCATTCCTGTAAAGTTACCCTGTTGACTGACCGGATATTTGTATCCCGGGGGGATACGGTGAAGGTTCGCGTGAGAGTGCGGGCCAGAGCCAGAGGAATTCTGCCCATATCGGGGATATGGGTGTGGATGAGATGGCATCTGCCCGGTGAACAGGGGGAAAAGCAGCTGCTGAGAATTCGGGGAATCCGGAGGAATTCCATCAGAGAGATACCTGTGGAGCTGACGGCAAAGCACTGCGGCAGGGTGCGGATTGAGATGAAAAAAGCAGTAATTTATGACTGTCTGGGACTTTTTTCTCTGCCGGTAAAAAAGGGAGAGGGCGTGGAAATCTGCATTACACCGGTGATCGGGCCTGTCTCTGCGCAGGTGCTGGAGACTGCTTTGGGGAATCCTGTAAGCCGGATGGGCGAGCAGGAGGGAGACTTGCTGCTGAGAGATTTCCTGCCGGGCGACAGCCTGCATCGCATCTACTGGAAGCTGATGGCGAAGGATGGGGAAATGCAGGTAAGAGATATGGAAAAAAGCAATTCGTTTCGTTTCTTTTTCTCCTTTTCGGATGCCTTTCGATCACAGTCGGAAAACTGGGACCGGTATCTTGACAGGGCCTGTTCGCTGTTGTATTTTTTTGCGGAGAACCAGCCAACGCAGACCAGAATGGAAGCGGTGTGGAAGAGCGGAGAGAGCTTTTTCCGACAGGAGATTACAGATGTGGAGTCACTGCAGACATGGATTTATCTGCTGTTGATGCAGGAGGCGGCAGGAATGCCGTTTCCGGAGGCTGAAATTCCTCTTCTGGAACAGGAATTTCATCTGGAAGAGGACTGCCGGCTGTATGTTGGAGAGCAGTGTGTATATGAAGAGTGAGAAAAAGCAATTCTTAAGACTGGGGCATCTGGCGGATCTGCTGCTTCTGTTTATCAACAGCATCGGCATTGCAGGGGCCCTGGTGCAGGTACTGCAGATTCCCTGGGCGGTTCCCGCCGGGGAGATTGCCGCGGAAGGGGCCGGGGGCGGTGCTGCTACAGGTGAAAATGTACTGACAGTGATTGGACTTGACCGCACCCTGTTCTGGGGCGGTCTGTTTCTCATCTGTATGTCAGTGCTGCTGCTTCAAAAGGGCGGAGATAAAAAAAGAGTGCTTTGGCGCATGGGAATATGTGCGGCGCTGTATCTTCTGACAGCAGTGATTTTCAGGGAAAAGCTTTTGACAGGATGGTCTCTTGGGATGCAGAATACGGTGAAGCATCTCAATGAAAGATATCTGTTTCATATTACCTGGCCGGCTGACGCCGCGGTGCTGGCAAAGCTTCGGCACAGCGCCGACACCGGGGCAGGACTGGTCACGGGGAGTGTTCTTTTTTTCCTTTTTCCGCTGGAACTTGCGGCGGGCTTTTTCTGGAACCGCGGCAGAGGTGTCTGTCTGCTTCTGGGCAATATGCTCTGGCTTCTGCTTGCCTTTACCTGTAATGTATTTCCGGATTATTTTTTTCTGATCTTCTGTGTGCTGGGTATGGTGGGTGCGCTGGTGCAGAAGGAATTTGCGGATACACCCGGGACAGGTGTGTGGGCGGCTGCCTGTGTGGCAGCCCTGGCGGGCCTGTGTATGGGGCTTGTGTACCGCTTCCTTCTGCCGGAGATGGACAGGCAGTATGATGCGCTGCAGGAGGACAGAGAGGCATTTTACAGAGCGGTAAATGAGGAGTGGATTCCCGCGCTGCAGAATGCCCTGCCCGGTTCGGGCTATGGATTCGGGGGAGGACCGGATGTGACGGGAGAATTGTACCGCCGGAATCTGTTCAGCTACACGGGGGCGGGAGTGTACAGTGTAACTGTGGACAGTATGCCGCCGGGAGCGCTGTATCTGAAAGGGTTTACAGGCGGGACTTACGGGGAAGAAGAATGGGAAGCCTGGCCGGATGCACATTTGGAAGACTACTATGGGGAACACGGCCTGGACCTGCCTTCCGACTACGCTGCCTGGCCCAATATCACCTATATGGCTGTGGGGGAGATCCAAAAGAATGCGGCTGACGGACATATGGCCATACGGGAGATAGGGGGCAGAGGGAGCTACAGCATCTATCCTTACGGCGCTCTGCTCACGGAAGAATTTCAGGTTCGCGGGGACGGCAGTGCGGCCCGCAGAGGGAAAGAATATGGATTTCAATACCGTTTTCCGGAAGGATATGTGGGCTGGGAGGTGCTTTCGGAAGACTGGGCTGAACTGGAAGCGGAATATCGTCAGTATGTGTATGATAATTTCCTGGAATATCCACGGGAAAGGCTGCCGCTGCTCACGAGACAGCTGGAACAGGATAGATTTCAGGGAGACAGTATCCATTCCTCGATTCTGGAAGTTATGAGCTTCCTGTCGGGTCAGGCTTCTTACAATCTGGATGTGGGCCGGAATCCTTCGGATACGGATTTCGTGGAATATTTTCTCTTTGACAGCCATGAAGGCTACTGTGTGCATTTCGCATCTGCGGCTGTGCTCGCCCTGCGCTATCTGGGAATCCCTGCGCGCTATGTGACGGGGTACGTGGTATCCCCCTCCGACTTTTCGGCGAATGATGAGAATACATATACTGCAGTGATTACGGGAAAGCAGGCGCATGCGTGGGCCGAAATTTATCTGGACGGTGTGGGATGGATTCCTGTGGAGATGACGCCGGGGGCGGTGGCCTTTGCACAGGACAATCGGCTGGAACAGGCGGCATATGTGGGGCAGCTTACAGGAGAAAGGTTCTGGATGGAGGAGAAGGATTTTCTGCCTGACGGCTGGGAAGAGGAGCCTTTTTCAGGGCAGGAAGCTTCCGGGGAACCGGAGAATCCTGTGCCGGAAGGGCCGGAGGCATCGTCTGAGGAATCGAAAGCAGAGACGGCAGATCCTCTGCAGGAGGAGAAGGGGGAGTCGGCTGACATCGAAGGACAGGAGGCCGTATCTCAGGGAGTGGCAGGCTCCGGGAATGGACAAAAGGGTGTTCCCGCAGCTGTGTGGAGAGCTGTATCCCTGATTCTGGCTGCTGTGGGCGGGACTTTGGCGGCAGTATGGACGAGAAGGCGGAAGAGAGCGCGCTGGCACAGGCGTCTGGAAGCAGCGGGAGCCCGGGAGGAAATATTCCTCTTATACCGGGAACTGCGCAGGGTGTTCCGGGCGGCAGGCTGTCCGGGAAGGCTGGCTGCGGACGGCAGAGGATTCCAGCAGTTCCTTCGTCAGACCTGTCCCCGGGTGACTGGAGAAGAGTATGAAGCTTTCTGCGGCATTCTGGAGAAAAATACTTTCGGAGACAGGGAGCCCTCCGGGGAAGAGCTTCAGGAAATGCGGTTTCTGTATGAGAAAATGCGCGAAGAGGTATATGGCAAAATGCCTTTTTATAAAAGGGTGCTGCTGGGATAATTTGGAGTGAGAAGGAAAAGAGGAGCGGAAATGCTGGTTGTGGATGTGAACAGAGAGAATTTTGAATATGATGTGCATGCGATTGTACAGGCGTTTTATCCGGAGGAACAGGTAAAGGTTCTGACGCCGGAAACCGGGGAGGAAAAACGGTCGCTTCTGCAGGAAAAAATTCGTTTCCGCATTCGGGAGGAAGGAGACAGCGTGCTGTGTACGCTGGATGACAGAGAATATTGCTGGAAGGCAGAGGGGGAGAAGGAGGGCTTTAAACGCTTTCTGTATCTGACTCTGAGTCAGATGACAGGCAGAACCCTTCCCTGGGGGAATCTCACGGGAATTCGTCCCACGAAAATCGCCTATGGTATGCTGGACCAGGGGAAAAGTGAAGAAGAGATTGTGGACTTTTACAGGCAGAAATATTTTGTCAGTAAAGAGAAGGCAAGACTTTCTGTGGACATTGCCAGGCGGGAAAGAACGCTTCTGGCAGGTATTCGCCATGGGGAAAAAACGCCGACGGATTCCGGCTCGGAATGCAGCGATCCTGTGGAAGGTTACAGTCTCTATATCGGGATTCCCTTCTGTCCCACTACCTGCCTGTACTGCTCTTTCACTTCTTTTCCCGTGAGCGGATACCGGAAGAAGGTGGATAGTTACATTGACTGTCTGATTCGGGAGATGGAGTATGCAGCCGAGGCGTACAGGGATAAAATACTGGACTGCGTTTATATCGGCGGCGGTACGCCTACCACACTGGAAGTGGAGCAACTGGACAGGCTGCTGACCAATCTGAAACGGTTATTCGACTTTTCCACCGTGAAGGAGTTTACAGTGGAGGCGGGCCGGGCAGACTCCATCACGGAGGAGAAGCTCAGGACGCTGTACCGGCATGGCGTAGACAGAATATCGGTAAATCCCCAGACCATGAAGCAGGAGACGCTGGACCTGATAGGAAGAAAGGCTTCCGTGGCACAGGTGGAGGAGGCTTACGCCCGGGCCCGCCGGATTGGCTTCGACAATATCAACATGGATTTGATTCTGGGGCTTCCGGGAGAAAGCGCCGAAGATGTGCGGCGTACCGTTGACAGGATTGTGGAGCTGGGGCCGGACAGTCTCACAGTGCATTCCCTTGCCGTCAAGCGCGCCTCCCGGCTGAGCCAGTGGGTTCAGGAGAACGGTGTATCCATGCTGTGCAACACGGATGAGACCATGGAAATTGCGGCCCGGGGAGCGGAAAGGCTGGGACTGGTTCCTTATTATCTGTACCGGCAGAAGAATATGTCCGGCAATTTCGAGAATGTGGGATATGCCAGAGAGGGGAAGGCGGGACTGTATAATATTCTGATTATGGAGGAGAAACAGACCATTATCGCTGTCGGAGCCGGGAGCATCAGCAAAAGGGTGCATCCGGACGGACTGATCGAACGTTGCGAAAATGTCAAGGATGTGGATTCTTTCATAGAGAGAATCGACGAGATGATTGAGAGGAAACGGAAACTTCTTGAGGATTAAAGAGAGGTTATCCAGTGTGCAGATCCAAAAGGTTGGATTGTATTTTTGGCATGGCAGCCGGACATTGAAAAGGGACAGAAATGGCGTATAAGATATTGATTATTGATGATGATACCGAACTGCTCAAAATGCTGAAAAAGTATTTTGAAATAAAGAAGTATGAAGTCATTACGGCAGAGAATGGGGTGGAGGGGTTACAGAAAATAAAACTGCAGCCGGATATCATATTACTGGATGTCAATATGCCGAATTTGGACGGGATAGAGGTGTGCAGGAGGGTGCGGGATAAAGTAGACTGCCCGATTTTGTTTCTGACCGCGCGGGTAGAGGAACAGGACGTGGTAAACGGGTTTTCTTCCGGGGGTGACGACTATATTTTAAAGCCTTTTCGTCTGAAAGAGCTTGATGCAAGGATTACGGCGCATCTGAAACGGGAGACACGGCGCAAAGAAAAGACAGAAGTGTGCTTCCAGGGGGAGCTGTGCATTGACTATCAGGCGAAGACCGTGCAGATTCACGCAGATTATCTGGAGCTGACAAAATCAGAATATGGAATTATTGAATTTTTGACCATGAATCCGGGGATGGTCTTTGATAAAGAAAGAATTTATGAGAGGGTCTGCGGTTATGATGCGGAAGGGGACAGCAGGGTGGTTACAGAGCTGATCCGCCGAATCAGAAAGAAGATTCAGCAATATACGGAAAACAAATATATTGAAACCGTATGGGGGATGGGATATCGATGGATAAAATAAGAAATCTTTCCGTGAGAAAAACCATTCTTTTGTATATGGCGGTTGCCTTATTTTTCAGTTTTCTGCTCTCGGCTGTCATTGTCAGAATTGCCGAACAGACACAAAGGCGTATCTGGTGGAATTATATAGATAAAGAAGCATTGATCGAAGCGGAACAGAAAGCTCACGGTTATATAGTGGAGATTCCAAGACCCAGTTCTTATGAGATGACACAGTCGGAATTTTTTGTGTCAGAACTTTGCGATTTTTTAGGGACTTATGCTGTGGTGATCTTGTCTATGGCAGGAAGCTGCGGGGCAGTTTTCCTCTTTTACCGGAACAAGTTAAGGCGGCCCATGGAAGAACTGGCGGAAGGCTCCAAAAAGATTGCAGAGAATCAGTTGGATTTTTCCCTTTCCTATGAGAATGAGGACGAGATGGGCCAGCTTTGCAGGGAGTTTGAGCGGATGCGGGAACAGCTTGCCAGAAATAATCAGGCCTTATGGCAGACCGTGGAGGAGGAAAAGATGCTGCGGGCGGCCATTGCCCACGATATACGCGCGCCCTTGTCCGTTTTGAAAGGGTATCAGGAAATGCTGATGGAATATCTGCCGGGCGAAGACATTGATCTGGGACAGGCAATGGAAATGCTGTCAGAAAGCGGACGCCAGATTGAACGTATGGATGCCTTTGTAGAAGCAATGCGGAAATTGAGCAGTTTGGAAAACCGGCAGCTGAACCCGGAGAGTATCTGCGCCGGACAATTGGAGAAGGATATTCAGGGTGAACTTGCCGTTTTGGAAAAAGAGTATGGGAAACAATGTGTGTTGCAGGTGTCAGAATCAAAGGAAGAATTTTACGGGGATAGGGAAGTGGTTTTGGAGGTAACGGAAAATCTCCTGTCAAATGCCCTGCGTTACGGGAAACAGCAGATTACAATTGCGGTAAATATCGGATATGCAAAGTTAAGCATCTGTGTCATGGATGACGGGGATGGTTTTCGGGAAGAGGCAGAAAAAATTACGGAAGCGTTCTATGGGCAGAATGCAAAAGACAGCCTGAAACATGCGGGGCTTGGAATGTATATCAGCAGGCTGTATTGTGAAAAGCATGGGGGAAAACTGGTTTTGGGAAATGATGAGCAGGGAGGGGCTGTGGTGACAGCAATATTTCGTCGGATTGCGTAAGTAATCCGGCGTTTTTCATTGTCTTTCTGTTGTTATTTTTCTTTTATAATGTCTCTTTGATAATAGAATCATCCTTTAGATTCTATTATAGAACCTGGATAATAGAATCATGTTTTAGATTCTATTATAGAACCTGGATAATAGCATTTAGATAATAGTATTTTGATTATAGAATCACTGGAATTAAGGAGGCATGGCTATGTGGTCAATTTTGAAAAGAGAGGTGAAAAATGATATGAAAAACCCTCTGTTCTGGTTTGGCGTTGCGATTGGTGTTTTGATCATATTTCTAAATGTAAGCCCCTATCTGAAGATCCACTATTTTGAGGAAGGGGAAACCATTGTGGACACGGAACCGGAAACCTATGGGGATAGAGATGTTATTCACGGATATGTGCCCACGGAGGAAGGGCTGCGGCGGGAAATGTGGGAAGAACGGATACGGGAAACATTGATTTCCGTATTCCGGATGGACAATGAGGAAGCGCAGTCCGTAATCGATGAAATGAAGGGAATGGATATTACGGCAGCCTGCGCCCATCTGGAAAAGTATGGTTTTAATAGTGCATATTATGACTATAATGATACGGCCATCCGTAAAGGAAGTCCTGAAGAAATCAATTCTTATATAGCGGGAAAATTGGAAAACAATGCATTTTCGTACTATTTTTCCAGAAAATTTGCCGATTTCGCGGGGGTGTTTATGGGATTTTTCGCAACTATTTTATTATCCGCTTTATTTATGCAGGATACCAGGAAAAATACCTATGAGCTTCTTCATACAAAGTCTGTCAGCGCAGGAAGCTATCTGTGGGGAAAAGCAGGGGGTGGTTTTGCAGTCTGCCTGATAACGCTCGCTGTCTTAAACCTGATCTTTTTTGGGATTTGCCTTATTGCGACGAGAAGCAGCGGATTTGAGATGGAGGTTCATTTGACGGACTTTTTATTGGCAAGCGTTCTCTATATCCTGCCGAACATGCTGATGATTGTCAGCGTTTACAGCCTGATTTCACTGGTGTTTAAAAGTCCGCTTCCGGCTGTGCCGCTGTTATTTCTCTATATCATATATTCCAATATGGGAAGCAGAAATAGGGAAGGCATTTATGGATATTACGGCAGACCCCTGGCGATTATGGTGCGGTTCCCGGGAAGATTTTTTGATACCGCCCCTCCGCCGATGATCTTGCTGAATCAGAGTTTCCTTATCCTGGCCGCTGTGTGCATCCTCTTTCTCTCAATGCAGATTTGGAAAAGGAGGCGGGTATAATGACGCGTGATATAAAAATTTCCCTGACCTTTCCAAAACAGGCTTACGCAGTATTCTTTGCCCTGGTCTTAAGCCTTGTCAGAGGGGTGGCCTATTCCAACGAAATAGGGATTGCGTTGGAAGCGCCCATGGCAATCCTTGCGTTCACATTCTGCGCAGATACCTATACGCAGGAAATTGTCAGCAGGCGGTCAGAAATCTGGCGTTTATGCCCTATGAAAAAGAGAATTCATTGTATTTACAGACGGATTGCGATACAGGAGCTATTCTTACTGACTATTGCAGCCGTCTCCTATGGCCTGTTTTTTCTGTTCCAAAATCCAATCACATACATTATGGAGAACGGCTCGGAAAGCGAAATGTGTCGGTTTTTCGTCTGTTTAGCGGCCATGGCTGTCACGCTTGGCTTCTGGGGGATTTTATCCAATCTGATTTCCTGCCTGTTTCGGAATATGTGGGTGGGGATCGGAGGCTGCCTGGTGCTTTGGACGATTACCAATTCCGTCCTCGGTGACAGAATCTTTGGCGCATGGAACCTGTTTTCTTATTCGTTCAGAAATTTAGAGGACAGCAGTGATTTTAACTGGATATATGGGAAAGTTGTCTGTATTTGTATCGGAATCCTGGCAATGGCTGCATTGCCTGCAATCATCAGGAAAAGAGGGTAAGGCTATGGGAATGAAGATAGAGGATTTAACGGTAACATTCAGGAATAAGGTAACGGCAGTCAATCACGCTGACCTGGAAATCCCAAAGGGAGTCTTTGGGCTGCTCGGGGAAAACGGGGCGGGAAAAACAACGCTTATGCGTGTGCTTACAACCGTGTTATCGCCAACCAGTGGCAGGGTAACCTTAGACGGAATACTTTACACAGAGAAAAATTATGAAAAAATACGTCGGAAAATAGGATATCTGCCCCAGGAAATAGATCTCTATCCTGGCCTGTCAGTACAGGAATGCCTGGAATATATGGGGGATTTATCCTGTATACCCAGGCAGGTCTGTAAAGAACGCATCAGTTATTATCTGGAAAAGACAAACCTGTCAGAGCAGCGCAGAAAGAAGATGAAGCAGTTGTCAGGCGGCATGAAGCGGCGGGTTGGGCTGATTCAGGCGCTTTTAAATGACCCGGAATTTTTAATTGTGGATGAGCCTACAACCGGGTTAGACCCGGAAGAGCGTATCCGCATCAGAAATCTGTTGGTTGATTTTTCAGAAGGGCGTACCGTTTTATTTTCCACCCATGTGGTGGAAGACCTGGCGGCAACCTGCAATCAGCTTGCAGTGATGAAACATGGGAAATTTCTTTATGCAGGAAACATGAAGGAATTATTGGAACAGGCAAGAGGCCATGTCTGGATTTGTAAGACAAAAGAGGGAGGGACGGTAAGGGAACTGGAAAAGAAATATCATGTTTCATCGAAACAGTATACGGGGGAGGAATTACAGATGAAATTAATCAGTGAAACGCAGCCCCAGGTGGAATGCAGTCCCTGTGAGGCAACACTTGAGGATGCTTATATTTATATTGCGAATAAAGAGAGGTAAAAAAGGTTTTTGCACCTTTTGGCGTCGCCAGATACAGGCTGATAATCGAAATTTTAATTCTATTTTATCATAATACCGAATATATGAAGCCGGGGCCGAGGGACTTTTCATCAAGGACGGCTGCAGGTGACTACGTTTGCAGCCGTCTTTGATAACATATTAAAAGTTTCAGGCTGTTTTGTACTGGAACTGTTTTCAGTGTCTGCAGGCTTGGACAATAATTCTGTTCATAATAGCTGACTGCATCCTCTGTCTCAGCTAATCGTATTATAAAACCGTCTTTCTCACCAATAATACCCATACTCATATTACTATTTTCTCCTTCACAAATTCCGATTGTGATTTGATGATTTTTAAGGGAAACATTAGCTGTTATATTTTATTAATAAATTCTCTGCTAACCCTTGAAAATACTAAATTTATTGCAGGTGAGCTTTCCCTTATTGTTTCCCTTGTATTATATCTTCCCATGGGGCATTATGAACCCTGATAAGGGAAAAATGAGGGAAACAAAATCACATAAAACATTATAACACAAAATATATGGGAATTGGTAAACTGATTGAAATGCTTTCAAAAAATGAAAAGAGGGACAGATAAATAATGAATATGATTTATGCAACATACAATATCCACCATAACAGCATTGACGTATACACCCACGCAGGTTATTTCTTACGGATAGACTGCAATAAAGCAGAAGAATTGAAAACTACTCCCTGCTCTGAATGTGCCTTAAATGCTTTGGCGATAGACGAACCGCTTGAATATGCCCGATTCTATCTTGAAGGAAATATGCAGATGTGGGTGGATGCAGAGGATTCGTTGGAACTATGGCAGATAATTCTTAAGTCAAAACAAGCACCAAATGATTTATAGTGCCATTTGGCGCTTGTTTTATAGATTTCGTCCTTGATACTGTATTGTTACTACATAGCCTGTTTTACATGGTTCATCAATGCGGAAAATGGCGATATAATTATCAATCAGTAACTGACGGTAGCCTTTTCCGGCATATCTGCCTTCATTACGCTCTTGATGGGACTGTGGAAATGTGTCCAGGCTTAAAATAGACTTCTTAATTCTGTCGATCTGTCCTTTGGCATTTTCAGGAGCTGATTTCTCATTTGCGATATATTCGTAAATGTGGTCTAATTCATGGATTGCTCTGGGGTTGACTTTTACCTTGTATTTATCCAAAATGTTTTTTCTCCAATTCTGCAAAAACTATCTCTGCGTCAACTGCTTCTGCTCCGTTAGCAATTTCCTGCTCAGACTCAAATATGGCTTGGTCAATGCGGTTCATTCTTGCAAATTTATCATATAATTCACTACTCATTACAACCAAATCGCTATATCCGTTCTTAGTAATAAAAATAGGCTCCTGTTCCTTGTGTGCGATATTAGAAATCTCGGTTGTATTGCGTAAATCCTTAATAGGTATAATAAGTGGCATAATGCTTCACTCCTTTCTTTGGCATAATTATAGCATAATTATGTCCAGACGACAACAAAAATGTAACATGATAAAAATTTTAATATTTCATGATTGCAACTGGGATATCCTGATCATTGAAGGTATTTTCGCTTTTTGGGATGAAAGATTTTCCAATTTATCCGATTTGAAGATTTTTGTTGATTGTGAACCAGACGAAAGATTTAAAAGACGGATATTAAGAAACTTATCTTTTGGTCAGGATTTAGAAGAAATATTAAGCAGGTATGTTCAGGCTGTACAGCCAAGACAAAGAGAATACGTTGAACCTACAAAATGGAAAGCGGATATTATAATAAATGGTTTCTCATCTTCCCAAATAGGGCTTGAGATTATCGGGAACTGGATAAAAGAGAATTTCGTAAGCGTCAAATAAGAACGTGTAGTGAAATATTCAGCTTTCTTCTACGTTTTTACGAAGTTCCTTTAAATTTTTGCCAATAGAAATATCCTGTTTTATCTTATATGACATAAAATCTTCTTTTAAAGAAATCCAGGCTCACAAAGCAGGTCAAAGTCATAAGAGAAACCATTTACGCTGTCAATTTCCCCTTCCCCGGTGTCCGCCTCCAGAGTCGCCGCGCCAGCCGTTTCCGTGTCTTCCGCCACCTGTCTGCCCCTGTCCGTTACCAGGCTGTCCTGCGCCCTGTCCATTACCGCCGCCGCTACCAGGCTGTTCTGTGCCCTGTCCATTACCGCTGCCGTTACCAGGCTGTCCTGCGCCCCGTCCATTACCGCCGTGGTTACCGGGCTGTTCTGCGCTCTGTCCGTTACCGCTGCCAGCTTCAGGCTGATCGGTTCCGGAATTGCTTTCGTTGTCTGCAGGCTGTTCCGCCCTGGGGGAACCGGTTCCCAGTGCATCCGCAACGGCGTTCAGTATGCTGTTACTGGAAAATGTGGCACCGCTGACCGTTGGCACATCCAGGGACTGGGTGCTGATAATTTCACTGATAATCGTATCCTTCGCACGGGTGAAAAACGCAGTGTTAAACGGATACCTCCCCGATAAACTCAATTTCTTCTCAAAAGGAATTTCCCCTGCAGTCCGGGGGTGATTCTGATTTCCCCCTCGTTGTCTATAAAAACGGCCTCTATTCCCCGTTTTTCCAAAAGGGGCAAACCGGCGTTTCTTCCCAATACGCATAGGCCCGTGGCCAGGGCATCCAGTTCCATGGCGCTCTGGCCCACCAGGGTTACGGACAGCAGCCCTGAATCCGCCGGACAGCCTGTGCGGGGATTCAGGATATGATGGTATCGCCTGCCCTGGGAAAAGAACCCTCGCTCATAAGTACCACTGGTTACAACGGCCTTGTTTTTCACCGAAACTTCGGCTATGGACTGGCCGTTTTTCTGATACGGGTGCTGAATGCCGATTTTTTGTTCCCTGCCCAGGGCAATCACGGTTTCGCCGAAATTCAGAAGGGCGTGACGCACCTTGTTTTTCTTCAAAATCTGTAAAGCCTGGTCAGCCGCATACCCTTTTGCAATTCCGCCCAGATCAATCTGCATTCCCTTCCTGCGCAGAAATGCGGTGCTTTCTGTCTCGTCCAATACCAGATCGGAAAGCCCGTTTCGGCCGCAGCCTTCTGCCAGAGCCGAATCTGACGGCATTTTGGCGCAGCGGATCGCATCCCGCCAGAGCCGGTTCGCAGCACCTGTTGTTATGTCAAATGCGCCCCGGGTTTCCGCGCCGTAAGCCAGAGCATGGAAAAGGACAAATAAAGTATCCGGATGAACCGTCACCGGTTTGATGCCCGCCTGCTCATTGATTCTGAAAATGTCGCTTTCCGCTTCAAAAAAAGAGAAGCGTGCATGGAGTTCCAGAACACGTTTTTTCACCTGTTCCGCGGTTTCCGGAGCATAATTGCCGTAGAGCGCAATCGTGTTCACTGTGCCAGGGCCCGGGAAAATTTTTTGCAGTCTTTTTTGGTTCATATTGTGTTTGTATTGTGTTCTTATATTGGCTCTTATATGGTGCTTTCATAGTGGTTTCGGCAGCTGTTCACACAGTCCCTGCCGATTTGCTCCAAAGCCCAATTCTGCATTTCCAGAAACATCCTGCCCCTAAGGCTGTCATAATCCATCCATATAAGTTTATGGTCAGATTCAACGGGAGCTTGTTTCTGTTCGAGCAGCTCTCCCAAATAGTAGGTTTGGATCGATTTTGTGCATTTTAATTATCTCCTTAAACATGCTGATTTGTATATCTTCTTAAGAAATGGTTTACAGATATCCCCGTTTTTTGGCTTCCTGCAGCAGCTGCGGCTGAATATGGGAGTATGTCCAGTTCTCCGGCAAGTCCTCCATCAGCACGATTTCCTCAATTTCGCTGTGGAGATCTGCCTCAAAACGGGTGATTTGGGCAAAAAACAGCATTCCGAAGGATTCCTCCCCATTATTCAAATTGTCCGGCGCCGTAACGGAATAGACACAGACAGGGGTTATGGTAAATTCCAAGGCTCCCGTTTCCTCATACAGCTCCCGCTTTGCCGTATCCAGGATGTTTTCTCCGGCTTCCCGATGCCCTCCCGGGCATTCCCAGGTATCTCTGCTTCTGTGTTTACAAAATACATATTTGTTCTGTGCCCTGGATATAATTACGGCAAATTGAAGTAATTCATCATCAGCTTCCTTGTAAAACCGAACCTCTGTCATTTGGTCATTCCTCCATTCTTATGTTTCATTTGTCTCATTTCTTACAATGCCTGTGGTCATGGCAGCGGAGGCATTCCTCTTTTCGGTGATTATACTACAGTTTCTTTTTTCATGAAACAGATTCCTGCAAAAGTTTCCGTAAAAGCTTTCTAATAGTTTTCCAATAAGTTTTGCTAAAAATCCGGGCTTTTCCAGAACTTCACCGGGGAAAATATGGTAGAAAACAGGGAAGGAAAGTAGTGTATTGACATGACGATATTTAACCTTACTACCGCCTTTTAAGAGGCGGCAGTAAAGCTGGGGTATAAAGACTTGAGCTTTATTCTGGCATCACCTGTCCTAAAATGCCAGTCAACCTTTGCTG
>NZ_JANJZD010000034.1 GCF_024623325.1 Acetatifactor muris
TTATCTCTCACTTCAAGTTCTTCCTGCCAGTTCCTTCTGGCTTCCAGTTTTGGTTTCTGGTTTACTGTTTTTGGTTGAGTTCTTTGTTCTTCTCTGAAATTCCTCTCCCTCCGCTTCGCTTTCCTCTCCGCTTCCTCCCCAGGACTTCCCGGGTTGGTTCCGCTTTGATTCCCGCTCTGCTTTGGTCGCTTCAGGCTGAGTCTCCTCTGCCTTTTTCGTGGAATTTTCAGGGTCGCATTACTGTTTATTTGTCAAGGTTCGCCTCTGACATTCAGGAGCTTTCCTCCTTCCTGTCTCACCGTTGTCGTCATCGGCAACTTTGATAGGATATCATATGTTTTCCGACTTGTCAACAACTTTTTTAACTTTTTTTATTTTTATCTGTTTCAGATCTTTTTTGTCACCAGGTTGTCCCTGACAACGAATCACAGTATACCATCCCATAATACTCTTGTCAACACTAAATTTTATTTTTTTACATTTTTTTCAAGCAATTTTTTTAATACAGAAAAAAAAGAAAAACGCCCCCCAATCAGAGCGTTTTTCATGACCTTCTTCAGGCTGTAATCACAGAGAATGCCGTCATTTTCACGGCAAAAGCTGAATTGTAGCTATTTTATCTCCATTTTTCACTTTAAGGCTGACAGAAGTAATATTCTCTGCCATCTGTTCTTCTATTTCAATTACCAGTACCACAGACGAACTGCCTCCCTCAGACAAATTCTCTCTGTAAGTCCCCATGTCATCAGGCAGCAATGTAGTAAGCGCTCTTCTGGTATAGCTCTCGTTTACCGTGATACTGTATATGGTATCAGATGAAAACAAGTCTATCTCCTGCTCCTGTTCTGTGGTATTCGTCAGGGAAAAATGCAATACCAGAAGCTTTCTGCCTTCAGACGCATCCAGCGAAAATCCCATAGACATGCTGTCACTTTCATTCGGATAGCTGTCACAGACCGTATGTTCCAGAAATGCGGCTGTCACACCATCCGGAAGCCCTGTTACTTCCTCCATGGAAAAGGAGGTGTCACCGGATACGCCGGCCCCGGAAGAATCCACCACGGGAGTATCGTCTACCGGCCCCATACCTGAAGGCTCTTCTTCCTGTCCCTGGACAGGAACTTCCGGAATTACCTCCGGAGCCGTCAGCTCCATCAGTCTGCTTTGATGATTGATGTCATATTTCATCAGTGTAATCGCAACATATTCTCCAACTGCCTGTATTTCCTCATCCGTCAGATCCGGAATCTGATTCTCTCCGCATCCTGTCAGTCCCAGCGACAGCATGGCCGCAGTCAATAATACAGTCAGTCCTCTTCCATGTCTCATGAATAATCATACCTCTCTCTAATCAAATGTATTCTTCTTTTTATCATACAACACATTTATCCTACAGACAAGCACAATATTCACAATATTTGTCCGCGTCATTTTTGTGGCAGCTCACTCTGAGCCGCACACCTTCCTCTCTGTACTCCTGTTCCAGTATAGTGGCATTATCCATAAAATAAGAGACAACATTTCCCTTATCATAGGGAAGAAGCATCTCTGTCTCTACTCTGTCGGCATAAACGCACTCTCCGATCAGCCCCACAAGTTCCTCTGTTCCGCATCCCAGAGAAGCCGCCATGTATAGCTCTCTGTCTCTCCTTCTGGGAATTCCTTCCAGATCACTTTTATCCGCCTTATTATACACTGTGATACGCGGGATCCCACCTGCCCCAAGTTCTTTCAGCGTCTCGTCCGTGACTTTCATCTGCTGCCTGTAATGTTCATCGGAAAAATCCACTACATGAATCAGTAAATCCGCATATTTGATTTCTTCCAGAGTAGAACGGAAAGCTTTCACCAGATCGTGGGGCAGATTATTGATAAATCCAACTGTATCTGCCAGAAAAAACGGCTTGTTTTCTCCCTGCTTTCCCTCACCGTCCGCACGAATGCATCTCACATTTGTGTCCAGGGTGGCGAAGAGCATATCCTTCTCCAGTACAGTTTTGTCCCGGCTCTCACCATATCTGTTCACCAGCTGGTTCATAATGGTTGATTTCCCCGCGTTTGTATATCCCACCAGCGCAACTTTGGGGATTCGCGACCGGCTGCGTTTCTTACGCATAGTCTCCCGGGTCCTTGAAATCTCCTCCAGCTCTTTTTTCAATTCACTGATACGGTGCTCTATTTTTCGTCTGTCCAGCTCCAGCTTCGTCTCTCCGGCTCCCTTATTGCTCAGGCTGCCGCCGGTGCCGCCCTGCCGACTCAGATTCTCACGCATTCCCACAAGCCGGGGTAATATATACTGCAGCCTGGCCGTCTCCACCTGCAGCCTGGCTTCTCTGGTTCTGGCCCGAAGTGCGAATATGTCCAGAATCAGATTGGTTCTGTCCAGTATGGGCAGCTTCAGTGCCCGCCCCAGATTTTTCACCTGGCCGGGAGAAAGCGCATTGTCGAAGATAATCTCTTCTGCCTCGCACTGTGATGCATATTCCCGCACCTCCTCCACCTTTCCGGAACCGATATAAAAGGCCTGATTCACTTTTCCCATGTGCTGGACAATGATTCCCGTCACTTTTTTGTCGGCTGCTTCCGCCAGACTTTTCAGCTCCTCCATGGAATGTTCGAATTCCGAATCCTCCCCTGTGTCAAGTCCCACCAGCAGCACTTTTGTATCGTTGATTTCCTCCGCCCCAATTGAGTACAGTGTCTTTTGCATTCTTTCTACCTGTCCTTCCCGATGCGCAGACAGGCTTCCCCAGTTCTTCGGTCAGCCTTTTGCGCATTCCCGCTACACCTTTTCCAGTTCAAACCAGAACAACACGCCGTTATTATAATTTTCAACCCCATATTGTCGGTTCATGGAATCCATAATCGCCTTTACTATGGACAATCCCACGCCGCTTCCCCCATATTCCCGCGTGCGGGCTTTATCCACTTTATAGAACTTCTCCCACAGGCGCGGCAATGCTTCCTGCGGAATTGTCTCTCCTGTATTGAACACACCTATGCGTACCTGTGCCTCCTTCTGCTCCAGTGTAATTACAATGATTTTCTTCCCGCTGCAGTGATTCACCGCATTGGAGAAATAATTTGTAAAAACCTCCTGAACCTTATCCGGATCCCCCCATACAAAAACAGGCGGATACTCTTCCATATATACTTCTATAGCATTCTGCTTCGTCAGTATGGCTGCAGACTGAACATAATTCCTCACCAGTTCGGTAATGTCGAAGCGCTCCATGGCCACCACATCATTGCCGAATTCCAGCTGATTCAGCGTCAGCAGCTTCTGCACCATGTTATTCATTTTCCCGGCTTCGTCCATAATGACTTCACAGTAAAAATTCCTGCTCTCAGGATCATCATTAATCCCTTCCGAAAGTCCTTCCGCATACCCCTGAATCAGTGCGATGGGCGTCTTCAGCTCAT
Source organism: Acetatifactor muris (assembly GCF_024623325.1). Taxonomy (GTDB): domain Bacteria; phylum Bacillota; class Clostridia; order Lachnospirales; family Lachnospiraceae; genus Acetatifactor; species Acetatifactor muris. The sequence continues at coordinate 3,424 of NZ_JANJZD010000034.1, forward strand.
GGGACACATTGGCGAGAAACTCCTTGCGCATCTCGTCAATCTGCTCCTTCTTTTTGATGTCGGTCTGCAGTTCGTTATTTGCTGTCTTCAGTTCGGATATGGACTTTTCCAGGGACAGAGAAAGCTTATTGATATTTTCCCCCAGCAAATCTATCTCATTGTGGGCGGCACCTTTGTACTTCGCCTCAAAGTCGAGATGTACCATCTTCTCCGAGATATAATTCAGCTCCAGAATGGGTTTCGTAATCTTTCTGGACACAAGCCATATGATAATGCCGCCTGTCAGCGTGGCCGCCACACCGATATAGGCCAGAAAGTGATTTGCCACCTTCACGCTCTCCCGGATACTCTCTACAGGTGTCCGCATGATAAAGGAAATCCCGGAGCTGAGCCTGCCGAACATCTCCAGATATTCATTGTCTCCTGTCAGGACTTTCTGTATCTGATAGCCTTCTCCCTCTCTGATGACTTTTATCACATCAGGGAAAAAGCCGAAAAGATATGACATCAGCTTTCGTTCCAACTCCGATCCTCCGTTTGCGGAAGCATATTTTACATTGGAATAGACATCCATCACATAGATGGTAATATTGTACACACCGCAGACTTCATTCAGTTCCTGTCGAAATTCCTCCGTACTGTAAGTGTCACTGTTGGCAGCCTGGCGGATGGACTGATAAGCCTCGAAGATGATTTCTGTCTTGCTGCGGATATAGAATTGCTCCAGAAACATAATATTCATAAACCAGCACAGAAAAATAGTACCTGCCATCAAACCGATAAAAATCAGAGCGAATTGTCTTCTGATGGAATGCCTCATTCTTATGCCTCCAATTTGTAGCCCATGCCCCATATAGTCCTGATCAGTTCGCCTTTTTTGCCCATCTTGCTGCGCAGCTTCTTCACATGTGTATCTATTGTACGGGCATCTCCAAAATAGTCATAATTCCAGACATTATTGAGGATTTTCTCCCTTGACAATGCAATCCCTTTATTCTCCATAAAATAGGCCAGCAGCTCGAATTCCTTGTAGCTCAGTTCCACCGGTTCGCCGTCAATCATCACCTGATGCGCCGCCTTATCCAGCTGGATGCCGCCGCAGTCCAGCACTTCCCCTCCGGATACACCCTTTTGTCCGGAGCGGCGGAGTATGGCTTCTATCCTGGCCACGAGAATTTTGGGGCTGAAAGGTTTCGTGATATACTCGTCCACACCGAGCCGAAAGCCCTGGAGTTCATCCTTCTCATCCCCTCTCGCTGTCAGCATGATAATCGGTACCTGGGAATAGGCACGTATCTCTCTGCACACCTGCCAGCCGTCCATTTTAGGCATCATCACATCCAGGGCAACCAGAGCAATATCCTTATGTGCGAAAAAAACATCCAGCGCTTCTTCCCCATCCCCGGCCTCCAATACTTCATAATCGCTTTTCACCAGGAAGTCCCGCACCAGCTTACGCATTCTGCTCTCGTCGTCCACAACCAGTATCTTCAGTCTGTCCATTACTTCATGCCCTTTCCTTTCCCGCACCATATCCCGGTCCTTATGTCAGCTCAACCCGCTGTTCAGCAAAAGCATATCATCTCATTTCGGCTGTACAATTTCGGCCGGATTCAGTAGAGATTTCACAGCAGCGATGATTTGTTCACAGATGAAGTATACTGAAAAAATATGTCATTTTTGTGAAAAATACTCCTGATTTTCAGTTTATTTTAAGTTCCAGTTCCTTTTCCCTGATAATCTGCTCCCTCTCGGTAAGTTCCTGTTCCCAGGCGGCATATTTCCCGGCAATCGCTCTCTCATAATTGATAATATTGGGATTCTCGCTGACAAAAGAAATCACAAACATACAGACAATGGCTGCCGCCAGCAGTACATTCAAAACAACGGAGAGAAGAAAGCGCTCCTTTTCTTTATCTCTGTCCCTTTTTTTGGACGGGACAACTCTTTCCCTCGCAGGGTTCACCTGTTCCCGCACTTCTCCGTCAAACGTAAGATACAGCGGAATATCAATGACACTCTCCGGAGCAATATCCGGTTGCGACAGCAGAAAATCGTGCAGTCGCTCCAGATATTTCCAGCCCACCGGTGTCCTGAAAAGGCGCTCCCTGATAGTCTGATCATAAATATAATGTATACTTTCCGGCGCAGAATAATCAATTCGCGCTTCCAGATATTCTATTTTCTTCAGTTCCGCTCTTGCAAGCTGGGCATCCTTTTCCGTATAGAAAAGGTATCCGCCCACAGACAGCGATGATGTGTCAGAATTCATTTGCAATCCTTTCTGCTAAAAAGAAAAGAATGCTAAAATACCGCATTCTCAAAAGTTTGTTACGAAAGCATAAAACAAAGTGGAGTAGAGGGGAGTCTGAACCCAAGGGGTTCGACTCTTCCCATTACCTTTCAAGTGGAGTAGAGGGGAGTCGAACCCCTGTCCAAAAGCCCATTCCCTGTCCTTCTACTATCATAGTCCGTTATTCCGGCAGGACTTTCTCCCGCCTGTTCCCTCCCGGGACAGACAACGAACAATCTGTCCCGGGAGGTAGCTTCATCATACGCCCGCGCGGGCAAAGCTTAGCGCGCGTCGTTTCTCACATAGTCGATGCCCGGATTCCGGCGTGTGAGTGCCCCGGAGCGGACAAGCCGCCTGTGGCGGCGTCACCTGCAGCAATTAAGCCGCAAGTGCGTACTGATAATTATCTTCAGCGTTTATTTTTAATTTTGCGTTTAACGTGTCGCAACGGATAGCTTCTCCAGCTGCAAGACCCCTGTCGAAACCTTTACTACCCCTGATATTTTATTTTTCAAAGTGCGGCAGTCGGTATAACAAATTTCCCGCCTGTGTATTCAGTATATTCGCTTTTGCTCCTGCTGTCAACAAATCCTACAGATTTTTCACTTTAAATTCTCTCTCTGTCTCTCTTCTCTGGTCCTTCCTGGCAATGTCCTGACGCTTGTCATACAGCTTTTTGCCCCTGGCAAGTCCGATTTCCGTCTTCACCCTGCCGTTTTTCAAGTAAACCTGCAGCGGAACAAGCGTATAGCCTTTTTCCGCCACTTTGCCTGCCAGCTTGTTGATTTCATATTTGTGCAGCAGCAGTTTTTTCACACGCAGGGGATCCTTATTGAAAATGTTTCCTTTCTCGTAAGGACTGACATGCATGCCATAGACATAGACCTCCCCGTTTTCTATCCGGATAAAGGATTCCTTAATACTGCATTTTCCCATGCGCATGGATTTCACTTCCGTGCCGTGCAGCGCTATTCCGGCTTCATAGGTCTCGTCTATAAAATAATCATGATATGCCTTTTTATTGTTGGCAATTAACTTCTGCGCTTCTTTTGATTTTGTCTGTGCCATCTCTCACCTCTTATTTTAGTTCCGCATCTGCGGACACACTGTCCCTCTGATTCTGTTTCCAGTTCCGCATCTGCCTCCCGGTGCCGCATCCCCCGGAAAAATTCCCGGTTACTCAGCCACATCAAAGTCCACGGTGCGGCTGAAGCGGTCCGCGGCCCTCACGGATACCTTTACCGGCATTCCCAGTCTGTAGCTTCTGCCCGTGGCCTCTCCGATCATCTCACACTTGCTCTCATTATAATAAAAGTAGTCTCCGGGAAGTCTGGAAACGTGGACCAGTCCCTCCACGGTATTGGGCAGTTCCACATAAATTCCCCAGGCCGTAATACCAGACACAACGCCTTCGCAAATCTCTCCCAGCCGTTCCTCCATGTATTCTGCTTTCTTGAGCTTATCTGTCTCCCGCTCGGCCTCATCGGCGCGGCGCTCCGTCTCGGAAGCATGCTTCGCCACCTCCGGCAGAAGTTCCCTGTAATGAGCGATTCTTTCCTCTCCAAGTCTGCCCCGAAGCTGTTCCTTGATAATTCTGTGAATCTGTAAATCAGGATATCGCCGAATGGGAGACGTAAAATGACAGTAGTACGGACACGCCAGTCCGAAATGTCCTGTGCATTCCACACTGTACTTTGCCTGCCGCATGCTGCGCAGAGCCAGTCTGCTGATCATGGGTTCCTCGGGAGTCCCCGCGATTTTGGCCAGGAGCTTTTGTATCTCCTTGGGGTGGACCTCCTCATTGGAAGTCTTCTGTCCTGTACGGCCCACCGCCTTCATATAATAGCCGAAATTATTGATAAAGGCTGCCAGCTTCCGGATGCGCTCTCCGTCCGGCACATCATGAATACGATACACGAAAGGAAGCTCCATCCAGTAAAAATGCTGTGCAACGGTTTCATTGGCCGCCAGCATGAAATCCTCAATGATGTCCGTAGCCACATTGCGCTCATAGGGCTTAATCTCCACAGGATGCCCCTCCTGGTCCAGAATGATTTTGCACTCCGGAAAATCAAAGTCAACGGACCCTCGTTTTCTCCGCTTCTCCCGCAGGATTTCCGCCAGCTTCTCCATCTGCCGAAACATGGGCAGCAACGCCGCATACTGTCTGTATTCTTCCTCCTTCTCTGTCAGAGAATCCTCCTCCAGCAGCCTTTTCACCACGGTGTAAGACATCCTTTTATTCACCCGGATCACAGATTCACAGATTTCATAGTCCAGAATTTCTCCGGTGGGCTCCACCGTCATCAGACAGCTTAACGCGAGTCTGTCCACACCTGCATTCAGGGAACAGATTCCGTTGGAAAGGGCATGAGGCAGCATGGGAATCACTCTGTCTACCAGATAGACGCTGGTCCCCCGGTTCAACGCCTCCCTGTCCAGAGCAGAATTCTCCTGGACATAGTTGGTCACATCCGCAATATGGACTCCCAGATGATACCTTTCTCCGTCAAAGCTGACACTCACCGCATCGTCCAGATCCCTGGCATCCTCGCCGTCAATGGTGACCATATCCAGCTCCCGCAGATCTCTGCGACCGGCTCTGTCCGCCGCGGATACTTCCTGAGGCACCCTCTCCACCTGATTCATAATCTTCACAGAAAATTCCATTGGCAGCTCATAATTCCTCACAATGGACATGATGTCTACCCCCGGATCACCCACATGCCCCAGAATCTCCACCACTTTTCCTTCCGGGCTCTTTCTGTCCGTGCCGTAATCCGTGATTTCCACCACCACTTTATGCCCGCTCACGGCCCCTTTGGAGCGCTCCTTCGGAACAAAAATGTCCTGAGGCAGCCTGGCATTGTCAGGAACCACAAAACCATAATGATCTCCGGCCCTGTCATAGGTTCCCACCACCTGCGTCATCCCTCTGGCAATAATCCGAACTACCTTCGCCTCCTGACGCTTTCCCTCGTTCTCAGGCAAAAGCGCCACCTCCACCGTATCCTTATGAAATGCTCCTCCCGTATGCTCCTCCGGGATATACAGATCTTCTTCCCTGCCCTCTATCTCCACAAATCCAAAGCCCTTGGCATTGCTGACAAAAGTTCCCGTCAGAAGCCGACCGTTTGACTTCACATATTTTCCGCCCCCGGTCAGCATCAGCTTTCCCTCTGCCAGAAGCTCCCGCAGAACGGCCCGAAGTTCTTCCCTGTCCTCCTTTGCCACCTGAAGGAACATTGCCAGCTCCTTCTCCTTCATAGGAACATAAATGGGATCATGCACCAGGTCACAGATTACCTTTTTTCTCGCTTCCTGCGATTTACCGCTTTCTCTCTTCTCCATATCTCTCCTGTCTGACTACAGACATTTGCCAGCCTATTCCGATTTCTTGTGATGCCGTTCTCCTCCACGCTCATCGGTTCACAGGTCATCAACAAATTACCTGATAAGAAAAAAGACACCTCCTGTCTGATACACAAGGGTGCCTTCTTACGTACAAATCTGCAACTCACATTGCCGTTTATTTGTAAATATTCAAGTTCAGTATCACTGCCAGCAGCATGAACAAAAATGCCAGTCCCTTGGTCAGCTTCACCAGCAGACCTTCCATGGAACGTCCCTTATTCTTGCCCCAGTAAGTCTCCGCCGCTCCGCTGATCGCTCCCAGCCCCGCAGACTTGCCTTCCTGCATCAATACCAGCACCACAAGCGCTATACATATTATAATAAACAGTACTGTCAAAACAACCTTCAAAACACCCATCTATCTCACACCTCCTACGGTCTTCCCAGCCCCTCACCACAGACTCTTCTCCTCTTGGAAAACCAGTTCTTACATCCAAACTTTATTTATCTTAACACAGCCACAGTAAAAAAGCAACTACTTTTTTGCTGCAAATCAGCCAATGCAAATCATTTTGACTGCGCGGTTTCCGCAAGGCAGGTTACAGTACTTTTAAAGTAATCCCATTATCCACAGCATAAACGCGCTCAGGCCAATCAGGAGCAGCAGGCAGGGCAGCACAAGCACCACATAGGCCGTCAGTGTCATCACCAGCTTTTCCCGGAAGGAAACCCCTGCTTCCCTCAGCTCTTTCTGAAACTTCTCCTCTTCTTCCTGAGAAGATTTTCTGATTCTTTTCCAGATCATGGCATAATGCCGCGGTTTAATCCGCGGCATCCTCCTTTCGAGCGAAGCGGTTGGACTTACGCTCCATTTTGGGCAGTTCAAACATATAATTGCCTTCCCTGTCTATCTTGCGTTCCGGGAAGTGGCAGGCCAGGAAATGTCCGGGTTCAACTTCCTTAAGTTCGGGCGGTACCCGCTTGCACTTGTCGCAGGCCATATAGCAGCGCGTGTGGAACTTACACCCTGTAGGCGGCTTGATCGGACTGGGAATATTGCCTTCCAGCAGGATTCTCTCTTTACTCAAAGCCTCCGGGTCGGTGGTGGGAATAGAAGACATCAGCGCCACTGTGTAAGGATGACGGGGATCTTCAAACACAGTCTTCGCATCTCCCAATTCTACAATATTACCCAGATACATCACACAGATTCTGTCCGAAATATAGCGGACCACGGACAAATCATGGGAAATGAACATATAGGTCAGATTTTCCTTCTCCTTCAGCTCCTGCAGCAGATTGATAATCTGGGACTGAATGGAAACGTCCAGTGCGGAGACACACTCGTCGCACACAATGAACTTGGGGCCCACCGCCAGCGCACGGGCAATGGCCACACGCTGCCTCTGTCCGCCGGAAAACTGATGTGGGTAACGATGCAGCATATATTCCTGCAGACCGCACTTCTTCATGGTCTCCACGATATGTTCCCGCATTTTCGGAGAACCATGTTTATAAAATTTATGGGTTACCAGTCCCTCCTCAATAATCTGGCCAATGGTCAGACGGGGATTCAGACTGGAATACGGATCCTGGAAAATAATCTGCAGGTCTTTGCGCAGCAGACGCATTTCGGAGTATTTCAGTCTGGCCAGGTCGATGCCGCTGTCCCGCATGGCTTCATACCTGACGAATTCCGCATCACCGTCATTGGCCACGCGCAGCGCATCCAGCTCCTGCTGGCAGGCAGCAACACTTCTGTCACAGGCCTCCATTTTCTCCCTGAGTTCCTCCAGCGTTTTCTTCAGCCCCCCCACTTTGGCTTTGCTCTCATCCATCCCCTGCTGAATGCAATAATCATATTTTCCCCTGCTGTCCTGATATCTGGTTTTCAGCTTATTGCGCTTCACATTCTCGTCAAATACCTTCTGCAGCAGCTCTCTTCCCTTGCCGCCCTCGTCCTTCGCATAAAAACCGCCCAGAATCTTCACAATGGCGTTCAGACAGGTCTGCTCCTCACAGCGGGCCAGATTACGTTCCTGGAGCAGATAGAAATCTGCCTTATCCTCTCCAACGGCAGATACCTGTCTGTCCAGTTCCGCCGCTTTTTCACCGGCTTTGGTCAGCCTGGCGCGGTATTTATCCAGATGTTGCAATGTATCCGCCACATACCGGGGCGTGATCTCATCCAGCGTGGCGCCGTAATACATGGTATTGCCCGCCGTCTGCGCATACAGCTGCAGCAGCACACGTCCCAGTGTGGATTTTCCACAGCCGCTCTCTCCCACTACACCGATGGTCTCCCCCTCGTAAATGTCCAGAGAAATGTCTTCATTGGCACGGACATAAAGCTGCTCTTTCTGGAAAAAAGAAGATTTCGCCACAGGAAAATATTTTTTCAGATTACTGATTGACAGTAATTTTTTTGTGTTCTGCACTGCGTCTCACCTCCTTCTCGGGATAAAAACAACGAATCAGCTGACCATTGCCGGCATCTGTCAGAGCCGGCTCTTCTTCCATACATTTCCGGGTACAGTATTTACATCTGGGCGCAAATTTGCAGCCCTTCGGCAATGCCAGCGGATGGGGCACCACCCCGGGAATGGGCTCTATCTTCTCATGGACGGAGTCGATCCGGGGAATGGAGAACATCAACCCTTCCGTATAAGGATGGCTCATCCTGCAGTCGTCGAAAATGATTCTGGCGCCTGCCTTCTCCACTACCTGACCGCAGTACATCACCGCCACATCGTCCGCCATCTCATTGATGACACCCAGGTCGTGGGTAATGAAAATGATGGAAGTCCCTTTTTCCTCCTGCAGCTCGTTCATCAGACGCAATATCTGGGCCTGTATGGTCACATCCAAAGCCGTGGTGGGTTCGTCGGCAATCAAAATCTTCGGCCGGCAGGCCAGGGCCATGGCGATCATCACCCTCTGCCTCATCCCCCCGCTCAGCTGGTGAGGATATTGCCGGATGACAGCCTCCGGATTGGGAATCTGTACATCATACAACATCTTCAGAGCATTTTCACGGGCCTGCTTTTTATTCATGCCCTGGTGGATGATAAAAGGCTCGCTCAACTGTCTCTCCACCGTGAAAACCGGATTCAGGCTGGTCATGGGCTCCTGGAAGATAACGGATATGGCATTTCCGCGGATATGATACAATTCATCCATGGAAAGCTTCGTCAGCTCCCTGTCCTCAAAATGAATCTCTCCGGATTCAATATATCCGTTCTCATCCAGAAGCCGGAGAATGCTCATGGCGGAAACCGATTTGCCGGACCCGGATTCCCCTACAATGCCCAGGGTCTTCCCCGGCTCCAGCGAATAGGAGACATCGTTGACTGCCTTGACAATGCCCCTTTTGGTCCTGAAAAAGGTCCGCAGATTTTTTATCTCTAATAATGGCATACGATTTCCTCCTTACTTTTCCACACTGGATTTGGGATCCATCACATCCCGCAGCGCATCACCCACTATATTGATGCAGATAGTCGTCACTGCAAGGAAGATAGCGGTAAACACCCACTGCCACCAGTAGGCGTTGATAATAGTGGCGTTATTGGCGCCGTTCAGCATATTCCCCCAGGTGGGGCGGGGATATGTCACACCAAATCCCAGATAACTCAGAGAGGACTCTGTCAGCATGCAGGTGCCGAAATCCAGCATCAGGGATACCAGAATCACCGACATGACATTGGGCAGAATGTGTTTAAACGCAATCCGCCTCTCCTTCACCCCCATGGCCTTTGCCGCCATCACATACTCACTCTCTCTGGCCACAAGCACCTGTCCGCGCACCAGTCTCGCCAGCCCCGGCCAGGTCAGAACCCCCAGAATGCACATGATGATGAAAATGCGGGTATCCTCACTCAATGTCATACGTCCCATAATAGCCGACAGGATCATGGCGAAAGGCAGAAAAGGAATCGCGGTGAATATCTCTGCCACACGCATCAGCAGAATATCTGCCTTACCGCCGAAATATCCCGAGATACAGCCGATAATGACACCGATAACAGCCGAGATGATAACCGCCACAGCACCGATAGTCATAGTCATTTTGCCGCCGTTGATAATCCGCTGGAAAATGTCCGCGCCATGGGTCTCCGTACCGAATACATAGCCTTTCAATCCCCATTTGGCTGTCAATGCATCATTTTCATCCACCGAATAGGTCTGGAATGCACCGGCATAGAGCTTTGCGGAATTGGCAGCTTTGGCTGATACTTTGGTCTGGTCCAGCACATTGCTGCCCCAGGAATAGACATTTCCTTTGTCTGTGAGGCCGGAATAATGATAACTGCCGCCCACCACCTGTACATACCTTTCTCCCTCCGAAAGTGTGGGAGCCGGCGTGAGGCCGGAGGCAAAGTCTCCTACAAATCCAATGGTACCGTCATCCAGAAGCAGGCAGACACTGGAGCTGGTGGCTGTCAGAGAACTGATGGTACGGCCGTTCAAAAATTCCTTCATTTTGACAGCAGGTCCGGACACATTGGCGCGGACCACATCATAGAGTCCACGGGTTCCCGTGTAGACACTGTCTCTCTTCATGGCCAGTCCCACCACATAATTCAAGGTAAAATCAATATCCTTCAGTCCTGTCATATTCAGGAAAATGTCCATGTTGGCATAGGTCATTTTATTGCCCCACAGATACAGAGTGCCGTCATTCATCAAAATGGCGGTACACTGATACCCGCAGGTCAGCTTTTTCACATTTTCAACATCCACGCCTTCTGTGACCAGTTCCTCCGGCATATAGGCGATATTGGGATTCAGCTGGCCGTCCGCCTCCATGGCCTCCGCCTCGGTGCCGTACTGACCGAGACGTTTGTTCCCCCAGCAGTATACTTTACCGTCCTCACCGATGGCCACAATATGGTCAATGCCTGCGGCAACCATTGCGATTTTCGCATTCTGTACTTCCTCGGGAATCTCCGCCACATCCACCCCTGTGGTACCGATTTTGGCAGCCCCCCATACATACACTTTTCCGGCATTGGAAAGTCCCACGGTAAAGGAACCATACCCGTCAATCATCTTAATGTCGTTTTTCATCTCTTTGGGCACGGCCATCATGGACATGGTTGGCGGAATACTCTGCTGGGTAACCTCTGTGTAAGCATCGCTGTAATTCGGCATCATCAAAGGTCCCACAAACATCACAATAAACATGGTGATCAGCAGACACAGTGCTCCAACTGCCAGCTTCCGCTCCAGAAAATTGCGCAGAATCTGCTTCCCGGGACTGATAAGCTCTTCCACTTCTCCGGATTCCGCGGCACCTTTTTCCTGCTTCGCTGCTTCCAACTCCTCTGCCAGCTGTCTGCTGCCTCCATGAAACCACCGGGCGAACCAACGTCCAAGAGTGGTCCCGCTTTTTTTCGAAGAACCGTTCGTTCTCTTTTTGCTCATTTCTTCGCCCCCCTTATTTACTCACCCGGACTCTGGGATCTACCAGGCCATAGATGATATCGATAATCAGATTTCCCAGAAGAGAGATTCCCACATAGAACATCTGCATTAACAAAACCACATCATAATCCGCAGTGCGCAGAGACCCGATCATCAGGCTGCCCATGCCATTGATGGCAAACATCTGTTCAATTACCAGGGATCCTGAGAAAATTCCCAGAAACCACCCTACCACCAGGGTTACAATGGGAATCAGGGCGTTGCGCCAGGCATGAGAATAGATGACAATCTGCTCCCGCAGGCCTTTTGCCCGGGCTGTCTTAATGCAGTCCATGGAAAGGGCCTCAATCATGGAAGCTCTCACATAACGGGTCATGCCGCCCAGACTGCAGAATGTCATCACAAGCAAAGGCAGCGCCATATAATACAGAGAATCCATCCAGTACTTTATCCCTGTATAATTTGTGCCCGCTGTCTTCATGCCGCTGGGCGGAAAAATCCCCAGCTTCGCGGCAAATATCCAGATAAACAGGATGGAAATCAGGAAGGTCGGCAGACTGTAACCGATAATCGTACACACCTGCACAATCTGGTCCATTCGGCTGCCTCTCTTAACCGCACATCGAATTCCCAGAGGAATCGTAATTCCCAATGCCAGAATTGTGGCAAAGATATTGATGCGGATTGTCACCTTCATAGGGGCGGCTATCACATCCAGCACAGGCTTTTTCTGTTCATAAGAATATCCCAGATTCCCCTGCAGCAGGCCGTTGAAGCTGCCGTCATACAGCGGATACAGTCCCACCCAGCGCAGATAACGGATACCCTTGTTCTCCACATCTGTACCATACCTGCGCTGATACTGCAGATACAGCTCCTCAAAGCGGGCCTGGTGTTCCTCGGCCGTCATGGTATTACTCTTGATGGACTTAATATCATTGCTGGCATCCGTATAGGCTCGATTGCTGGGCACCAGGTTATAGATCATAAACATGATAAAAGACAGCATCACCAGTACCACCAGCATGTAGGCTGTTCTTTTGACAATATATTTTCCCATATGTGATCCCTCTTTTTTTAGTTTTGAATACGCTCGGAAGCTCTCTGTAATTTTGATTTCCGATTTGCAGACAGACAATAAAAGTGATAATTGCAAGAGAGTTTCCGAGAGTACTCATGAATTACAGCACAGGCTGCCGTCAAAAGCTGACAGCAGCCTGCACCCTTGCTCTACTCTCCCGCAGTGTCTCATGTCAGTGTATCACCGACGCCACTGCCTTCAGCAGCTTTCGTTAATTCAGCCAATAAGCATCGGCTTCATCCTTGACATAGTACTGGCTATAGTCGTCATACATGGCAGGATCAATGGTCAGATTATATGCAAACTCATATGCGGCACTTGTGAACCCGGTAGCAAAGTTAAAGCAGGTATACAGAGGCGTTCCGCTATAGTAACCATAGATGGCAGCCTGATACAGCTCATCCAGCATGGGATTAAACTCACCTACAGTATATTGTACTTCAAAACCTGCAGCCTTGATATTCTCATTGGAGGCAAATCCGGTCATCAGCTGATCCGTGAACGGATTGTCGGTAGTGCCATACCAGTTCAGCACCAGAGGCATATAATAGTAATCACCCACCTGAGTGGTCTTATAAGCACCGTCCTTGGACTGGAAGGTCTTATCATTCTCGCTCATCTCCGCTGCCGGAATCTGCTTGTAACGCACACCTTCGGTATAGGCATTTCCTTCCGCATCATATACCCAGCCGCCTTCTTCCAGAACTGCAATCGCACTGTCTACGGAAGTAGAATAAGCGTCCAGCATCATCCCCTGTCCGACCGCCGCCTGATACATCCAGCTTCCGGTATAGTAAGGGCCGTCAACCACACCGCCGTAGCCGCCGGTAAATTCCTTTGCAAATCCCGCACGGTCCATGCAGTATGCGATGGCCTGACGAACTTCCGTAAACTGTACGGAACCGAAATCAGCACGGAAGCCAAGCTTGCCATAGCCCGCACGGCTGTAATGAGTATAAACATACTTATCAGGTGCGCCGTCCGCAAGGGCCACAGCCTCGTTGGTCTCATTGCCGCCGGTAATGCCGGACAACACATCCACACCGCCGGACTGCAGGTCTACCAGCTGGGTAGCGCTGACTACCAGTTTATAAACAACTGTTTCAATACTGGGTTTCACACCTTCGTAATTACCGGGGAATTCAGGGTTCAGCTTCAGCACTGCGGAGGAATCCGCCACATCATAGCTCTCTACCACGTAAGGTCCGGAGTAAGGATAGGTGGTATCGGTATTGCGGGAAATCTCCTCAATATGTGCGGCCATGTCGTACTTCTCTCCGTCAGACATGGTATAGAACTCATCGGAGAAGTATACGCCTTCGCCGTCATCCTTAATCTCCACATCTTTTATCCACATAGGGGTATAATATGCGGAGAAGCCTGCATAGGTAATGTCATAGAAATAAGGCAGCTCTGCGGCATCAATGGTTACAGAGAAAGTATAGTCGTCAATCATACGCAGTCCGGCAAATGTCTTCTTTCCTTCTGCGGAATCAGGGCCGGTGTAGGTATTGAAATCTTTAAAGCCTACAATAGTTCTGCCGGACTGATGATCCTTACCTGCTGCCTGAACGGCTACCGGACTGGAGAATACCATGGTAAATACCAGATAATCTTTTGCGGTAACAGGACTGCCGTCGGAGAACTTCAGGTTATCCTTGATTTTAATGGTATAGGTTTTGCTTCCATCTGCATTCTCCACTGCTTCGGGCTCGGAAGCCAGAACGGTAGTATTCCACTCAAAACCGCCTTCCTTGTTGGTCGCCACTGTCTGCATACCTACCGTCATATTCTGAATCGCCAGATCCGTGGCATTAGGATTGGTGCCGCCAAATGCAGCATAGCGGAACTTACCGGACATCTCGGTTACATTTCCGATGATAATGCTGTTATCCGCCTTCTCGCTGGTCCAGTCAATCAGAGCCATCTCCGGTCCCCAGTAGGGATTGGTGGGATGTTCAGCCACACCCTTGATTTGTGCATTATACATATCATAATACTCATTGGAGTACAGGGGAACCTCCGGCATCATATAGTTCCAGCGCTGCATATAAAGCTTCCACCAGTTGGCATAAACATCGTCTTCTGTCTCCCATATCCCACCTTCAGGAACTGCAGTATTGTACACCATAGCCATGGAAAGGAAATCCAGACCAAGCTGATAACGCACACCGTCCCGCTCTATGTAGGCGAAACCGGTCTCCTCATCCTCGATTACATCGGCAATGCTGGTCTCCTTTCCGAACTGGGAATACAGAGACACATAATCGGTGCCGTACTCTTTGTTGGCAAGAGGCTTCAGCTCTGCCACAACAGCTTCCTGCTCCGGCTCCCCGGCAGGGGTCTCGCTGCTGACTTCTTCACTGGCCGCACTGGACTCAGTGCTTTCCGTGGCTGATGATTCGCCAAGCGGCGTACTGTCCGCGGAATCATTCCCGCAGGCGGCCATACTCACGGTCATAGCTGAAGCCAGCAAAACGGCAAGCAATTTCTTTCTTTTCATAATGCTTTTCTCCTCCTTCTTAAATATGGAACTGTATACTTCATGTCTGCATTGAATACTTGTATACAATGCAAGGGTGTATACAATTGTTTAACGTAGTTTAGTATAAATTACACACAGATAACCTCAACGATGGTTTTTTCTGCTTTTCTTTGTCATATATAAGGCGGCAGCATACTTTTTTCATACTGAAAGAGGCCGGATTCCATGTTCTTCTGGGCGGCTGGACTTTTCAAAATCTGCCTGTTATAATCCAGTTGCAAACAGATGTTTGTCATACTAAACTCCCACGAAATCGTTCCATCATGCATGAAAGTCCGGGGAGTTGGTAAATGCTGGAGAGGCAAATCGGAAGACTTTCAAACAAAAGAAGAAAGAAGGGTTGTAAAATGGCATCATTGAAAAGAGTTACACACAAAAACGGCCGGGTGGTATATCGTATCGTCATCTGTATGGGGTATGATAAACAGGGGAATAAAATGGTCAGAAATTTTACCTGTCCCGTCAGCCAGTCTGCTACTTTCAGACAGCAGGAAAAAGAAGCTCTGAAATATGCCCTGGAGTTGGAAGACAGACTGAAATCTGGCAATGAACACTGCGACAATAGACTGTTGTTTGAAGATTTTTCCCGCAAATGGCTTGAAAACGTGAAAGATACGCTTGCTTACGGAACTTATGTGGGATATGAACAATTATTGCGGAGCAAAATTCTTCCTTATTTTAATGGTTATAAAATAGCCCATATCAGAACGTCGGATATCGAGGCTTTTTACAGGACGCTGACAGACATTTATTCCCCGGCACAATCAGACGTTATGCCAATGTACTGAATTGCATCTTCGGAACGGCAAAAAGGTGGAATATCATTGCGGATAATCCATGTCAGAATGCGCTGAAGCCAAAACAAAAGCAGGAAACAGCAGCATTGCGGTATTTTACACCCGAGCAATCTCTGATTTTCCTGAAATCTCTGGACATGGTATATGAGACAAAATATGGGAAAAAGGAGCATGTGGTACCTTTGCAATACAGAGTTTTCTTTACACTTTCCATTTTCTGCGGCTTCAGAAAAGGGGAAATTCTTGCTCTGCACTGGGAGGACATCTTTTTTGATACCCTGGAGATTTCGATTTCCAAATCTATTGGAAAAACGGAAAGAGGATTTGGCTATAAGAAGCCAAAGACGCCGGCAGCGGTACGAAAAGTTCCTTTTCCGGATCGCTTATTTTCCCTGCTGGAAGAGTATAGAAAAGAATATGAGCTGCTGCGTCTGCAGCTTGGCACAGAATGGCAGGGCAAAGACAATCTCTTTATCCGCTCTGACGGCAGGCTGATGGGCCACTCCACTGCCTATCAGTATTTTGTGAAGCATCTGAAATATCATAATCAATGGGTTCGGAAATACCCTGTGCAGGCTAAGGCCGCCGGAATAGAAGAACTGCCGCTCATTCCGCTTCACGGCCTCAGACATTCCTGCGCCACACTGCTGAATTATCTTAATGTTAATATTGTGGATATTTCAAAATATCTGGGACATACTAACTGTTCCACAACAATGAATATTTACGCTCATAGTTTTGAAGCGCAGAAAAGAGTGGTGAGCAGCAAGCTGAATGAATTCATCAGAGCCAATTGTTAACCGGCCAAAATTCGGGCTGTATGTTTTGTCTATATTTTGGTCTGTCTAATCTGTGCTTTGAGTAATTTTAAACCTGGAAAAGCATAAAAACCCTGCTATTTGTTTGATTTTGTCATCTAAAATGCCATATCACGGAAGAATATGACCATTTTCCACAATATGCGACTTGTGCGGTTAACTGCCTTCCGTAAAAAAGGATACAAAAAAATCTTGACACATTCTTAAGTTTAATTTATACTAAACTACGTTAGCTGCATAGACCGCTACATTGTATACAAGTATTCAGCAAAGGAGCGAATAAATATTATTCAATCCTTTTTTGTTAAGCCTGTTGATTTAAAGCAATACAGCGTAAAAGTATGCAGAACAATATCATAATAGGAGGAAAAGCATTATGAAAAGAAAAAAGTTACTTGCAGTTCTGCTGGCTTCCGCAATGGCCTTAAGCATGGCCGCCTGCGGTAATGATGCGCCCGCAGACAGCAGCACACTGTCGGATCAGTCTTCCGGAGAATCCACTCCGGCTGAGAGCAGTTCCGACGAGACTCCCGCCGAGTCCTCTTCGGAGACCACCGGCGATGTAACGTATGAGAACAAGGTAATCATGGGTAATACCACTGACCTGACAGGAGATTTCCGTTATCCCGGCTGGGGTACCAGCTCCGTGGGCGCATCCGATCAGGATGTCGGACGTCTGACCATAGGTTATAGTACACAGGAAGTGGCAGAGGATGGAAACATGGTGTGGAATGACACCGCCGTAAAGAGCCACACAGAGACAGAAAATGAAGATGGAACCGCTACTTTTACAGTAGAGCTCAACGAAGGTCTGACCTTCAGTGACGGTTCTCCTCTCACGGCTAAGAATTATCTGGCAAGAATTCTGGCATTTTCCACTCCTGTTGCCATGGAAGCCGGCCATCCCGCTATGGTAGGCAACGCTTTTGTAGGATTTGAGGAATTCAAAGCTTACACAGGCGAGGAAGCGGAAGGAGCTTCCAAAGAGTTCAAGGGAGTTCGCCTCCTGAGCGATTACAGCTTTTCCGTTACCGTATCTTCCGATTATTATCCGTACTATTTCGCCTATACTTATGCTGGTATAAGTCCGGCTCCCATGGGCCTGTTCCTGGGCGAAGGCGTGGACATCATGGATGATGGCAACGGCGCGTACTTAACTGAGAACTTCTATGAGAAGAACGGAGACAGCTATGTGAAGGCAGCCGAGATCGAGGCAAATCGCTACGATCTGACCAAGTACCCTTATTCCGGTGCCTATGTGGTTTCCGACTGGGATGCTTCCACCAAGCAGGCTACCATGACCATCAATCCTGAATTCAAAGGAAACTATGAAGGTCAGACCCCTTCTATCGAAACCATCGTTTATGTAAAGCTGATTCAGGAGACACAGCTGGAAGAACTTACCACCGGCGGCACGGATATCCTGGGCGGTGTGACCGGAGGTAAGGATACCACGGCAGCGCTGGCAGTGGTAGACGGCGAGAACTTCTCCGAGACACATTATCAGAGAGCCGGTTACGGTAAGATTCAGTTTGACTGTGACTTTGGTCCCACCATGTTCCAGGAAGTTCGTCAGGCAATTGCCTATCTGCTGAACCGTACCGAGTTCTGCCAGACCTTTACCGGCGGTTACGGTGTGGTGGTAGACGGTCCTTACAGCCCTGACCTTGCTCCCTGGAAGGCAATACAGGATGAAGTCGAACTGATTGACTATTCCTTCTCTCCCGAATCTGCCAAGAAGGTTCTGGAAGACGGCGGATGGATTTACAACTCCAAGGGTGAGCCGTTCGTGGAAGGTGCCGAAGGCGTTGATGCGGTACGCTATAAGAAGCTGACAGCTGACGAAGCAAATGCTCTGGACGGCGCTAACAAGACCTATGCTTCCGTTTCCAATACGGATGGTGTGACTTATGCAACTGTTGAAGTCAACGGCGAATACTACATGCCTCTGGCAATCAACTGGTTCGGTTCTACTCCCAACGATGTGACCGACCTGATTTCCACCACACTGGCCAACAGTTCTGATCTGGCTGCAACAGGTATGGTAATTCGTTCTACTACAGGTGATTTCAACAAGCTTCTGGGTGAGATTTACCGTGAGCCCAGCTATGGTTACAACGGTGTTCCTACTTATGGCATGTACAACCTGGCTACCGGTTTTTCAACTTTGATAAACCTTGATACTTCCTACCAGTGGTCTCATGACCCTGCATGGTTTACCAACTCTTCCAACAAGCTGTATGACTCCTATGATATCGACTTCCCTTATGATATCAAGGCTGATAAGCTGAGCTATGAGGAAGCGGTGGAAGCATCCGGCGACAAACTGGGTATGGATTATCTGTCTATGGGTATGGTATACACTGCCACAACCGAAGAGGAGTTTAACCAGTGGTATATGGGTTATGTGGAGAGATGGAACGAGCTGATGCCCGACATCCCGCTGTACTCCAACTACTACTATGATGTTTACAATTCCAAGATTGAGAATTTCCACACCAGTCCGTTCCGCGGTCCGGCAGCTGCTCTTCTCTATGCAAATGTGAAAGGCTTCTAAGCTGCAGGTTTGGTTTCAATCGATGCGAAAGTAAAAAAGATGGGGCGGCCGTCAAAACGACTGCTCCATTTTAACATCAATATCAGAAATGGGGTATGATATGGGCAAATATATACTGAAAAGATTTGGCTATATGGTTGTGGTTCTCATGATCCTCTCCTTTCTCATGTTCTTCGTGTACTCTCTCATTCCCTTTGACCGGGCGGTAGCCGAGGCGGAGCCCTTCAGAAAAGGACTTAAGACTACGGAAAATGCCACCGAACTTTACCTGGCAAAGATTGAAGAACTCAGAAAAGAGCTGGGAACAGATCAGAATGTGGTGGTGCGTTATCTGGGCTGGATCGGCCTGGCGCCCATCAATGGAAAATACAACGGAATCCTTCAGGGGAATCTGGGTTACAGCTATGAATATGACAGATCTGCAAAAGAAGTACTGGCAGATCCTCTGAAAAATACAGTTTTTATCAACATTTTTGCAACGATTCTCGGCCTGGGTATTACAATCCCTCTGGGTATTTTCTGTGCTGTCCACAGAGGCAGTAAAAGGGATACCGCCGTCCAGGTGGGAACCATCGTGGGCTACAGTATTCCGGGTTTTATTATTGCAATTGTCTTTATCTGGCTTTTCGCCATTGTATTGGGATGGTTCCCCGTTTCCGGTATGAAGACGCCGGGTTCCAATTACACCGGCTTTGCCGAGCTGAAAGACAGACTTTATTATATGGCTCTGCCGCTGATTGTTATGACGTTCTCATCCCTGGGCGGCATGACCCGCTATGTGAGGGCATCCATGTCAGAGGCACTTTCTCTTGACTGTATCCGTACTGCCAGAGCCAAGGGACTGGTGGAGAAGACAGTCATATATTCTCATGCATTCCGCAATGCGCTGATTCCCATCATCACGCTGGTAATCGGATGGTTTATCGGTATCTTTTCAGGATCTATTGTTATTGAAAATATTTTCGGTCTCAACGGTGTAGGCCGCATTTATATACTCAGCCTGAACAGCAAGGACTTTGAAGTGGTATTATTGCTTCAGATGTTCTATGTTATTCTGGGGCTTCTTGGTAACCTGATCGTCGACATCGCTTACGGCCTGGCTGATCCCAGAGTCCGGGTAAATAAGTAAGGAGGAATAAGAAAAATGGAAAATAAGAAAGCTTCCTCCCGGAAAGGCTTTGCTCCTTTCCGCTGGCTCCGCAGAATGTTCTTCGGAGCTTCCAAAGAACTGACAGTTGCCGATGAACGTTATGACAGTCCTGGCAAACTGGCCGTCAAGCGCTTCTTCCGCAAGCCGCTTGCCACAGGTGCGGTTATTATACTGGCCGGAATGTTTCTCTTCGTATTCATTGGTTCTGCAATCTCACCCGCAGACCTGACGGAAACCGGCAGTGAGATGCTGCACACCAATATGGCTCCCACGCAGAGCCTGATGAAGCTTCCCGACGGCATGAAGGACGGCGTGGTGGATATCTCTTCCCGCGGTACCTTTACCATCGGCGTGGACACTGACGGAAAGGTCTCCATGTGGGGACAGTATGTAAACATTTCCGGCGATCCAGCAAGGGACGTCATGCAGATTCCCGAAGAAGTGAAAAATAACAAAATTGTCCATGTGGCGGCCGGTTCTGACCACTGTGTGGCTATCTCCGAGGACGGACAAGTCTACGCCTGGGGTGAATTTGACAATGGTCAGTATGGCCATGAAGGTTCCATGATTGCAGCTGCCCGCAAGCAGCCGGATGAGCTGATGAACGGAGGAACCATCGACGCCTCTCAGGTCCGTCAGCTGATCTGCGGCAACCAGGTAACTGCCATCCTCATGGAAGACGGCACCATCTATGCCTGGGGTAATGACGGCTTAAGTGCCACAAACCTCTCTTCTGTCATCAAGCACAGTAAAAAAGAGGGCAAAATTGTCAAACTGGCATTTACCAATGACGGTATCTACGGAATCGACGAATACGGAATATTTGTCTGCGGTAAAAGTACCAAATATAATCTTATCAGTATGCCGGATGAAAATGGACAGAATGTCACTGTTGACCTGTTCGAATATATAGGAGAACGAAAGGTGACCGATATCGCCGCTTCCGGCAATGCTCTGGCGCTGGTACTGGATGACGGTGAAATCATTGTCAGCGGCATGAAAGAGCCGCAGCCGGAGCTTCTGGAGGGAGAAAACGCAGTGTCCGTCTCCGGCGGCACCAGACATTTCGTTCTGACCACTGATCAGGGCCGTGTCTATGCGTGGGGACAGAATTACCGCAATCAGTGTAAAATTCCCGGGGCGCTGACCGAGGAAGGCGCCGTGGATAAGGTATATGCCAGCGGCTTCCAGAATTATGCCTTCAAAGATGGAAAATTCGTTGACTCCTGGGGACTGAAAGGATATCTTATGGGAACCGATGACATGGGCCGTGATGTGTTCAACCGTATCATGAACGGCGGTAAGATGACCATGACGGTAGGAGCCGTGGCGGTTATCGTCTCCACCATTATCGGTATCATCATAGGATGTATTTCGGGATACTTCGGAGGCGCTGTGGATATGCTTCTCATGCGTCTGACGGAGATCGTGGGCGCGATTCCTTTCCTGCCCTTCGCCCTGTGTCTGTCCGCCATTTTCCAGGGTTCCGATATCCACGAGAATACCCGAATCGTGATTATCATGCTGATTCTGGGTGTGCTGTCCTGGACGGGACTGGCCAGACTGGTGAGAGGTCAGATTCTGGCCGAACGTGAGAAGGAATTCGTCACCGCTGCCCGCTCCATGGGTGTCAAGGAGAGGCGAATTGCATTCCGGCATATCCTTCCGAATATTGTATCCGTTATCCTTGTGACGGTAACCCTGGATTTTGCCAGCTGTATGCTGACAGAGTCTTCCCTCTCCTATCTGGGCTTCGGCGTACAGCTTCCCCGGCCTACCTGGGGCAATATGCTGAACGGTTCCCGCAATGCCCTGGTCATCCAGTCTTTCTGGTGGAGATGGGTGTTCCCGGCACTGTTCCTTTCCGTTGTGGTTATCTGTATCAATATCATCGGTGACACACTGCGGGATGTGCTTGATCCGAAATCGGAGGTAGAAAAGTGAAAAAAGCTTTACTTGAAGTGAAAAACCTTCGTACTTTTTTTAAGACGAGAAACGGCACTGTTAAGGCCGTGAACGATGTATCTTATTCTATTTATCCGGGGCGGACTCTGGGAATTGTGGGGGAATCCGGCTCCGGGAAAAGTGTCACCGCCATGAGTGTTCTGCGGCTGCTGGATGCCAACGGCTACATTGCAGGCGGCACCGTCACTTTTGACGGGCAGGACCTGGCCAAAGTGACCACACAGCAGATGTACCATATCAGGGGCAACCGGATTTCCGTGATTTTCCAGGAACCCATGACAAGCCTGAATCCCGTTTTCTCCATAAAACGGCAGCTTTCCGAGCCATTTATCATTCATCAGAATATGAGCAAAAAGGAAGCTGAGAAAAAATGTGTTGAAATGCTGCGTGCCGTGCAGATTCCCAATCCGGAGGCTGTGGCACGTCAATATCCCCATCAACTCTCAGGCGGAATGCGTCAGCGTGTCATGATTGCCATGGCGCTGGCCTGTAAGCCGGACATTCTCATTGCCGACGAGCCCACCACGGCTCTGGACGTGACCATTCAGGCGCAGATCCTGAGGCTGATGAATGACCTGCAGAAAGAAAACGGCACCGCAATCATGTTCATCACCCATGATCTGGGCGTCATCAACGAAATGGCCGACGACGTGGTCGTTATGTACTGCGGTCAGGTAGTGGAACAGGCCCCTGCAAAGCTGATTTTTACAGACTGCAAAGAAAGCCATCCCTATACAGAAGGACTGATGTACTCCATTCCCAGGCTGAATGACGACCGGTCCAAGCTGGACCCGATTCCCGGCGTGGTGCCTCATCCTCTGGATTTGCCGAAGGGCTGCAAATTTGCCCCCCGCTGCAAATACTGTACCCAGAAATGTATCGACAATGAGCCGCCCCTGGCCCAGGTCGCAGAGAATCAGCTGATTCGCTGTTTCTATCCCAGCAAGGAAGAAAGGAGGAGCTCCGAACATGGAAAAATTACTGTCAATCACTAATTTAAAAAAATATTTCCCCGTGGCGAAATCCTCTCTCTTCGCAAAACAGATGTACGTCCGGGCCAACGAAGATATCTCTATCGACATTTATAAAGGAGAAACTTTTGGTCTGGTAGGCGAATCCGGCTGCGGTAAGTCCACGCTGGGCCGCGTCCTGCTCCAGCTGTACGAGCAGACTGCCGGCAGCACCATGTATTACGGACGTACCCTGGAAGAGGTGGCTCCCAGATATGTACTGGATACTCTCTCCAACGCAGAAAAATATATTGAGAAATATCATAAGGCAACGGCACATGCCGAAGAAATGACAAAAAAGTGCGATGCACTGGGCGACAATGCCACTTTCTTCGACCTGCAGGACAAGAATCTGGCACTCTGCGACGCCAAAACGGCGCTGGATTACTGTGCAAAGATTCTGGGCGGCTTCATGGTTAAGGAAACCCGCCAGGGTGCCGCTCTCCTCTCCGACAAGTATAAATTCGCTTTCCAGGCTGCTTCCATTGCCGCCAGGGCAGAAGACATTGAGCTGGAAATAGAAGTACAGGAGAGCCTGCTGGAAGATACGCCTCAGAAGGCACAGGCCATACAGGAAAAGCTGGCAAAGCTCAGGAAAAAGCGAGATGAGCTGACCGGCGAACAGAAAAAACTTCTGGCTTCCGCAGCGGAAACAGAAGAAAAAATCGCCCTGTTAAAAGCTCCCTATGCAAAGGATGAGGAATTCGCCAGATATGAGGCAATGCTGGATAACGGTGTGGATCTCAAGAGACTGAAATACAGTGAAATGCGCCATCTGCGCAAGGACCTGCAGATCATTTTCCAGGACCCTTACTCTTCTCTGAATCCCCGTATGACCGTGGGACGCATTATCGAGGAAGGACTGGTAACTCACAAATTCTACAAAGCCGGTTCCAAAAAAATGCAGCAATATGTCTTCGAGGTAATGAATTCCTGCGGCCTGCAGAACTATATGTACAACCGTTATCCTCATCAGTTTTCCGGCGGTCAGAGACAGAGAATCTGTATTGCCCGCTCTCTGGCAGTTAAACCGAAATTTGTGGTCTGCGACGAATGTGTATCCGCTCTGGACGTTTCCATCCAGTCCCAGATTATCAATCTGCTTCAGGAGCTGAAGGAGAAAGAAGGGCTCACATACCTGTTCATCTCCCACAATTTATCCGTGGTCCGCTATATTTCGGATCGTATCGGCGTCATGTACCTGGGCAATATGGTAGAGGTGGCAGAGACGGACGAGATCTTCAGCGATCCCCGTCATCCTTATACGATTGCGCTGCTGTCTTCCATCCCCACCACGGACCCTGACAGCCTCACCAAAGAGCGCATCATCCTGGAAGGCAATATTCCCAGTCCTATCAAACCTCCTTCCGGATGTAAGTTCCATACACGCTGTTTCATGGCCTGCGATAAGTGTAAGGTGGTTCCACCCGCACTCACAGAAGTAAAACCGGGACATTTCGTGGCCTGCCACTTTGCGGAGCAGCAAAAGGTGGATGAAAACGGAAATTATTTGTTTGATGTAAAGCTTGCAACGAATCAGCGTTAATATTTCAATTATGATTTCTGCAATGTCCCCCCGCAGTATCTCCTCATATGTATGGGCGGCACAAGGTCTTATCAGCCGCAGCAAGTAACGGGATACTGTGAATTTCACCTGATGGCGGGACATTGCAGAATTGGATGAGCAAAATCATGAGAAAAGCCTGGAAAAAAATTCCCAAAGAAATTGATTATGATAAGGAAGAACAATTACAGCAGGAACCTTTGGAAAAAAGTGATCTGCCGGCCATGCTGCTGGCTTCTGTCATTTCCATTTTTCTGCCGGTCATTTTGGTTCTGCTGCTGTTATTGGGCATATGTTATCTTCTGTTCGTGGGATTGTAGCGGTTCTGCCCTGTTTACCTCCAATGACTTCTAATAAAAAGGCCAGAGCCAAATCTCTGCAGGGACTTACCTGGAGCCTTCCGCGAGATTTCTGCAGCAGGTCAGGGTAAAAGCAAAGGGACGGCAGAGAAGGCCGGTAGCTCTTTCCTCAGCGCGTTATCAAAGAACCTCCACCTCTTCTGCGGCGTCCCTTTGCTTTAGGAGAAATCCCTTTGCCGGTCCTTGCGGGTATCTCAGATACTACTGCACATGAAAAGCCGTAAGCCCCGGATACTCCGCGGCACCACCCAGCTCTTCCTCTATCCTGAGCAGTCGGTTATACTTCGCCACTCTGTCACTTCTGCAGGGTGCTCCGGTCTTAATCTGTCCGGTATTCCAGGCCACTGCCAGATCCGCAATGGTCGTATCCTCGGTCTCGCCGGAGCGATGGGACATCACAGTAGTGTAATTATTCTTCTGTGCCAGCTCCACCGCTTCAAAGGCCTCTGTCAGCGTCCCTATCTGATTTACCTTCACCAGAATAGAACTTGCCGTCCCCAGCTTAATTCCTGCTGCAAGGCGCTTCTTGTTGGTGACAAACAAATCATCTCCCACCAGCTGCACCTTCCCGCCCAGCCTCTCTGTCAGCTTCTGCCAGCCCTCCCAGTCGTCTTCTGCCAATGCATCCTCGATGGAAATAATGGGAAAATCCTGGGTCAGCTTTTCAAAGTAGGCAATCATTTCATCCGTGCTGCGGATAATCTCTTCTCCCTTTAAGCTGCTCTCTCCGGGAAAATGATACATATCTGTCTTCTCATTATATAATTCGCTTGAGGCAGCGTCCATGGCTATCCATACATCCTCTCCCGGCTTGTAGCCCGATGCTCTGATTGCATCCACCAGCATGGTCAGAACGCTTTCTGCGTCCGGCAGGTCCGGCGCAAAGCCGCCTTCATCACCCACACCTGTGGAAAGCCCCTTTTCCTGAAGCAATTTCTTCAGATTATGATAAATCTCCGCACAGATGCGCAGGGCATCGGAAAAGCTGTCCGCACAGACAGGCATAATCATGAATTCCTGAAAGTCCACTGTATTTGCAGCATGTTTTCCGCCGTTTAAAATGTTCATCATGGGCACGGGAAGCAGATGGGCGCCGGTACCTCCCACATAGCGGTACAAAGGCATGGACAGCGCCCGGGCCGCCGCTTTGGCACAGGCCAGCGACACGGACAGGGTGGCATTGGCACCCAGATTTTCCTTGTTCTCTGTGCCGTCCAGTTCCACGAGAAATCTGTCGATTTCTATCTGATCCAGCGCATTTCTTCCTTCCAGCGAGGGCGCTATCTTTTCGTTGACATTTTTCACGGCATGCTGCACGCCCAGTCCGAAATAACGGGGTTCTGCGTCGCGGAGTTCCACCGCCTCGAAACGTCCCGTGCTGGCTCCGGAAGGCACAGCCGCCGTTCCGGTATACCATTGTCCGTCATCGTGACTCAGCACGATGACATCTGCCTCCACGGTAGGATTTCCCCTGGAATCCAGGATTTCCCGGGCATGAACAGATTTGATTTCCAGATATGTGGTCATAAAAAACTTCCTCCTTCGGATATATTTTCGGAAACTGTGTAAATTGTCCCGGTTAGTATTTCCGTAAAAGGAGGAAGCTATACTGTTACTGCTGTCGGTTACTCAAATCTTTGCCTGCGAAATTGTCTGTGAAATTTCATAAATCATTTTCAATAAGGTTTCCCTTTCAAAATTTCACAATAATCCCGATAATTCTTCTCCAGAAGAGCCGGCGTATCAAGGCCATAAGGGCATTTGGACTTACATCTGCCGCAATGCAGACAATTCTCAATCTTTTTCATTTTCTCCTGTGCCTGGGGTGTCAGATGTGCTGCGGAGGGGGATCTGCGAATCAGCAGGCTCATGCGGGCGCAGTTGTTAATCTCAATTCCCGCCGGACAGGGCATACAGTAACCGCAGCCCCGACAGAAATCTCCCAGAAGCTCCTCTCTGTCATGAGCAATAATCGCAGACAGTTCCTCCGTCATGGCAGGCGGCGCATCGATATAGGAAAGAAATTCGTCCAGCTCGCTTTCCCGCTGAATCCCCCAGATCGGAAGTACATTGTCATACTGTGCCAGAAAAGCATATGCGGCGGCAGAATTGGTGATCAGTCCTCCCGACAGCGCTTTCATAGCGATAAAACCCATTCCGGCATCAGCACACTTTTTCACCAGCTCAATATCCTTCTCTGTAGCCAGATAGGAAAACGGAAACTGCAGCGTCTCGTACAGTCCGCTCTCCACTGCTTCATTTGCCACATGCAGACGATGATTTGTAATGCCGATATGCCGCACCATTCCCTTTTCCCTGGCCTCCAGCATGGCTTCATAAAGTCCGCTGCCGTCTCCCGGTTTCGGACAGGTATCCGGATTGTGGAACTGATAGAGATCCACATAGCCTGTCCGCAGGTTCTTAAGAGAGGTATGTAAATCCCGCCAGAATCCCTCCACATCTGTCGAACCGGTCTTCGTGGCAATATATATTTTCTCCCGAATTCCTTCAAAAGCCTCTCCCAGCTTTTCCTCGCTGTCCGTATACGCTCTGGCCGTGTCAAAAAACTGAATTCCACCCTGATACGCCTTCCTGAGAAACTTCACTGCCGCTTCTCCGGAAATGCGCTGTATGGGCAGCGCGCCGAATGCATTTTTCTGCGCTGTAATTCCGGTATTACCCAATGTTACTTTAGCCATAGATTCCCTCCTGCAGATCTGTGAATCTGCCTTCTTCCTGTCTGAATGATTTCCAGGCAGCGCAGCGGTCCTGTCTGAGCCGCTGCCTCCCATATCTTACTATGCAATATAGCACAGTGCTGTCAAAACCGCAAGGAAATTCTGCATATCATATATAACCGGGGCAGCAGTTCCGGGCCAGGGCAGATACTTATGAGCATCTCCTCAGGGCGTCAGCCTGTGAATATCCCTGGGAAAAAGTGCAGCCTGTCGAATATTGTCAAAGTTCAGCAGCCTTGCGGTAAAGCGTTCCAGTCCCAACCCCAGGCCTCCATGAGGGGGCATTCCATGCTTATGCATCATCAGATAGCTCTCGAAGGCTTCCGGATTCATGCCTCGCCTGCACATTTTTTCCACCTGCATATTATAATCGTGAATGCGCTGTCCTCCTGTGGTAATTTCAAGACCCCGGAAAATCAGATCAAAGCTCAGCGTCTCCTCCGGGCTCTCCGGGTCCTCCATCACATAAAAAGGACGTTTGGCCGCAGGATAATGGGTGATAAAGACAAATTCACTCCCCGTTCTGCGCCAAATGATTTCAGACAGCATTTTCTCCTCCTCCGGTTCAAAATCATGACGCGCATATGCCTGTTCCCGCGCAGCCTCTCCCAGCCCCAGTTCTTCCGCAAGCAGTTCCTTTGCCTCCGTAAACTTCAGCTCCGGAATCGCCCCTCCCGGCACTGCGGACACGGCATTCGGCTCATTTTCTTCGGGCAGCTCCGGCAGAGTCACCTGGAGAAGCTCCAGCTCATGCGCGTATTCCCGGGAAAGCATATTCAGGGCACAGCGCAACATTTTCACCTCCAGGGCCATAAGCTCCCGGAAGCTCTCAATATAGCCCATTTCAAAATCCACTCCCGTATATTCGTTGATATGTCTGGCCGTATCATGCTTTTCCGCCCTGAAAACCGGTCCCACCTCATAGACCCGCTCGAACACTCCCGCCATCATCTGTTTATAAAACTGTGGGCTCTGGGCCAGGTAAGCCTCTCTGCCGAAATAGTCTACCCGGAAAACGTTTGCTCCGCCTTCCGCCCCTGCATACACAATCTTCGGTGTGTGTATCTCCACAAAATGTTCCTCTTCAAAAAAATGGCGGAAGCCTCTCAGAATTCCTTCCTGAATCCTGAATATGGCTCTCTCCTTCTCATTGCGCAGAGTCAGCGGCCTGAAATTCAGTTTGTTTTCCAGGGAAGTACTCATCTCCTTCTGGTTGATGACCACAGGCATATTCTCCAGCGGTTCGGAGAGAATTACAACTGACAGAATATACAGCTCCACCCCTGCCTTCGCCCGTTCCTCCTTTACCGCCTCCGCCGTAATCCTCACACAGGCCTCTTCCCTGAGCTTCTCCATCAGCTCCTGCCTGTCACAGACGCACTGTATCACATCCCGCGGTGTCCTGACCCGGCAGAAATAAAACCCCTTCATTTTTCTGATTTTATAGATGCTGCCGTGAAGTGTGACTGTTTCGCCGATGTGTTCCGCAAGTTCTGATATCTCTGATATGTCCTGTATCTTTTTTTCTTTCATTCCTGCTCTTCTCCTGTTCTTCTGTTTATCTCTATCTGTTTCTGTCTTCTTTCATCTTTTCATTCTTCCGACATATTCTGTCCTGCATTTCAATTCGTCCATTCGGGCATCGTCTTTTTGCCACATCTTATCACCTTCTTTCAAATATCTGCACAGAAAGGTTTAAACTGCCGTTTCTGAAATACAGAGAACAAAAAAAGAACCACAAATCGTATCTCTACAATCCATGGTTCCTTTATACGCTCTCATCATGCGTTTACACCAGGTACCACGGCAGCACAGACAGCGCCTGCAGCCGTGGTATCCACCGCTACAAGCGCTTCCTATCGTCGTCCCTGTATGCAAATACTCTGCATAATCCGCTTTGAAGCATTTCCTTATCCTCACTGACCTGTATCTTGCCCGCTTTCCTTTTCCGGTACGGGCTTCAGCAAATTTATGTTTTTCACTATATCACGAAATCTGCTTATTTGCAAGACCGTTTTTAACATGGCTCACAATGAATCAAATTCTGACAAGTCAGCAGTCACAATGCCACCTTATGTCAATCTTCTGCCCTGCCCTGAGCGTAAATTTCCGCACTGTGTCAGCATATCGAAGTGTCACTTTTCTGTCTGTCCCGGACAGCAGTGTGATTTTTACCGGCGTTCCCTGTTCCCAGTACAAATCCAGAAGAATACCGCCTCTCACAGCAGCGCCTTCCAGCTTTCCCTCAGGCCACATTTTGGGCAGGGCCGGAAGCAGGCGGATGCAGTTCTCATGGCTCTGTATCAGCATCTCCATCACCGCCATGGAGAAGCCTGTATTTCCGTCCAGTTCGTATACTTCCATGAAAGAACCTGCACCTCTGGTGGGTGGATGCATGACCAGCAGATTCCCGCCTGTAAGTATGGTCTGCATACTCACCAGATGACGGTATGCCTGATTGGCGTCTCCCAGTCTGGCACTGTAAAGTGCAAGCAGAGACCTGGCCCAGCCGGTGTCCTCCCAGTTCTCACAGGGTGTCAGTTTTGCCTTTATGGAGGCTGCCGCCGCTTTTGCCAGAGCGGGCGTCCCCTCTGTCGTAATCTGACCGTAAGGGAAAAGCCCCAGCAGGTGACTGGTATGTCTGTGCTGTAAATCTGCCGCTTCATAGTCATGGTTCCACTCAGCCAACGTTCCGTCCGGCAGAATTCTGTATGGCAGCAGCCTGGGCAGCGCTCTCTCCACCTGGCAAAGCATCTCTTCCCAATCCTGTCCCTGCCCGGTTCTCAGCTCACATCCTTTTTCTCCTTCGGCTTCCGATACAGATTCCTTCTCCTGATCTGCTCTCAGCTCACATCCCCGGCTCCGCTCTGCTCCCGGTCCACCTCCCTGTCCTTCTCCGATTCCCAGTTCCCGGCATATCTCCGCATACTGAAGAAACAGTTCCCGAATCATGACCATCTCATAGGTACATCCTGCGGATGCAAAATATTTCTTCCCGTTCACCCAAAAAGCATTCTCCGGTGAAATGGAAGGGCCTCCCACCAGATATCCATCTCTGTCTTCAAACAGATATTCCAGGAAAAAGGAAACCGCCTCCCCAATCACCAGCAGCGCCCGTTTTCTCAGGAAATCTCTGTCCTGTCCATAGCGATAATGCTCCATATAGTCGGATGCCTGCCAGATGCCTCCGGTGGGACAGGGGGAAAGAGATTCATTCCAGTAGGGGGCTGCATAGCCCCATGCGTTGGAGACCAGCTCTCCCACCCATCCGCTGTATCCATAGCATTTACGTGCGGTGAGGCGGCCATTGGGAATCAGGTGCTTTTCCATCCAGTCAAACAAAGGCTCATGGCATTCGCTCAGATGCCCCGGCTCGCTGATCCAGTAGTTCATCTGGGTATTGATATCCAGGTGCATGTCACAGGTCCAGCCGATCCGGCAGGCCACATCGTCATTCCATACCCCCTGAAGATGGGCTGGCATGGGAGAGTCCTGCCGGGAGGAGGACAGCAGCAGATATCTGCCATACTGATACATCAGCTCTGTCAGACGCCTGTTGTCGCCTCCCTGCCGTACCTGGTCAAGCAGCTCCCCGGCACTCAGCTCTGCTATGGCTTCCTTTTGCCCTTTCCCGCAGTTCTGCTCCTGATTTCCATCCTGTTCCGCTTTCCTGCTTTGTTCTTCCCGCAGCTCCCAGACTTCTTCCCTCCACTGTCCCAGCTTCAGCCTCTGCCTGCCCATCAGCGCTCCGATATCGGCACTGTGGCGTTCCCGCAGGCCGGAATATTCCTCCAGTCCACGACACACACATCTCATCACTGCTTCCCGTACATTTTCCGCCTTCTTCGCTTCCTCTGTTCCATTTTCATTTGTCCACACATCCATGCTCAGGTAAAGTACTACACATTTCGCTCCACATACCCTTATCCCGAACGACTCCTCTTTCAGGCTGAATTTTTCCGGGCATATCTGCTCTCCCCGGCTGTCTGCAGCACACAATTTTACCGCGCCATACAATCGGCTTCCCTCCGTACCGTCGCTGTGCACTGTCTCAAGCGCTGCTGTCTCAAAGCACAGTATCCCGTCGTCCCCCGCCCAGGTTCGGTAAGGATTACGGCCGCCGTCAAAAGAAACCGTAATTGTCATCTCCGCTCCTGTCTGTTCCATTCTGCAGGCAAACACATGATCTTCATGGGAAGTAAGGGCTTCCCGCAGATGACGATTCCGGACGTTTCCATAACTGCATCCTGCAATTCCTCTGTCCAGATCCAGATATCTCCTGTAATCTGAGACTGGAGACTGGCCCTCTATCCCAATATGAAGCTTTCCCACCGGCAGATTGGTGCCATAGTTTCCTCTCTTACCCATGAGCCTTCCGGTCTGCCTGTATATTTCTTCATAGTCCCCTTCCAGAGCCGCTTTTCTGGACGCCGCAAAGGCTTCGGCTCCTTTCTCCGGATAGGGATCCACATTGCCCGAACCGGAAAAAAAAGCCCCATGAGACAGCTCCACGATTTCCTCCCCCGGACGCCCATAAATGACCTGTCCCATAAAACCATTTCCCAGGAGGCATCCCTGCTGCCAGCTCTCCGCCCAGGTATCAAATAAGATTCTGTTCCCTTCTTCCATTTCTTCCCTTCCTCTGTCAAACTATTATAATAATTCTACCTGCGCAAGCTGCAGCCACAGCTGCCACGGTTCCTGCCAGGCTTTGGCATCGTCCTGATTCCATTTCCATCTTACGACGACTTTCCTGTCATGTAAAGTACCGGTAACAGTTAAAAGTACCGGCTGCCGCAGAACATCCGCAGCAGCCGGCTCTCAATTTCTCTTACATTCAGCCTGTTTCGTATTATTCGTACTCTTTTACAATCTCAAGCGCTTTCTCCCATTCCTGGGTGTAATACGCTGTCACATCATCCAGGCCAAGCTGTTTTGCCTGCTCCGTCATGGTGCTCCACAGGGACTCGAATTCCGCCTCGTCCGCAGCATACACCATCTGCCAGGAGTACTTCTTGACAATCTCACCGATCTGGGTAATCACGATTTCCAGGTCGTCTCCTGCAGGCGTAATCATATTCACGGCCTGGGTGGAATCTGCAATCATGTCTCTGGGCTCCAGATACTCTGCCAGGACATTGACGCCGCCCATCATCTCGTTCACTTCCTGCTTCATCAGAGTGGGATTTCTCCGCAGCCAGGAAGGCCAGTAACGATAGCTCATGGTATAACCGCTATCCATAACAGTGGCAGCCTGAGGCCCCAATGTATTAAAGCTGTACGCACCGTCTCTGAACGCACCGCCGCCAATGTCTTCCGGCATCAGAAGTTCCGTATTCTGTGTTACAATATCCTCTTCGATCACATAAGGCTCGCCGTTTTCATCAAAGTCCCAGATCACGCCCTGAGGACCGTTGGTCAGATAGGAACAGACTTCCGGATCATACATCCAGTTCAGCAATTCCAGAACCGCATCCAGATTCTTGGTATCCTTTGCAATGGCAAAATACCAGTTACGGCCGATGGTCTGTTCCGGTGCATTGTAAAGCTTCATATCATTTGCAACCACACTTGCCATGCCGTCCACTTTTTCCTCATTGTTCTGGTTATCTGAGGTATAGCTGCCCGACAGCCAGGAGAACCAGGAGAACATTACCCGGCCTGCACTGAATTTCGCTTCCACATCGCTGTAAGTCTGTGACATGGAATCCGGGTCCAGAAGGCCTCTCTGATTTGCGTCAAAATAGAATTTCAGCGCTCTCTTATAAAAGCTGTCATCTGCCAGCAGGGATTTGGTTTCTCTGGTCAGAATATTGGTCTCCATCAGAGGAGACACATACTCCGTGTCAATTCCGTACATGAAGGACAATGTGGAAATCTCCAGGGCACTTACATTATCCCAGTCAGAGAACAGGGAGAAGCCGTACACTTTTTCTCCTGCCTCTGTGGCAGGTTTATATTCCACCATCTTCTCCACTACGTCCAGGTAATCTTCCAGGGTTCCGATCTCCGGTTTCCCCACCTGCTTATAAGCATCCCACTGAAGCATGGGCACCCAGTTCAGAGAGTTATAGGCGGTAGGTCCGATTGCCACAGGCATCAGATACAGATGTCCCGTGTCATTGCTGGTGAAATCCTGAGAATATTTCACAGCGTTGGCATACATCTCGTTCTCGAAAATGTTGGGCAGCTTGTCCTTGTACTCATCCAGGGGAAGAAGCAGATCCGCATCCATTGCAAGCTGTGCCTGATCCAGTCCTTTCAGTCCCACCAGATCCGGCAGCTGTCCTGCCACAAGATACTGCTGCAGCTTTGTCTCCACCTCATTGCCAGTGGGATCAAAATCAATCTTCAGCTTCAGGTCATCATACAGCTTCTTTGCACCCCAGCCCTGCCAGATTCCGGACTCGCCGGTGACTGACTGCATCACGAAAGCGGACACCGTTGTCTCCTCCCTCTCGGCGGGAGCCGCATCAGAGCTCTCCTTGCTTTCTTCCGCCCCCCCAGAAGCCTGGGTCTGCGAAGAGGAACTCCCTGTCTCACTGCCGCCGGCTTCCGATCCGGTATCTCCGCAGGCTGTCACTGATAATGCCATTACCGATGCCAGCAATGCTGCCAATAACTTTTTCTTCATGCTTAAACCTCCATCTTTCTTTATAGTCTTTATGATAAAGCAGCTGCCTGCTTTTATCCGGTTTCATTTTCTTCCGGCCTTTTACTAACCTTTGACCGCTCCAATCATCATACCTTTGACAAAATACTTCTGGAAGAAAGGATATACCACCAGGATCGGCAGAATCGTCACGATACACACCGTATATTTGATTGTCAGCGGCGACAGCATGGTGGCCGGATTCATCTCGGCCATCATTTCCGGATTCTCGCGGGCAATCTCCGCCAGCGTATTGGCCTCCTTCAGATAGCGGTACAGCACATACTGTAATGTCTGAAGATCGCGATTCTTGGTGTACAGTACTGTATCCATCCAGTTGTTCCACTGTCCCACCGCCGAGAATACGGCGATCGTGGCCAGTATGGGCTTGCAGAGAGGCATGACAATTCTCAGGAACCGCACCATATATCCGGCCCCGTCAATCTCCGCCGACTCCTCCAGAGACTGGGGCAGAGATTCCATGTAGGTCTTCACAAGAATCAGGTTAAAAGGCGTCACACAGCAGGGCAGAATATACACCCAGAAAGTGTCGTATATTCCGATGGTTCTGTAAGTCAGGAAAGTGGGAATGACACCTGCGCTGAAATACATGGTTATAATGACAAAGCGATAAAATATTTTCTTATGCCAGTATTCTTCCCTGGAAAAACAATAGGCAGGAAACGCGGCACAGATGATTGTAAAAATCGTGCCCAGCACTGTCCTTGCCAGGGATACCATGGCGGCACCCGGCAGTTCTTTCAGGGACAATACCTTTACATAGTTTGCAAAATGAATTCCCCTGGGAATAAATCTGATTCTTCCTGTGGCCACCAGAGAATTGTCACTGATGGTGTTGATAAATATGTAGTAAAAAGGATAGATACAAATCAGCGTAAAAATCCCGAATATCAGACAAATCACAATATCTGTGATGTGGTCGCGCCACGTCCGTTTCTCCACGGAACGGATATCCTCTTCTTTCTTTTTCCCAGCCATAATGTCTCCTTTCTGAGCTCCCGTACAATCAGGGGGCATTTACACTAAAATATGGATGATCCTCTGATTTTTTTAGACAAAGTGTTTGCCACAAATACCAGGAGTACACTGATCAGAGACTTCCACATGCCCACCGCCGTCGCATAGGAAATGTTCCCCTGCTGCAAACCATAGCGATATACATACAAATCCAGCACTTCAATGTAATCCTGGGTCATGGCATTGGAAAATACCAGGTACTGGTCAATTCCGTTATTGATAATATTCCCAATCTGCAGAACAAACATGACAAAAAAGGTTGGTATCAGATGAGGTGTGGTAATATGCCACATCTTCTGAAATCTGCCCGCCCCGTCAATATTGGCCGCCTCATAGATTTCGGAATCAATGGAAGTAATCGCGGAGATATAAACGATGGCGCCCCATCCCAATCCCTTCCACAGGTGATACCCCAGCATCTTCAGCCACATATGACTTGTGGAAGTCAGAAAATTTGTGGGTGTGGTAAGAATCCCGGCGCCCACCAGTATGTTGTTCAGCAGGCCTTCTGTGGAAAACAGGGCAAAGAAAGCCGCATACACCAGAACCCAGCTGATAAAATTGGGAATGGTAGTCAGTGTCTGCACGATTTTACGGTATCCCTTCCACCTGATTTCCATGAGGAACATGGCGAAAATCATGGGAAGAATCATAGTCGCCATATAAAGCAGATTGATACCCAGTGTATTTCTCATCACTCTCCCAAACTGATCTCTGAGCACCGGATTGTTGAACGGCGCGATAAACCATTTGAATCCCACGAATTCACAGTCAAGCAGCGCCTTTCCCGGCTTGTAATTGAAAAATGAATAGGACCATCCTGCCAATGGCAGATAGGAGAAGATCAGGATTCCTGCCAGGAACGGCAGCGACAGAAGAAACAGTCGGAACCCGGCTTTATCCCGGGGCGATTTCTTCTTCACAGCATTTGTTTTCTGCATATCTCTTCACACCTCTTATTCTGTTAATTTGCACACCATCTGTTTACACAGCACATTATATCCG
This sequence comes from Acetatifactor muris, assembly GCF_024623325.1. Taxonomy (GTDB): domain Bacteria; phylum Bacillota; class Clostridia; order Lachnospirales; family Lachnospiraceae; genus Acetatifactor; species Acetatifactor muris. The sequence goes on from NZ_JANJZD010000034.1 coordinate 39,777, forward strand.
CAATCTTTTGACAAAGTAAATTGAACAAATTCTTAAACATTGTACATTTTAACAATAAATAATTGACATTGCATTTATTCTTAATAAGTGCAAATATTCCAGAATTTTATTACTTTTCAGCTTTTCCATTTCTATGGTAAAATATCTTTATCCCGGGCGTCATCCGGATTCCGCAGAACAGTGCAGGAGGGATATCCAATGAAGCACAAAAGATATACTGAAAAAAGTTATGGCTTCTTTTCCAGAATGCTGCTCGTCTGCACTGCTCTGCTGACAGCCTTTTCCATTATATCCAGTGTGATTGTAAGCCATCTTTCCAGTCGTTACGAACAGACACTGTATCTGAAGTCTTACGACCTTGCGGCCGCCAATCTGCTGGAGGCCTTTGACAGCCGTGTGGCTGATTTCAATATCCTGGCCGGCAAATTTCTGTCAGACGGTCAATGCGATCCCCGTCTCTGCGCTCTGCTGGAAACACCTTCTTATGAGGAAATTCCTGCGGAAACACGAAACTACTGTACCCGGCTTCTGGCGGGTATCTGCAGAGATGACCGATATCTGCGGGGCTTTCTCATTTTTTCCCCCGAAAAAGAAACGCTTTATTACTATACGGAATCCAGATCATATCTCTTCCATACCACGCCTCCCGAAGTCCGGACTCTGGTCCCTTTCTCCGGAAGTCTCCTGGATCTGGACACTGTCGGCCGGCTGGTAGCCGCCTGTGACAGAGAATCCGCAGGATACAGCGCCTTTTACGGTATGGCCGCAACATTGTACCATAGTCCGGTTGCCCCCCTGGGCTACATGATTCCCCTGTATTCCACATCGGAATATACAGATATTCTGTCCAATTATGACCTGAAGGAACAAAGTGCCTTCCTCATCACAGACGAGGCCGGGAATCTTTTCTTCCATTCCAATCCCGGACTGTCACTGAATGAGGATAGCTGTTATACTGATACTCTCCGCAACAGTAAATATGGCTTCCAGGTAACTTACTATACCAGAAAATACGGAATTCCCATAAGCTCCGTCACCTGCATGATTATTCTGTTCGCCGTGCTGGTGACTCTGTTCTCCTTTTTCCTGTATTACGTTACTTATTATCTTTCACACCGAAATATATACAGAATTCTGGATGGCATGAAGCGCTTTTCCCTAAACGATCTCACTTACCGGATTGAAAAGCCCTCCGGCCATAATGAATTCACCCAGATCATCGACGGTTTCAACACCATGTGCGAAGAGCTCCAGCGCAATGTGGAGCTTTCCTATGTCTATGAGCTGCAGCAGAAAAAAAGCGAGCTGTACGCCCTGCAGACCAGCATAAACCCGCACTTTCTCTACAATACTCTGGAAATCATCCGGACACAGATTCTCAGTCTGAAGCCAGCTGACGCATCCCAGATGATACTGCTGCTGTCCAGAATCTATCGGAACCAGATTACATCCAGCATGTTCATTACCTTAGGCCAGGAAGTCGAGCTCTGTGAAAATCTCATGCTCCTCTACCAGTATCGTTTCCAGAATTTTGAGTATGAATTTGACATGGATGGACAGATATCCCGTTATGCTCTGCCGAAAAATACCCTGCAGCCGCTGATAGAAAACTATTTTGTCCACGGCATTGTGACGGAGCGCCAGGATAATCTGTTTTTCCTGTCCATCAAATCCTCTCTCCGTCAGGAAAAACATTATATTCATATGACGCTGGGCAATAACGGACATCCCATCTCCGAGGAACGCATACAGATGCTGGAAGAAAAGTTGCAGTCCGACTCTTACACCAAAGAAGATACCGTGGGTTTCGCACTGACCAATGTAAACAGCCGTATGCGCATTGTCTTTCAGGAAGATTACAGCATGCATATCAGTTCCGGTAAAGAGGACATGCAGTTTCAGATTGAGTTACATTTCCCGGCCATGACGGCAGAACAGCTGAAAGCGCCGTTTTTATAGGGTGTGTGCGCCCCGGGCTGTTTGTACAGCGATTTAATCAGGAGGTTAACTATGTATAAGGCAGTAATTGTAGATGATGAACCACTGATCGTAGACGGTCTTGTAAATGCGATAGAATGGACCGGATTTCACATTGAGCTGGGGCTTGCCACCACGGATCCCCAGGCCGCTCTGGATTATTGTCTGGAAAATCCAGTGAACATTGTTATAGCCGACGTATCCATGCCTGTCATGAACGGTCTGCAGCTGATTCAGAAAATCAAGAAGGCCAAGCCTTCTGTCTTCTGTATCATCCTCAGTGCCTATCAGAATTTTGAGTATGCCAGAACGGCACTCCGCTATGGCGCCGAAAATTATCTGCTCAAACCCCTGGACCCCGATGAGCTCTCTGACACTATCAGCCAGATTATCAATCATATCAAAGAAAGGGAACAGCTGAATATTACCTACGGCCGTTCCATGATGACTTTCCGCAATGCCTTTACCGAGCAATGGCTGAAGAACCTTGTAAGCAATGCGGAATTGTCCACAAAGGCCGAGCTTCTGGGCATCAATCTGGATGCTCCGGGGTTTACAGCCACCGTTTTTTCCTGTTCCAGAGGCGGGGAAATCATGATGTCCCGTTTCTTTGATTTTCTGCTTCAGTATCTCCCCGGTCACTATACCGGCAATTTTTTCTTCGAGACACCGCTGAGGCTGGTGGGGGTATTGTCCCCCATCTCCCCGGACGAGGCAGATACGGAAACATTTCTGGCTCTGGTCCTGAAATCGGCAGCCTCCAACGGAATCCGGGTATTTGCCAGCATAGGCAATACGGTCAGAGATTACAGTCAGGTATACCAGAGTTACCATCAGGCGGACAGAATGGCTTTTCTGGAATATTCCCGAATGCCTTTTGTCTTCTTCCGGGATCTCCCGGGTCTTGAAGAGGCGGCCACAGGTGCTCTGGAAGCTTATGACAGACAGTGCGGCCACAGCGCTGCTCTGGAGCGTTTATTCCTGCAGTATGTCCCTGAACTTGGCTGCTATTCTGTTCTGTCAAAACGGATTGCCGCTCTCTGCAAAAAAGAATATGAACTGTGGGACAAAAACCCGGAGCTCATAGAGTCTCTGTCTCTCCTGCCGCTGTCGGAAAACCTTTTTGCCGGAGAAGCTGCTGACCGCACTGCCTATTATGAGTTTACGCTGAAATTTCTGAAAAAAAGCGATCCTCTGCTTGCCAGACTGCAGCAGTCCATGTATCCCATGGTGGATGCCGTCATCAAGACCATACATGAATTTTCTGATAAAGATATCTCTCTGAAGACGCTGGCATTTAAGCTGAATGTGACGCCTTCTTATCTGGGTACGGTATTTCATCAGCAGACAGGCTATTATTTCAATGATTATCTGACGGATGCCAGGCTGAAATACGCCGCCCATCTGCTGGAACACACCGATATGAAGATCAAGGACATTGTGGATAAAATAGGCTTTTCCAGCCAGACTTACTTCAACCGTTCCTTTAAGAGATACTTTGATACCTCTCCCATCAGTTACCGGCGTGACAAAAAAATCAGAAAACTTTGATAACGCAAAAAAGTCAGCAATGCTGACTTTTTTACTATGCTTCTCTGTAATTTTTACGGCTCATTCAGCAGACTCTGAACGCCGCTCCAGTCAATCACAGGAAAATTATGCATACCAACAGCCGTCTTTTTGCTTTTTATATTGATCTTCACCACATTCCACACCAGACAGGCCACAGCGGCAACTACACCCACACCAAAAATTCCCGCCGCCAGGGTAAGAGTCATATACTCTTCATCCGTAAAATAATGTCCTATTACCGCAATCACTGCAAAAAAGGCACCTACCCCAAGGCAGACAAGCGGATTTTCGAACATTTTCTTCTTCAGTCCGGACACTGCCCAGGATTGAGGCTGACGGCAGTTGGGACATTGATCGCGAAATTCTGTGGAAAATATCTTCGCCTCCGCATCTTTGTGCGTGTCCTTCACCTTTTGGACAAGATACTCATGGGCCCGCTTACACAGTTTATCCTCTCTGTCCTGACTCAGTGTCTTGAAATTACTGTTATCGGTAGCTTCTGTTCCTACAAGTACTGCCTTCAGTAAACCGCTGTCCTTTCCGCAATGCTCACATTGAAATGAATAAGGTACTTCTACTTTCTCGCTTCTCTTGTGCTTATAATAAGAACCCATTTTATATTCCTCCTGGTACAGTTTTCCCCTTTATCTCTCACTTTTTCTGCAGAAGAGACTTTCCGGTCATCTCCGCAGGCTGTTCCTTCCCCATAATCGCAATCAGTGTGGGCACAATATCTGCCAGACAGCCGTTCTCTCTCAGCGTGTATGCCTCATCATAATTCACCAGGATAAAAGGTACCTGATTTGTGGTATGCGCCGTGAAAGGTTCTCCTGTCTCATAATCAATCAACATCTCCGCATTGCCGTGGTCGGCACAGATAAACATAGCGCCGTCCACTTCCCTGATGGCTTCCACCGCTTTGCCCACGCACTCATCCACAGCTTCCACCGCCCTGACGGCCGCCTCCAGCACACCTGTATGCCCCACCATATCCGGATTGGCAAAATTGATGATAATGACATCGTATTTCCCGGAGCGAATGGCCTCGCAGAGCTTGTCGCACACACCGTATGCACTCATCTGCGGTTTCAGATCATAGGTCGCCACATCCTTGGGCGAATTCACCAGCACCCGATCCTCCCCTTCGTTGGGCTCTTCCACACCGCCATTAAAGAAGAAGGTCACATGCGCATATTTCTCCGTTTCAGCGATGCGCGCCTGCTTCATGTGGTTGGCCGCCAGCCACTCACCGAAGGTATTGGTCACAGACACCTTGTGGAATGCAACCTCTTTATTGGGAATCGTGGGGTCGTAATCAGAAAAGCATACATAAGTAATGTTTTTCCTGGGTCCCCTGTCAAATCCCTTAAAATCATCGTCGCAGAAAGCTCTGGAAATCTCTCTGGCCCGGTCCGGACGGAAGTTGAAGAAAATGATGGAATCTCCATCCTGAACCACAGCAATCGGCTTCCCGTTCTCCACAGCCAGAGTAGGCTTTACGAATTCATCTGTCTCCTCTCTGTCATAGGACTCCTGAATACCAGTTACTCCGCTCTCTGCAGTCAGGCCTTCTCCCTTTGTCATGGCGTCATAAGCCAGCTTCACGCGGTCGTAATTATTGTCTCTGTCCATTACATAATAGCGGCCCATCACCGAAGCAATTCTGCCCACACCGATTTTCTCCATCTCGGCCTCCAGCTCTTCCGCATATCCTTTGCCGCTTGCAGGAGGCGTGTCGCGCCCGTCCAGGAAGCAGTGCACATACACCTTCTCCAGGCCCTTTTTCTTCGCCAGCTCCAGCAGGCCGTAAAGATGTGTGTTATGGCTGTGCACGCCGCCATCGGACAGAAGTCCCATCAGATGAAGGGCACTGTCATTCTTCTTGCAGTTCTCAACTGCCTTCAGCAGGGCCGGATTCTCAAAAAAGGTCCCGTCCTGTATCTCCTTTGTAATTCTGGTCAGCTCCTGATACACGATACGGCCTGCGCCCATGTTCAGATGTCCCACTTCCGAATTGCCCATCTGTCCTTCGGGAAGCCCCACTGCCATTCCGCTGGCATTGCCCCGTACAAAAGGGTATTCTGCCATCAGGCTGTCCATCACAGGGGTTTTGGCAAGCGCCACCGCATTGCCTTCTTTCTTTTCATTCAGGCCATAGCCGTCCAGAATCATTAGTACTACCGGTTTCTTGCTCATTTTCTCTCTCCTTTATGCCACATCTTCCTCGCTGTCCCGCCGGGCCGGGAGATGTCTTCTGATTTTGTCTGTTTTTTCGAAAAGCCTGATTTTTCCGCTTTCTCTCCAAGATTAGTAACAGTTCAGACAGGGCACTGAACTGTTACCAAGATTATACACTGAAAAAAGCTCCCGTGCAATACCTTCTTGCATTTTCCGCCCGCAGTTGCTATACTGATTATTACACGTTGCAGGGGCTTTTATCAGGCTCACGTTTCATTAACAAAGGGCAGGTTTCTGCAAGGGCTTGCCGGGGGGAGGCTGCCGCCTGAGGCCGGGATTCCCGCAATGACTTACTGGGGGCTGCCTCCTGAGACCAGGATTCCTGCAGGGACTTACTGGGGACTGCCTCCTGAGGCCGGGATTCCTGCAGGGACTTACTGGGGACTGCCTCTAAGTCCAGGTTACTGCGGCGAGGCAAGTTTAAAGCAAAGGGACGGCAGAGGAAGCCGGGGGTTCTTTCCTCGGCGGGGTAACGCGCCGGTAAACTAAGCCTCAACTTCGACTAAAGCGCGAAAGTACCGCGCTTAAGTCTGCGTAGAGGCTGGATTTTACCTCTGCTAAGGGCACCCCTTGGTGCTTTCGGAAAGAACCCCCGGCCTCCTCTGCCTGTTTCTTGCAGTTTAAACTGGCCTGGGACAGATATGGACTAAACGTTCTGGTCTGGTATGGTTTGTAAAGTTCCAGTCTTCTGTAGCCATAAGTTGGTCTACGATATTGCCTGCTAAAATTGTAGTGGTCAAGGCCCCATTGGTGCTAAAAGTGTCCTTGCGGACACTTGGAAAGAGCCATCGGCCTCCTCTGCCTGTTTCTCTGCAGTTTAAACTGGCCTGGGACAGATATGGATTAAGTGTTCTGGACTGGCATGGTTCGTGAAAGTTCCAACCATCTCCACCATAAGCTGGTCTGTGCTATTACACACTAAAACACGCGGAAAGACAGGCGGAGAAGGGGTGGGAGGCTCTTTCCGACAGCACCGAGGGGTGACCTTAGCAGAGATGAAATCCACTGCCTACTGAAACTTGGGAGCGGTACTTTCGCTCCTTAGTTTCTGTTGGCAGTTAGTTCATCGGCGCGTTACCCCTGCCGAGGAAAGAACCTCCCACCCCTTCTCCGACGTCCCTTCGCCTTAGGAGAAAGCCCCTTATTGGTCCTCGCGGGTATCCAGGACCCGGCGACAAGCCCCGGCTGGTCCTTGCGGAAATCCAGAACCCGGCGGCAGGTCCCGGCTGGTCATTGCGGGTATCCAGGACCCGGCGGCAGGTCCCTTGTCGGTCCCCAACTATAAAATGAGAAATCCGAGGTTGTATATATGATTACACTACTGTCCAACATTTTCATTAAAAACAGAACCAATAGAAAGGACCCGGCCGTCCGGCAGGCATACGGCATTCTGTGCGGTGCTGTGGGCATTTTCCTGAATCTCTGTCTCTTCACCGGGAAATTTGTCGCCGGAACTGTCAGCAATTCCATTGCCATTACTGCGGACGCTTTCAATAACCTCTCGGATGCAGGTTCCTCCGTCATTACCCTTATAGGTTTCAGGATGGCCGGTCAGAAGCCGGACCCCAGTCATCCCTTCGGCCATGGTCGAATCGAATATATATCCGGGCTGCTTGTGTCCGTGATTATCCTGCTGATGGGTGCGGAACTGCTGAAAAGTTCCGTGGCCAAAATCATTCATCCGGAAGAACAGCTTTTTTCTCCCATGATCATTGTCATATTGCTGGCATCCATCCTGGTAAAATGCTATATGTTTCTCTATAACAGACAGTTGGGGAAAAAGCTGGAATCCGCCGCCATGGCCGCCACAGCCACCGACTCCCTCAGCGACTGTCTGGCTACATCCGCAGTGCTGGTATCCACACTGATTGCACATTTCACAGGGTTTGCCATAGATGGCTGGTGCGGTGTGCTGGTGGGTCTGTTCATCTGCTATGCGGGATACAGCGCGGCAAAAGACACGGTCAGTCCTCTGCTGGGGCAGGCGCCGGACAGGGAATTCGTCCGGCAGATTAATGACATCGTTATGGCTCATGAAAATGTTCTGGGAATCCACGATTTAATCGTACATAACTATGGTCCCGGCCGGGTCCTGATTTCCCTGCATGCGGAAGTGCCTGCAGACGGGAACTTCCTGGCTCTTCATGATATGATTGACACTATCGAACATGAACTGCGGGATACACTGAACTGCCATGCCGTAATCCACATGGATCCCATCTGTGTGGGCGACGAGGAGACCACACGGCTGAAAGCTCTGGTTAACGGCTATCTGCAGGAAATCAGCGAGAGGCTCACCATGCACGATTTCCGCATTGTCACCGGCCCTACTCATACCAATCTGATTTTCGATGTGGCAGCCCCCTATGATTTCTCCATGACTGACAGTGAGCTGGAAACGCAGCTCAAAGAGAGGATTCTCAGAGACAATCCAACTTATTTCGCAGTTATAGAAATCGACAAGCAGATGGCATAAAGGCAAATAGCCTGAATTGTCACGGAAAGCGGGCAGACACATTTGTACAGAAGGGAAATACAACCATGGCACAGCAGAAACTGACACCGCTGGCTGACGCCGAAAGCAGACGGCTGGCGACACTGGAAAAACGGTATCGAAATGCCGCCAGAATACAGATTGAGAGCCGCGTCACACATTATCATCCGATCACCGGCGGAAACTATACTTCCGTCACCATAAGAGATCAGAAAAGTCGTTGGGGCAGCTGTTCCTCCCGGGGCACACTGTCCTTCAACTATCGTCTCATTTTCGCCCCACCTGTGGTTCTGGATTATGTGGTGGTGCATGAACTGTGCCATCTCACTCAAATGAATCATTCCAGGGACTTCTGGGATATGGTGGCTTCTGTCATGCCGGACTATAAGATTCAGAAGACATGGCTCAGAGAACATGGGCATGAGCTCACTCTGGAAAATCATCTGCGCAGACTGGGCATTCCCGTGACTCTGGACTGAACAGGAGGAAACCGGATAACTTCTCGGAATCTCAATAAAGGAGATTCCAACCGAAGATTGACAACTGAATATCGTGCAGGAAAAGAAATTTGAGAAAAATGGACATAAACATTGGACATAGTGGGTACTATGCCTTGAAAAA
>NZ_JANJZD010000035.1 GCF_024623325.1 Acetatifactor muris
TACAACAGCAGCAAAGGTTGACTGGCATTTTAGGACAGGTGATGCCAGAATAAAGCTCAAGTCTTTATACCCCAGCTTTACTGCCGCCTCTTAAAAGGCGGTAGTAAGGTTAAATATCGTCATGTCAGCACACTACTTGTGTCCGATAATGTCAAGTTGTATTTAGTTGTTGTCTCCATTATCTTTGTCACAGTCTGTCTACATCATCACGATTATATTTATATAGTTAATATTATCTGCTTTGCAAGATAATACAACTCCCCAAACCTGTCAGCAGAAAACTCATCTCTTGACAGGTTAATTAGGTCATACAGTCCTCTTTATCCTTGTCCAACCAGCATACCCGTGAGCAGAGGAAATCTGTCAATCCTCATGGTTAGAACTATATTCTCAATTCCGATAGAGTGATATTTCATACTTTGGCTCGGATGGATATCCACCTCCCCCATTTTAACAAATATCCAGCTTTCTTTATAGTATAGCATATTTATATGATGTCCGCAATAATTCATGTTTGCTGATTAGGGCTTCAAATATCTATAATTACTGACTTTAAAACCAATACTTGCAAAAAATGTTGTATTTTTCAAATTTGTTTTGAATTAGTGAACTGGTACCTTTGTGTCTTTTTTAATGGTTTCACCAATACATTTTACACACATCGTAAAATGCCGCCTAAAATTGCTTAACCAGCATACTAATTCTTTTTTCACTTAGTAGTTGCTTTTCCCCCGTTTCAGAGTTAACATACACCAACCACGAGAAAAGGAGGCGTTTTTTATGGACAAACAATCTACACTTTACCAGCTGATGGGTATGCGCATGAATGGCGTCATGAACGGGATCACACAGCGGGATGAGGATTACCAGGCACTGCTCCGGTCGGTTGATGAATACTCGGATAAGCTGGAGGCGATGCATCTTTCGGCGGATGCCATGAAGCTGGTCGACCGCTATGTGAGCGGATACAACGCCATTGGGAGCCGCTACGGGATGCTGTCATACCTGCTGGGCTTTTCCGACTGCCGGGAGCTGCTCTTAGATCCGGCACAGCCCAGAAAGGAGGCGCTGACAGATGGACTCTTATAACCTTTCCTACACCCTCGATCCTGAACAGTGCAAAACCCTTTCCGGTCTTGCCAGACGGTGCAGGGATATCAACGGCTGGGGGCCGCAGGAGCTGCTCCAGTATGCCGCCACGGCCAATTCACAGGCGGAGATAGACCTGAAACTGGATTTTTTGCAGGATGCGGTCGCACACTTGGAAACCGTGGAACACATGCAGGCTGAAAAAGACAGGGTGCGCATCACGGAGGAAGAGCGGGCAGTCTGCAGCAGGATTGCCGATGCCTTTGCGGAAATGTACAGCCTGGACCTCATGGTGCTGGACGCCGGGCAGTACGGCTTTGTAAAACTGCAGGATTACAGTTACCCTTTCGGTTTTGAGGAGGCCGGCATCTTCACCTCCGGCAGGGACCTGTTTGACGACCTCTGGGGCGAATGGTATTCCCTGCGGCTCCTTGCACTCACGAAAGGCACACCCCTGGCCGATCTGGACTACCAGGACATGTTCCGCTGTCTGCCGGAAAATCAGCAAAAAGAGATCCTTGACAAACGGGAATATTTCCTTGGCCTGTCCGGGATCAGCCTTTGATGAGGCCCCATGAACAAGGCAGAACGGATTAAACAGGGCAGTTCCCCCATCATCGGCCAGAACATCCGCCGCCTGCGGGAACAGAAACGCCTGCGCAATTCAGACCTGGTGGCAAAGCTGCAGCTGGAAGGCATCCCCATCAGCACCAGCTCCCTCAGCAAGATCGAGCAGGGGGCCTGCAACCCTACCACCGCACAGCTGGTTGCCCTCCGGGAAATACTGGGGTGCGATTACGGCGACTTCTTCAGCCCCTGCTGAGTCCATCCCCTGCCCTGGTTTTCCAATCTCCCAGACTGTCCTGTAACTGCATATTCTTTCTCTGCCGGTAAAAACTTTCTTAGGGTGATACCTTCACCGCTTGTGTCATCATGGCATATCCCTTATGCCGCCAGGAGGGCGCACTTCCCCCCTGGCGGCATTTCTTTTTTGATTTCAGCCGCCTTTCAGGGTAAAGAGCAGGCTGCTCCGTCCGCCGTTCTCCCGCCAGCGCTGTTCTTTTGTGACAAGCCCTGCCCGCACCAGGTCGTCAATGGCCCTTTCCACCGTCCTGCGCGAAAGCTGCAGCTCCTTCGCAACCGTGCTGATGGCAGGGTAACACTGTCCCTCTTTGTTGCTGCGGTCTTTCAGGTACATATACACCGCCTTTGCCCGGTGCGGCAGCTCTTTTGCATAGATCTCCGTAAAATATCCCATAGGCGCCCCCTAATCTGTCCGCAGGGGCATGCGCCTGGGCAGGCGCGAGTGCTCTTTCTCCTGGAGTGCAGGCGTATGGCCCTGGCCGCCCGTCCGGACCGCGCCTGGCGGCAGGGGCGGCTCCCCAGGTTCCCCATCCTCCATTTCCTCATCCTCACGGCGGCGCAGGATCTCCTGTTCCAGTTCAAAGCGGTCAGCATAGAATACCTCCCTTGCCGCCCTCTCCGGCACCTCATAAGCCTCCCCGAATACGATCCCCCATTTTAAGAACAGCGGGAGCCTTGTCTGCATGGGGCAGCACCCGGTCTTGGCAAGGATGAAATGCCCTTTGGGGAGCGTCTTTAACTCGTCCGGGGACATCAGCGGCCGGCTCATCATCTGCAGGCTCTGGCTGGGGTCGTTCTTCCCCCTGGAGATGGAGCCGGACAGCACCGTCCTGTTCCCCAGGGCTTTGGAGAGGATGTCCGCGCTCTCCGAGTTGGGCGCAAAACCGCCGAAGAGGATGTCCTGGCAGTTGTCGGTGATGATGCTGGAGCCTTCCTTCCCGTAGTTCTTCTGCAGCTGTGCAAAGCTCTGGATGATGGGCACCATACTGATCCGCCTGGAACGGCCTGCGGAGAACATCATCTCCATGGACTCGATCTTTGGTATGGTCCCGATCTCATCCGCAAACACCATGACCCGGTTCGGCAGCTTTCCCCCATGCTCGTCCGCAATGGAAAGCATTTCCCGGTAGAGCTGCTGGAGGAATAAGGACACCATGAAATACTTTGTGTTGTCTTCCTCCGGCAGCACGATGAAGATCGCCGCCTTATTGGTGCAGAAGGTTTCCGTATCCAGGGTGCTGTCAAAACACAGGATCTGCTCCATCTCGCTGTCCAAGAAAGCGTTCAGGCGGCTCATGGCGGTGGAGAGTACGGAGGCCATCGCCTGTTCCGCACTGTTCAGTGCCGCCCCTGCAAACCACCTGGCCTTGTGTTCGGCGGGCAGCTTATCCATCAGAAGCTGGAATAGGTTCCGGTTCTTTACGGGGGACGGCGCCATCAGGTCCTGGAGCAGCTTGAACACGGAGACGATGTGGCGCTTCTGGGGCGGGCAGTATTCCGCGATCAGCAGGATCACGGATGCCAAAAGCCCCTCCGCCGCGTCATAAAAGAATGCGTTCTGCCCGTAGCTGCTGGCCTGCGCGCCGTCCGAGCAGATGATGGTCTTGGCCGTGATCTTGGCATACTTCTCCGCCCTGGCCTTGGCCGCCAAGTTCCCTGTGTCCGCAAGGTATTCATCCATGTATTTGTTCACCATGGTCAGGATGTTGCCGCCGTCCGAGCGGGTGGGGTTGCGCAGGTCAAGGATGGATACCCGGTAGCCGTAGTAATCCTTTGCGATCCCCGCATAGTTGCGGAACAGGTCGCCCTTGGTGTCCGTGGTCACGAAGCTCATCCCGGACGCACAGGCGTATTCGATGTTGGGGTATAGAAAGTTGGCGGTCTTGCCAACGCCTGCGGCACCGATCATCAGGCAGTGGATGTCCCCCTCGTCCACCAATGCGGTGATGCCTGCCCCGTGTTTTTTGTACCCGACCACCAGCCCCTGTGCTGCGGGCAGGTTCTCGCCCCTGCGCCATCTCTCCGGCTCGTAGGGGACATGGGCATAGGTTTCCCGGATCTCCTTTTCCGTGGCAAACCGGGCCGTGCCGTGCTGGCCGTCCCCCACGGTCCGGGATTTGATCCCGTTTAAGGTGTAATAATGGGACAGCAGGGAGATGCCGCCGATGACGGCAAACATCCCCACGCCCATCAGTATCAGCATTACGACTGGCTGCATATCTGTTTTATCCCTCCCTCCTGTTTCTGGGCCTGCAGCTTTTCAGCCACAAAAATGTGGGCCCTGATGCATTCCATCGTAAGGCCCACACATTTTTTGACCAGCGTTTCCTTTTCCTCATCCGTTCCCGGCTCTGTTCCTGCAAAACACGCCATCACGCTTTCAAAGGCATCCTGCATGTCTGTAAGCCGGGATTTCAGGTTTCCCCTGTCCTTATGGGGCCTGTACCTGCCGCACAGGTTGTCGATGATCTGCCCCGGCGCAGCCTCCCGCCCAAGCTCCTTTCCGTACTTTTCCATGATCCTGACTGCGATCCCCGCCAGGAGCAGGCCGTCCCCGTCAAAGGCATCCTCCAGCTGTTCCGGGCTGGTCCCCTTCTGCAGTGTCTGATAGATCCCGTAGTGGTACCGTTTCAGGGATTCCGCGGTGGCATGCCTGGGATCGATGCTTTCCGCCACTTCCTTGAGCGTCCCGCACCACGCCCTGCACTCCGCTATCCCCGGATGCTCCTTTGCCGGGATTGGCTCCATCCCATTCTGTGCCTTCAGGTCCTCATTCCAGTCCTTGTTGACGGGCTGCAGCATCCTCACGCGGACATCCGGCCGCTGTTCCTTTACGGCGTCCGCCAGCCGGTAGCTGTTCTCTATGCCTGCGGGGTCATGGTCCAGGCAGAGAACCACCGTGCCGGCCTGGGGGCTGTCCTTTAACGCCTGGAGCATGGCGTGTGCCGATATGCCGCTTAATGCCACATAGCTGTTCTCCTGCCAGCCTTTTTTGTGCAGCGTGATAAAGGACAGCATGTCGATGGGGGCCTCAAACACATAGACGGTGTTCCCTTTCCCCAGGTGCCGGAAGCTGTACCTGGGATCGCTGCCGTCCACGTTGCCCTTGAACGCCTCTCCTTTCGTATGGCTCCCCCTCTTATGGGCATGGCGGGCTGTCCCGTCCGCGTCATACCCCACAAACACCACGTTGTGGTATTTTGCGTCCTCATAGATCATCTTTTTCCCGGCGAAAGCGGAAACCACCTCCCGGTCCAGGCAGCGGCTCTTTGTCAGGTAGGCATATGCCCGCCGCATGTCCTGGTTCGCCTCCGGCAACGCAAAGGGCTTTGGCTCTTTTTCCCCTTCCGGCTCGCTGGTGCGGTATGCCTGCCCCTGCTCCCCGCCAAGGAGCAGGGTGACCGCCTCCGGGAATGTGCTGTTGTAATGCATCTGCACAAAGTCGATGGCACAGCCCCCGGTCCCTGCCGCATGGTCATACCAGCGGTTGCCCCGCACCGTGATGCTGTGGTCGCTTTGAAGCCTTTTCTCCCTGCCGGAGCGCAGCAGCTTCTCCCCCTGGCGGGAGAGGAAGTCCTCCAGGTCTACCTCGTTTGCCCGCTGTTTCTGCTCGTCCGTAAAATAAACAAATCCTGCCATCCTTACACCTCCATTCTGCTTAAATGCCACACTTTTCCAAACCGAGTGCCTGCTGTATTTGCCGAAGTTCCACAGACACAGACATCCGGGATGGAGTCACCACCATAATTGATCTGCTCATTGCCCACGGGAATAAATAATCTCCCTGGGCCGGATCAGATCTGTTGCTGCACAGGCTCCCTGTCGTCCCTCTTGTGACCCTGGGCCTGCTTCTTCTCCGAGAGTCTGCGGCGGCGTTTTCGGTCGATGTGGAACGGGCTGCCCCCTGCGGCTCTGTGTACATCCTCACGGAACAGCTTTTCCAGACGGTGCATCAGGCGGGTTGTCGCAAGGAACAGGTCGGGGTCCCGGAATGAGTCCATGTGCTCCAGCAGGAACGCCGCATAGATGTTTCCCTGTTCCGCAGCTGCCTGCAGGTAGGCTGTGGCTTTGTCCCTGTCGCAGGGAACGTCTTTTCCGCAGAGGTACAGTTTCCCCAAGGCATACTGTGCGTATTGGTTCCCCTGCCCTGCCGACTGCTCCAGCCAGTAAATGGCTTTTTCCACGTCCCTGGAAATATCCTCCCCGGAAAGGTACAGCTTTCCCAATGCGTACTGCGCATATTGGTTTCCCTGATTTGCGGACCGCTCCAGCCAGTAAATGCCCTTTTCCACATCCCTGGGGATGTCCTCCCCAGAAAGGTACAGTTTTCCCAATGCGTACTGCGCATATTGGTTTCCCTTTTCTGCGGAAAGCGTCAGCCAGCAGACGGCCTCCGCCGTATCCCCTGGGATTTCTTCCCCGGAAAGGTAAAGCCGCCCCAGACAGTACGCCGCATGATCATTTCCCTGTCCCGCCGATAAGGTGAACAGCTCCACCGCCCTTGCAGCGTCCTTCTCCACAATCTCCCCGGACAGGAAGAGTTTCCCCAGGGTATATTGGGCGGCGGCATTTCCCGCCTCCGCCGCCTTTGTGATCCATCTGACAGCCTGCGCAGGATTGCCGCCCCCGGTTTCCAGCCACAGCTTTCCAAGGGCATACTGCGCATGGACGTTACCCAGCTTCGCCGCACGCTCCCAATAGGCTGCAGCCGCCCCGTCATCCCTTTCGGTTCCCGTACCGGTGTGCAGCATCTGCCCCAGGCGGTACTGCAGCTTATCATCGCCGCCTTTCGCCTCCAGCTTCAGGAAGCCGCCAAACGCATTCTGGAAATGCGCCCCCGCCTGTGTGCCGTCTTTCTGCGTTCCTATGCCGTCCCGGTACATTTTTGCCAGTTCGTAATCCGCATAGGGGTTGCCTTTTCCTGCGGAGCGTCCATACAGGAGGAACGCCTGCACGTTATCCTGCGCCACACCCTGCCCACGGCGGTAAAGCCCCGCAAGGGAATACTGCGCATACTTATACCCTGCCCCCGCCGCCTGTGCCAGCCACCGGGCCGCTGCCCCATAGTCCTGCCCGGTGCCAAGGCCGGCGGCATACATTTTCCCGATGCGGTACTGCAGGTAGGGACGTTTCCGTTCCTTTGCTTTCTTTTCTGCCCCATGGAAAGCCTCCAGCGCTTTGGCATACCATTCCTGCGCCGCATCCTGGTCGGCATCCTGCCCAAGGCCGTCCGCACACATCCTGCCCAGGTCGTGCATCGCCAGGGCGTTCCCGTTCTCCGCTTCCTGCCGGAACAGGGAAAGTGCTTTTGTGAAATCCTGCCCCGTATCTTTTTCCCCATAGAGGTACCGGCGGGCCAGCTTATAGTCTTTGTTCCATTCCGCATAAAAGGCCGGGATGCCCCTGTCACCCTTCGGTGATCCCCTTTCCGCAGCCCCATCTTCAGGTGTCCTGGCTCCGTCCACATCCTCCATGAGCCAGTCAGGGACGTTCCCCGGAAACCAGTCAGGAGCATCCTCCGGGAACTGATCAGTGACGCCTTCCCCATCCGGCAGCTCCGCCCCGTCCAGGAACAGCCTTTCCCCGTCCTCCGGTTCCTCCTGATCAGGTGCTGCCTCATCCTCAAAAATAAAATTTCCACTGCCCAGCTTCAGCGCCTCTGCGATCACCATGTTTTTCAGGCTCTTGAATTGGGGCTGGCCGGACAGCGGCGGCAGGGGCGGCAGGTTGTTCTGGTAAGTGGACAGGATCTCATCCTGCCATTTCCCCCACGCCCGGTACAGCGCATCTATCCTTTCATCTTTTGCCAGCTCGTCCACGATCCGGTCTACCAGGTTCTTCACATCCCGTTTCAGGTAGCCGTACACTTTTTTCCCGCCCGTGTTCCGCAGGCGCCCTGCCAGTTGCACCATCATTTTTTCAATCTCCGCACTCGCCACCGTGCTTTGGCGCAGCGCATCCATCATCCCCTGCACCACATCCGCGGCGCCTTTTTTCAGATCCGCGCGGGCCTGGTTCTGCTTTTCATAGATGTGCGCGAAGTCCTGCCGGAAGATATCGTGCGCCAGTTCCGAGCGCATGGTCTCAATGGATTTTTCCGTCAGGTATCCGTCATTGTCCTTTGCGGAATAGACCATCAGGTGGACATGGGGATGGTGCCCCTCGTTGTGGAATGCGGCATACCAGCGCAGGCTGGCGCTGTCGATCTTCATATATCTGCAGAGCATTGCCCGCTTGGAGCGCAGTAGCGCCATCCACTGTGCGGCGCTGTCATAGCCGAGCCTTGCGGCATCCTCCCGCCGCAGGGAGATGACGTGGGTCCAGACCGGACCCTTATGCCCCGTCACTTCCTCCTGCACCTGTTTCAACACCACCGCTTTTCCTGCGTCCGTAAACAGGCCGTGGTCCCCCAGACGTTCCACCCTGGGACGGTTTGCGATGTAGTCCACATAGTTCTCCCGCTTGCCAATGAGATCCAGGTTCTGCTCCATGGCGCAGGAGATGAATTCCGATGCGTTCCCCATGGTTGGGTGCAGCAAAAAGTCCGCGTACTCCAGCATCCCTTTTGCGGACGGGAAGTCACGGACGATCTGGCGGATCAGGTCTTTCTGCTGTGCCGTGGAGGGGAGGTTTTGCCTGCTCCCCTCCACTTTCTCCACGCCCTCGCGGGTGCTGACGTAACGGACATAATTCTCCAGCTGTGCCGGAGGCGCATCCCGCAGGTAGCGGGAGGTAAAAATTATTTTTGGCATGATGCCACCACTCCTTTGCATTCAGATCCGGCTGTTATTTTTCCGCCGTCAGTTTTCCCGCCTCTGGTACCTGTACGCATCCTCGAACTCTACTGCGCCGTTGATGCGCTTCACTTCCTCCACACACTTTGCATGGAGGCGATTCAGTGATTCCTCATCCACGTCATGGGTGTATGCGATGACCTGGGACAGCTTGGAAAGCTCCACCGCGATCTTAAAGTCCATACGGGCCAGGCGGTTCTCGCTGTCCTGCACCGTTCCGGCCACGGCGGAGGATAAGGACTGGAGCAGGTAATCCTCCGCCTTCCCCGCCATGAGGTAGCCCAGGTAGAACCGCAGCGCATCCCCGATCAGTTCCGTGCGGTTCCTGGCTGTGCCGTCCCTGATGCAGGAGTCGGCCAGTTCCAGAAGCCTGGTATCCACCCGTATGGAAAATTTGGTCTTATCCTCATTTGCGCCCATAGCACCCTCCTTTTTCCCGCCTGCTTTCCCCAAGCCACCCCGGAATTTTCCCCTTTTCCTGCTGATTTTCCTGTCCAGCCACCTGATTTCCGGAAAACCTGCACCTGTGGGTGGCATCCTCCTTTCCCGCACGGCTTTGCCGGGCGGTGTGAACCGGGCGAGGGGGCTTGCAAAAGCCACCCGCCCTTTAACCTGCACACATTTCAACCCTGCCATCCAGCCCCGGTTTTTCTCCCATTTTGGCTGCCCTGCACCCCTTGTCAGCAGGGTTTGGGGGCTGTTTCCGCCAAATCGCCCCAAACAGGGCAGAAAGGACGCCGGGCGGTCTGTTTATCCACTTTTCCCAAACAAGGGCACAAATCGCCACACGGACGGCCACAGGGGGTGACAGGGGCTTTTCTGTCACCCTGCCCGCATTTTGAGTGCCGTCTGTTCCGGATTACAGGAGGTCAGACGCCCCCGCCGCCTGCCTGCGGTCTGGCCGGCCTGCGGGCAGCGAGCGGCGCATCCTCCCTGCTCTCGATGTACTCCCGGACAGCCTGGGGGACATATTTTTCATACATCTTCCCCATCGCCTCCGTCAGCTCCCCCTCGAAGTCCACGTTCTTTTTCCCCATGTACTGCCTGATGGCGTTTAATTTTTCCTCGTCATACTTCACCGTGAATGTTGTCTGTTTCATGCGCTTCTCCTTTCTGGTTCCCGGTTCCGCCCCCTCACATGGACGGGAGCATCCCCTGTGTCCCCGCAGGGACATTTGCCTGGCTGCCGCTTTCCATTTCCTCCTGATAGCCCTGCCATGCCTGCCGCTCCACACCGAACAGGCCGTCATGGGCTGCGATCTCATCCCTGCCTTCCGCTGTGCGTTCCGTGCCGTCCGGCATCAGGAGGAAGACCTCCAGCCCCGCATCAGCCAGCGCAAGCGCCCTCTCCCTGCCCAGCGGGAGCATCCCCTCCCAGCCATACCCATAGTGCTGCATTTCCTCCATGCTGATCTCATCCGGCAGTCCCTCCTGGGCTGTCTCCCTCTGGCAGTTCGGGCAGAAATCAAGGTAATATGCCACGTCAAACTGCCCGTCCTCAATGGCCAGGTCAGCCACCTCCGGGCGGCTGCAGAGCATATCCCCCAGGGTCTCCTGCAGGAACGGTTTCCCCTCCACGCACAGCCCCGTCATGTCCTCCAGTTCCGAAAAAGTAACCGTCCAGTTCCCCTCGGTGGTCCGGCTGGTGCCCTCGGCAATGATGGCGTCCACAACCTCCGCCAGCTCCCGGTTCAGCCTGGAGAGCGTGGGGTACCGCAGGGCCGTGGCCTCCGGCACATAAGAGGCGTACCGGGCGCTGCCGCTGCCTTCGCTCTCCACCAGCAGCCCGTCTGCCCTGCCTTCCCCGGTGACCAACAGGCAGTGGTACACGCCGTCCCCGTCCACTCCCATCACTCCCGCATTTTCCACAATGGCCTCATGGTTACACATTGGGTGGCGCAGCATTTCCTCCAGCTTCCTTGCCGGGATCGTGACGGTTTTCTCCACGGCAAATTCCCGGAAAGTAAAATCCGGCTTGTGTTCAAACACTGTTTTCATATCCTGTTCCCTCCTGATCCGGGGGCCGCTAGGCATCAGAGAAAAACAGCCCCACTCTTTCACATGGATTGGACGGGCGCTTTCCCCTGTCCTGCATCCGAAAAATCTTCCAGTACGCCCTCCTTGGACATTTGGGGGATATCATGGACGCCCCCTCCGGCCGCCAGGTGTTCCGCCGCCAGCTTCATCTCCCAGGGAAAGAGGCAGAAAGGGATCTCTGCCAGGGAGATCATCTGTCCGGCAACCTCATCCCCATGCCTCTCCTGGATGGCACGGAAGCGGCCTGCAAACTCATTTAGGAATGCCTCAGCCTTCTTGCCGGTCCTCTCAGGCTCCCCGGCCTTATCGAATTCCTCCAGCTCCTTCGCCCACTCATACCAGACCGCAGCCGCCTCCCTGCTGTCCGGGCGGATGGCAGAAAGCGCCTCCGCAAACGCCTCATATCCCATTTCCCGGCTTTCCGGTATTTCTTCCTCCTGATGGTCATGGCAGAATTCCGGACGGTAGTTCACACTGAAACAATCCCTCCAGATGCACACCTCCGCCACTTCCGGCCTTTCTGTGATCATGTCCGCCATAAGCTCCTGCAGGAACGGGTTTGCTCCAAGCTCCAGGCCGGACTGCTCCCTGATTTTTTCAAAACTGACCTCCCAATATCCCCCTGATGCGGCTGCCGTTCCTTCCGTAACGAACAGATCCACCAAAAACGCCAGCCTGTACCCCATCTCCGACAAGGAGTCATATGCAAGAGCCGCCGCATCCGGAACATAGGAGGCATACCGGGCATAATCATACCCATCCGCCTCCACCAGGACACCATCCCTGTGGTTATCGCCAGTGACCAGCAGGCAGTGGTACACGCCGCTTTCATCCTGGCGCATCAGATCCACATCCTCTTTTATAAAGTCCTGGTATTCCATCGGGCTTTTCAGGAATTGTTCAAATTCCCTTTCCGGAAGACGGATTATCTTTTCCGCCTTTGCCTGACAGAGTTTAAAGTATGGCTTGTGTTCCATGATTACATTTATCGGATTCATGGCATCCCTCCTAATCCAGCAGGCGCCCGAAAGCAAAAAAATGCTCCCTCCAGTACGCCGTTTCAATGCTTGTATAGCCGATGGGCGAGCCGCAGTGCAGCATCCTTCCCCCGCCCACATAGATCCCCACATGGCTCACCGGGCCGCTGCAGGCATAGGTCCCGCTGAAGAACACCAGGTCGCCTGGCTGCGCTTCCTCCCTCGGCACGATGGCGCACTGGTTATAGATCCCCGTGGCCGTGGTGCGGGCCAGGGGGTAAGCCCCGGAATGGGTGTAGACCCAGCAGACAAACCCGGAACAGTCAAAGGACGTCTCAGGCGTCGACCCTCCCCACACATAGGGGCAGCCCAGGTATTTTTCCCCTTCCGCGATCAGGGCCGCAAAGCTGCCGTCCCCCATGGCCTCGCCGGGAGGCAGCCCGCTTCCCGGCCCTGCCTGCCCGTATTTTGCAAGCACATAGATGCGCTGGGCGTTGGCCCTGTCCTCGTCCGTGATCCCCCTCCCAAGCAGGGAGGACAGGTTCCCGTACACGGTCCCCATATCCGTGATGGGGACTGCCGCCGTGTAGGTTTCCCCTTCCTCATCCTCCCGTTCCTCGTATGCCACGAAGCAGTCCGCAAAGCCCCTGTAGTCGTCATCGTTCATCCTGGGCTGCTCCGCGCCGAAAAACAGAGAATAAAAAACTGCCTTGACCCGGTATCCGTCCACCGCGCCGTCCTCCGCCATTCCATTGATCTCGGCCAGGACCGCGTCCAGTTTCTGGAAGCTCTCCTGCATCTTCTCGATGTACATCCGGTAATCTGCCGGGAGTCCCGCCGACAGGTAGCCGCCGCCCCACGCCAGGTTCACGGCGGCGTTGTTATGCCCTGCCGTGCCGGACAGCGCGCACAGGATCATCACAACGATCAGGATAAAGGGTGTCAGGACTGCCGCCACCACGGTGGCTATCGCCGTCCTTCCCCTCTTGTCTGTTGCCGCAGCCAGAACGGCCTTGGCCGCCAGCACAGCTGCCGTTGCCGCCATAGGCTTCCCTCCTTTCTACTCCATCGGTTTCATGCCGCCGGTTCCATATAATCCCTGATATCCCGGTTCAGCCATTCCCTGTTCCTGCTGGAATGCCATGGCATAGGCTTTATTAATGGCATCCTCCAGTGGCTTTGTATCCAGCCCGCACTGCTCGTATCCCTCCCATATGACATCCGCATATCTGTCAGAGGGGATGCCGAATTCATGGCCGGGCGTCATGATATACCCCATGGCGGATACTTCTTTCCCATCCAGCTCCACCTGCAGCATCTGTTTCCCGTAAAAATTGGGATATCCTTCGTAGCGGTCCAGCGCTTCCTCATCGGACTTGCGGATCTTCCACAGAAGCACAGGCACCGTACCGCCCTCTTTCGGCTCCACGGTGGCGACCGCCCCCCTGTTCGCTCCCCTGAACAGCAGCTCGTATCCCTTCAGTTCGCTGGTCCCCACCACCTCGGCTGTGGGGCACCGGTATGCCATCTGTGCCTGGTTCATGTTGCTGCCGTATGCCAGGTACAGCGTTTCCTTTTTCCTTCCCATCTCCTGCTTTGCTCCTTTCTCACTGCCTGCGCATTTATCCGCAGGCGCACACAAAAACACCCTACATGCCCATCACATAAGCCTGCGCTTCTTCTGCCGGGATCTCCTGCTCCGCCCGCTCTTTTTCCCTTTTCTGTCTCAGCCTTTCCTTCTGTGCCTCCGCCTGGGCCGGGTCCCGCCATGCGATGCAGCCCGGAAGCTCCGCAAGCAGGTGCTGCCTTGCGGTGGCGAATTCATCCCCGATCAGCCCAAGCCGCAGCAGCCAGGTGCGGAACGTGTATTTTTCATTGGTGGTCTGGGTCTTCCTCCTGCTGGCGCATGCCTGGTTCAGCGCCTGCGCAGTAATGGCAAGGCTGAACTGGATATACGCCTTGATCTTGCCTGCGTGGAGCGTCCCATTGAACAGCCTGAATTCCACCGTCCCTTTCTGGAATACGGAGTGGAGGTTCAGGCAGTGGTACCGGCTGTCGTCATAGTGTTCATACCTGCGGCTTTCGCCGCCATACCAGATCCGCTCCACGCCATCCAGGGTCCTGGGCTTTTTCTGGTTCAGTTCCTCCAGGAACCGTTCCTCCACCTTCTGGCAGTATTGATGCTCGCGGGCCACGGACACCTTCAACGCCTTGTAGATCAGATCCTCCTTGGATGCCATGATGTTCGTGATGTTGCGCAGCGTCCGGGCGTCAAAAGGGGATGCGTCCACATGCACATGGATGCCGCATTTTGGATTAGTAATCGCCCCATGTTTCTTCAGCTCCCGAATAATCTCCTGGATGGGTATGATATCCTCATAACGGCAGATGGGGCTGACCATCTCCGTCCTGTATTCATCATCTGCACTTATCCTCTGTCCCCCTATCTTCCGCTCCGGGGTGATGCTGGAATCGCGCATGAATTTCCACTGCCGCCCCTGCCCGTCCAGCGCCGCATATGCCTTATACCCCATCCCCACATATCTGCTTTCCGTACCGAAATATGCGGCAGCCACCTCGGCGGCCTCCTGCCGCGTGATCCCGGTCATCTCGATCTCAATGCCGAACCGCTGTTCCTTAAGCTCCAACCCTGTCCCCTCCTTCCGAGCATAAACAATCCATGGGAAGAATCGCCGCACTTGCGATTCTTCCGTGTGTAACTTAGATTTTCTTGGCTGGCGTACTAAAGAGGTGTGCTAGGCACCCTCTTGACAGCTTAGAAAATCTTTACACACTTTTACCGGCCTCCGGCCTTGCCGAACAGCCGCGCCTTGTGCTCCGGGGCGTTGACCATCAGGTTGTACCGCTCGTTGCCGCACTTGTAGAGGCACACGCCCCTCTGGGGGTAGCGGATCAGGCTGTACTCGCTTTCCTCCAGCTGGAGGGTGTCCGTGTAAAACCTGGCGTCAATGCTGCCCGCGTTGAACAGGAACTGGTGCGTGGGGATGGAGAACAGCGGCTTGGTATACTCCCTGACGCCGTCCAGGTTGAAGTCCTCCAGGTTCTGGCTGGCGATGATCACCGCCGAGTCCTTCTTGCGCACACGCTTCATGAAGTTGCGGACGTATTCCACGGCGGTCAGGTTGGATAAAAACAGGTAGAACTCATCCAGGCTGGCCGCCGTGTTGCCCACGGTCAGCAGCTCATCGCTCATAAAGGAAAGCACGTTGAACAGCAGGGCATCCTTTAAGCTCCGGCTGGCCTGCAGCAGACCTTTTACCCCGAAAGTGATAAAACTGGAGTCCGTGATGTTGGTATGGCCGCTAAAGAACTTGCTCTCCGCGCCCACGCACATGGAGTGCAGCCCCAGCAGGATGCCCCGCAGCATCTCCGCCGTATAGAGTTGCCTCTTACCCCCGTCAAACGCCTTGTACTCCGCCTCCATGAATGCATACAGGTCGGAGAGGACGGGGTAGTCCTCCGGCGCCAGGCTGTCAAAATCGCTCTGGTCCGTGATCCCCCACCCGGCGTACAGCTTCTGGAGCATGATCTCTATGACATCGATCTCCCGGTCCGTGAAGTCCTTGTAGCTGCGGAAAAAGTCTTTTAAGAAGCTGATATGCTGGGACAGCCGGGAGCGGATGCGGAAGGTCCGGGGCGCGTCCATGTCCTCCGGGCCTGCGGCGTCATCCCAGGTTTTCGGCTCCAGGGGGTTGATGATGTACCTGCCGCCCATCAGGTCGATAAAGCACCCGCCCAGGTTGTCCGTCAGGTCCTCATACTCCATCTCCGGGTCCAGGGCGCAGACGCGCATCCCTGATTCCCGCAGGTTGGTGAGGAGCAGCTTTAACAGGTAGCTCTTGCCCTGGCCGCTGTTGCCCAGGATCAGGATGTTGGCGTTGGTCTTGTCATCCGCCCTGCGGTTAAAGTCCACCAGCACGTTGCTGCCGAATTTGTCCCGCCCGATATAAAAGCCCTGGGGATCGGTCTTCCCGGAATAGTTGAAAGGGTAAAGGTTCGCCACGCTGCTGGCGGGCAGCACCCGCTCGAACTGGTCCCGGAACAGGTTGAAGCCTGTGGGCATCACGCACTGGAAGCCCTGCTTCTGGCGCAGCATCAGCCGGTCCACGTTCAGCTTGGAGCGGATCAGCTCCGTCAGCACCTCCGTCTGCAGGAGCTTCAGCTGGTCTAAGTCATGGGCGCACAGCTCCAGGTAGACCGCCGTGTGCAGGAGCGGCTCCCTGTTGCGGTGCATCTGCGCCACGATGGCCGCCACGTCCTGCAGGTTGCTCTCCGCCAGCACGGTGGTCTGCAGGTCGCTTGTATTGCCCCGGTCCATGCGGTTCTTGTTGGCTGCGTTGCTGATGATCTTGCGTTCCTCCACCGGCGTCACATGGCGGGTATAGATGCGCAGGGTCACGCCGTCCTTCTCCCCAAGGTGGGAGAGGATCGCCTGCTCATCGGTTGACGTGGGGTATTCCCGCAGCGCCCACACACAGCGGTATGTGTTCCCGCAGATAAAGTGGTCTGTTTCAAACCTGATGACGGAGGGTGCGATCATGTCCAGGAATTCCTGGATATGCACATCCTCCTGTGTCCGTATAGGGACATTTTCTGCTCTTTTCAAATAGGCACCTCCAATCAGATAAGGCGGGGCTGGCCTGCCTCCGCATCCTCCCCGCCCCGGTTTACGGGCATAAAAAAACACCGGACACATTCCTGCATCCGGCGCCCTGCCGTCTCAAAATTTCTTTTTTCTGTTTCTGGCCTTACTGCATTGCGGGGGACTGGCCCCTTTCCTGCTGCGGGCCGGAAAGTTCAATGTAGCGTTCCAGCTGCCTGTCCACAAGCCCTGCCACCAGGTCCGCAAACGGCTGCAGGTTCCCCTCCACCGCATAGGCATCCAGCGTCCTGAAATATTCCAGCCTGTCCTCCTTGGCGATGGATATGGCCGGGAACCCCTCCGCCATAAGCTGGTAATTCATGATGAGCCTTGACGTCCTCCCGTTCCCGTCCGTGAACGGGTGTATCTTCACAAACTCCGCATGGGTCCATGCCGCCAGCTCCACCGGGTTCAGTTCCTTCCCCTTCCAAGACAGATCCGCGTAAAAGTCCTTTACCTGCCGGTACATCAGGGACGGGGGCGGCGGCATGTGCCGTGCGCCCGAAATATACACCTGCACATCCCGGTATACCCCGCCCACCTGGATGTTCTCCATCAGCAGGGCGTGGATGTCCTTGATGATCTTTTCATCCAGCGGCATCCCCTGCCCGATGCATTCCTTCACATAGCGGAACGCCTTGCGGTGGTTGACCGCCTCATAGATCTCCCGCAGCGCCTTGCCCCCGATGGAGATCCCGTCCTCTAAAAGCACCTTGGTCTCGATCAGGGACAGGGTATTCCCCTCTATGGCCGTGGAATTGTGGGTATATTCTATTTCAAATGCCTGCTCAAACGTAAACAGCGTATAATCCGGGATGGACCCCCGGCACTGGCTGTACAGTTCTTTTTTCCGAAACAGCTCCTGATAGTCCACAAAAAGCCCTCCTTCTCTTTCAAAACTTCCTCTTACAGTATAGCACATTTCCCGCCAATAGTAATCCGGATTTTCCCCTTTCAGGGGAAATTATTCACGCTTAATCCTCCGGCATGATCCACCGCTCCCCGTCAAAGTCCTCGAACCGCTCCGTGGTCACGTTCTGCTCATAATACACCGCAAGGATGCGCTTGATGTCCTCCCGGTCCGCCCTCTTTACGGAAAAGCCCTGCTCCTTTAAGGACTTCTCGATGCGGGACAGGTAGGGGAACACCTCCGACTCCTTTTCCTCCCGCAGCCGGACCATGATCAGGAACTCGCGGGCTGTCGCCATCTGCACCTGTATCCGGTCAAGGTGGGCCTGGTCTTTTTCCAGGAGCTTCCTCACCACGGGGTTTTCCTCCTTCTCCATGCGGGCGCGCAGAAACCGCTTGTTGTCCTCGAAGCTCTCCCTGCTGTTTAAGCACAGCATCTCGATCTCAGCCACGCCTTTTAACACCGTCATCAGCGCATAGACCCTCGCCCCCACGCTGGACGGCGACAGCACGGAGATGTTGGAGGGCTTCACGATGAAGTACACGATCTCCCCATGCCCGTATGTCACAAGGCTGTAATCCGTGATCTCCCCCGCCCCGATCAGCTGGCGTGTGGACGCCCTCTGCCTTTCCTCCCTTTTTTCCTTTCTGCTCATCCCGTATACCTCCATTCAAAGAATTGCTGGCCCACGAAAAAAAATGCGCAGGCATACCTGATAAAGTCCAGGATGCTGGTGTCCTCAAAGCGGATCGTCAGAAAGGCATAGACCGCCGTGAACACGATGGGCACAAAAAAGCCTGCCTGTGTCAGCGCAAGGATGGATAATAACGCACACACGCCGATGATCCCGATGTCCTTGAGCTGCCAGAGCCACAGCGTGGCCCTGGCCTTTAAATTGTCAGGGTAAATATACAACTGACCGCCTCCTTTATAAATTCATGAATCATATCCGGCTCCTGCACACCGCTTCCTCCCGCCGCCTGTCCCCCGCGGGCATCCGTCCCGTGCATCGCCCCTGCCACGGAAAAACCGCCGCGCCCTGTGGCGCTGGCGGCATCTCCTGCATCCTTATTTTCCTTTTAGCTGTTCTCCTGCGGCGCCTCTGCCGTCCCCTGTCCCTGTCCTGCCTCCGCTTCCTGCAGGGCCTTTTCGATCAGGCCGATCACGAATTCCTTCTGGTTTAAGCCCGTCGCTTTAAGGTGTGCCTTGACCCTCTCAAAAAGTTCCTCCGGTACCTGGAATGCCAGTGTCCTTGTTGTCCCGTTTGCCATGTTCTTTCCTCCATTCTCAAAGTGTTCCTTCAGCACCATCTCTACATACTGGCTGAGTGTCAGGTTCATCTGTTCCTGCTCTGTCCGGGCCTGCGCATGCAGGGCCTCCGGGATCATCGCGCATAAGTTTTTACGGTTTTCCATGCCCCGTTTCTCCTTTCTCCGTTTTCTGTAAGCCAAGTATAAAGGCAATGCATGGGGAAAGCTATACCAATACCCAACAAGGATTTCCCGGAAAAAGATGCAGGACCACCAATGTCATGCATCCCCAGGGTCCCGCTCCCTTTCCCCACGTTTCCGCAGGAAATACGCGATCCCCCGCAGCACAAAGTCCACACAGGGGATCGCCACGCTGTTGCCAAGCGCCTTGTACCGCGCGCTGTCTGATGCGCCGGGGATGTCCGTCCAGCCGTCCGGGAAGCCCTGCAGGCGCTCACACTCCAGGGGCGTCAGGCGCCGGATCAGGTTCCTTTTCTCCACGATGCATTTGTCCTGGCTGACGTACTGGTTCCCGATTCCCTTCTTATCATCGCTGCACAGGGACCCTACTGTTTCCTGGTAGCTTTCCTCCCTGTCCCCATTCTTTTCTTCTGCCGGTATCGGTTCCCCTGCCCCGTCCGGACTGCCGGCCCGGGGTGAGAACACCGCATGGTGGTCCATGGCCGTCAGCGTATAGGAAATATCCTGCTGGTACCCGAAACCGTTCCCGCCGTTCTGCGGCTGCCGGTCAATGATGTTCCCCGCTATGCAGAATGTTTCCTGCATGATGGCTATGCCTCCCTGGTTCTTGCTGGGGTCTGGGACTGTAGTGTCTATGGTCCTGGCAATGTCCGTTTCCCTGCACCCGGAATACGGGTTGGCCGACTTCATGCTGTTGGATTCCTTGGAGTCTAACGAAAACACAGCCGGGGCAGCAGCAGCCCCAATATCCCTGCCGGGTCTTAAATTGTTCCCCTCCATGCCACGGTTCTCAAACAGTACCGGCTGGTTGTTCCCGCTGGTCCCTGCCGCGCTGGTGATGGTCGGGCATATCCCCTCCCCGATCCCTGCATGGCCCTGCTGGGAGGCCAGCACCAGCGGCTGGTTGTTGCCTCCCATCCCAAAGCCTGCCGAGACTGTCTGGGAGATCCCTACCGGCCCCCTGAACCTGGAGTCCTGCCCGTGGTTGTCGAACACCAGGGGCTGGTGCCCGTGCTCCTGCGCCCGGAGGGTGCCTGCCTTATCTTCTGTCAGGTGCATCTGGCTGCCGCCCTGGTCATTCAGGCACAGGACGCAGGGATATCCCTGCCCTGCCTGGCCGCCACCGCCTGTAAGCGAGGTATGGCATTCCGGCGTCAGGAAACAGTCCCCGTTCCCCTTGCTCACCACGCCAAAGGCGGGCAGCTCCGTCACAAACGTCTGCATCTGCATGTTCCTTGTCGCCATAAGCGCCCCCGAAAGCCCGCCCAGGTCTATGACCTCATCCCGCTGGTTCACATGGAAGCTGCTTATGGCAGGCGGACGCACAGCCCCGTCCCCCGGCTGTGCCACCAGGGGCTGGTGGCTGCCCATCCCCGCCCGCAGCGTTGCAACCACATCTTCGGTAACGTCCATCCTCTCGCCGCCCTGGTCATTGATGCACAGCATCGCTCCCCCGCCTTTTTCCTTTGTCTGGAGATATGTCAGACGATCCCCGCCTGCACCATCAGCGCCTCCTTTAACTGCGGCGGCAGCTCCTTGCCCCTCTCCCCCGCCCGCCGCAGGATCCCCTGGCAGGCTGTCCTGCTTAAATAGTATTTCGGGTGCGGTGAGCCCTCCAAAATCTGCGACAAGGAAGATGCGGCGGCGTCTCTGGGCGACTCCCCAGAATTGAGCGTCCAGCACTCTCCAAGCCAGGCTGAATTTATCTCCCAGTATGGCCGCCCCAGCAGGTCCCCAGCGCCCGGCGTCAGGTCGAGGCACATGACAGGAACTGTCCTTAATTCTGACGATTTCTTCGATGACCGCCCGGAAGTCCTCGCCGCCCGCGGAGCTGAAGGCTCCGGGAACATTTTCCCAAACGAGGTATCGAGGTCGGACAAGGTCATCTGGTATACCCCTTCTCCCATCGGCTTCTCTCATCTCCTTTACGATACGCACCTGCTCCATGAACAGCCCGGAGCGTTCCCCCGCAAGCCCCTGGCGCTTCCCCGCAACGGAAAGGTCCTGGCAGGGCGATCCCCCGCAGATGACCTCCACCGGTGGAAGCGCCGCCCCGGAAAGCTTCGTGATGTCCCCCACATGGAGCATCCGGGGGAACCTTAACTTTGTCACTTCCATGGGGAATGCCTCGATCTCGCTGGCCCAGGCCGGGGTGATCCCGTTATGCACGGCGGCTAACGGGAAACCCCCTATGCCGTCAAACAGGCTGCCCATCGCCGTCATGGGCTTACCCCCATGTATCCCATGGGCTGCATCTGCCCTCCTGCATCCTGCCCCATGAGCTGCGCCACCGCCTCCCAGGGGATGCGCCGGACCGGGATTCCCTGCTTCCATGCCTCTTTCAGTTCCTCCTGCATCCCGTTTGAGATGCGGCCGCCGCACAGCCACAGTTCACTGCATGCCCCAAGGAGCTTAAGCCCCATCCTGATCCCAAGCTCCCTCTGCTCCGGGACGGAATCATCCAGCATCTGCGGGTATAAAAGGTGGGCCGCCACCGGTGTGTTTCCCTGCCCCATCGCCAGGCGGCAGGCTGCTTTTGCAAACTCCACATTGCCCTCCACGTCCCCCGCATAAGGGGATGCGATATATACAATCTTTCCTTCTGCCATAGACGCCTCCTACTTCACTGCCTGCACGATGGTCCTTGTCAGGTTCACGGCGCCCTGCGCCGCATAGACCGCGCCCATCACGTTGGCCCTGGTCCCGGTATCCAGCCCGAACTGCCCTGCGATGCGGGGCACCTCCCCGGAGGACAGCATCAGCCCAAGCCCAAGCAGGGCGTGGTCCTTTACCACCATCAGCCCCGCCACCAGGATGGTCGCCTGCAGGAACGTGGTCAGGCACAGCCCGATGACCTGCTTGCACCAGCCTGTAAAGCCGTCAATATACCCCCTGGGGACGCTGAACATGTAAAGGCTCCCCACCGCGATCTGGATCAGCAGGATGCCGCCCCTTTTCAGGTTGGCAAAGAACACCTTGATGACGGCATAGCCCATCATGATCAGGATAAAGATCATCAGGATCGAGCTGGTGATGCTCCCAAGCCCCCCGAACACCCCCGCGGAGGCGGCATCCTGCCATGTCCCCGCATCCTTTAAGGACTCGATGGTGCTGGCCGCCACTGCCCCGAAGTCCGAGCCGAAGCCGGTGATCCCTGCCGTGAAGCTGCCCTGCAGGGAGACGCACAGCTTGTAAAGCTCCACCGGAACGGTGGAAAACAGCCCCACCGCCAGGAACCCTTTGATGGCGTTAAGGCCCGTTTCCTTAAAGCTCCCCCTCCCGCTCTGGCATTCGATCCCGCACTCAAACACCGCCACCACCAGCCCGGTGGCGTACAGCGCCCATGCCAGATAAGAAAAAAACAGCACGATGGACTGCACCCAGCCCATCTCAAACAGGTCGGCCCCCATGTTTCCCATCTGCATAAAAAAATCGCCCAAGAACCCTACTATCTGCCCATAGATCCAGTCGATGATCTGGCCCAGCACGGTGTCGGCGATGAAATCCCATATGAACACTTCCGCTATTCACTTCCTTCCCTGAATATAGATATTTTCTGCCCCGTTTTTCCTCCCTGCCCTTATCTCAGCACATCTTCTGCCCCATCTGCTGCCCCAGCGCCGGCTCCCGGAACACATCCAGGTAATCCCTGACCGCCCCGGAGAGCTGCCTGTAATCCGCCTCTGTCGGTTTGTATGCATACCACTTTACGTCCCTGCCATCTTTCCAGATATGCGGGCAGACTCCATCGCGGAAATTTGGATTGTTTACCTTCCTGCTCCCCCACAGGTCGGAAAAATGCAGCACCATGCTGTCAACCGGCCCCTCGCGGCGGTTGATTAGGACCACCTTCAGGGCGTCATAGTTATCTGAGGAAAAAGTGTTTGTAAAATGGATCTTCACGCGGACATCCTCCGAAAGCCTGCCATAACAGGCGTTCCCTACAATGCGGACATCGGAGAGCCCCGTTCCCTTCCCAAACAGTTTCTGCAGCTCCTGTTCAAAAAAAGTCATGACAATACCTCCTATATTCCAAGGACGCGCCAGATATAGGCTGGTGCCGTCAGCGTGAACACCAGGCAGGCAAACAGGATCGCAGGGGCTGCCCATTCAAACTGCCCATGTTTCCGGTAATCAAAGTAAGCTGTCCCCAGCTTGGCAAAGAAAAACACGGCCAGGATCAGGTCGATGGCGGGGAACACCACCTTGTTGACCACGGTCTTGATCTGTGCGGAGGCAGTGGTCCATGTCCCCTCGATTGCCCCTGCCACGTCCCCTTTTGCATACACAGGGACGCTGTACATGCCAATGACCAGCAGCGCCATACACAGTAAAAGAGCCATTTTCTTCATTTTCATAGTTATCTCCCTTCTTTTTGCGGAAAGGAAAAGCCGCAGACGGCGGTGTGCCGGCCTGCAGCCTCTTTCCTTTCCCTGATGATATTTTCTTTCCGCCCTGCCGGTCAGTCCGGGTTCTGCGGGGCGATATGCCAGTCGCTCCAGAGGTTCCCGCTTATGGTCACGGAGTCCGTAAGATCCATGGAGAGCATCCCCGCGGGCGTCCAGCAGTCTATGAGCCATGTGTAGGCCGTATAGCCCCCGTCCGGGTACCAGATGGGCGTGAAGTGGGTCCTGCGGCTGTAGGTGCTGTAAGGGTTTTCCTTAAATTCATGGGCCATGTCATAGCCGCCGCCCATGCGCTCCAAAAGCCGCCAATACCTCTGGTAGCCGAACTCCGGGAAATAGGTGACGGCATTCTGCGCCGCCGTGACCGCGGATGCCTGGCTTGTGCCCACATGGGTTTCCACCCTCTCCTGGATGCCGTACCCGGATTTCAGCGTCCTCCCGCTGGCCGTGGGTGATTTCGCATCCGGCGTGACGGCCATGGACGCGGAAAGGCTGGCGGAATATGTGTCAAAACGAAACTCCCACCAGCCGTGGTCGCACCAATACCCCTCGTCCTCCCCGTCCTCATTATAGTCGCTGTGCCATACCCAGTGGGCTTTCCACCAGGGACGCCATATCCCCCAGCTGGCTGACGTCACCTGCCCCTTTGCTGGTACAGGCACACTGGAAAAGCCGTCATTCCTGTCGTCCGCATTGGGGTCCGGGGGCGGGTTCGCGTCCAGATCTACGATATTCGCCCGGATGGTGCCCTTGCTTGCCGAGCCGCCTCCGTGGACGTCCACCGTGATCGCCATGGCCTGCGGCTCCCTGGGCGTCCTCCAGCGCACCCACGCCAGCTGGCTCTCCCCATCCGGGTAATAGACGCCGCCCACCGTATAGCTGTTTCCTGCGATATGGAACGTGACAGAGACCGGATGGTCCGGGTCGCTCTGGCCGCCGCTTATCCATACCGCCGTGATGACCTCCGTGTCCGTGCGGTATTCATAGTCGCAGTCCGTCACTGTCGGGATCTGCGGCGGCATGTCACTGAAACGCACAATGCCAAGCCCAAGGCTGGACCTGATGTCCGCATTGGAGGCCGCCGTGTTCCGGCTCCCGCCCCATGCCGGGAAGCCTAAGTCCGGCGTTTCCAGGAACAGGGCCAGGGGGAGGTTCTTATGGGACAGGGACACCATCTTCCGCCGCAGCCCCCCGCTTAACAGTTCATCGTAAAGGGCCGCCTCCGTGGCCGTGGTGGCGATAAATGCGCCCTGGAACGTATAATAGGCAACCGGCTCAACGAGCAGCCGGTATTCCCCGTTTGTCAGCACGTCAAAGTCCATCCCTGTCAGGTTTGCGATGCTGCGCACCACCTGCTCGTCCGTGAAATAGCTCTTGATGGCGGCGATATTGCCGCCCCCGCTGGAACTGACGATCCGGGGCAGCGCCTGGGAGGGTTTCGTATACGCATAGCCTCCCTGCATTGGGGAAAGCCCTGCACCGCCGCTGTACTGCAGCTTGCTCACCTTCCCGAAATGGCAGACGTTTCCGGGGATGGTTTTGTTCGTCAGGTCTATGGGCGTGGTGACCACCGAATGGTCGTCTGCCCTTACCACGCTCACCCTCACCCCGTCATAGCCCGGCGTCCACTTGTTCTGGCTGGTCCCCTGCCCCATGCCGCCTCCCCCGCCGTCCATGTTCCCCTCCCCCACTGCATAAACGGGGATGCCTGACAGCAGGGAACAGAGCAGGGAAACCACCAGCATGAGGATAAATCCTTTCCTTGTTTTCCTGCCTTGTCTCAGTTTCATGCTTTTCAATCAATTCCTCCTTCCCACAAAAAAACACCGCACATTAACCTGTACGGTGCTTTCCTGTCATGATCCTTTTTCACCCTGTCCGGCTTAATCCATACTTCCGATCTTGTTCCCGTTCTCATACATGTCACCTGCAAAGGTTTCAATATTTTCTCCCCCGTTGGGCACATAGTCAAAGCCGGGCAGCCCTCCGCCGCCACCTGTTCCCCCGTCATCCGCAGGCGGCACATAGGTGTCATGGTCCACCGGCTCCGGCGTTGTCTCCACCGGGGTCCCGTCCGGCTTTTCCTCCGGGTTTGTCAGGGTTTCCCCATCCGGCTGCTGCGGCTTTTCCACCTCCGGCTGGATGCTCTGCTCCGGCTCCCCGGTCTGGGCGGGCCGGCTGTCTGTGGGCTGGACTGTCTGTGTTTCCCCTGCCCCCTGGCCCGTATCCGGCCGGATGGTCAGTTCTGTGTCTTCCCCTCCGGCGCCGCTTTCTCCCGCGGCATGGGACGGATCGATGATGACCTCCGCCACACCGCTTTCCTTTCCGGGAAGCACATCCGCCCCTGCGGGTGTTTTCGCAAACTGCAGGCTGATCGCCGCAAGCAGCCCTGCGCAGATGGCGATGCCTCCCCCGACTGCCAGGCGCCTTTTTGTCTTTTCTGTCATCTTCATGATAAAATCCCTCCTTTGGCATGGTTGTTATATTTTAGTCCTCTTTTGTCCGGTTTGTACGATACACCATACTACATATTCCACGCAAAGTCTATCGTTATTTCAGAATACTTCAATATATCCTGCCTGCACCTTCACCGTGATGTGCATGGAGGGGAGGAGCCTTCCGCCAAAGCGCACGGGCACCTCCAGCCGGATCACGGCATCCGCCTCAAACCTTGCCGCATTCTGCGGGTCGGACGGGGCAAGGGGCGCGTTCCTGACCGTGACGGAGAGGCTGTCGATGGCAAACTCCATCGCTCCCCCGCCATCCCCCGCATATTTGACGTGCCTGCCCCCGTCCTCCTGCGTTCCCAGGGTAAGGTCGAGGAAGGAATAGATATCCCCCTCATTAACTGCCGCCTCCCATGCCCCGCCGCCGTCCGGCAGGTAATTCCCGGAATAGCCTTCCCGCACCCCATGGTACACACCGTAGTAATTGTCATTGACGGTGGAGATGATGCCATCCTCCGTGGCGTCCCGGACGCCCGCGGCGATCAGGTGCAGGCGGAAATATTCCGAGATGCCGCAGAAGATGATGAGCAGCCCCAGAGTGGCGGCGATGGCAAGGGGGAAAGACGATCCGCCCTTGTCCTTTAATATCCTTACTATCTTTTTGCCCATTCTGCCCACCTCACTTCCAGTACACTTCGGATTTCCCGGTGGCCTGTGCGCGCAGGGTGACGGGGAATGACCCGAAATTCCCAAACAGCCCGATGTCCTTCTGCAGCGTCAGGGTGACCGTGACCTCCTGGTTCAGCTGGATCTGCCCGCTGTCAGACCACGCGATCTGCGGGTCGATCCCCGTCTTTTCCCGCAGGGCGGCGGCCCGCCTGTCCGTCTCCGTGCCTATGCGCCCGGAAATCTCCGCCTCACGCATCAGCTCCGTGGCAAAGGTGTCGAGCTGCTGCTTGGCGATGAACACCGGCAGCACCCGCAGCGAGAGCGCCAGCACCAGCATCAGGCTGAGTACCAGGACTGCCACGTCCACATACCCCTCCGCCCGCCGTCCCTTCATGATACGGCAGAACTTATTTCTCAGCACATGACCACCCCCTGTCCCTGGGCATCTTCCCCTGCCTGCTCCGCCATGGGATAATCCCCGATGCCGATCCCCTTGTCTTTCATGTCCCAGAGCATATGGTCGATTTCCTCATGACGGTCACAATCTTCATAGCCTTGCCAGCTGTCCCGGAGCAGTTCCAGCGGATTTTCAAACTGCAAAAGGTACCCGGCATATTCCCCGAATGCCCCTTCCACGCTCAGTTCCTTATACATGAATTCTGCGGCGGCAATCTCCGGTGCCATCCCAATGAGCTCCCCCGCAGGCTTCTGCCCAAGCTCCCGGATGTATTCCTCATAATTTGCTTTCAGCCGCTCTTTCAGCTTTCTTTCCTTTCCGCCTTCCATGACCTTGTCCGCCTCCTTCCCCATGCTTTCCCTGTCCCCCTTTATGGTTTCCCATGCCGGTCCTATCACTTCATCCAGTTCCAGGTACTGCGGGTTTGCCACCATGTATCCGCACAGCAGCATACGGACGATCAGCTGGAATTCCGCAGCCCAGTACCGCAGGTTCTGCCCTGTGTTCGCATACCAGGTGTCGAATTCACGGATCAGCGCCAGCGTCTGCCCGTCCGATATCCCAAGCGGCAGGAATGCCAGGGGATACCCTGCACCGTCATGGCAGAGCGCATCCTCCGCCACTACCCTCCCTGTCCTGTCTGAACACAGTGTAATCTGACAGCCGTTAT
The DNA here is from genome assembly GCF_024623325.1 of Acetatifactor muris. Taxonomy (GTDB): domain Bacteria; phylum Bacillota; class Clostridia; order Lachnospirales; family Lachnospiraceae; genus Acetatifactor; species Acetatifactor muris. Next base: position 27,435 of record NZ_JANJZD010000035.1, read on the forward strand.
CCTCATCCATGGGCGAGATGTCAATGACCTCATATATTTCATTATTATAGATTGTTTTCATATTCCATCCCTTTCCTTAAAACATCCCGCCGAGGCTCTGCAGCGCCACATAACAGATAATGGCAAGGTAGGTCAGCAGGAAGCATACCAGCATGATGAAAGAGAACACCCGGATCTTGGGCGGTATCTTCTGCGCCTGTGCCTTCAGCCTCTGCAGTTCCATCTGCTTGAAGTCATGGGAGAGCATCTGGAAATATACGGCGCTGTCATCGCCCCGCAGCACACCGATCAGTCCCCGCACCACATCCGAGAGCATGGGGGAGTTCAGCCTTGCCTCGAACCGGGTCAGCGCCGCCTCGTAGTTGGACGAGCGCATGTCCGCCAGCAGGACGTCAAGCTCCCCCTTCAGGGCCTCCCCCGCATTCCCCCGGAAACGCTCCAGCATGCCGACCACGTTCCGGCTGGCCTTCAGCTCCTGCTCGATGGTGGCCACCATCCTGGGCAGCTCCCCCTCGATCTGCTCCCGCTTTGCCTTCAGCCGCTCATCCGCTTTCCCGGTCTCCTTAAAATACAAAAGGAGGGCAAGGACCACCACAAAGGGCGATAAGAGCGGCATCAGGAAAAGGCAGGGGATGATGCTCAAGAGTACCGCCCCCGCTTTCACAAGGGCGTATGCCTGGTAGACCTCCGGCTCCATGCCCATGCCGCCAGCCTTCAGCACGTTTGCCATCCGGCTTCTCTTGTATTCATCCATCCGGATGTATTTTGACAGTTTCACCGCCGCTGACATCAGGCAGGTTTCCACGGCCTTTGCCGCCTTCTTCTCCTGTTTTGCCGTCCCAAGCATGGCCCTGGATGCGCCGGTGGTGGGCAGGCGTAGGAATGCGGCTGCCAGGTAGAACAGCCCAAGGGCCAAAAACAGCCCGAATAAGAATAAAAGTCCCGTCATGGCGCTCACCTCCTGTATTCTATGGGACGGGTCAGCTTCACCACGAAGCCTGCGGATAGGAAGATCGCCGCGGCTGTGGCGGACAGGATCACCTGCCCCAGCGGCGTGTGCATCAGCACATGGTACCAGTCCTTGTTCAACAGGTACATCAATGGGATGTTGCCCACCACGAAGATGACCATGATCAGGAATTCCTTGCGGGGTTCCGCGATCAGGTACTCCAGCTCCGCGTTCACGTTGCGCATGTCCGAGAGTTTCGCCACGATGGGCGTCAGGGTGGTCTTCAGGCTCCGGTCATTCTGGCAGTCGCTGACGGCGTCGCACCACTCCCGGAACACCTCGTTGTCGATTTTCCCCCGCATGGCTTTTAATGCCGTTTCCACATCCGGGCTGACCATCTTGATCTGCATCAGGAAGTCCTTAAACACCTTTGAGACCGGCGGGTTTAAATAGCTGATGTTTTCCTCCACGGCGGTCACGATGTCCTCCGTCCGCAGGTAGGCGGTGGTGATTACCGACAGCGCCGTTTCCAGCTCCGCCGATACATCACGCTTGTAATGGCTGGCCGTCAGCTTCACATACCAGAACGGCAGGAACAGAAAGCCCACCGCCAGGACCGGGGCAAGGAAAAAGTTCCCCAAGAGGATGGCGGCGGAGCCTCCCGCGCAGAACAGCGCCAGGGCTGCCGCACATACCAGGGAGAACCGCCGCCCCCTCCCCGTCATTTCCAGCACGCCCTGCGCCTCCAGTATCTCCCGGCGCAGCGGGCCGGGCTTCTTCCGCCCGGAGGTTTCCCGGATATCCTCCCGGATGCTGCCTTTCGGTCTTATCAGAAAGGCAAACAGGCCGTCCGTGAACTCCGTGGGCTTTAATCCCAGGATCAGGAACACGCCGGTAATCAGCCCGGCGCAGGCTAACAGTTCAATTGCCGTCATAGGGCACTCCCCTCCTTCCTTTCTCTGTTTTTATCAGGCGCCGCAAGGAGCCGCAGGAGCATCTCCTGGGGCATCCCGTTCTCCATCAGGCGCCGGGCAAGGCCCTCCGATATGGGGTTGACCTGCTTATGGCTCCCCTTGATGATGAATTTCCCATTTTCCACCCTGTTCTCTGTGATCTGGTACTGGAACAGGGGGCGGAACTTCCTTGTGCCGTCCGGCAGGATCTCGCATTCCATGATCTCCATCAGGCGCCGGTCCTTGTTCTCCAGCTGCTTGCAGAATGCCACGATGGGGTATGCCTCCGTGACAAATCCCATCAGGGTGTCGTCCCCCATGTCGACAGCCCTCTTGCAGAGGGACACCATGCGCCTGTAGGTGGCGTCGCAGCTCATGGAGTGTATGGTGGTGACCACGGCCACGCCGGTGCGGGCGGCCTCCTGCGCCGCATTCGCCTCCGGCCCGCGCATCTCCCCCACCACGATGATGTCCGGGTTAAAACGCAGCGCCATGTCAAGGAGGGCGATCTGGTCCACCCTCTGGCGCTCGTTCTCGCTGTCACGGGTCAGGGTATGGATGACGGAATTGACCACTTTTCCCTCCTTCCTGCGCACCAGGGCCAGCTCCCTGGAGCCGTTCTCTATGCTGTAGATGCGCTTGCCGTCCGGGATGGTGGTGAGCAGCCACCCAAGGAGGGTGGTCTTGCCGGAGCTGGTTGCCCCCGCCACGCACACGGAGATACCGTACCGGATGCACTGCGCCAGGAAGTCCAGCATCTGCCCCGTGGCCGTGCCGCCCTTTATGAAGTCCTGCTTTTTCATGCTCTGGGGGTTGACGATGCGGATGCTGGCCGCCACGCCCACGTCCTCATCCACGATGGGCGTCTTTAATACAGCGATACGGATGTTCTTGGAAAGATGTCCTAGGACGCTGGGACTGGCGTCATCCAGCACCATGCCGGAGACATGCAGCATGCGCCGCACCACGTTGATGGCATGCTCCGGGCTGTCAAAATGCTCCGCCAGCTTCTCCGTCACGCCGCCCGCAAACTGCACCTCCACGTCATCCCATGCATTGATGTCGATTTCCTCAATGCCCTCCCCGTAGATATATTTGGTCAGGAAACCGAATTCCGCCATCTCGGAATAGATGGCGGCGATCAGTGTTTCCGTATCCATGCCGGGCACGGATATCCGGTGGTCCTGGATGTACTTGCCAGCAAAGCGCTGGATCTGCGCCCTTGCATCTTCGCTGCCCTCTGCCGTGACCAGGCTGCTGTACTCCCTGGACAGGTATGCCTGCACCTCCTTAAGCACCGAGGAAAAATCCCGGCCCTCTGCATCCGCCTCAAAGAACAGGCCATGGGTGCGCAGCGTCCTAACGTCCCGCCTGGGTGTATCATAATCTTCTTCCGTTTCAGCGGATTCCTCCCTTTCAGGCACTTCTTTCCTTTCAGCAGATGCCTCTCCGGAAGATCCTGTTTTTGCCACAGGGATATGCCGTATTTCCCCTGCCGCAGGCTTGCAGACGTTTCCCGCCTGTTTCCCGGCATCCGTCCGGGTCTTTCCGCTTTCATCCGTATGTGCGGGAAAGGTTCCCCTGCCATCCCCCATTGCCCTGCTGTCACTGCCAGGGCATCCGGCTGCCTCCCCGCCGAGGCAGCCGTTTAGCAGGCTGTCCAGGTATGCCTCCCCGGCCGATACTGGAACGGGCATTCCCGCCCCCGTGCCCCTCTCCGGCGCGTTTCCTGGTCCAGCCTGCCCGGTTCCCTTTTGTCTTTCCCCTTTGTACCCGGACGGCGCATTTCCCGCCTCCGGTTTCCCTGCATCCGCGGCTCCCCCGTCCCGAACACTTTCCGGGAAATCCCCCTGGAATGCCGCCCTGCTCCGCTTTTCCCCTAACATCCGAACACCTCCTTTGCGATGGACTCCAGTGATTTCCGGAATGCCCTGCTGTCCTTCAGGCCCAGCTCTTTAAACAGGTTCCCCTCCAGGGTCTGTGACGCCACCTCCCCGGAATGGGGGATCTGGAACGCCACACTCCCCAGCACCTGCTCCATATGGCCGCTGGCCTCGTTAGGGTACACGTTGCTTGCCACCCTGTACTGCTTCTCCGCATCCCATCTGCTCTCCTTTAACAGGGGCAGCTGGCTGGACAGGTAGCTGATGGATTTTAAGTCACAGTTTACCATCCGCAGCACCGCATCGGACTTAAGCAGGGCGATGGCGGAGAGGATGTCGTTGGCGATGGAGCTGCCGCAGTCGATGACCACATAGGGGGCGATGTTCCTTAACGCCTCCAGCAGTTCCTCCGCCTGGGTCCGCTCATAGGGCGGATAGGTGTATTCGTTCTCCCCCTTCCGCATCCCGATGATGGCAAGGTGGCGGAACCTCTTATGGGTGATGCAGTTGTGCCGCACCAGGGACTCCGACACATGGCTTGCCGCAAGGATGCTCCCCAGGGAATGTTCTTCCTCCAGGTCCCCCGGAGGGCAGATGCAGGGGAGCATGGGCGTGTTCATGTCGCATAGGAGCAGCGCCACGTCCTTCTTCTGCTGTGCCAGGTAGGCCGCCAGCTTGACGGCCACCGTTGTCTTGCCGCAGCCGGGGCTTCCCCACACCGCCAGCACCTGGTTTCCCTTTTCCGGCTCCATGCGGCCGTCATCCCCGCCGTCCTTCCTGTTGAATATGCTGTTTTTCATGAAATTCAAGGCTTACTCCACCCCGCTTCCCGACAGCGCTTCCTCTGCTTTCCCGATTTCTTCCTCCATGGACCAGCTGTCTTTTTGCTCCCCGTTTCTTTCCTCCGTTTCCTGGGCGCCTTCTGCGGTTCCTTCCCCGCTTTCTTCTTCAGGCGCATACAGTTCCTCCAGCACGGCCTCCTGTGCCGCAATGAATCTGGCGGCATTTCCCGCATCCCCGCGGTATACCAGGGAAAGGTGCAGCCTGCCGTCCGCTTCCAGCTCCGCCAGTATCCTGGACTGCTCCGGCGTGACCAGCAGCGTCACGGTGGCAGGCAGCTCCCTTTCCGAGTCCTCATCCTCCCGCTCCCCTGTGTTGGCGTCATACCCGCTGTCCGCCGTCACGGCGATGACCTCCACATACTTAAGTTCGGGCGGGATCACGGTCACCCCCTGTTTCCTGTAATCCGGGGCTATGACGGATACGATGTCGCCGCTCTGCAGTTTCCCGGACAGCCCGTTGGCAAAGGCTTTCACCGTCACGGACATGGCCTGCTTTTCCCCGTTTAGGCTGTAAAGGTAGGCATTCTCTGCGGCAGGCTCATCCGCGATCTTGGAGGCGATGATATAATCCCCCGGCGCAAAATCGGCGGAGGCGTACCTGCCGATGGCGGTTTCAGGGTTCCTCACCACGTCCTCCGGCAGGTTATAGCCGCCTACTTCCACCACCTTTACCTGTGCCGCCGTGATCTCCTCGCCCTTTTTGATCTCCCTGACCACCCGCACGATCTGTGTCTTTTCGCTGATGCTCCTGTTAAAGAGCGGCGTGACCGCAAAGCATATGACAAGCGACAGGATGATGCAGGCCACTCCTATGACGATCCTGTTCTTAAAAATCTGCATTCTTACACCTCCCTGCCCGCTCCAGCGGGCATCATTTCAATATTTGGATGGGACAGCCAAACTGTTCCCTCCTGAAAATCAAATATTCTGTATTAAGTATCTGGCGGGCCTTCCCTGAAAGCCCGCCCTTTTTCACTACCGCACCGCGTATCTTTTCCTGCGGCTGCGTAAAAACGCCGCCAGCGCCACAACCGGCACAGCGGCACAAAATGTGATGATGATTTTCTTTTTCATATGATCCATCCTCCAATCTCCATGAAATAGGCTGTTGCTGCCCCTGCCGCCAGGAACGGCCCCGCGGGGTAGGCGGCCCTTCCCTTCCTCCCCTTCAGCCTCCTTATGCAGGAACAGATAAGCCCGTAAACGGTAAATGCTGACAGCCCCAGGACGGATGCCGCCAGGCCGGCCGGCAGTCCAAGCACGGTCCCCATGGATGCCGCCAGCTTGATGTCCCCGCCCCCGATCCCGCCTGTCCCCTTTCCTGCCAGGGCCACTAAGAGGTACGGCAGCGCCGTAAGCGCCCCGGCCAGGTTCCACGGGGAAAAATGCAGCAGGGACAGCAGTGCGATGGCCGCCTGCAGCCCGTCCGGGATCTCCCGGTCCTTTATGTCCCAGACGGAAACAATCACCAGCAGAAAGAGAAACAGCACAGCCTGCAGCAGCATCCCTGGCGGCATAGGCGTTCCCTGGCAGGCTGCCGGGTTAACCGGCATAGTTGAACATCTGCTGGATGCGGTTTACCAGCGTGGGCAGAACCGTATCCTTGAACAGGGCATACAGGCCGGCCAGCAGGAGTGCGCCGAGCACCACTGCGATCAGGATCTTGACCGCCGTGTCAACATAGCCCTCGCCGGAACGCTCCGCCAGTTTCTCCTTTGCCTCCATGGCCTTTACCGCCAAAACACCGCACACCCTGTTAAACTGATTTCTGATCTTCTTCATTGATGGTCCCTCCATTTTTTGGTTTTATGGTTTTGATATTGTGGTCCTGCTTCTGTTACATCCCTGCCATCTGCTGGCCTTCCTGGGGTGTCCCGCCTTCGGGCGCCTCCTGCGGGGCAGGCGGCGCCTGCGCCATGGTGAGCGCCTGCTGGTAGGCATCCAGCACGGCATTGTGGAACTCACTGCGGAATTCCGCGGTCACAGGGAAGCACACTTCCTTGTAGCCGTCCACCGTCTTGCGGCTGGGCATGGATACGAACAGGCCGTCCCTGCCGCCCTCCACCACCTTGATCCCCCGCACGGCAAAACAGCCGTCTATGGTCGCAGAGGCATAAGCCCTGATGCCGCCCTGCTGTCCGGGCGGGTACATGGAACTGATCTTGACATCCAGTGTAGACATAAAAATCCTCCTTCTTTTTCTGCCTTCCTAAAGGCATTGATGCTATCTATCCAGCAGACAGGCCGGCGTTGGACGCCTTTTTGCCTGTCAGAGCTGCATTGTCTGGCCCTGGGCCTGCTGCGGGGCGGCAAACTCCATCTCCTGGAAACCGGTACGGTCCACATAGTAGAAGCTGCTCCCCGTACTGTCATAAAGCTCCAGCACATCGCTCATGGAAAGGGAATGCCCCCTGTAGCCTGCAGGCAGGGCACTGCCGTCATTCCCGAACTTCATGTACAGCGCCTCCAGGTCATTGGTTTCCGCCGCGCCGTCATACACCGCGTGGTAGTTTTCCTGATCCGGCGGGCCAAACTTCCTGCAGGTTTCCTCATACCCGATGAATTTCATATACACATCCACATCGGGCTTCAGCTGCCAGACGCGGACATTTTTAAGTCCCTGCGCCGCAGTACCCTCCTGTCCCCCTGCCATGAGGCGGTCAAACATCCCGTCCATCCATCTGACTTCCCGGATATGCCGCTGCCTTTCTAAGAACCTGCTGATTTCCTCCCCTTTGAACATGGGGTCCACCACGGCGCACCCGTCCTCCACCCTGCCGGCCTTGTTTCCGTAAAACATGATGATCCCGTTTTCAATCCGGACCTGGCTCACATTTCTCCCTCCTTCCCGCATGATACAGGCACCGCCTGTGTTATTGCATGGTCATCCCTCCGCCCTGCCCCTGCCGGAATCCGGCAAGTGCCTGTTCATCGGGATATACAAGTTTTCCGTCTATGACTTCCATCACCGCGAAATCATCCCTGTCACAGACCAGCACCCGGTGCTGGTAGGGCTTCTGCATCTCCACATAATCAAGCGCCTCCTGGGGGCTGCACAGCCATACGCCCGCGCTGTAGCGGCCGTCCGGCAGGAAGCTGTACCCGGAATATTCCGGCTCATTTTTATTGATGTCCTTTGCCCCCGGAGGCCGGATCTGGGAGAGCATCAGCTTTTCCCCATCCGGCAGCAGTTCCGGCTTCAGCGTGCCAAGCACATCCTCCCGCCAGAAACGGCAGCTTTCCCCGTTTGAAAGGGAAACAAGGAACACGCCCCGCCCCATGGGGATGGGGTTTGCCCCGTTCCCCCCTGTGCAGAGGAAAAGCTGCCCCGGATGCTCCGGAGGCAGCGCCGCCTTGGATAACACCACGACCTTCCCTTTCAGGGAAAAACCATACCCGGTCTGGCCGCAGTCATTTTTTGTATATTCGCGCATGGTGCTATGCCTCCTTTTTCTGCAGCAGCCCGCTCAGTTCCGCAAGCAGCTGAAGCCTTGTGCTGTCCGGCATGGTCTTTAAGGCCGCATGCACATAGGCTTCCACCGCCTCCGGCGACTGGTCGCCGGGTTCTATCACATCCACCCTGCGGACGGTCACTTTCCCGTCCGCAAGCCCCAGCCGCACGATGCCTCCGTATTCCAGGTTCGCCGCTTCCCGCAGCGCCTTGGGGATCAGCACCCTTCCCTTGCCGTCCACCAGCTTATAGATCGCATTGCCCATAGGTCCCTCCTTCCTTTTCCCTGGCGGCATCCGTGATTTCGTATCCGTCCTCCCCGCCATCGCTGCCGCACATCCCGAACAGGCTCATCTGCATGGGCTGTGCCCTTTCCCGCTCCTTCGGGTCATAGTTGGTGATCAGCACCTCCGGGAACTCACAGCCGCCGTCATAACGCTGTGCCAGGTTGTTGATACGGGTCACCGCCGTGATGGTGTACCCTGCGTACAGGTCCCGGATAAAGCCGCAGTCATTGTAGCTGACCATCCATTTCCCCCCGCACCCGGCCAGGACATCCCGCAGCCTTGCGTGGTCCTCCCTGCGGAACACCACGGCATAATGCCCTTCCGTCTCATAATAGGGCGGGTCACAGTAGAAAAAGGCGCTGTCACGGTCATACTGCCGGATCAGCGCCTCAAAGTCCTTATTCTCCACCACCGTGTCGGCAAGCCTGCGGGATGCCTGCCAGATGGTGTCAAAGCATTTGCGCACGTCAAAGTTCTTGCAGCCATAGGATGTGCAGCCGCTCCCGTAGCTGTAGCGGATCAGCTTGAAGAATGCCGCGGCCCGCTTCACGTCCGTCACTTCCGCGTTCTCCATCAGGATTGCCCGGATTTCCTCGAAGTCAGGCTCCGGCAGGGATACCTGCGCCAGCTTGAGTTCCTCCGCAAGGAACGGGGCGTCAAACTCCTGCTTGTCCAGGAACCTGCGGATGACGGCAAACTCATCCCTTCCATTCACCGGCAGGAAGCCGAGTTCCTTCAGGAACGCCCATGTCCTCTCCTTCACGCAGGTGAACAGGTTGGCAAGGTTGGAGTTATAGTCGTTATAGACCTCCATACACCTGCAGTCGGGCGGCCTGCCAAAGAGCACCCAGCCGCCACCGCCGAACACCTCGATATAGCGGTCGAAATTTACGGGGAACATTGTATAAATCAGCTTGCGGAGGGCTTTCTTCCCGCCCACCCATGAGATAAAGCTGTCTATGCCGCACCACCTCCTTTCCTGCGGCCGCCGTGCTATTGTTCCATCGCCATGCCCTGCCCAGACTCCTGCTCCTGTTCTGTGTACTCATGCACACACTCCTGCCCGCCTCGGGTGACGGCTCCATAGGGTGTAAACACATAGCCTGCCCCTTCAAGCAGCCGCTCCCCGTACCCACGGAAATCAAAACAGGAAAAGGCAGGATCGCCTGTGTCAATGCCGGCGCTCTGCAGGACATACTCCCCGTATGCGTCCGGCGACAGGACATCCGGGCTGAAATCGTAACAGCCCAGGTTTGCGGCAATGTCCAGCGCCATATCCAGGTCAGAATACTGTTCCAGCTCCAGCACGGCCTTGTATTTCATAAGCATCAGATCCCCCGGCATCTCCTGCTGCAGTTTTTGCAGGCGCTTTGCCAGCTTGTTCAGCTTCCCGATGTCCTCGTCCCCTGCCAGCTGGTACTGAAATGCCGGGATGATGCTCTTTGCCTCTGCGATCCGGCAGGTATCAAAGGTTTTCTCACCGACAGACAGGAGTGCCCACCCTAGGGCTTTTTCGTCCGCCGGCAGTTCCAGCCATACGCCGCTGTCCGCGTCAGGGGCATCCAGCTTTTCTATCCGCAGGGAGAGCAGGCCCTTGTGGTGTTCCCCGCAGGCAGGCGGGTGTTCCCCGTCATAGAAATCCTGGCGGGCGGCAGAAACTCCCCGGTACACATACCCCCTGGAGGCAAATGCCCCGTGGTCACTGTGCCGCAGCGCTTTCCCAACCTTTGCGGGGTCAAGCAGCGCAGCCACCTCATCCGGAAGGCTCTCCACCAGGTCAAGCATGCCGCCCTCCATGCAGGCCCTCCCAAGGCTTAAGTCATTGGTCACGCCGGGATGGAATTCATAATCATCCAGGCAGGCGGAAATGTTGATTAATTCTTTTAAAGTGGGGTTCTTCCCTGTTTCCTCCAGGTGCAGCTGTACGGCCCCTTCAAAAGTCCCGGTCTGTATCTCATCCATGCGGCTTACGGCATCCGCCAGCAGGTTCAGTTCCTCCAGGGCATTTTCCCCTGAGAGGGGGCTGACATTGGACAGGGCAGTCCAGAGGAAGTCCGGCCAGTCGCCGGTGCTTTCCAGCGTATACCCGCCGCCCTCCGGCACACGGGCGCGCTGGAGGGCGTCACTGATCTCATAGGGGGTGGCAGGCAGCTCCAGCATCGCCCCCTGGTATCCCCGCAGTTTCTCATGGCAGTCTGCATAGATGTTGGCCTGTATCCGCATCATCCGTTCCCTCCCATCTTCATCCCGAAGTCCTGTGTCTGCCACTGCTTGAGTTCCTGCTCCGTCTTGATAAAGAAATCATCGCCGGAATGCCAGAAGCTGACGCAGAGCTCCCCTTCTTCTGTCTTGATCTCCCGCTGCTCGAAGCCTTCCCCCCAGCCATCGGATTCCTGTCCCAGCCATTCCTCCATCAGCCCGGACATCTCCTGGGGTGACAGGGTGCCATGGCTTTTTACCTCCAGAACGCCCCACAGTTCCCCGTTCCATATCTCCACGGTGGGGTTCATGCTGAATACTTTCCGCTTCAGCAGGCGGTTGCCGAGGTAGACGGCAAGCCCTCTTTCCCCTTCTTCCTCCAGGTGTTCCTGCCCGATCCTTTCCAGTATCTTGTCCTCATACTGGCACAGATCCCCAGGGCCAATTTCCATGGGCTGGTCCGAGATGCCGCCATAATCCTCATCATAGGGGTACAGGAGTCCGCTCAAAGGGCTGAACAGCCTGAATTCCTCCAGTTCCTCCGTAGGCTGCGCCATCGGGATGTCCTCCCGCCTCACCAGCCCATGCTCCGTCTGCACCACCCCGTCCCTTCTCATCCGGAATTCCCCATAGGCTTTATAATCAATGAACAGCTGGAGGTCTGCGTCTATATCTATATCCATCTGCTCGGCCTTCATATAGTAAACCGCATAATCCTCTGCTGTCTTTACTTCTTCCGGCAGCATGGTGTACCGATCCAGCCCTGCGGCAATCTCCATGGCCTCCGCCATATTTTCAGGTGCCTCCGCCTCCAGCGCCGCAAACAGCTTTTCCTTTGTCCCTGCATCCCCCAGGATGTTCCTTTCCGCCAGCAGCCCTGCAAATGCGTTCATCTCCATGATATCCCTGGAAAACGGCAGGCAGGATTCCAGTTCTGAAACAGGGCAGCTGATATATGCCACCTCATGCTCATCCAGCTTTCTCCAGCCCAGCTTTTCCTCTGCCAGCGCAAGCCTGTCATCTGAGGCGGGAAGGGAAACAGGGTAATTCCGGTAATGTCCTGCGGCATAATAGGGGGAATACAGCCAAGCCTGGATGACGCAGGACTTATCATATCCGGGCTGCGGCAGAAATTTGCCGTCATAGAGCGGCTCCAGGGCTTCCCCCGTCCGCACCACATACCCAAGGTTCATAAAGCACCCGGCATGGCTGCCTGCGTACTTTTCACCGGCTGCCCCATAATCCAGGTAAAGGGCAACCTTCTCTGGCATTTCCTCGTTTCCCAGCACACGCCTCCCAAGTTCCTCATGGCTGGAAACGCCTTCATAAAGCGCAAACTTATCCAGGTTGCAGGACAGGTTTACGATCTCCATTACACTGCGCGGCTTCTCGATCTCCAGCGCCGCCTGGAATATGCCCTTTTCCCTTTCCGTCATGCAGTCCGTATGCCGGTCTAAAAACTCCAGTTCCCGTATGCCCTGTCCGGGCTGCAGCGTCATCCCCTCCAGATGCGTCTTTAACCCCTCCAGCGGGCTTGTGGCCGCACCGATCTCATTTGTACCCCCTGCGCCGAACTTCATGGCCTCCTGCCTTTCCTGGCTCCCCATGGGGAATGCCAGCCACAGCCCTTCTGATGTGGCGATATTGCTCAGATATACCTTTAACATCCGCTGCTCCTTTCTTCCTCCAATGCCTCCGCCCCATACCTGCGGATCAGGAATGCCGTGATCACCGTCCGGAACGTCCCGTCACTGACCAGTTCCGGGTCGGTAAGCTCCGACAGGCTCAGCCGGTTGGTCCCCTTATACAGATCCTTTGCGGAATTGAACAGCACATAGCCGTCCAGTCCGATGCCCCTGATGCAGACGGATGCAAAGTCGATCAGCTCCGGCCGGACCGCCTGGGCTGCCATCCCCCACAGCATCCCGTCTGCCGTCAGCAGGTACAGGGCGGCACACATGGCATCCCTGTCGGGGATGTCCGCCTGTGCCTTCCACTGGATCTGGAACCGTTCCCTGTGCCCCTCATCCCAGAACGCGCTCCCTGCGCTGCCCTCCAGGCGCGACACCCGGTCTGTAAACGGGCCAAACCCTACTTCATCGGTAAAACGTCCGAGGAGGCAGGAAAAGCGCCCACAGCCGCCTCCAGGGCTGCCACAGGGCCTGCTCCCGCCTGGCGGCCCGCAGTTCCCCTGCCCTTCCGCCTTCCCGCTGCAGCCTCCCCGTGCCTGCGTCAGTTCCAGCCTGCTGACGGACATCCCGCACTTCCTCGGCTTAAATCCCGGAACCTGCTGCATCTGTGCCTCCATCCCTGCAAGCGGTATGTCACTCATAAATTTAGATGCCATGTCTTCCCATCCTTTCTATCTATTAATCCAGCCGCCGCAGGGCGTCAAAAAACGGCCAGACCTCCGCCATAACGGAAAATCTGGCCGCTCCCTGCGGCAACAGCCTGGTGCCAATTTTTTTATTTCATCCCGCCCATGCACATAGCCTCCTGCATACACTGCTGTCCTGCATCCTCTTTCAATGCCGCGCTGACAATTTCTGCGAATTTTTCCCCATCCATACAGACAGCCCTGAAACGTGTGCCAAAGTCCTCCAGCAGAGGCAGGCTGTCCGCATAGCAGAAGAACCCGCCCGCCTCACAGTCATACCGTATCCTGCCGCTGTTCGGGTCGCCCTCAAACGCTTTTTCAAAGACAGCCTGCCATTCGTATCCGCTTCCATGCGTAAACATCCCCCTCCCATCCACCACCGGTTCATTGATCTCCAGTGCATAACGGTTAAATGCATCCTGCCCAAACTCCTTATATTCCCCGTCAAGGAAGGAAAAGGCAAGGCATAAGCTGTATTCGCCGCTGTCATGGTCCACAATGTAAAAAGGGCGGTTCTCTGTGTTGAATCTGTTGATCCTCTGTCTGATATCCATTCCCATCCCCTCCATGTATCTACATCCCCATAGTGAACGTGGGGCCGCCGGCATCTTCCTGCGCAATGCTGTTTTCCCCTGCATCATTGATCCGGTGCGCTGACTGGATGCCGTCGTATTTCTCTTTATGGATGACAGAGGAATGGACATAGACGGTCTTTCCATCGCTGTATGTCCTGTAATGCCCCCGCCTGGTATGGGGCGTCATTTCATACCCGGTCCTCCGTGCGGTCCCTACTGTCCCATGCTTCTTTTTGAAATAGTCCACTTCCAGTTCATAGCCTTCCCTGCCGCTGCTCCGGGATATGTCAAATATCTTGATGCTGTTCTGGTCTACATATTTGGATACCCGGCGCCGTCCGGCATCACCGGCCCCGGCCTCCCTGGGGCTGTCTGCCTGCTGTGCCGCAATGCTTTTCATCTCCAGCAGGTAGTCTGTGAGGCATAATGCGACCGACAGGATTTCAGGATCTTCCATTCCCCCACAGCGCAGCTGTATCTTCGGGGTCAGCTTATATCTGCCCAGCCGCTGTATATAAAGGCTTTCTTCCCTGGCGATCAGGTAGGCGGATTCACTCTGCGCCTCATGCTGGACATTCAGGATATAGTGTACATCCCTGGGCATCATGGATTCCAAACGCTCCAGATCTTCCTCCGCCGCATCCCGCTCCAGGTGCTGTGCAAACAGGTCCCTGTTAACAAGCACCAGCTTGGGCACGCTAAAAAAGGAAGAATAGTATTTCCCATCCTCCCTTTTAAACTCAAATTTTTGTCTTTTCTCTCTATCCGAAAGTCCCTCCAGCATCCCCGGACTGGCTTCCACGCTCCGCCTTATCTGCGCCCCCTGAAAAAAGCTGATGCAAAGCAGTATATCAATATATCTGTTGGCATTCTGTCTTGCCTGTTTCGTGCTGCCGTAAAAGATTTCCTTATGGCATCGTTCCTGGTCTTCCTTCCTGGAATAGAGGGCTGCCGGCAGATCCTGTTTGGCCTTGTTCAGCATCCGCAGGCTCTCGCGGTACTCTCTGGGGTTGCTTTGTGCAGTGCGGTTTGACAGCTGCTGTTCCCCCGCCATATAATTGCTGACGATCTCCCTGACAATGTCATAATTTCCGACCAGGTTGTTAAAATATTTATACTGTAGCAGGTTTTGCTTATCCACAAACTTTGCCATCCGTACCTCCCTGTTGCATGCAGCCCGCGCCGGCTTTTGGATGCCTTTAAAGCTGCATTCCCATAGCCTGCGGTGATGCCTTGAGTGTTTCTGCGATATCTTCGATTTTGCGGCAGGCATTTTCAATGTCGCCCTGGCACATTTCCAAAGCCTCCCCCATGCGCCTGATGACATCCGGGATCTCCTGGATTCTCCCTATTTCCTCCATGCCCTGGGCCTCGGCCATTTCCTCCGCATACCGGCACAGCCCCATGACTGCCTTGATCCGGGTTATGCCGGAGCATTGCCGCAGCGTGTCCCTTTTCTGCCTGGCCTGCCGGACTTTGTGATCAAATTCCCCCGTCCAGTCTTTCTTTCCATCCACTCCCCAATACAGGCTCAATGCGTCAACCAGGCTCCTTACCTGCCCTATTTCTTCATCCTTCCCCTGATGCGCGATCTGCTCTGCATAAGAAGTCAGTCCTTTGATCGCCGCCCTTGCCAGTTCCCTGTCCTGGCGGATGCTTTCCTCATCCATGCCCATCCCTCCAATCCTCAAGATCATGCAGCCTTAGCCTGCTCCGCGGCTTTTTCCAACAAAAAGGCCATGCACCCTTTAAGCGAAAGTGCATGGCTATGCTTTAAGTAAAATTCACCATATTGACTGTCCGGCATATTTTCCGGTAGCCTTTCCCCCTGGGGACGGTGTCTGCGCTGCGGCGTACTTTCCGGTTCAGGTATTTCTTGTTCAGCGCAATCCCCCGTTTCAGTTCCCCTCGGTAACTGTAGGAGCCGTTTCCCCGCCTCCAGCAGTTGCGTTTCTCTCTTGCCGCACCGGGCATCCTTTCCTGCTGTGCCATACTGCTTAAGCCTCCCTTGCTCTTTTTCAGGACAACACTATACCATCTCCACCGAAAAAAGCTATCCGGAATAGTTCACAAACATCCTGCACCACTTTGTCTAATTTAGGCAATAAAAAACGGCTTCAGGGATATGCCCTTCCACCTGCTTCTGTTATCTTATATGTTGATGACGTTATACACAAATTTAGGTTCTGTTTGTGTATAGCGTTCCCTTTTTCCTCTTTTTCTGAACGCTATGCACACAATACACAATTAAAACCATACTCCATTTTACGTCCGCCAGAAGCACTTCCGGGTCATTTACCAGGGCACGGGCAATCGCCACCCGCTGCATCTGCCCGCCGGACATCTGGTTTGGTTTCTTGTGAAGCTGATCCCCCAGGCCCACTTCCTCCAGCGCCTTCCTTGCCCGCTCCCTGCGGTCATCTCTGGAAATACCGCCAATCGTCAAAGCCAGCTCCACATTGGCAAGGATTGTCTGATGGGGAATCAGGTTGTAGCTTTGGAACACAAAACCGATGGTATGGTTCCGGTAAGCGTCCCAGTCCCGGTCTTTATATTCCTTCGTGGAAATACCATTGATAACCAAATCTCCGGCATCGTAACGGTCAAGACCGCCTATCACATTCAGAAGCGTAGTTTTACCTGAACCGCTGGGGCCAAGTATGGAAACAAATTCATTATCCCGCAGATTCAAGCTGACATCATTTAGAGCCTGCTGAACCAGCTCACCCGTCCGGTACTGTTTTGATATGCCTTTTATTTGCAGCATAAGCCATCACCCTTTCTTCAACGCCTAAGTTCAAATGTTGTGCGCTGTTCCTATAGTATGCCGATTCAATCTCAAGCCAATCTCAACCGAACCTCAACTCAACCTCAACTTTTAATACCGCAAATGGTTTCCTCATTTTTCAGACCAGCCATTTCAGCACTTTCAACCCATAGCTGTACAGCAGCTTTTTTGTCATAAGAAGCCCTTGATGATTCTTTTATTTTTCCACGGTCATTGTAGATACCTGTTTTATTCTCATATGTTTTACCCACCATCATTTCAGCTAAGGCTTTTCCCGATCTTCTTGAATTGCTGTATGTACCGATACAAACCGCGTATACACTAATCAGTGCAGGAATCAAAATATTCAAAATTGGCGGCAGAGCTTTAGGCAGCCCTGTATCTGGCATAAATCCGGGATTAAACGCATTTACAGTAATATGCTTTTTACCTTGTCCCTTTAATCTTCTTGCCATTTCATAAGTACATAAAATATTGCATAATTTTGAAACGGGATACCCATCTTCGGCACAGCCAAACTTTTCAGGGTATGCAAGGCGCCCGGCATCATGGAACTGTATTTTATCCGAATCGTGAGTATCGCTCGTCACAAATACAACTCGTCCATCGTTTTCCATATTTTGCAATAACAGATTCACCAATAAGAAATGTCCCAAATGATTCACGCCAAAAGCTTCTTCAATCCCATCCTCCGTATATTTCAATCTGCCATGCTGATGCACCCCTGCGTTGCAGACTATCCCATACAAAGGAGGATAACCGCCTTTGCAATAATCCTCCTTGAACTTTCTGACAGAAGCAAAAGAAGCAAGATTAAGTTCCAATACATAAATATTAGGATTCCCTGTCTTTTCCTTTAATTTTTCTGCTGCCTTGTTTCCTTTCTGTACGTTTCTGCAAGCTATCATAATAGTATAATCGTTGCTGCTCCCTGCAATATATCCGGCACAGGAATAACCAAGTCCTGTATTGCCGCCTGTTATAATAATTGTGCGTTTCATACTCCAAAACTTCCCTCCCAAAATACTTTTTACAGCCAATTAACAAGAGCCAGCACAGCCCCTAATCCACACAGTGCAACGCCTGTAACCCTGTTCTGTTTTTTGGCATCCACTTTATTCGCAAATAGCGCCGAAGCTCTTGCCCCGACCAATGCCGCTATCACACAGACCACAAGGGCCGTTACATTTACCGTACCGCCAATGATTACATGGGAAACCGCCCCTGTCAAAGCCGTAAATGTCATAATAAAGGTACTTGTTCCGACTGCCGTTTTCAGGCTATATCCGAGAACAGAGGTCAGTGTAATCAGAAGCAGCACGCCACCTCCAGCACCGACAAATCCACAGAACAGACCGATATGGATTCCTGAAAGCAAAGACCGTATAACCCTCTTTTTCGGCTCTATTTCATCCATCCTTGATGTGGTCTTTGTTATGGGGCTTACAAGAAAACGGACACCCATAATAAAGGTCATAATATAAGAACTGCCTCCCAAGACCGCATTGGGAAGGAGCGAGGACAGCCAACTCCCCAAAATCGTAAATACAAGTACAGAGGCCATCATTATAAGACCGTTTTTAATATCAAGATTTTTATTTTTCCCATAGGTGTATGCCGTGACTGCCGAAGCCAGCACATCAGAAGCCAGTGCAATTCCTACCGCTTCATATGCCGTAAATCCGCAGAAAGTAATCAGCATGGGCGTAATAACCACCGCTGCGGATAAACCGGCAAGCCCTGTTCCAATACCTGCTCCAAGTCCTGCGATAATGCAGACGATTATCAATACCATTTTAATAAGCCTCCTATTCAATATCTGTTATTTCTGCTGTTTTGCCGAAGCCTTTTTCCAATGCACTCTTATATGTATCACAGTCAGAATCAAAAATAAGAGCGCCGTTATCCTATGCAGACCGACCGCATACAGAATCCCGCTTATCATCACCAGTAAAAAGTCAATGAGCAGCAACACATTCCATATAGTACGCATCCACCTTGTCCGGCTATATGTTCCCTTGCCAATGCCTGCCCACCATGCCAGATTTAAAATATTGTGAGCAACAACTAAGACGAACAAAGCCGCCCCCAGGAGCATATGCAGGACAATCCCCGTTCTCTCCGAAGCCATAAGCAGAAACGTAATAACCAGCATCCCTATATCTATACATAACTTGCAAACCTTTTTGATACGCATGAAGCCTCCTTTACTTTGCCAGACCAGCTTTTGTCAGGAATTCTTTTACGCCGTCCTCACTCCTTGCGGAAAGTCCATCCGCCACCACTGCATCCGGGCAGGCTGCGGCAATCTGCTCCGGGCCGGAACCCAAACCCAATGCCTGACTGGTGGCAATCGGTATGATCGTCTTTCCCGAAAAATCATATTCCTCCAAAAATGACAGAACGGGCACCGGCATACTGCTTAGCCAGTTCGGGTAAATAATAATCACCGTATCGTAATTTTCTATGCTTTCAAGATGTTCTGTCAGTTCTGGCCGGATTGATGTACCCGTCTCTCTATGGTGCCGGTCAAACGCTCCGCCATAAGTTTCCGGGTACAGGTCGTCTACTTTGATAGGAAAAATATCACCTCCGGTTACTTCCTGTGCTGCAAGTGCCAAAAGCTCCGCATGGCCGTATCCGGTTCCATCTTCTATTTTGAGGCTTGCCGAGGACACTGCATCCATTTCATCCGCCGTATACACCCGGTTATTTGTCAAAGAGAAATATGCCACAAGCACATTGCTCTCACCTGTCACAGACATGGTTCCTGCGGATATGTCGCTGACGGGAATTTTCTTTGCAAGTGGATTTGGGAAAAAGGTACAGTAAAAAATACCTCCGCCAACTATGGCCGCTGCCACTATTACCGCTATGACAGCTATCACAACTTTTTTACGTCTGCTCATTTTTTTCTTTTCCTTTTTTGCTGATGAATTTTCCATATAGGACCTCCTCGTTTATTTTTCTCATTACCATGTACCATGAATCTCAACTCAACCTCAATTTGATCCATGACTTTGCTTCAATTCAATCACCACATATTCACAATGTTTCTCTGTCCGTATCGGAAATACACCCACAGACGCCCCGGAAGAAACAATCAGCTTACAGCCGTTCTCCTGATATTCCCCATAACAGGGCATTCCCATTACACGCATAAACAGTCCGGCCGGAAAAGCCTGCCCTGCATGGGTATGCCCGGATAGCTGCAGGTCTGCCCCCGCATCCCCATTTGCAGCGTTTTCCACCGGCTGATGATCCAGCACGATGATATAGCGTTCCTGATCTGCCCCTTCCAGAATTTCCTCTGCGGACAGACGTTCCCGCTTCTCATAATATCCCACATCATCCCTGCCTGCCAAAATCAGGTCGCCCCCAATCTCCGCATATTCATCCTTTAAGATAATGATTCCATTATCTGTAATGGCCTGCTCCAGTTCCTGATCTGTGAAGCTGCGGTGTTCCCTGTCCTCCTGCCTGTCATGGTTTCCATACACATAGTAAATCCCATAACGGCTGTCCAGCTTTCCCATCATGCAAAAGACTTCTTCCATTGACTCCTTTGAAGTGCCGCCCTCCACAATATCTCCGCCAAGCACAATAAAGTCCGGCTCCAAAGCCCCGATTTCTGCCATCAGTTCCTGCAATACAGCCGGATTCTGTACCGTTCCATAATGGGTATCGCTGATAAAAACAATCCTGTAATCGGCAGATATTTTATCCGTCTCTATGATGTATTCCGTTCTGTCTATGTGTCCGACATTGTAATATCCATATCCCAGCATTAGAAACACTGCCAATACCTGCAGGATTCCGCCGTGGCACAGAAATTCCCAAAGCCTACCCCCTTTTTCATCCTGTCTGTGCCTGCCAATCTGCTTTATTATCACTTCCATTAAATTCGTCACGATAAAGACGCCTAAAAAATGGAGAATAATTACAATTCCGGGCGGCCACAGCGCAATTAACAATGCAAAGCCCGAAAAGAGGACACCCCGAAGGCAGGTGACGTACCATTTCTTTCTTCCTACTCCATAGAAAAAGAAAACCCTCCTTACCTGCCAGTCCATGTAACACAAGACAGCGAGTACGATTGCCGCAAAGAGCGCATAATGAAGCATCTGCTTTTCCTCCCTTTTCCGAAAATAACTTCTCGGAATCTTCAGCCCTTATTTCATGGTGCTTTCAGAACCTATTTTTCAAAAATCACCCACTTTTTTCTCAAAAACACTTGACAAACCAGTCAAAAAATGCGGCGCTTCGCGCCCTTG
>NZ_JANJZD010000036.1 GCF_024623325.1 Acetatifactor muris
CAGAGGTAAAATCCAGCCTCTACGCAGACTTAAGCGCGGTACTTTCGCGCTTTAGTCGAAGTTGAGGCTTAGTTTACCGGCGCGTTACCCCGCCGAGGAAAGAGCCTCCGGCCTCCTCTGCCGTCCCTTTGCTTTCCCCCTGACTTGCCGCAGGAATCTGGACATTAGCGACAGGCCCCCTGTAAGTCATTGCAGGAAGCTTGGCCTCTGGCGGCAACCCCCTGTCGGTCATCGCGGGAATCACGGCCTCTGGCGGCAACCCCCTGTCGGTCACCGCGGGAATCACGGCCTCTGGCGGCAACCCCCTGTCGGTCATCGCGGGAATCACGGCCTCTGGCGGCAACCCCCTGTCGGTCATCGCGGGAATCACGAGCTGGCTCAACATCAGTATCCCAGGATTGTGGCTTGCAGAATTTCTTCAAAATAAGGCTTGCACATCCCCCTCCACTGTGCTAGAATCAGTCCAAAGCATAACAATTTCTCACCAGGGGAATTCCTCTCTGCAGAATTCCTGTTCACCGGCCGCTTCCGGGGCACAAGTCAGTCATTTTCGTTTCTTGTCGGAAACTCTATGCTTTTAACTTCAAAACCAAAATGAAAGAGCAGCAGATTTTCGGACAGAATTTGTCCTGTTCTCCTGTGAGAAAAGGAGGACAGCGAAAGAAGAATGGATGTTATTTCAAATATATTACTTAACAGTACTGGAGGATCTATTATGCTGTTCATTCACCTGTCTGCACTTTCCGGGATTCTGGTTTTGACATTCTGTTATTGGGGAATGCGCCGGAATCGGGAATATACCATATCCAAATATCTGCTTTTTTTCTTATTCTTTGCTTCTCTGGGCGTACGGCTGCTGGCGGCTTCTCTGTCAAAAGGCTTCGGTTCCGACACGGCTTGCTTTGCCTCCTGGGCGGACAGAATCTTTCAGACCGGACCTGGCGGTTTCTATTCTCCTGATGTCTTTACGGACTATCCTCCCGGCTATATGTATGTTCTGTGGATAGTGGGAGCAGTGAGAAGTCTGTTTCGCATAGAGTATTATTCCGCAGCTCATCTCATTCTGCTGAAGCTCCCTGCCATACTGTGCGATATGGTATGTGGTCTGTTGATTTTCAGGGAGGCTGTGCACAGGGGCCGAAAGCAGCAGGCGCCTTTCCTCTGTGCTGCCTGGCTTTTCAATCCTGCTGTCATTCTGAATTCTTCCGTCTGGGGCCAGGTGGATTCCTGCTTCTCTCTGGCCGTTATTTTTCTGTGTCTGTGTCTTGTCAGAAGAAAACTGCCCTCCGCCTGTGTCGCCTTCGGCACAGGTCTCCTGATCAAGCCACAGATGCTGCTTTTTGCGCCTCTGCTGGCAGCAGGCATTTTTGATGAGCTGCTTTCCCCGAGTGTCAGAAAAATCAGCTCACCCCTCCCATGCACGGACAATGGGAAGCACTTTGCAGAGAAAGAACACTTTGCAGACAGCAAAAAGCTTTCTCTCTGCGGCACGGTCGTGCTGAAAATGATGCGTTGTCTCCTGCCTGGTCTGGCCGTAATTGTGGGTATGGTACTTTTCTGTCTTCCTTTCGGTCTGGAAAATGTGTGGAAGCAATATTTCAGCACAGTGGGTTCTTATCCCTATGCGGCAGTGAACGCCTGTAATTTCTGGGGTTTTCTGGGCTTAAACTGGGTCAGTCAGGATACCGTCTTTCTGGGGATTCCCTATCGTATACTGGGCGGAGCCGCCATTGCCGCAGTGATTGCTCTGGTACTCCTGATCAGCCTGAAGAATCGCAGAACTTCGGAAAAATATCCCTTTCTGGGCGCCCTGCTGATCGTTGGTATCTTCATGTTCTCCGTACGTATGCATGAACGTTACCTGTATTCTGCACTGCCGCTTCTGCTCCTTGCCTGGATTCAGAAGCCGTCGCAGCTTACCTTCTTCAGCTACTGTGGTTTTTCCGTTCTGCATTTTTACAATACTGCATATGTGCTCTTTTTCTATGATCCTGCCAATTATGACCGGAAAGCGCCTGTCATTCTGCTGGTTTCCGCAGGCATGCTGGTCTGCACAGGAGTCCTGTGTGCTGCAGCCCGGACGTTTTATGGGACGCCCAAAAGGCCACAGCCTTTTCAGGTTAAAACCTCCCGGAAAAGAATTCCTCTGAACAGAGCGGATATCTTTGTCATGTTCACAGTTACCTTAATCTATGGTGGTTTTGCTCTGTATGATCTGGGCGACCGAAAGGCCCCTGGCACAGCCCTTGACCTGACACAGAATCAGTCTCTGACACTGGATTTCGGCGGTGAAGTCCCTGCTGTATTATCCTATTATATTGCCCCCTGGCACGACAGAACCTTTTCTCTGGAGGGCCAATGGGAATCCTCCGGCCAATGGACATCCCTGGGAGAAATCACCCTGCAGAATGTATTCTCCTGGCAGGACATTTTACTGGAGGCCGATGTATCCCGGCTTCGGTTCACACTCACTGAGTCACAGGCTTCGCTGCTGGAATTTACTTTTCTGGATGAACAGGGAGAAATCCTTGTTCCGGTCAACGCTTCGGATTATCCTGCGCTGTTCGATGAAGCATCCCTGCATCCCGCAGAAAGCAGCTTCCGAAACAGTATGTATTTTGACGAAATCTATCATGGGCGCACTGCCTATGAGTTTCTGCACGGGCTCACCTCCTATGAGAATACCCATCCCCCCATGGGGAAAATTCTCATAGCTCTGGGCGTGGCTCTGTTTGGTATGAACCCTTTTGGCTGGCGGATTGCAGGTGCTCTGCTGGGCATTGTCATGGTGCCGGTTATCTATCTCTTTGCCCGCCGTCTCCTGAAGGATACTTTGCCTGCAGCTCTGGTCTGTGTGCTGTTTGCCTTTGACTTCATGCATTTTACACAGACCAGGATTGCCACCATTGATGTATACATTACCTTTTTCGTTCTGCTCATGTATTATTTTATGTACAACTATGCCTGCCTGAGCTTTTATGATATCCCTCTGAAGAAGACGCTGCTCCCTCTGGGAGCCTGCGGTATCTGCATGGGCCTGGGCATAGCTTCCAAGTGGACAGGAGTATATGCCGGGTGCGGACTTGCCATAATCTTTTTCTCTTCACTGTACAGAAGATATCGTGAATATTTTCACGCAAAAAAGAATCCTGACAGCAGCAGCAACGGAATTTCCCACAGACAGATAATCGACAGATTTCTTCCCTGTGCCGGGAATACCATTTTGTTCTGTCTGGTATTCTTCGTCCTTCTGCCGGCTGTCATCTACCTGCTGTCTTACCTTCCTTTTCAGGATTACGCGGAAAGAGGACTTCTGGCCAGAATGCTGCATAATCAGACTACCATGTTCGGCTACCACAGCAACCTGGAATCTGTCCATCCCTATTCCTCTGTCTGGTATGAATGGCCAATCATCAGGCGCCCCATATGGTATTATTCCCGCATTGTCTCTCAGACCGCGAACGGGGGGCTGCGGGAGGGTATCAGCGCCTTCGGGAATCCGGCGGTATGGTGGGCCGGTATTCCGGCCTTCTTCCATATGCTTTATCTGTGGGCAAAGAAAAAGGACACCACTGCCGCCTTCCTGGTTACAGGCTATCTGGCGCAGTATCTGCCCTGGTTCTTCGTGACCCGCGTCACATTTATCTACCACTATTTTCCCAGTGTGGTATTCGTGGTACTGATGATCGGCTACAGCTTTATACAATGGAAAAAGAAGGTTCCCGGACCGGCGTTTTCTGTGGCCATTATCCTGTACGGCGGGGTGGCCCTGGCTCTTTTCGGACTGTTCTATCCTGTGCTGGCGGGGCAGCCTGTGGAGGCAGCATTTGTGGCTGACTGCCTCAGATGGTTCAAAAGCTGGGTGCTGACTGCCAGCTGAAATCCGGGTCTGCCTTCCCCGGAACAGGCGGCAGACAAAGGCATGGGGCACATTGCGTATTATGTCTCATCATTTTGCCCATGCCTGATGATACGCTTTCTGCTCCATCTCCCGGTCAGAAGCCAGAGGAAGGATATGATGTAATTGATCGCCCATCCCATGGGAACCGCATACCACACGGCTTCCACCCCCCAGCTCTCCGCAAAGCGGAAGGAGACGAACACTCTGATTCCCAGATTGACCAGATTCGCCAGGGTAAATACTCCCACATCACCGGCTCCTTTGAGCACGCCGTCCGTGATGGCTTTTATCCCAATCAATACAAAGAAGAAACGGATAAAGGTCAGATAAGTATCTCCTGTGGCAAAGGCTTTGCCCTCCTCAATAAACACGGCGATAATCCGGGTGTGAAACAGGCTCAGCACAGTCAGGATCAGCAGAGCAAAGCCAAATACAATTGCATAAGCTGTTTTGTACCCTTTTTTCACCCGCTCCGGGTTCCCGGCACCAAGATTCTGAGCCGTAAAGGTGGACATGGCATTTCCCGTGGCAATCATGGGTACGATACAGATGGATTCAATCCGCATCCCCGAAGTATAACCTGCCAGAACCGAGGAGCCGAAGCCGTTTACCACAGACTGCACCAGCAGCATTCCAACAGAGACAATGGACTGCTGCAGCATGGAAGGAACAGCGATTTTCACCATGCTTCCCAACATTTCGGGGCTGTAGAGAATCTTCCTTTCTTTTTCCCCGTTTTGTTCCCGGATTTCTTCTGATTTTATCTCTTCAAACCTGCCCAGCTTCTTCATCAGCAGCAGAAAAGAAATTACCGCCGACAGACCCTGGGCAATCACTGTGGCTATGGCCACACCTGCCACACCCATATGAAAGGCAAGCACCGTGAGCAGGTCCAGAAATACATTCAATATGGAAGAAAAAATCAGCAGATACAGAGGTGTCTTCGAATCTCCCAGCGCATTGAACACCGCCGAAAGCACATTGTACATAAATAAGAAAGGCAGACCGACAAAATAGATACGCAGATACAGCACGGCATCCGCCAGTATGTTCGGCGGAGTGTTCAAAGCAGTGAGAATCTGCCTGCACATGCCGAATCCAAATATACCCAGCACCACACTCACCACCGCAAAGCTAAGCAGCGCCGTGTATACGGAAGTCCTCATTCTGCCATATTCTCCGGCCCCCAGATATTGAGACGTAATCACCGAAGCACCGATTCCCCCGCCTATGGCAATCATAATGAATACAGTGGTCAGAGAATAGGAAGCTCCCACTGCCGCCAGAGCCGCCTCGCCCACACACTGTCCCACGATCATGGAATCCACCATATTGTAAAACTGCTGGAACAGATTTCCCATAATCATGGGCAGTGCGAAGAAAAACAGAGACTTTCCCGGTGAGTCCTTAAGCATGTCGTACTTTCTCATAATCTCCCTCCCCCAGCTGCATTTACCTCTGTTTTCACAGTTTGACCGTAACAGTCCCGTCTATAATATACCAATGATAAATGCATGTCAAGGAGAAAGGCGGCACTGTCATCCGGTGCTCTGTCCTGCGGTTGTCTTCAGGCGTTATTCTCCATCTTCCTCACAATTCTGTAGTATGCCGTGGAAGTCCTCCTGTAGGACAGACTGTACACCAGCGCAAACACCAGACAGCCTCCCACAGAGCAGGCCATCAGCAGACCCGTCTCAAAGAATCCGATAGCCCCCATCAGCATATACACCATGCGCATCCCCACTGCGGTATGACACATTGCCCCCAACAGCGGCAGGCCAAACACCATGCTGATCTGCTTTCTGATGGTACGGCGGATTTCTCCGTCCCCCATTCCCACCTGCTGCATAATCTCAAAATTCTTCTGATCTTCAAAGCCTTCTGTTATCTGCTTATAGTACATGATGATCAGCAGACAAATCAGGAAAATGGCGCCGAAGAATATCCCTATAAACAGCAGGCCTCCATACATGCTCTCTTGCTCCTCCATCCACTGCCTGCGGTCCACATATTCGGCAAAATCCGGCAGAGCGGACACCTGTGTCTCAAGTTCCCGGGAAAAAGCATCTATGTCCGCTTTCCTGCCTTCCGGGCAGAAGCCATATTGATATGACATCTGTTCGAGGCTGTTTATACCAAACAGCGAACTCACCTCCTGCAGCTGCGCCTGGTCTGCAAACACAATACAATAAGTCCACTCAAACGTGTTGTTGGAATGCTTTTGCCTGATTCTGCTTTCATACAGTTCCTCTTTCACAGCATACTCCATATCTCCGAAAGAAACTGTTTCATTGGCATAATCTGCTCCGGAGGAGAAAATCATGACCTCCTTTGGCCGGAGACTTTTCTGTGCATTCTCCAGCAGATTATATTCTTCCACCGTCATCATATATAATTGTTTCCGCTTTGCATACTCATCGGGAGCTTCTGTCTGAAATGCATCTTCCTTCTGGTATGCTCTTGCCTCCACAAAGGAATACTCCATCTCTTCTTCCAGCACTACCCCATGCCTTGCGGCCAGCTCCGCCGTCTCCTGCCGCAGGGCATTTCTGTCCACTTCTCCTCTGCCGAAAAAATTCACTTCAAATTCTCTGTTAAAATTCGAGGTCACAATAGATTCCATCCCCAGATAAACTGCCACTGTGCAGACCACAGTGATGATGACCATAGTGGAAAAAACACAGATATTGGACAGACTGGCAGCATTTTTCTTCATTCGGTAAAGCATCCCTGATACCGTAATAAAATTCTCCGAACGGTAATAAAATCCCTTTCTCTTCTTAAAAAAGCGCAGCACCGCGATACTGCCTGAGGTAAACAGAAAGTAAGTCCCCAAAATAACCAGGAAAACCGCCAGAAAGAAATTTATAAATATTCCGCTGTCCAGCTTTGCCTCCATGGCCATCCGATATCCCAGTATCATGGCAGCCAGCCCCACGATACTCCAGAGTCCAATCCAGCGGGGTTCCCTCTCTCCTTTTCTGGAATCTCCCATCAGCTCCACGGGATTTGCTCTCCCCACCTGAACCAGATTCACAGACAGGTTCAGTCCCATGATGAAAGCATAGAAAATTACAGTGTCCGCGATTGCCCGGAAGCTTATGGAAAACTTCACATCCACAGACATTTTCGCCAGATTCAGAAGCAGCAGAAAAATCAGTCGTGAAAATACAAGTCCCAGCCCAATTGCACCCACAAGCACAATAGCATATATTATCAGACTCTCCCAAAACATCATGATACCGATATGCTTCTTTTCCAGTCCCAGTATGCTGTATAACCCCAGCTCTCTCTTCCGCCGTTTGATAAGAAAACTGTTGGTATAATAGAGAAAGGGAATCATAATCAGTCCAAGCAGCCCGAAGCCAATCTGTACCAGCATCAATGCATATACCCCTTTGGGAAGTGTCCGCATGACATCATTCTTCAGAATCAAATCAAATACAAAATAAGTAAACATGGCGAAAATGCCTGCTCCCATGTAAGGGAAATATACAGAACCGTTTTTCCGAATATTAGTTGCCGCCATACGAGGCAGAAGTAACATATATTTCTTCATTTTTCCTCACTCCTTCTTCAATCCTCTGCCGTGTCTGTTTTTTCCGTATGAAGAATCGTCAGCGTGTCCGATATCTTCCGATACATTTCCTCATCACTGAGTCTGCCCCGATAAATCTGATTAAACACACAGCCATCCTTGATAAACATCACTCTTCCCGCGCGGCTTGCCGCCTGAATGCTGTGAGTCACCATCAGTATGGTCTGGCCATCCTCATTTACCCGGGCAAAAATGCGCAGCAGTTTGTCGCTTGCTTTGGAATCCAGCGCCCCGGTTGGCTCGTCGGCCAGCACCAGCTGCGGCCTGGTGATCAGCGCTCTGGCCACCGCTGTGCGCTGCTTCTGACCGCCGGATACTTCATAGGGATATTTTTCCAGAAGATCCGCAATATCAAGCTTTGCCGCCAGAGGCTTCACTCTTTCCTCCATGCTGTGCCAGTCACATCCGGCCAGTACCAGCGGAAGTAAGATATTATCCTTCAGTGACAGCGTATCCAGCAGATTGAAATCCTGGAAGACAAATCCCAGATTATCCCGACGGAACGCACACAGCTCTTTCTGTCGGATATCCGCCATGTTCTTGCCTGCCAGCGTGACCACCCCGGCAGTAGGTCTGTCCAGAGACGCCATGATGTTCAGAAGCGTGGTTTTCCCCGAGCCGGACTCTCCCATGATTGCAACATATTCTCCCTGTTCCACAGTAAAATTTACGTTGTCCAGCGCCTGAACTTTATTCCCTCCCAGGCGGGTGGTATATATTTTTTTCAGATTTCTTACTTCCAGTAATGCCATTTTAAGCCTCCTCCTGCATTTTCGTTTTCTGTCGTTTTACTGCCGGCACTGGCCAGATTCTGCCTGAGCTGCCATGCCGGCGACAGCTTTGCTGTAACTGTATCTATAGCATACAGAAAAAGATACTTCCCTGCAATCGAAGTGTCTTACATTTTGTGCTTTTAAGCTTACGGTTTTGTAAGGTTGGTTATATTTCCTCTTTTCTTATAATGACAGGAGCACATTTCATGTTAAACAAATGCTTTACACTTCAGGAAACGATTGCTATAATAATAATAGCTCCTCAAAAAATATTGAGCAGCAATTATTATAATAAGAAGGATACTTGTAAACCCGATTTTCAGAAAGCAGGTGAGTATATGCCAAGTGGCGCAGACATCATAAAAGATTACATTACAGAGTTTTCCAGATTACAGGATTGGATGATACCCATCAAGGAAGTTGCTCCTGATACTTATCTGTCGATGTACAGACGGTATATCGAGCTAAAGGTCACTTTATCGAGTCTGGGTGTCAGTCTTGCCGAACTTGACAGAATAAAGGAATAAATCAAATCTTCCTGACAGGTCATAAATTCATTTCTATAATCAAAGAAGAAATCCCTCATACTCCAATAAAATCGCTTAGGCTATTTCTGAGTATGAGGGACTTTTTATATAACAATTGGGCAATCTGTCCGAATTGTCATACTTCTATTTCTTCCAAAAGCTGTCACAAGCTGGTATTCCAGTCCGGATGAAACAGACTGTCTGGAAGAATGCTTCCCGGAAATGTGCTTTTTAAGTTTGCCAATCGCCGCTTCTACCGCCGACTCCATTTTCCGAAAAAACTCTTCTTATAATGCCGAAGCTCCTCCTTCACTTCTGGGTGGTCGCCTGCCTTCTGCAGGCAGGCAATAGCTTTTGGAATATCCACAGCGACTCCCAGGCCCTGTCCATAGATCATTCCCCGCAGGTAGTCCGCTTCCCAGTAATTCCAGTTCATTTCATTCAGAAAACGAAGCGCCTGACTATAGTCCTGCCTGGTACCCCAGCCATAAAAGCTGAGCTTTGCCAGATAGAATACACCCCAATTACTGCCTCCGTCATGGGCAAAGGACATCAGCTCGTAAGCTTTCACGTAATCCTGGGGAACCCCTTTCCCATAAAAATATGCTTTTCCCAGAAGATTATATGCCCTGACATTACCGCCTGGAATGTCTTTCTCAAAGCACTTCACCGCATACGCTTCGTCTTTCTCTGCGCCGATTCCCTCGTAATAGCAGCGTCCCACATCGGTCCAGGAACCCGGATTGCCGCCCTCTGCCGCCTCCTTAAACCAATGAAGTGCCTCCTCCTTCCTTCCGGCCTCCTCCAGTTCCTCCGCATAGATGGCCTGATGAATGGGATGGCCGTACTCCGCGCCGGTTTTCCAGAGGTCTCTCGCCTTCTCCGGTCTGGGTGCAATGATATCCTCATCCCCCTGCGTGTAATAGCGATTCAGATTGTTGGCGGCAAAATAGACGCCACCGCGAAAAGCCTTCCAGAACCAGTCCTCACATTTGGAAATATTCTCCTTCAGATATGCCTTATAGGAAGCCTGGTCAGGAAAGGAACTTCTGTCCCTGTTCTGGATTCTCAGAAAATCCCACCAGAAATAGGAATTGGCCACCACATACTGGCTGAAAGCATCTCCCGATTCGGCAAGTTCCAACGCCTCCTCAAAAGCCTCTTCCAGACTGGCGAAAGGCATTTTCTTCTCCACTTCAGGCGGCAGCTCCCCTGTGCGCAGAGCCACCAGCACCCCCAGTGCACTTCCCTGCTCCACAGATTTGTGCAGCAGCTCCACAGCACGGTCGTCATCCTCGGGGAATCCGTGTCCCTTCCACACATACTGATAACCGCACAGGCATCTGGCCAGCACACAGCTGGCGTCTCCGTCCCCTTCGGCGGAAGCTCTCTCCAAAAGGGCAAATGCCGCCCTTCCTCTTCCTGTCCGCTCATTGTAATAAATGTCCTGCAGAGCCTGTTTTACTTCACTGCTTAATTGTCTGCTCATCTTATTCACGCTCCCTTTCTGCTGTTTTACGATTTTTAACTTTATCTGAGATTCCGTTTTGAAGGTCCCGGGATTCTCAGCGCCACTTCTGTGCCCTCTCCTTCCCGGCTTTCCACCCAGACGCCGATTCCCAGATGGTCGAAAATCCGACGACACAGATACAGCCCGATTCCGGTGGACCTTTTGTCCAGGCGTCCATTATACCCCGTAAACCCTTTCTCAAAAATCCTGGGCAGATCCTCGGCGCGAATGCCGATACCTGTATCTTTGATAAAAAGCCTCACACAGCCTGCCTCCGCCTCCTCCGCCCGGATGCTTATTCCTCCCGCCCCGGTATACTTGATACTGTTGGACAAAAGCTGCTCCAGGCAGAAAATGAACCACTTTTCATCTGTCACAACTCTGAAATCCATTTCTCCCAGTTCCAGTGCCAGCCCTTTATTGATGAAAAGCACAGAATATTTTTTCACAGACTGTCTCACCAGAGCGTCCAGGGCATACTCTGTCAGAACCAGGTCGGAAGAGATCCCTCCCAGCCGCTGAAAGGTCAGCACCATCTCCACATACTGCTCTATCTTGAACAGCTCTTCTTTCATCAGAAATGTATCCCTGTCCTGCAGATTCACCCGGTCAAAAAGCAGCTTCATGGCGGCAATCGGTGTCTTAATCTGGTGAGTCCACATCATATAGTAATCCCGGGATTCCGATGCGCTCTCTTCCCACCGCTGCCGTTCTGCCGCCTTGCTCTCATAAACCAGGGATAAAAATCGTTCCTGTGCCTCCTGAAAACTTTCCGCATCCTCAATCCCCTCCGACACCGAATCGAACGCCCGCATCTGCATCTTCCCGGGCAATTCCCCGGTCTCTTCAAAGTACCGGAATGCTTCCTCCAGCTTTGCGCTTCGCCGCACATACCTGATTCCCTGCCGAAGGCTGACCGCAGCCCAGATCACAAACGTCAGAAGGGCCGCGTACAGAAGCTTCTCCAGATTCTCGATATGATACAGGCTTCCCACAGTCACGAAGAAGAACACAGTAGTCAGATACACAATCACATTGTTCCTTTTTTCCCGTAAATATCGAACCCACAATCTCATCTATGTCTCTCCGATTCTGTATCCAAGTCCCTTTTTCGTCTGTATCAGCGCGCCGGCTCCTGCCCCCTCAAGCTTCTTCCGAAGTCTCGTCATATTCACGGTCAGAGTATTGTCATCCACAAAACAGTCATTATCCCAGAGACGTTTCATAATCGCTTCCCGGGATACGGTTTTCTGTATATTTTCAAATAAAATCTGTAAAATCCTGAACTCATTTTTGGTCAGCTCCACCTTCTGTCCCTGTACAAGCACAGAGGCGTCCGCCAAGTCAAGAATCAGCCCCTGATATTCCATCACACTGGTCTGTTCTCTGAACGTATAGGTACGCCGGAGCATTGCCTGGACCTTTGCCGCCAGAACTTCCGCCTCAAAAGGCTTCACCACAAAATCATCCCCGCCCATATTCACAGCCATGACAATATTCATATTGTCTCCGGCAGAAGACACAAAAATAATCGGCACCTGAGAAATCTGCCGGATCTGCGCACACCAGTAATATCCGTTAAAAAAAGGCAGACCGATATCCATCAGCACCAGCTGTGGTGCGCAGGCAGCAAACGCCCCCAGCACATTGCGGAAATCCTCCACACAATGCACTTCATATCCCCATTTTTCCAGATTCTTTTTCACTTCTTCGGCGATGACAGCGTCATCTTCCACCACCAGCAGCCGGTAATTTCCCTGTATTTCAGCTCCCGGTGTCCCTTCTCCATTCTCCATGAACTCCCGTCCTCCCAATATGATTTCACTGGTCGCTCTTTCCCATCTCTTTCAGAAACGCCTTATACCGATAATTCATCTCCCGGAGCTTCTGTACCGTTTCCTTCAGCCGGTCTGCCGCTGTCTCTATCTCCTCCCTGGTGTTCTCCTCCGAAAGTGTCATCCGCAGGGAACCTCCTGCCTCTTCATCATCCAGGCCAATCGCCCGAAGCACATGGGAAGGGTCTGTCTCTCCCGAGGTACAGGCCGAACCGCTGGAAGCGCAGATTCCCTTCAGCCCGAGAGTCAGTACAAGGGCCTCTCCCTCCACAAAGCGAAACGAAAAGTTCACATTTCCGGGCAGCCGCCTTTCTCTGTGTCCGTTCAGTCTGCAGCAGGGTATCTCCTCCTCGATGCGCTTTATCAGGTAATCCCTGAGCACACGTTCTTTCTCCGCTTTTTCCTCCATCCTCTCCATGGCCCTTCTGACTGCGGCGCCGAATCCCACAATCCCGGGAACATTTTCCGTGCCGGCTCTCCGCCTTCTCTCCTGCGCGCCGCCGTGAATCAGCGGAAGAAGCTCTGTTCTTCCGCGAATGTAAAGCATTCCCACTCCCTTTGGGCCGTTCAGCTTGTGTGCACTGGCGCTGAGCATATCCACCTTCAGCGCTTCCACGTCCAGCGGAATCTGCCCCAGAGCCTGGACGGCATCCGTGTGGAACAGTATCCCTTTCTCCCTGGCAATGGCTCCGATTTCTTCAACAGGTTCAAGGGTACCGATCTCATTGTTGGCAGCCATGACACTGATCAGAATGGTATCAGGCCGAATGGCCGCTTTCAGCTTATCCACTTTAACCATGCCTTCCCTGTCTACGTCCAGATAGGTTACCTCATACCCTTTTTCCTCCAGATACTGACAGGTATGAAGAATTGCATGATGTTCTATCTTCGTGGTAATGATATGTCTCCCTTTTGTGCGACAGCTCTCCGCAGCCGCCTTCAACGCCCAGTTGTCCGCCTCCGTCCCTCCGGCGGTAAAATAGATTTCCTCCTGACTCGCTCCTATGGCGGCGGCAATCGTCCTCCTGGCTTCGTTTACAGCCTTTTTCCCTGCGCTCCCAAGAGAATACACGGCGCTGGGATTACCGTAATTTTCCGTATAAAAGGGCAGCATGGCTTCTACCACCTCCGGCGCCGTCCTGGTGGTGGCGGCATTGTCCAGATATATCATCTTCCTTTTCTCCTTTTTAGCTTCCTCTCCGTCTGTGGCAGTGCGGCCTGACGCCCGGAAGCTTATCGTGAAAATTCAGTGCAAGTATATCACCCGCCCCATGTTCTGTCAATTGGACTTCCGGAATATAATAGGGTAAATCGACAGTTCACCGAAAAGGTACCCCGACATCCATGAAAACCAGAACGAAACATCCCCTGATTGTGGGAACTTTTATCCTCACCGTCACAGGCATCATCAGCAGACTCATCGGCTTCCTGTACCGTATCTATCTCTCCCGTCTGTTCGGCGAAGAAGGCATGGGGATTTATCAGCTGCTCAGTCCGGTGCTGTCTCTCTCCTTTTCCCTCACGGCAGCCGGCTATCAGACCGCCATTTCCAAGCTGGTGGCGGAACAGACTGCCACCCGGAAAAGGCCTTCTCTGCGGCCGCTTGCGGCAGGTTTAAGCATTTCCCTGCCTCTGTCCCTGGTCTGTAACGCCGCTCTCTTCTTTTTTGCAGATTTCATTTCCGCAAATCTGCTGCGAGAGCCCCGCACTGCTTCCATGCTGCGCATTCTATCCTTTTCCGTGCCATTTGCCGCAGTGCATTCCTGTATCAACGGTTATTTTTACGGCATCAAAAAAGCCGGAATTCCTGCCGGTGCACAACTCCTGGAGCAGGCAACCAGGGTGGGCTGTGTATACATAGTATCTGCCTGGTTCCTCGCCCAGGGCAGAGCACTTTCCATCAATGTGGCCGTACTGGGCCTGACCGTGGGAGAATTGTTCTCCATGTTCCTGACAATCGCCGCCATATCCCCCTATGGTTTTCCTCTCTGGAAAAAAGGGGCTCTCCTGCGTCAGGCACAGGGTTTCCTCCCGCCTTCCTCCTCATCCGGCCAGATTCTGTACGGAAAGCTGTTGGCCATGGCGCTGCCCCTGACCGCAAACCGTATTGTACTGAACTTCCTGCAGAGCATCGAATCTGTGTCCATTCCCACACAGCTGAAGCATTACGGCTATGACACCATAACCGCCCTCAGCGTATACGGCGTCTTCACCGGTATGGCCATGCCCTTTATCTATTTCCCCAACGCCCTGACCGGCTCTGTGGCCGTTCTGCTTCTGCCCATCATATCGGAGAATTATGCTCTGGGCAACATGGATGCGGTGAAAAAGGCAACTCTCCGGACCATAAAATACTGCGGCCTCATGGGAATATGCTGCATGGGCGTTTTCGTTTCGCTGGGGCGTTGGGCGGGAACCACACTTTTCGACAGCCCTCTGGCAGGTTATTTCATTACCACCCTAGGCTTCATCTGCCCCTTTCTCTATCTGGATACTACCCTGTCCAGCATTCTGCAGGGTCTGGGACTGGCAGGGCACATTTTCGTCATAAATGTCCTCTGTCTATTGGTACGTCTGGGATTCGTCTTCCTGGCTGTGCCCCGTTTCGGCATCACAGGCTATCTCTGGGGGCTCCTGGTCAGTCAGCTGGCCCTGGGTATCCTTTATCTGGGCTGTCTGAACAGATTTCTGAAGAAAGCCCACAAAAGCGCCCGACACTTCTGCAATTAGAACACCAAAAGAGCCGATGTATTGCATCTGCATTTCTGTCAGGAATACACCGGCTCCAAAAACCCTGTTTATATTGTTCTCAAAATGCTCTACTCCAGCATCTTCTTCAGCTCATCCACAAAAGTATTCACATCCTTGAACTCCCTGTACACGGACGCAAAACGCACATAGGCCACTGCATCCAGATCCTTCAGCTTGTTCATCAACAGTTCGCCGATGACCTGGCTGGAAATCTCCTTGTCCTCCCTGCTGAAAATCTCATTCTCCACATCATCCACCAGCATGGTAATCTGCTGGGCGCTGACCGGTCTCTTATGGCAGGCCCGCAGCAGGCCACCCTCGATTTTCGCCCTGTCATAGGTTTCCCTGTTCTCGTCTTTCTTAATGATAATCAGCGGAATGGTCTCAATCTTCTCATACGTGGTAAAACGCTTTCCGCATTCGTCACAGGCCCTGCGACGGCGGATGGAATTATTGTCTTCCGTGGGTCTGGAATCAATTACTCTGGTATTCTCATGGCTGCAAAAAGGACATTTCATACTGTTTCTTCTCCATCTGTACTATCCGCTGCAGCAGTTCGACGGCATTTCCAAACAGCTGCGATGCGCTTTCCCTGCCACTTTACGTCATTTTCATTTAACGTACCATATTCAGCAGTGAATGTCAACGAGAATAATATCCGGCCCAATCTGTTTGATATCCCTGAAGGGAATCACGATATTCGGTTCACAGTTTAAGAATCCCAGAAGCTTATTGCAGCCCGGTACCATAATCTTACAGATACAGCCGCTGCAGGGGTCGAATTCCAGGTCACATACCCTCCCCAGCTTTCTGCAGTCCTTTATATTGATGACATCCTTACATTTCAATTCGGAAAAAAGCATCCCGAATGCCTCCCCTTTTTTATGCTCTTATTATTAGAAATATGCGGCTTCTCCTCAAATGAGTACCTCTCCAATAAAAATTCTCCACAAAGAATATTTTTCGTCTTCAGGCACATACTACCACTATAGCATTACACGGTGACAGCCGCACTGTCATTCAGACATCCCGCGGTGCCGTAACTGAACTGCTGCATCATAAGCACGATATCCGTGCAGAAACGAGGAAGGAAATGACACAGGGAAAAGTGGAAATCTGCGGAGTAAACACCTCAAAGCTTCCGCTGCTGAAATCAGAAGAAAAGGAAGCTCTTTTCCGGCAGATTGAAGCCGGCGACGAAAAGGCAAGGGAAGCATATATCGAGGGAAACCTCAGGCTGGTTTTAAGCGTAATCAAACGCTTTTCCTCCAGCAATGAGAATGTGGACGACCTGTTCCAGATAGGATGTATCGGACTCATCAAGGCAATCGACAATTTTGATACTTCACTGAATGTAAAATTTTCCACTTATGCCGTGCCCATGATTATCGGTGAAATCCGTCGTTTTCTGCGCGACAACAGCACCATGCGTGTCTCCCGTTCCCTGAAAGACACTGCCTATAAGGCAATCTACGCAAAGGATTCTCTGACCAGGAAAAATCTGAAGGAGCCCTCCATGGAAGAGATTGCCTCGGAAATCGGTATCTCCAAAGAAGATATCGCTTACGCGCTGGATGCCATCCAGAATCCCTTAAGCCTCTATGAGCCCATTGTCACCGACGGCGGCGATACGCTCTATGTCATGGACCAGATCAGCGATAAAAAAAATAAGGAAGAGACCTGGGTGGAACATCTCTCCCTCAGCGAGGCCATGAAACGTCTGAATACCAGAGAACATGAAATCATTTCTCTGCGCTTTTTCGAAGGCAAAACACAGATGGAGGTGGCGGAAAGCATCGGCATCTCTCAGGCACAGGTATCTCGGCTGGAAAAAAACGCTCTGCGCAGCATGCGTGCCTATCTCACAGCCTAACGCCTATCTTTTGCCACGAAAAAACAGGCGCCAGACAAGAAATCCCACAGCCGTCCCCAAAGTATTGGTCAGGATATCATCTATCTGGAAATATCCTCTCTCCGTGACCAGCTGTAAGGTTTCGATGGTCAGGCTGGTGACAGCCCCCAGAAGCACGCAGCTCCAGAAGCGCCTGAGCCTTTCGATCGCCCAGGGCCCCAGAATTCCATAGGGAATAAACAGCAACACATTTTCCACCACAAAAGCATTGTTTCTGTCATTAATCCCCCATGTGGAAAACAACTCCAAATCGATTCCATCCCCGCCGCTGCCGCTTTCTCTGGACAGAAAAGTGATGACAAGCATCAGTGAAAGATAGGTGCCGAAAGCGGCTACCGGCAGCATTGCAGCCGGTCCTTTCCCCCCGCGCTTTCTGATCTTATTCATGGTCCGGAAAAAGACAGCAAAAACAACCCCGCCCAGCACCAGACCGTAAGGCAGAAAACGCACCATGGACAACATGTCCCTGTATATATATTCAAGCATATTATTTTCTCCGCAGAAACACCCGGGAATCCCACTGCGCCACACGCACAGTTCCTGTCACAGACTCTTCCCATTAAAAGCTGTCCCAGTCTTCCCCCGAATGCTCCCATTTATCCTTCTCCGCCAAAAACCTGCCGTTCATCCACGCAACGGCCTCTACCACACCGTCCTCCGCAAATGAAAATTCCGCAGTCTCTTTCTTTTCCTCCGGTGTCTTATAAAAATTAAAAGGGTCCGGCCATATGGTGCAGCGCAGCTTTCTCCCTGCCCCGTCGTCACTGACACCTTCCAGGCGATAGCGCATCCCATAATGGCACCCTGTAAATTCTGTCTTCTTCAGAAATTCCATCGACAGTATATCATCACGTTGAATCACGTTCGTACCTCTGTTATCTGTCCGCCCGACTCTTCTGTTCACGAACATTATATCCTATTTTATTTCTTTTGCATAGGTTAAATATTGTTACTCATCTCTTTTTTCAGCTGGCGCATGATTTTCTTCTCCAGCCTGGATATATAGGACTGAGATATGCCAAGCAGAGAGGCCACCTCCTTTTGGGTCATCTCCTCGCCATCCCTGGTTCCCAGTCCAAAGCGCAGATTGATAATCTTCTTCTCCCGCTCCGAAAGCTTGCTGATTGCGCCCAGAAGCAGCTTCCGCTCCGCTTCATTTTCCATATCCCGGTAAATCACATCCTCGTCGGTTCCCAGAATATCAGAGAGAAGCAGTTCATTTCCGTCCCAGTCCACATTCAGCGGTTCGTCAATGGAGACCTCCAGTTTCGTCTTGTTGTTCCTCCGCAGATACATCAGAATCTCATTTTCAATGCATCTGGAGGCATAGGTTGCCAGCTTGATATTCTTATCGGGTTTAAAGGTATTGATTGACTTGATCAATCCTATGGTTCCTATGGAAATCAAATCCTCCACCCCCACCCCCGTATTATCAAATTTTTTAGCTATGTAAACCACCAGCCGCAGGTTATGTTCAATCAGAATGGCTTTCGCCTCATCGTCATATTCCGTTCCCAGGTCACTGATCACCTGACTTTCCTTCTCTACTTCCAGCGGCGGCGGCAGCACTTCGGCTCCACCGATGTAATGAATTTCACCTTTTTTATGCAGGAACAGACTGTCCCTGCGAATCATTTTGAATTGCATTTTGCCCGGTAGCATTACCTTCAGAATCATTACGCCTCTCAATCTGCCGCTTCCACGGCTCCCGTTTTATGATTTTTCTCAAAAAGTCCGGGATTTATAATTATTTCCACGGATTCCACCTCTGCACCATCTGTGCGGGAAACCTCCTCATCGCTGACAGCTATGTATACATCCTTAAATTTCAGTCTCATTCCTTCTGTATCCAGTTCCAGCTCAGGCAGAAGATACCCCCTCATGATTCCTCTCTTCTTCCCGATACTGTGATAGGGAATCACTCTGAATCCACCCGTATCCTCCCCCCAGAGTCTCTCGAACAGCGATTTTCCCACCACACAGACAGGTTTGCCGCTGATTGGTTCCATCAGGCTGTTGCCGGAGTCCATCAGTCCCACCGCTTTCACCCGGATTCCATTCCTGCACAGGGTAGCTGTACATAAATCCTTCGTCTTAAGCCCGAACCGAAACCGGCGCAGAATCAAAAATGCAATTCCACCTGCTCCCAGAATTCCCAGAGCTCCTGTCAGCACTTCTCTGGCCGGTTTCAGACTCCTGATGAGAAAAAGCAGTATTCCTCCCATTCCAAAAGAATACAGAAGCAGTCTCTCCAGCAGCTTCAGAAACATTCTCAGGCTCCTCACAGGGAATGTGACACAGAGCATTCCCGCTGTCCCCACGCAGATTCCCGCCACCAGCTTCAATATGCCGGAAGCCGTCCAGAAAAAGGGCAGCAGATAACCTGCGGCTCCCACAGCCGCTCCCGCCGCAAGTCTCCCCGGTGAGGCAGCGCGAATGGTACTTCGGTCCACCAATATTAATAGATACAGGTTCATCACAAAATTAATGATGAACAGACTGTCAACATACAGTTCATAATGCATTGGCATCATCCTTTTCATAATTATTATAAAGGGGCTCATTTCAGGAATTTGTCAAATAGAGGGTAAAAGCAGCAAGAATTTTTCGACAAAAACAGCCGGATGTAATGTCACCCGGCTGTTTTAAACTGAACTGATATGAATTATTTTCTCTGAAGAAAATCAGGAATTTTCAATGTCTTCTCCGTCACGGAGCTGCGGATATCCACAGGCTTCTGAATTCCCTGGACGCCATCGCCCTGAGGGACCCCAGGTGCGGCAGGCTGCACATTCATATTGAGACCTTTCAGCGAATTCGACGCACCGTGAGAACCGGGCTGCCTGTAGGACATACCGGCGCCGAATCTGGACTGTGCAGCACCTCCGGCAGCATCATCCTCCAGCCCCGTGGCAATCACCGTCACAGTACAGCAGTCCGTCTTCGAGTCGTCATACATCGCGCCGAAGATTATATTCACATCCTCTCCTGTCAGACTCTGCACATAATCGGCCGCATCGCTTGCATCCGGCAGCGTAATGTCCCCGGATACGTTGAGAATGACATCTGTGGCACCGTTGATAGTGGTCTCAAGCAGGGGACTCTCCACTGCCATCTTCACCGCCTCCAGAGCCTTGTCATCTCCTTTCCCTTCTCCTATACCGATATGTGCAATTCCCTTGTCCTTCATGACCGTCTGAATATCTGCAAAATCAAGGTTGATGATGGCCGGCAGATTGATGAGATCAGTGATACCCTGAACCGCCTGCTGAAGTACTTCATCCGCTTTCTTAAGCGCCTCCGGCATTGTGGTACGCCTGTCCACAATCTGCAGGAGCTTGTCATTGGGAATGACAATCAGAGTGTCCACATGTTCCTTAATCTTCTCGATTCCTCCCAGCGCATTTACCATACGCGTCTTCGCTTCAAAGCGAAACGGCTTCGTAATCACGCCCACAGTGAGAATCCCCATCTCTTTCGCCAGCTTTGCGACCACGGGCGCCGCGCCGGTTCCCGTACCGCCTCCCATGCCGCAGGTAACAAATACCATATCGGCACCTTTCAATGCTGAGGAAATCTCTTCCGCGCTCTCCTCAGCCGCCTTCTCGCCGATCTCCGGCTTCGCACCGGCTCCCAGTCCTTTGGTGAGCTTTTCGCCGATTTGCAGCAGCCTCGGTGCCTTACAGAGCTGAAGCGCCTGCTTGTCCGTATTCACCCCGATAAAATCCACTCCGTCAATCTGTTCGTCTACCATTCTATTTACAGCATTATTACCTGCGCCGCCTACACCAACCACGATGATCTTTGCAGCAGATTCAGCATCGTTTGTCTTAATCTCAAGCAAGGGTATCTCCTCCTTTTCCAACCTCAAACCATAATCATACTTACTATCATATAATCATTTCTAAAATTAATCAACTGTTTTCTAAAAAAATTTAGTGTCATTTCCACCTGCCCTGTGAGTTCAGCTCTCCGGTTTAAAGGCATATTTTCCGCTTTCCTCATCATAGGTCTGCATCTGCAGAATCCCGCTCTTTCCCTCAAGCTTTGCCAGAACCCCCGGAAGTATCATAAGCTTATCCTCCAGTCTGGAGGATTCACTTCCCAGTGCCACCCTGATCCCTCCAAAATATATGGTAATTTCGCCGGAACCGTTAAAGTATATCTTGTCCGATGTGAGACTGTATTTCTGCAGCAGCTTGGTGATGTCCAGAATCTGATTGAAGATTCCCTCGTTCTCCACCGCAAGCTTCTCTCCCGTCACCATATGGTCAAATTCCAGCCCCATGATCTGCGGCACTCCCACAGTTCTCACACTGGAGCTTTCCACCACGCACC
Organism: Acetatifactor muris; assembly: GCF_024623325.1. Classification (GTDB taxonomy): domain Bacteria; phylum Bacillota; class Clostridia; order Lachnospirales; family Lachnospiraceae; genus Acetatifactor; species Acetatifactor muris. The sequence continues at coordinate 21,146 of NZ_JANJZD010000036.1, forward strand.
CATCCTTGTCAAAATATACATAGGTGTCCATGTATTTCACATACCCTACCAGCGTCTTTTCATAGACAATAATCTTAACGGTATCCGGCGACAGAATATCCACATCCATGACGTCCACAAAGGGAACTCCCTCTATCCCCTTATTTTTGTACTTCGCGGATAAATAGAGAGAATTGTCCCCCAGCGGACCCTCCATAACAATATTTTTTATCTCTTCTTCCGTATAATGGACATTTCCTTCCACATAAACTGTCTTAACGGTATAGTTGATTCTGATATAAACGACCACACCGGTCAGCAGTATCAGGATAAGGCAGGCAGAGAAAATACCCGCTTTCATTCTTTTGCTTTTAAACACTTGTCACACGCGCTCCTAACTCTCTGAAATCCCTGCCGATATTTTCATAGCCCCGATAGATATAAGAACAACCGCTTACAATTGTCTCTCCCTCCGCCATGATACCCGCAACCACCAGCGCAGCGCCGCCTCTCAGCTCCCTGGCTTCCAGACTGGCACCGTGCAGGCTGTCAACCCCTCTGACAGTCACACTGCGACAGTCTTCCCTCTCAATACAGGCACCCATTTTATTCAGATCGTCCACAATACGGAAACGATTCTCAAAAATGGTCTCTTCTATGTGACTGCAGCCGCAGCTCAGCGTCTCCGCCGCCAGTACCACTGACTGCAGGTCCGTGGGAAAGCCGGGATAGGGAACCGTCACAAGTCTCACAGGCTTCGGCCTGCCTGGCGCCTGTACATAGATTCCTTCCGGCGAGGTACATACGCGGCCGCCCATCTGCCGGGCCACCGTCAGAACGGCGGCCATCTCCTCCTCGGGGGCCCGCTCCAGAAGCACATTGCCTCCTGCGCCGATACAGCCGAATATATAGGTACCCGCCACAATCCTGTCCGCGGGCACGGTAAACGCAGTCCCCCGCAGCTTTCTGCCTCCGTGGATAATAAGCCTGGAGCTTCCCACGCCTTCGATAAACGCTCCGCAGCACTGAAGGTATCGACAGAGCGTCCGAATTTCCGGTTCCAGCGCCGCCCCTTCCAGAATCGTATCTCCGCAGGCTGCAACTCCGGCCAGAATCACATTCTCCGTTGCCCCCACGGAGGGGAACGGCAGACGAATCCAGGCGCCGTGCAGGCCTGCAGTCACGGCCTGCAGTCTGCCGTCCCTCTCTGTAAATTCCACGCCCATTTGCCCCAGCGCCGATAAATGCATATCAATGGGACGTTCTCCGATTACACAGCCTCCGGGATGCTCCATGACGATCTCTCCGCATCTGCCCAGCAGTGCTCCCAGCAGAAACAGGGAAGAACGCATCCCCATCACCGCTTCCCGGCACATATCTCCTCTTTTCACCTGTGTGGAGTCAATGATCAGTCCCGTCTCCTGCCAGTATACACTGCAGCCAAGCTCCTTCAGCAGGCTGACCATGGAATACACGTCCGCTATCCTGGGACAGTTTCCAATAAAGGATTTCCCCTCCACAAGCAGTGTGGCGGCCAGAACAGGCAGCGAAGCGTTTTTAGAACCATGTATACGAACCTTTCCCTGCAGGGCAACCCCGCCCTGAATACGAATAGAATCCATAAAATACCATCCGGCTTCCGATTAATTGAACTATTCTATCGTATGTGGAAAAAGCGGCTTTCGTACCTTGTCCAAATATATTCTCTCCTACAGTTCCTTCAGCTGGATTCTGCGGGCCACACTTAACACAAGCCCGATCTCAATCAGCAGGAACATTACCGAAGAACCACCATAACTGATAAACGGCAGCGAGATTCCCGTATTCGGAATCGTATTGGTCACAACAGCTATATTCAAAATGGACTGAACAGCTATATGTCCCATAACCCCCACTACCAGCATGGCGCCGAACAGATCCGGCGCATTGTTGGCAATCACCATCATACGCCACAGAAGCATGATAAACATGACAATGATGGCAACGGCCCCGAAAAGTCCCAGTTCCTCACAGATAATGGAAAAAATCATATCATTCTGAGATTCAGGGATAAAGTTCAGCTTCTGAATGCTCTGGCCAAGGCCCCGTCCCCAGATGCCTCCGCTGCCGATTGCATACAATCCCTGTAAGGTCTGGAAGCCTGTATCCATGGAGTCACTCTCCGGATCCAGCCACGCCAGGATACGACCGAAGCGGAAATTTCCCGTATCGCCCTTGGCCGCGGAAGATACCGCCAGGAAAATGGCCAGCGTCGCCAGAGCCGCAACTGCCAGGGCCATAAGGATAAATTTCTTATAATCGGGACTGGCCACAAATACCATCAGCACCGCAATGGCCAGAACAATAATGGCTGAGCTCAGGTTTTTGGTGATCACATAGATTTCCAGTGCCACGGGAAGAGGAAGCGCCACCATCACCAGAAATCCTTTCATTGTGCGGACCGCTTTCCCCATCTTGCAGACCATCACTGCCAGGAACAGAATCAGACACAGCTTCGCCACCTCAGCCGGCTGCAGATTCAGGCCGATGCCGGGAATCCGGATCCACCGAGTAGCCCCATGGGACTTCACCCCCAGAGGTGTCTTCACCAGAGGCACCAGAGCCATGGACACCAGATAGCCCAGCAGCGCAAACCTTTCCCAGAAATGATAGGGAATATTGGCCACCACAATCATCAGCACCAGTCCGATAATAATGGCCGTCAGCTGCTTTTTCAGATAATACGCCGCATCCTCAAAGCTCTGAAACGCCGTGTAGGAACTGGCAGAGTAGATCATCACCAGTCCGAAGCCCAGCAGAAACAGCACGATAAACAGAAGGCTGTAATCAAAAAAATATTCGGATTGTTCTTTTTTCTTTCGCTTTGCTCTTCTCTGTACAGCCATATGCGCTCCCAACTTTTCTAATCCAGCCCCCTCACATATTCTTTAAAAAGGTTCCCTCGTACCTCATAGTTCGGGAACATCCCCCAGCTGGCACAGGCCGGTGACAAAAGCACCGCATCTCCCTCCTCCGCAAGACTGGTACAGAGCCTCAGACATTCCTCAAAGGTGTCTGCAAAACGAATCCTGTCAAACCCGTGCCTCCCGGCGCACTCCGCAATCTTTTCTCTGGTCTGGCCTATGAGCACAAGCCATTTTACTTTTGTCCCGAAGCTTTCTATCCATTCGTCATATTCGCTTTCCTTGTCATAGCCTCCGCCGATTAAAACCGTTGGTCTGCTCATGGCACGGATTCCCTGAATGGCAGCGTCCGGATTGGTTCCCTTCGAGTCATTATAATAGTCCACTCCACCTTTGGACGCCACGAATTCAATTCGATGCTCCACGGCGTGAAAGGTTCTGATGACACCCAGAATCGTCTCCATGGGCACTCCCATTCCCTCCGCCACGGCAATGGCAGCCATGACATTTTCCACATTGCACAGCCCCACCAGATTCATGTCTCTGTGGATATCCAGAACTTCTGCATCCTGTCCCTCCACAGCTTTCACCACCTTGTCACCCTTCAGATAATAGCCGTTTTCCAGTTTATGTACCGAAGAAAAATAAACCACCCGAGCCGGACACCTTTCCCCGAAGGCTCTTGTATATTCATTCTCGTAATTGAGAACACAGATATCATCCTTCGTCTGGTTCACCGCGATATTTTCCTTTGCCGCCACATAAGCTTCCATGGTGTGATGCCGGTTTAAATGGTCCGGCGTGATATTCAGTATCGCCGAGACTGCGGGGTGAAACTCCCGTATGGTCTCCAGCTGAAAAGAACTGATCTCACCCACTGTGACAGTATCTTCCGCAGTCTTGCGACATTCCGAAGTGTAGGGATTCCCGATATTTCCCACTACAAAGGTTCTCTCTTCCCCCAGGTGGGCCTTCATGATTTCTCCCACCAGGGTGGTGGTTGTGGTCTTGCCATTGGTGCCGGTAATCGCCGCCACCCGGCCCTTTTCCTTCCGGAATCCCAGCTCTATCTCCCCTATTACGACAGCACCGTTCTCCCGAAGCGCCTTCACCAGAGGAATATCCACCGGTACCCCCGGACTTAACACCACTGTCTTCATCTCCTTTGCAGCGGATTCCGGCAGCTTGCCCGCCACGCACACCGCCCGGCTCCCTTCCGGAAGAAGCGCCCGCATTTTCTCTTCTGTCAGCTTTTCATTGCTGTCGTACAGCACGACCTCCGCTCCCATATGTTCCAGAAGCCCCGCAGAACCGATTCCGCTGATACCGGAACCGATCACCAGACATTTTTCTCCGTCTCTCATTCTCAATCATCCTTCTTTCAGGCCATTACAGCATATTCAGCGCAGCCAGACACATCAGCGCCGTGATAATGGTAAACAATGCCGTGATCCTGGTCTCAGACCATCCGCAGAGCTCAAAATGATGATGCAGCGGAGCCATCTTAAAAAGTCTCCTGCCTCCGCTTACTTTGTAAAAGCTTACCTGCAATATCACGGAAAACACTTCCGCCAGATAGATGACACCCACAATCGCTATATACAGGGGCATCTGCATCATATAGGCACATCCTGCCACAAAGCCTCCCAGGGCCAGCGAACCTGTATCCCCCATAAACACCTGCGCCGGATGTACGTTGAACAGCAGAAACCCCAAAAGCGCTCCCGCCGCCGCGCAGGTCACAGGCTCTATGCCGGAGGCAGTTCCCAGGGCCACCACCGAGAAGAATACCGCCACCATCAATGTAACGCTTCCCGCCAGTCCGTCCAGTCCGTCTGTAAAGTTCGTCCCGTTGGCCGTGCCCAGCACAATAAAAAATAAAATCGGAATATTCCAGACACCGAAATCCAGATATCTTCCCGGAAAACAGGGAATCTTCATGGCAAGACTTACGTCGGTATAGCGAATCAGATACCATGCGAAAATTCCCGTGACGCTCAGCTGTCCCAACAGCTTCTGCCATGCTGTCAGTCCCAGAGAACGCCTGCACACCACTTTTATGTAATCATCCATCAGCCCTATCAGTCCGAATCCCACCGTCAGAAAAAGTACCGGAGCAATCCTGGGATAGTCCTCCGCAAAAATCACAGAGGTAGCGGCCACACTGGCCAGAATCAGGATTCCCCCCATGGTGGGCGTACCCGATTTCTTCAAATGGGCGGCCGGACCGTCGTCTCTGACTGTCTGACCGCATTTCAGCCATCTCAGAAAAGGAATCAGTATCGGTCCCGACAGAGCGCTGATGCAGAAAGAAATCATCACTGCTGTAATGCTGATTTTACTCATCGCTCTTTCCTTTCACTTACGAATTTTCCGCAGCGGTTCCCCCAGCGGTCACGCTCCATCTATGCCCAGATACGGCAGAATATTCTCATACAGCTGACGAATAATAGGCGCCGCAACCTGTCCTCCATAATAGACACCCTGAGGATTATTCACAATTGCAAGAGCGATTACCTGCGGGTCATCCGCCGGGGCAAAGCCGATAAACGAGGCAATGTACCGCCCGCTGCCCCTGGGAAGTGTCTGACTGGTGGCTGTCTTGCCTCCCACTCTAAAACCCTCCACCTTACCGTTTTTACCGCTTCCTTCCGCCACTACCATCTCCAGAATTTCCCGCATGGTAGCACTGGTTTCCTCGGACACAATCCCTGTGGTCACGGGATATTCGAATACATCCACCACATTCCCCTCCGCATCCAGCGTCTTCACGCCGAAATGCGGTGTGATGCGATTTCCCCCGTTGATTATGGAAGAAGCTGTGGTCAGAAGCTGAATGGGCGTAATCTGGAAGGACTGACCGAAAGCCACCGTGGCAAGTTCCACATTTCCCATGTCTTCTTTCCGATGCATAATGGTGCCTGCTTCTCCCGGCAGGTCAATGCCCGTCTTCCGCTTCAGTCCAAACTGTTCAAAATAGGCGTAGTAACTGTCCAGACCCAGCCGCATTCCCACCGTAATCAGCGCCGGATTGCAGGAATTCATCATAGTATGGGTAAAATCCTGGCTCCCGTGTCCCCCCACCTTATGACACCTTATCTTCCTGTCATCTACAATGATGAAGCCGGGACAGCTGAAGGTACTCTCCGTGGTCACCACTCCGGCCGACAATCCTGCCGCTGCCGTGATGATCTTAAATGTCGAGCCCGGCTCGTATGTATCGTTTATGCAGCCGTTACGCCAGATACCGTTTAAGAGGTTCTGTTTTTCCTCCGCCGTGAGATTCTCAGGCGTTCCCTCCGGCAGTTCATAGGGATTATTCAGGTCGAATTCCGGCACACTGACCATGGCGAGGATTTCCCCGTTCTGTGGATTCATCACCAGTATGGACACGCTTTCCGCCTGCTTTGTGGCCAGAGCCTGACTGGCAAGCTGAGTGGCATAGGACTGAATATTCATATCCATGCTGATGCACAGGTCAAGACCTGCCACCGGTTCAATCCGTCTCTCCCCCGCCGATTCCACCTCGATTCCCTTCGCATCTGTCACCGTGAGAATCGTTCCTGCCTTTCCTTCCATGTATTTATCGTATATGACTTCCAGCCCGATGATACCCTGGTTGTCACTGCCTGTAAATCCAAGTACTTTGCTGGCCAGATCATCATAGGGATAATATCTCTTGTAATCCTCATCCACCTTCACCCCGGCCAGGTCATATTCCCGTATCTTATCCCCCAGCGCTTTATCCACATTACTTTTGATGCGCTCCATGGAGGAGTATTTTTCCACCCTCTTTCTCACATAATCTTCTGTTAAATCCAGTTCTGTGCTGAGAATCTCAATGACCTTTTCAGGCTCTTCTATCTGGTTGTAGATCACGGATACAGTACAGACTGTTCTGTTATCCGCCAGCACCACTCCGTTTCGGTCGATAATGCGTCCTCTGGCAGCCTTGATACTGCGTTCTCTCTCATGCAGATCCGTGGCAAGCCGGGAATAATGGTCTGCGCGCCAGACACACAGATATACCAGCCTTCCAAACAGGATTACAAAGATACCGATACAGACCAGAAAAATCACCAGTATCTTTTTCCTGTGAAATATTTTGTTGTCATCCGTCAGCATGCAAAGCCTCATAAAAGTATGTTACTATACTTTATTCCGCCGCTGACACAGTTATGAATCGAATTTGTACCAAATCTTCACGGCAGAGAAGGATTCACCGGAATATCCACATTCGGCACCGACTCGCCGCCTTCCACGGGTATCCCCGTCTGTGCGTCATACCTTCTCCCCGTCTCCGGGTCGACCCGATATCCCGTCTCCGGGTCAACGGGATAATTCATCCATGGCGGCTGCGATGCACCATCCCCGTTATTTCCTGTGTTATCTCCAGGCACAGTGCCGTTGGGATCTCCTCCCTCCGGTTCATTTTCACCTTCCAGGGCGTCTCCTTCCGGTGTCTGTGTATACTGACTGGTAATTTCCAGCTGCAGCGCGTTCAGTTCCGCGATTTCCTCCTCTGTGAGTTCTTCCGTCATGAAAATATTCAGATACGGCAATGCTTCCATCAGGATACTGCGCACGAGCTTTGTGGCCACTCTGGCATTGTCCTGTTTGTCCGCGTTCAGTCTGTCCACCACCACATAGATTGCAATCTGCGGATCTTCCGCAGGCACACAGCCGATAAAGGACACCACATACTCTGTATCGGAACGCTTATGGGTATTGGGATCAATGGTCTCCGCCGTACCCGTCTTCCCTCCTATGGAATAGCCGGGAGGTTTTGCCGTCTTGCCCGTGCCGTAATCTACCACTGCCTTGCAGTACTGTCTGATTAGTTCAGAAGTTGATTCCGAAACCGTCTGCTTCAGCACCCTGGGTTCAATATTCTGTACAGTGGCCCCGCTGGCATTGGTAATCTTATTCACCATGTGAGGTTCATAATAGTACCCTCCGTTCACCAGAGAACAGAACGCACTGATCATCTCGATCATAGTCACATTGAAGTTCTGCCCGAAGCTGTTGGTAGCCAGGTCTGTGGGCCCCATCCTGTCCGGCTTATAAATCAGACTCTCTGTCCGGGCTTCTCCCGCCAGATCAATGTTGGTTTTCAGTCCGAAGTTGAATATTTGCTGAAATTTGCAGAATGCTTCATTTCCCAGTATCTGCGCAATCTTCATCATGGACACGTTACAGGATTTGGCCACCGCCTGCTCCAGGCTCAGCCACCCGCACACGCCGCCATGGCACTTTATATGATAACCGCCGATTTCCAGCTCACCCACGCACTCCAGGCTGGTCTCCGGGGTAATGGCGCCTTCTTCCAGTGCGGCGGCCACAGTGAAGGGCTTTGCTGTGGATCCCGGTTCATAAGTATCCGTGATACAGTAATTTTTCCACAGATAGTTCAGATTCAGATACAGCTGTTCTTCATCCATGGCGGCCAGAGTCTCTTCCGTAATCACGGTGTCTGTCTTCTTAATCTCAAAATAGCCTGCCGCATTGGTGATCTGCTCCACCATTCTGGAGCCCAGCAGGCACTGGGGATTCCGCACATCGTTTAAATCATAGCCCGGATAGCTGGCCATGGCCAGAACCTCGCCGGTGTTGACCCACATCATCACACAGCCCACATTCTCCGCGCCGTTGCCAGCCCTCGCCACATCCTTATTTTCCTCGTTGAATTTCTTCAGGTGTTTCTCCACAATCATCTGTACATTGGCATCGATGGTGGAATGGATGTTATAACCGTCAACTGCAGACTTTACCGTGCGCTCCAAAGCCAGATCGTCATTCAGGTAACCATACTCCCTGCCGTTAATCCCGTTCAGCACATCATTGTAATACTCTTCCAGACCGTATCTTCCCACATTGTCTCTGTCAGAGAATCCGATTGCGTCCGCTGCCAGAGAACCATACGGATAGATTCTCTTGTACTCCTCCTCAAACCAGACCCCTCTTATCTGAGAGTCTTCTGCCAGCTGCGCTTCCTGAAAGCCGCTGATCTGTTCATAGGTAAGCTGCTTCAGCGCCACATACCAGGAAGAAGTCTTATGTGTGGTGACATACTCTCTTATTTTCTGCATATCCAGTTCGAAGTGTTCGCCCAATGCCGCCAGTGTGGGCTCCAGATATACCTCTTTGTCCTTTACCTTTGCGGTCATTACTTTGGCATCGATAATCAGATTATACACTTTTTCGCTGGTGGCCAGTCTTGTTCCCTTTGCATCCACGATATTGCCGCGCCGGTAGGGAATGACTGTCGACGTGTATCCCTGCTGAGCGAGCACCTGTTTTTGGTATTTCGTGTTGTTCTCCCGAATAATCCATATCATCCGGCCGCTCAGCACCGCAAAGGCCAGCAGAATCAGCACATACAGCACCACCAGCTTTTTCTGCATTTTTATGGAAAATTTCATACTGTTAGCAACTTTCACATGGCACCTCTACTGATTTTCATCTGACACCTGACGCATATAGTCTCTGCTCTCATTTTCATATTCAACAATCTGGCCTTCCCCTGCATATATCATGCCCAGCTCTCCCAGAGCAATCCGCTTGATTTCCTCCAGGTCAATGCTGCTGATAATCCGATTATAGTCTTCATCATTGGAAACCTTCAGATAATTCAGCATGCTTTCTTTGCTGGCCACATCTTCTGTCAGATTGGTCAGAGCTGCCCTCAGCTGCACATAATTCACCAGGATATATGCCGCCGCACAGAGCGCCACAGTGAGAAATACCACATAACCTGCACTCATATGTCTGGCTTTATCCCTGTTCTTACGTACTTCATGATGCGGTTTCTTTACCGGAGCTTCCTGTCTCCTCTGTGGTTCCAGTCTGCGTGCGGTATTTCCATATATGTATATATGATCGGCTCTTTTGCTGTCTGTTCCATTTCTTTTATCATATGCGGTTCGATTATAATTCCTTCTGTTCCGACTCATTTATGTCCTCTGCTTTCCATGTTAAATTTCAGAACCGCTTCATTCCATTGTCTTTTGGAAAATTCTGAGTTTTGCACTCTTAGATCGGCTGTTCTCCGCAAGCTCTTCTTCTCCGGGAAGTATGGGCTTTTTTGTCACCACAGTTCCTTTCGACACCTTTCCGCACACACACACCGGGAAGTCAGGCGGGCATACACAGGGGGTCTCATTTCTCCTGAACGCTGTCTTTACAATGCGATCCTCCAGAGAGTGGAACGTGATAATACACAGTCTGCCTCCCGGATTCAGCATGTCGATCAGTTCATCTAAAGAATTCTCCAATACTTCCAGCTCACCGTTGCATTCAATCCGGATCGCCTGAAAAGTTCTCTTGGAAGGATGTCCTTCCCGGCGCATTCTCGCCGGAATGGCATCTCTGATGATTTCATTCAGCTCAAAAGTAGTTTCAACAGGCTTTACAGCCCTTGTTCTGACAATGTTCCTTGCAATATTTTTCGCGAAACGTTCTTCTCCGTAATCCCTGATAATACGGTACAGTTCATTTTCCGAATAGCTGTTTACCACTTCCCTGGCGCTCAGGGCCTGTCTGCAGTCCATCCGCATGTCAAGCGGTGCATCATAGCGATAGGAAAATCCCCTTTCCCCCTTGTCAAACTGCCAGGAGGATACTCCCAGGTCAAGGAGAATGCCATCCACCTTCTCCACACCCCGGACGTTGAGAACCGATTTCAGATTACGATAGTTATCCCGGATGACAGTGACTCTGTCCCCAAACCCGGCCAGCCTTTGGGTGGCCGCATTAATTGCGTCTTCATCCTGATCTGTTCCGTATAAATGCCCTGTAGTGAGTCTGCTGCACACCTGGAAGGCATGTCCTCCCCCTCCCAGCGTGCCGTCCGCATAAATACCCTCCGGCTTAATCCGGAGTCCCTCAATGGTTTCCTTCAGGAGTACCGAATAGTGTCTGAATTCCGAATTTCCTTTTTCCACTTACAGCACCCCTTTCCTTCTCCCTGCTGTTCTCTCTTAAATGGTCAGTCCAAGGCTGAGCATTCCCTGAGATATGGCGTTAATGTCTACCTGACTGCTGTTCTCATTCCACTTCGCAAGGCTCCATATCTCAATGCGCCCTCCCGTTCCGGCCAGAACCACGTCTTTCTCCAGTCCGGCAAATTCCCGGAGGTCCTGAGGCATCAGAATCCGCCCCTGCTTGTCCACTGTGACATATTGCGCTCCCGACAGGAAAAACCTTGCAAACTGTCTCGCCTCCTGGTTGATTAACGGCAGTGATGCCAGTTTCGCCTCGAAATCCTTCCAGTCTTCATTGGCATACACAAACAGACAGCCATCCATTCCCTTTGACACCACAAACTCATCTCCCAGAATTTCACGGTATTTTGAAGGAATGCTCAACCTGCCTTTTGGGTCAATTGTATGATTGTATCTGCCCATGAACAAAGTCAATCACCACCAATCAGCAGCGGGTAACAGGCCCAAACAGGTATTGTATGGATTTTCATCCCACTTTTTGGTATTTAATGCCATCTTTATCCCACTTGAAAACAATTTTAATATAACTTTAGAGATTTGACAACCCGAAAATTTGTGCGGACAGGACAGGATAGAAAATCATTTCCTCCAAAAAAGACGCGAAAGCGCAAAATACAGTGTATGCTTCATACTTTCTCTACCAGATATAGATACAGTCATTCGAAAATTTTCTTAATTATTTTAATAAGCATTGCAAATATATATTGTTTTTACGTCTTTTCTGTCACAATAAAAAACACATCAAAAAGGCCTGCTTCATGCAGGCCTGAAATTACCACACTTTTCATATATAATCTGTACAGGAATCCGGAAAACTGTTGACCAAATGTATAAAGAAACCAGAAGAACTGCCGAATCTTACCGGTTCATCTGCCGTACTGTCTCAGCCGGTTTTACTGTCATCTCCACCCATGCCGGCATAAATCCGCTTTTAATCGCACTTTTTGCCGATCTTATATTGGACCATGCACAGCAGTAAAATGGTACCTTATCTCGTTGTAATATCTCAAATGCCAAATTACTTATCAGCGAAGATGCCACGCCTTTTCTGCGGTATTCAGGCAATACATCCACACCTATCTGCCACATGCTGTCACAGTCAGCAGAAGCCCCCGCCAGTCCAATGAGTTTTCCATTGTCACAGGCGCCGATGCCAAGCACATCCAATTCCTTTCTGTCTGCACATAAAGCATTTCCCCACTCAGGCAGATATAATTCACCAAAATCGTCATGGGTAAATATTTTAAGTTCATAGTCACAGCTGATACGCGATAACCTGTTCCTGTCGGGCAGAAAATATTCGGCCATAAAGCACACCTTCTGTCCCATTTTACTCATTTCTTCATCCAGCCAGTGCATGTTCGGCGTCTCAAAGCAATGACAGAACTCAAATTTCCCAATATACGCCTCGACAATCTCTCGATACTCCTCTCTTACCGAAGCGACAATGTTGGTTCCATAGGAAACCAGGTTACAGGCGACAGGCTCTTTGTAATACTTTTTTGCCATCGCACCAATCACTGACTCCACGATTACATTTTGTTCCTGTACAAAATCTGTTACAGATGCATTGATATCGAAAGCGGATTGCTGCATGGCAATCCGCATAATCTCATGATTATTATACATTCCTATTCCCTCTGTGTGACAGTTTAAATCAAGATTTATGCTTCATCTTTATCCGGACCAGGATATCTGCACCCACTGCAAAGACGAACATCAGCAGCGCCAGCACCTGAGACACCGGCACTGTGGTGCCGGGGATAAAAAGGGTATCTGTACGGATACCTTCTATGATGAATCTCCCCAGTCCATAGCCGCCCAGATAGATCAGACAGAGTTCACCGTGGAACTTCTTATGCTTTCTGAAGCAGAGCAGAGCGGCAAACACCAGAAGATTCCACACACTTTCATACAAAAAAGTTGGGTGTACATTGATATAATTTGCTCCCTCCGGAATATGCGCGGCTATATTGTCCGATATATCTCTTGCACGCACCGCGTCAACAGGAAGCTGCATGGAAAAAAGGCCGTCATAATATTCCCCGAATACTTCCCGGTTCATAAAATTCCCCCAGCGGCCCACAGCCTGTCCCAGAATCAGTCCCGGAATGGCCGTATCTCCCATCAGGAGCGGATTCTTCTTTTTTACCTTACAGTAGACAAACAAAGTGATAAACGCGGCAATCACAGCGCCGTATATGGCCATGCCGCCGTTCCTCAGCCTGAAAATACCCGCCAGATCGTCCTTATAATAGTCCCACGCAAATATCACATAGTAAATGCGGCCTCCTATAATGGAAAAAATGACAGCATAGATGGCGAAATCCCAGTAGTCATCCGGATTCTGGCCTGTAATTTTCGCCATATAGACTGCCATCAGAAGCCCGGCAAGCACGCCCAGCCCGATAATCAGTCCATAGAAAGCTATATTAAATCCGAATACACTGAAAGACTTCGGCACGTCATGCAGATATATTCCCAGATTTGGAAACGCTATATCGCCTGTATTCATGTAAACCTCCATTTTCCGTTCTGCCCTGAAGATCTAAGCTCTGCCTGGTCCCACAGACTGCAGAACCTTTGTCACACGTTAAACCGGAACAATATCACATCCCCATCCCGGACAACATAATCCTTCCCCTCAATCCCAACCAGTCCCTTTTCTCTGGCTGCTGCCAGGGAGCCCTGTTCCAGCAGGTCACGGTAATTGACAACTTCCGCCTTGATAAACCCTCTCTCGAAATCGGAATGAATTTTGCCTGCCGCCTGAGGTGCTTTCGTGCCGATTTTGATGGTCCATGCCCGCGTCTCATCCTCCCCTGCGGTCAGAAAGCTCATCAATCCCAGTGTGCGGTAGCTGGCCTTGATGAGTTTCTCCAGACCGGACTCCTTCAGGCCCAGATCTTCCAGGAACATTGCCTTCTCATCCTCGTCCAGCTCCGAAATCTCCTGCTCAATCTGCGCACAGATGACAAAGACCTCTCCGCCTTCCTTCTCCGCGAATTCCCTCACCTCCGACACCTTTGCATTGGAGGCGCCGTCGTCCGCCAGATCTTCCTCCGCCACATTGGCCGCATAGATTACAGGCTTGCCGGTCAGCAGATTATATTCCTTCAGCAGCAGACTTTCATCCTCGTCCCCGGCCTCCATGGTCTTGGCCGGACTTCCGCTCTCCAGATGTTCCTTCAGACGTTCCAGCAATGCAAGCTCCTTCGCACAGGTCTTGTCCATCCGGGCGGCCTTCGCCGCTTTTGAAATTCTCCTCTCCAGCACCTCCAGATCGGAGAAAATCAACTCCAGATTAATGGTCTCAATATCCCGCAGCGGATTCACGCTGCCGTCCACATGCACCACATTATCATCTTCAAAACATCTGACCACATGGACAATGGCGTCCACTTCCCGTATATTGCTCAAAAACTGATTCCCCAGTCCCTCCCCTTTGGAAGCACCTTTTACCAGACCGGCAATATCCACAAATTCTATCACGGCCGGGGTCACCTTCTTCGACTGGTACATATCTCCCAAAAGCTTCAGCCGTTCGTCCGGAACCGACACAATTCCGATATTGGGGTCAATGGTGCAGAAAGGATAATTGGCCGATTCTGCCCCCGCCTTTGTCAGTGAATTAAATAAAGTACTTTTTCCCACATTGGGTAAGCCGATGATTCCTAATTTCATTTCTGATAACACCTGTTGGAAACTCCTTCCGGTTCAGGGGTTCCCGCCTTTCTCTATATTTTGAGTACACAATCCGGCTGCTGCTCAGCCCTGAAACAGACTTCCGCATCCAGCCCGGACTGTCGCCATCTCTAATTCCGTCTGCCGCCCCTGTATCGTACTTTATCCAGCTCTTCATACAGGAGGCGGTAATTCTCATAGCGGATTTCGCTGATAAGATTCTTCGCCAGCGCTTCCTTCACTCCGCAGTTTTGTTCGTTAATATGGGAACATCCCCCGAATTTACAGAACTTTTCGCAGGAATCAAACTCATGATAATATCCTGCCAGCTGCTCTTTTTCCAGCTCGAAAAGTCCCAGCGAACTGAAGCCGGGCGTATCCAGAATATATGTATTCTCCCCAATATCAATCAGTTCGGAATGCCTGGTGGTATGCTTTCCTCTCTCGATTTTCGTGCTGATTTCGCCTATCTCCATGACAATCTCGGACTGCAGGCAATTAATGAGAGAAGATTTCCCCACACCGCTGGGACCTGCCGCCACAGTGATTCTGCCGGAAAGCAGTTCCCTAAGCTCCCTGATACCCTTTTTGTATTTCGCACTGATTGTCAGGGTCCGATAGCCGCAGTTCTCATATATCTGCCGGTACTTTCCGCCCTCTCCGTTCTCATCCAGGTCTTCCTTGCTGAAACAGATTATACAGTCAACCCCCTGCTGTTCCATCATGATCAGAAATCGATCCAGGAGATTGAAATTGGGCCGCGGTTTCACAATGGAAAATATCACCACCGCCTGGTCCGCATTGGCAACGGCAGGGCGTATCAGCTCACTGTGCCTGGGCAGCAGCTCCCTCACATTGCCCAGCCGTTTCTCTCTGTCCAGCACATCCACAATAACTTCATCCCCCACCAGGGGCTTTCGGTTATCCTTTCGAAAGATTCCCTTCGCCTTGCACTCATAAGTCTCCGATTCCGGACCTTCGGCATCGGAGACCACTTTTACATAATAAAATCCGCCGATTCCCTTAACTATTCTTCCCCGCATAATCCCGTTCCTATTCCGGCACAAATTCAATTCTTCTGGTGAAGGAACGTTCCTCCGGCGTACCGGGGACAGCCACCTCTTCTCCTGTGACCGGATCCTGAGAGGTAGAACCGCCTACGGTCACGGTATAAACCATAGTCACTGTCCCTCCGGAAGCAGTGAGTCCGTAATAATTGGCCGCCTGCGGGAAGCTTGCCGTCTTCGTCTCCAGAAGCACCTTGCCGTCATCTGTCACCAGTGTGACGGTGACTTCCGTTCCTGCCACATAGTCCGGCGCTTCCTCCGGGGTAGGCGCCATTATGCTGGCGTTGCACTTATAAGTCGGTGCCGCATCTGGCTCCGGTCCCTTACTCACCTGAATATCAATCACCGTTTCCGGGGCCACATAGGTATTGATGGAATGACTCTGGTAGCAAATCTGTCCTTCCGGATATTCAGAATGGTATACATAGGCTACATCTCCAATCTGCAGCCCTGCCTCCAGCGCAATCGCAATTCCGTCCTGCTCCGAGAATCCCACCAGCTTCGGCACCCACACCGGCTCTTTTCCCTGGCTTACCGTGACCGTGATATTACTTCCCTTTGCGGCCTTTGTCTCCGCAGAGGGGACCTGGGAAATCACCATATTCGTCTCCACTTCCCCGGAGTACTCTTCCGCTTTGGTCACTTCAAAACCCTGACTTTTCAGTCTGCTGCTGGCGTCTTCAAAGCTTAAGCCCACCACCGAAGGCACCTCCACCCCCTGGGGGCCGGCGCTGGCCACAAGCTTTACCGTGCTTCCCACTTCTATCTCGGTTCCCGCTTCCACATCTGCACTGATTACTTCCCCCGGGGCAATCTCATCTGATTCCTCATATTCCACCTCAGATTTGACACCCAGGTCCGTCAGCGCGTTTCTGACTTCTTCCACACTCTTACCCTTTACCTCCGGCATTTTCACGGTCTTTTTTTCCTCTTCCTCCGTGGAATCCGAAGAATCTGCAATGATGGGACTGTTGGAGGAGCTCTCCCCTCTCTCCTCACGGTTTCCGAAGACCTTCACCGCCAGAATAATTGCCACCACACAGAAGACCACCCCGCCCAGCAGAGCCAGAACAGTAGTCACCCGCTCCATTCTGGGATTATAATCGTAATCCTCCCCGTCCTCTGTTTCTTCCTCTTCCTCCTCTTCATACATCCCTTCCGCATCGGAACGCAGATGCATGATATTGTCCCTCTCTCCATAGTTCTGGTGATTCTGGCTCTGATGATTCTGGCTCTCCTGATACGCAGCCCTGCGCTTAATCTGCGCCCGCTCGCTGTCGGAAATCATCCTGGTCCCCCGCTCCATGTCAGGGTCGTTGCGCACCACAAAGTCCTCGTCCGGATTCATCAGAGACTGCTTCAGATCCGCAATCAGATCCTGCATATTCTGATATCTGCGATCCGGCGATTTCTGACAGCATTTCAGAACAATGGATTCCACACTGCCCGGAATTTCGGGAACATATTCCTTCGGCAGCGGAAGTTCCTCCTGAATATGCTTGATGGCAATGGCTACTGTGGTCTCTCCGTTAAAAGGCACTCGCCCGGTCAGCATCTCAAACATGGTGATACCCAGAGAATAAATGTCACTTTTCTCATCACTGTAACCACCCCTGGCCTGTTCCGGAGACGTATAGTGCACAGATCCCATCACATTGGAGGTAATGGTATTGCTTGTGGCTGCTTTCGCAATGCCGAAATCGGTCACCTTTACCTTTCCGTCCCTGGAAATCATGATATTCTGCGGTTTGATGTCTCTGTGAATGATGTGATGATTGTGAGCCGCCTCAATTCCCATACTCACCTGTATGGCAATGCTGACTGCCTCCTTGAAGGATAATCTGGCCTTTTTCTCAATATACTCTTTCAGGGTAATTCCATCCACCAGCTCCATGACGATATAATAAATGCCGTTCTCTTCCCCCACATCATAGACATTTACAATGCTGGGATGCATCAGTCCCGCCGCCGCCTGGGCCTCCGTGCGGAACTTGGAGACAAAGCTTTCATTTTCACTGAATTCCTGTTTTAACACCTTTACAGCCACGAAACGATTCAGCTTATGACATTTTGCTTTATATACATCCGACATTCCACCGGTACCAATTTTCTCCAGTATCTCATATCGGTCACCTATCATCATTCCAATCTTAACCATACATGTTCTCCATTCTTTCACATTACCCCAAACATGCTTTTATATCCGCCTGTTCTCTCTGCACCTTTCAATCAGAATCACACTGATATTGTCTCTGCCGCCATTTTCGTTGGCAGCCAGCACCAGGTCCTGTGCCCCTTCCACAATATCTCTTGCGGCCTCCAGAATCATACGGATTTCCCCGTCCTCAAGCATATTGGTCAGACCGTCCGTGCACATTAAAATCATATCGCCGTCTTCTATCTGCACCTTGAAATAGTCCGGGCTCACCGCAGCATCAGCCCCTACCGCCCGGGTAATGATATTCTTGTCAGGATGATTCCTGGCTTCCTCCCTGCCCAGTCCTCCCCTCCGCACCATTTCCTCCACCCAGGAATGGTCTCTTGTAATCTGCCTGATACAGAGATGATTCACCACATACAATCTGCTGTCTCCCACGTTCGCCACATGCAGCACCCCGTCCTCCTCACAGGTTGCCGCCACTACCGTGGTCCCCATCCCTTCCAGTTCCGGCGAAGCATATGCCTGCTCCCTGAGCCGTGCGTTTGCACTCCGAATCGCACAGTCAAGAATACGCACAGGATCCCTCTCCGTCGAGTCAGCTATGGTTTCAACAATCGTTTCCACTGCCGCTCTTGAGGCATAATCCCCCGCGTTATGACCGCCCATCCCGTCCGCAACCAGAAATAGATTCGGCAGGTTTCCCACGGGCTGCTCTGATGAATATACATAATCCTGATTCAGTTTTCTCTTTCTGCCTATATTCGTTACGGAAAACGTTTTTAACACGTTTCTTTTCCTCCCAAGTCCCGCAGGACAGACATATGCTTACGTCGCAGCTGTCCGCAGGCTCCGTCAATATCTCTGCCCATTTCCCTTCTAATAGTACCATTTATTTTATTTTTTTCAAGCACATTTTGAAATGCACGTACTTTCCCTGACTCCGAACGGGCAAATTCCCGCTCTCTCACAGGGTTTACCGGAATCAGATTGACATGACAGTGCAGCGGTCCCGCCAGTCGGGAAAGCCGCTGCGCATCCTCCTCAGAGTCGTTGACTCCGTCCGCCAGGCTGTATTCAAATGTAATTCTTCTGCCTGTGCGCTCAAAGTAATATCTGCAGGCCTCCATCAGCTCCGCAATGGAATACCGGTCGGCTATGGGCATCAGTTTTCTTCGCTTTTCGTCCGTGGGAGCATGAAGAGAAAGGGCCAGCGTAATCTGCAGTCTCTCTTCCGCCAGCTTCCGCATTTCCGGCACCAGCCCGCATGTGGAAACGGTCACATTTCTCTGGCTGATATTCAGACCGTTTTTATCTGTGAGAATTCGTATAAAGTCCAACAGGTTATGGTAATTATCAAGGGGTTCCCCCGTTCCCATCACCACCACATTGCTCACTCTCTCCCCGGTCAGCAGAGTGATGGCATAAACCTGATCCAACATTTCCGAAGGCGTGAGATTGCGCTCCAGTCCGTCCAGGGTGGACGCGCAGAAACGGCACCCCATTCTGCAGCCTACCTGGGAGGAAATGCAGACACTGTTTCCGTGTCTGTACTTCATCCAGACACTTTCCACCACATTCCCATCGGAAAGTGCAAACAGGAACTTCTTCGTCCCATCCGCAGCCGATTCCTGCACACGCACCGCCTGCAATGCGGTGAGACTGTACCGATTCTCACATTCTTCCCTGAATGCTTTGGGCAGATTTGTCATTTCGCCAAAGCTTCTCACCAGCTTCACATGCATCCACTGATACATCTGCCTTGCGCGGAATGCCTTTTCCCCTCCGGCTGTAAGCAGTTCTTCCAGCTCCTCAAGCGGCAGTGATTTTATGTCTGTCTTACCGTCGTTTTCTCTTCTCATCTCTGTCTGCTGTCTCTTTCCCGAATTTACATAAGGGCGCATCCCCCGGCCGAACTGCCCCACCGGTGTATGCGGCCATGATTTCTTCATTTCTTTCTACGGAAACGCGCTATGAAAAAGCCGTCCGCTTCCATATAGCCCGGCAGAAGCTGAATGCATGCATCTCTCTGTGCGTCTGTAAGTCCGATGCCGCATTCCTCTCCCGCCCGGCACAAAATATTCTGCAGATGCTTTTTCTCCCCAAGCAGAGACTTCGGCAACACCCCTGTCAGCGATACCGGTTCCAGTCCCAGCACCTCTGTGATAAAGCGCACCATGTCCTCATTCTCCTGCCTGTGAATGGTACAGGTGCTGTACACAAGTGTCCCACCCGGCTTCACATAGGGCACACTCGCCCGGACAATCCGCTTCTGCAGCTCTGTCAGTCCTTCCGCACTCTCCCGGGTGACACGGTATTTGATATCTCTCTTCTTGCCCATGACACCCAGACCGGAACATGGCACATCCAGAAGAACCACATCCGCCTTCCCCACCAGTTCTTCGTCTGTCAGTGTCCCGTCATGCACTTCCGTCTCTATATTCTCTGCCTTCATTCGGCGTATATTTTCCTCTGTACGACAGATCTTCTCCTCCGAAATGTCTCTGGCAAGCACCTTCCCTGCCCGGGCTTTCTCTGCCGCCAGAATGCTTTTCCCGCCCGGGGCGGCGCAGACATCAATGACGAAATCCGTTTCCCCGATTTCCGCGGCTTCCACCGCCAGGGCCGAGCTCACATCCTGCACGGTGCACAGACCCTCTTCAAATCCGGGCAGACTGCTGAATTCCCCCCGGGTCAGCAGATACACATAAGGAAGATATCTGCTCACCGTAAGCTTTGCCCCTGCGCTTTCCATCCGGCTCAGCAGCACATTCCTGTGTTCATCCGACAGTCCGGAGGGAAGCCGAAGTGAAACCGGGTGTATCTCCATTAATCCTTTTAAAATTGTTTCCGTTATCTCCCTGCCATATTCATCCTGCCACAACTCTACCAGCCACTCCGGCATGGAATATTTTACTGAAAGGAACTTTACCGGTTCCTTTTCTTCGTCAGGCAGCGGCAGGTTCTCTTTCTCTTTGGATATGGTGCGCAGTAGACCGTTTACAAAGCCCTTCAGATTCCGGAATCCCCTTTTGGCCGCCAGCTTACATGCCTCGTTGCAGACGGCGCTGTCAGGCACAGAATCCATATAGAGCAGCTGATAGACACTCATGCGGAGCAGACACCGTATCAGCGGCCGCATCTTACGCACAGACAGACTGGAGCGGCTGTCCAGATAATAATCCAGTTCCAGCTGCCTCTCCAGCGTCCCTTCTGTCACCCGTTTGACAAAAGCCTTATCCCTGCTGTCCAGGTAATCATATTTATCCAGCACCGCTTTCATCAGCCTGTGAGAATAATCCTCTTCCCGCTCCAGAGACAGAAGCATATCCAATACAAGTTCCCTTGTGTTCACAGGTAAGCCCCTCCTAATCGTCCCGTCTGCGGTTGCCGCCGAACAGCAGAATCAGACGCAGAAGCTGCAGAATAGCCGAAGCTGCCGCCGCCACATAGGTCATGGCCGCCGCCGTCAGCACCTTTTTACAGCCCTTTGTCTCCTCTGTTCCAAGCAGTCCGTATTGCTGAATCTTGGCCACTGCTCTGGCGGAGGCATTGAATTCCACCGGCAAAGTCACCAGCTGAAACAGCACTGCCAGTGCAAAAGCCCAGATGCCAATCTCAATCAATACCTGACTCCAGCCCAGAATCACCCCCAGCAAAATCAAAGGCAGACCCAGTCTGCTGCCGATATTGGCAACCGGAACAAGCGCTGACCTGAAATTCAGCGGCATATAACCTTTGGCGTGCTGAATGGCATGACCGCACTCGTGAGCCGCCACACCCACCGCCGTCACGGACGGCTGATTGTAATTGTCATGAGAGAGGCGCACAGTGTTGGTGCGCGGGTCATAATGGTCGCCTCCCGAATGATTCAGGCATTCGATCTGTACATTATACAGTCCTTCGTTGTTCAGAATACGCCTGGCCGCTTCGGCTCCCGTTATTCCGCCGGCATTGCGGACTCTGCTGTATCTGCTCATGGCACTGTTCACCATCGCACTGGCTCCCAGACAGATCAGCATACCGATAATCACCAGAATATAAGTAGGATCCCAGTAATAATACATACAAGCTCACTCCTTTCTCCTCAGAGTTTACGTCGGCATAATTCACATTCTTTCCCTGTTTTGCGCATTTTATTTGCCTGCCGTATACCGGAATTCCGCAGAATAGCTCACGCTTTCCGTCCCAGCATCTCTCCGGGCTGCATTTTTACTCCCAGAAGGAAATCCCGGGCCTTCATCCTTTTCTTTCCTTCCAGCTGCAGCTCGTCTATCACAATAGCTCCGCTGCCGGCAGCCACCTGAATGGAATCCCTGTCCACCTTAAGAATTTCACCGGGCCTGGGCCCAGAGGAATTCGCCGCCGGCGTGGGACTCGCATGCCAGATTTTCAGCTGTTTTCCCCGATAGCCGGTATACGCGCCGGGCCAAGGCGTCATGCCTCTGATTTTTCGGGCTATGGCCTCCGCGTCCTCTGTAAAGTCAACTTCTCCCATACTTTTGTCAATCAGCGGCGCATAACAGCTAAGCGTCTCCTGCTGCTTTTCCGGAGTCAGTCTGCCCTCCTCCAGAAGCGCCAGCGCCTCTGTTATCGCCTGACCGCCCAGCTTTGTCAGCTTATCATGAAGCGTCTCATAATTGTCCTGCTCCTCAATGGGTATCGCCTTTTTATACAGCATGTCTCCGGTATCTATGCCGGCATCCATCTGCATGACAGTAATCCCTGTCTCCTTTTCCCCGTCCATGATTGCGTGCTGAATGGGCGATGCCCCTCTGTATCTGGGAAGAAGGGACGCATGAATATTCAGACAGCCCATGGGAGGGATATCCAGTATCTCCTGAGACAGAATCTGTCCGAAGGCAGCCACCACATAGACCTGTGCCGGATATTGTCTCAGTTCCTCTACAGCCTGAGGTCTTTTCACCCTGCGCGGCTGCATCACCGGAATACAGTGCTTCATGGCACATACCTTCACCGGAGACGGCACAGGCTCCCCGCTCCGGCCTTTCGGCCTGTCCGGCTGGGTCACCACCGCGGTAATCTCATGCCCCGCTTCCAGCAATGCCTCCAGAGCCCCCGCGGCATAGTCCGGCGTTCCGAAAAAAACAATCCTCATTCTCTATTCTTCCTCCTCGTCCTCCGCCGTTACATCCTGCAGCGGTCCGTTCACCTTCTCCACATACAGATGCCCTTCCAGATGGTCCAGCTCATGGCAGATGGCACGTGCCAGAAGCTCCGTGCCCTCCAGAACAAATTCCCGCATATTTACATCCAGAGCCACCGCCTTTACATAATTGGGACGGGTGACCTCCCCCGACTTGCCCGGCACACTCAGACAGGCCTCCTGCCCGGTCTGCTCCCCGCTGCTCTCCACAATCCTGGGATTGATGAGAATGTGCGGATCCTCTCCCGTAGTGTCAATGACCACAATCCTTTTGAGCACTCCCACCTGGGGAGCAGCCAGTCCCACACCGTTGGACTCATACATGGTATCCAGCATATCTTCAATCAATTCCCTGGTCCGCGGAGTCATCTCCGTCACCATTTTACACTTCTTCGTCAGTACCTCTTCTCCCATTTCCCGTATGTTTCTGATCGCCATTTTTCTTTCCTTTCCGTCTTCCTGTACCGTTTTATTCCCGCCGACATTTTCATCCGGCACACATGACTCACTCTGTCCGCCGTCCTGTAACTGTTCAGACCGGTGGCCGAACAGTTGCGCTGTCCCTTCACATCATATTCACGGGGTCAAAATCAAACTGCACCGATTCGTTTACCGGCTGTATTTTCTGTATCTCTTCCTCCAGCAAATCTTTCACCTGTACCAGTTTACCATAATTTGCGCATTTCACATAGAATACAAATCTAAAAATATCATTAATTTTTCCAACACTGGCAGGCGCAGGACCGATAAGCTGCAGTTCCGGCATTCTTTCACGTCCTTTATATCCCCTGGATTCCCGGGGATTCATCTGTACCTCAAACATCTGTCTCACAATTCCGGCCAGCCTGCCTGCAAATGCTCTTCCCCGTTCCTCTTCTCCGGCAAAAATCTGTACCGCCAGCATATGCGCCGCCGGAGGATACCCCAGCATTTCCCGGTAAAGTATCTCTTCTTTATAAAAGCCTTCATAATCCTGCTCCGCTGCGCGCAGAATGGCATAATGTTCCGGCTGATAGGTCTGAATCACCGCTTCCCCCGGAATCGTCCCCCTTCCCGCTCTGCCCACCGCCTGAGTCAGAAGCTGAAAGGTTCTCTCACAGGCCCTGTAATCATTGCTGTTCAGAGACAGATCTGCAGCCAGCACTCCTACCAGCGTCACCTGTGGAAAATCATGTCCCTTTACAATCATCTGTGTGCCGATAAGAACATCTGCCTCTCCGCCGGAAAAAGCAGACAGGATCCGTTCATAACTGTCTTTGGTTCTGGTGGTATCCGCATCCATGCGCAGAATGCGCGCCTTTGGAAAAATGTCTCTCAGCTTTTCTTCTATCTGCTGTGTTCCGGCTCTGAAGCCGCTGATATACCGGGATCCGCACTGTGGACAGATCTCCGGTGCCGCCGCGTCATACCCGCAGTAGTGACAAATCATCCTGCTTTTGCCGGCCCCCGCGCCATTTCCCGCACGCATTCCCCTGTGCTCCGACAGGGATACGTCACAGTGAGGACATTTCACCACATATCCGCAGGCTCTGCAGGACACAAACCCCGCATAGCCTCTGCGATTTAAGAAAAGAATACTCTGTTCTCCCCGACTGATTCTGTCCGCAAGCAGTTCCTGCAGCTTCCCGCTGAAAATGGAGCGGTTCCCTTCCCGCAGTTCCTTCCGCAGATCTACAATGTGCACCGCAGGCAGATCCCCCCCTGTCAGACGCTTTCTCAGGACAAAGAGCTTGTATTCTCCTGACTCCGCTCTGTAATACGCCTCCAGCGACGGCGTGGCGGAGCCAAGCAGCACACTGGCGCCATGAAGTCTCGCCACCTCCAGAGCGGTCTCCCTTGCATGATATTTGGGGGATGACTCACTTTTATAACTGTTCTCATGTTCCTCGTCAATCACGATGATGCCCAGATTGGGAAATGGCGTAAACAGCGCCGACCGGGGACCGATGATCACATCAATCTCCCCTTTTCTGGCACGTTCACACTGATCAAACTTTTCTCCCGGAGAGAGCGTGGAGTTCATGACACTGACCCGGTGGCCAAAACGCCTGAAGAACCGGAGCAGCGTCTGATAAGTCAATGCAATCTCCGGTATCAGCACAATGGCCTGCTTTCCCCGGTCCACCATCTCCTCGATAATCTTCATGTACACTTCCGTCTTGCCGCTTCCGGTAATCCCGTGCAGCAGATAGGTATCAGGCTTCCCGGCATCAAAATCCGCCAGCACTTCCCCCACAATTCCAATCTGTTCGGCGCTTAAAATCCTGCGTCTCTCTTCCTGTTCTTCCAGCCGCACCGGATTGCGCAGCGACTGTGTGCTGAGAATTCGAACCGCCCCCGCCTTCTCCAGACTTTTCACAGTCTGAGCCGATACGCCCAGCTTTCCGGTTACCCATTCATAGGGAATCGTCTCCTGTTCCGTCAGTTCCCGCAGAAGCCGTTCTTTTGCCACCTGCTTTTTTCTGATGCTCTCCCCCAGCAATGACAGGATTTCCTCCCTGTTCATCACACGCCGTATAGTCCTGTGTTCCAGTTTCTTCACAGTTTTCCTGGCGGGAAGAACGGTCTTCAGCGCCTGTATCATGGTGGATCCATAATTTTTTCTGATCCATCCCGCCAGGGCAATCATTTTGTCTTCCACATCTGCATCTCCCCGGCTGACCGCCTGAATTTCCTTTATCCTGCCGGGGTCAAATTTGCAGGTGTCGCCTATGTCAACCACATACCCTTTTATCAGCCTGTTGCCGTTCCCGAAAGGCACTGTCACGCACATTCCGGTCTCCAGCCTGTCACGAAGTCTGTCGGGTACTCTGTATTGGAAAGGCTTATCCAGTTTTTCATGGGAAATATCCACAATAATATCCGCATAAAGCTCGCCCATGAGTTACCTCCCGATTATATATATAACTTCTCGGAATCTTCAGCCCTGATTTTATAAGGCTTTCAGACCCCTATTTCAAAAAATCACCCACTTTTTTGCAAAAAACACTTGACAAATCACTCAAAATTTGCGGCGAAGCCGATTGATTATATTTTATTTCAATCGACTGGAGGCGATTTTTGATGTTACCTTGTAACCCCGGCGGTCATGCCGCCTATCAGGATACTTTTGTATCCGAGTTCCTTAAATTTTATCCCGATCCCTTTGTGCTTCCTAAAAGCACCTGGGATTATATCGTGCAGTTCTGGTATCTCGATCTTTCCCAGACCGATTCCATTATGCAGGACTGCTACTCTGTTTTTGGGCCAGAGCCTCGGCTCCCTTCCTGTATGCTGCGTTCCTATCTGCTTGCTTTAAAATTGAAGGTGACTTCCGTTACGCTCTGGTGCCGCATGCTGAAAGAAACCCCTCTTTACGCCATCCTCAGCGGCTTCCCCTTCGGCGATACCCCTGGTGTCGGGACTTTTTATGACTTCTTTTCCCGCATCTGGAAAGATGACTCTCCCAATCTCTCACCGAAAGACCGATTTCCTAAAGTGAAGCCGCCTAAGGGGAAAAAGAAAGGCGATAAGACTCCTTGCGATTCTTCCAGCACAGCTTCCAAACTTCTTCCTCTGCTGGAACGTTGGCCCTTAAAACCACAAAATCCTTTTTCTCTCGTTTTCCGGCTT
>NZ_JANJZD010000037.1 GCF_024623325.1 Acetatifactor muris
AGAAATACCGGAAGTCCCCCTGGAGAGTACAGGGTAGATAGGGGTAAGGTGAAGGTACAGTAATGTACAGAGCTGATACTTACTAATCGGACGAAAGCTTAACCAGGAAGGTAAGAAGAGAGTTTTGAGTGTTTGGATACAGTGTTCGGTTTTGAGGGTACAGTCCTTAGAAAGTCAGTCTCTGCAGCAGAGTGGAAAAAGCGAAGCTTTTTTCAGGAACGAGCAGGGCAAGTTTTTTTCCTCGATAGCTCAATGGTAGAGCACTCGGCTGTTAACCGAGTTGTTGTAGGTTCGAGCCCTACTCGGGGAGTTAGGGAAAGCCCGTAAACATCAGTGTTTGCGGGTTTTTTATTAGAGAAAATCAGATAGAAAGATAGAATATTGGAATTCATACGATTGTTAACCGAAAGAAAAGACAGCAATTGACTGTTAACCTGACTTCGGATGAATTCCTGAGCGTTTTTTGGGATGATAACAGGCTGATATCTTCGGTGACCATAACAATTTACTTTGGAGCGGTATTGGATGGTAGAGAAGAAATTTGGAGAGGCAAAGTTGGTAGAGCACTCGGCTGTTAAGCGAGTTATTGTAGATTCCAGTTCTGCGCGGGGAGGTAAGTGTCAAAGAGATGACGCCTGGGAAAGCCCGTAAACATCAGCGTTTGCAGTTTTTTTAAACGAAAGAAACGGTATATAAAAACAAAAAGGAAAGAAGCGTTTTATCGAAAGACGGGCGCTTTTTTATTGTCTGAATTGGATAAAGCAGTACAAGATATCTGTGAACTATTCCGGATAGCTTTTCCACAGGGGGCGAGGGTCTATGCGTTGATGACGGTGTTAAAAGGTGTGGCTGAGATCGAGGATGAGGATCAGGCGGGAATAATTTCCCCTGAATGGGAAAATCAGGATAACTATAATTGGGAAATATGCTATACTGTAAGAGGAAGTTTTGAAAGATCAGGAGGGTTTTTGGTGGATTAGAATGCGGTATAGAGACATAAAACCAAAAAGAAGGGGGTACGTACATGCTGAGTTATTTAACGAGGGGGAATATATGGGCTGGGTGATATCTGAGAGTATATTCAGTTTTTTAGAGATGTTTATATCGTACTTTTTTGCCAGTGGTATTTTCCGAAGAAAGATAAAAGGAAGTAAAACAATATATGTGATGATCTTGTTCTCGGTTTTTGGGACAGTCCTTTTAACATTGCGAGAGTATGCATTTGCATGGATTCCTGATTTTGTACCGGCAGTGTTCGTTTTTACACTATATGCCATTGTTATGTGCCAGACAAAATGGTGGAAGGCTGTGTCCTGGGCTTTGGTCAATTAGTTGTTCATTGGCATCCTTTCGGTTACCACCGATTATGTGTTGAGTATGTAGACAATTATTGGCAGAAATGCTCGCAATGTTCACAGTATTTGCATTATTTGTTTTGACTGGATGTGCAGCAACCGTCGAGGGAGATGGTACACAGATATTGTCCGGACTGAATAATAGAATCACAGAAACGGTATTGGAAAACGATGAGTCCGGAGGTACTGTTGAGGCAGCCGATGTGGCAATAGAGCAGACCTTTTATGGCTCTTTTTCAAAACCTGGAGTACAGGAAGTGCTTGTGGTATGCAAAATCTTAAACACACCGCATACCGGCGGACTTGGCAGGAGAGCAATCATCATTTTAGAGGTTGATTCAATGGACATAGTGGCATATGACGAGATCCCTATAGAATCGGGAGAATTGTGCGGGGAAAAACTGTATGTCGCCCTGACCAACAAACGGGAAGATATAAAAAAGCTGTTACATGAGCAGGAAAAGAGACTGTATCAACTGGAATGCGATATATCAAATCTGAAAAATGGGAAGCCCATTATGTCATATTTAGATGATATTGATGTGGAATTCATGGAGGTTCCAATGATGTGTCTGCTTTCTGTCCGCAAGATGGTGCAAGAGGATAATTTTTCCGATGAATACAGCGTCTGTTTTGGAAAGTTATCAGACAGGATAAGAAAAGAAAATTTAACCATGGCAAATCCTCCAATGGTCTTATTCCACAGCAATGCATTCAGCCCGTTTGGTTTAGATACGGAATTTGCTGTCCCCATTGAGAAATATGTAACCGGAACAAGAGATTTCAGGGCGGGGTTATGTCTGAAAACGGTTGTAAAGGGGCGTTATTCAATGTTATCTTCTGTATATGCAAAGCAGACAAAATGGGCAGAACAGAACGGGTACGAATGTACCGGTGCATTGTTTGAAGTGTATGTGACAGACCCTTCTCAAGTTGCGGAGGAGGATGAACTGATTACTGAAGTCTATTATCCAATTAGAAAGATATGAAACGGAGGTCAACTAAGTAGCATGAAACAGGACCAGACAGCGTCTTTAGAAATCAAAATAGAAAAAGAGTATGGCAATATAGCCGGAATTATTGTACTGAAAGATGATGCTGCTGTTTACGAAAATTATTTTAATCAGTGTTCAGAAAGCGACCTCATTCATGTTTTTTCAGTAACAAAAAGCGTCATTTCCATGTTGTTCGGAATTGCCATGGATAAAGGCTGCATCAAAAACCTTGATGAAAGAGTAATTGATTTTTTCCGGATTATCAAATCAGCAAAAGGGAAAAAACAATACAGCATATTACAATCCGCAATCTGCTTACAATGACCGCCCCCTATAAGTATAGATTTAACCCTTATCCCAAATATTTTTCCAGTGAGGACTGGGTAATATCCTCTCTTGACTTTTTGGGTGGAAACGGAAAAATTGGAAAATTCAAATATGCGCCCATAATCGGAATTGATATTTTATCCGGGATACTTATTAAGGCTACAGGGAAATCCGTTTTAAAATTTGCGCAGGAACTCCTTTTTTCTCCGTTGGAAATTTCTGCTGACAAAAATATATATTTTCAAAGCAAAGAAGAACAACTGGATTTTTATAAATCAAAAGGTGCAAATGGATGGGTTGCCGACCCAAACGGAACGAATACGGCTGGCTGGGGATTATCCCTTACAACTAAGGATATGGCAAAGTTAGGACAGCTATATTTGAATGAGGGATATTGGAACGGCAGACAGATGATTTCCGATAAATGGATTGCCGAGAGTACGCTGGTACAAAGCGTGTGGAAAGCACGCCATTTAAAGTACGGATATTTGTGGTGGATTATAGATGAGGCAGAACATTCGTATGCGGCTCTGGGTGACGGTGGAAATGTGATATATGTCAATCCGAAAGACAGAATTGTGGTTGCTGTCTCCTCTTTATTCCCGCGAGCAATGAGTCAAGTGGGCATGCTTGCATGCACATTTGACGAATGCCGCGAGGGTCAAATACCCCGCTGCTCTGAAGCGGGGTATTTGATTGTTCCAGGAGTTAAGGACAGGATAGATTTCATCAAAAGAGAGGTTGAACCCCTGTTTAAGTAAAATTAAGTATATGATAACCAGATAGTCGCAGACTTTATATGGCGAACCTGACGGCGGTTTTGAAATAACAATCAAAGCCGCCATTTTTATGTGTCAGGGAAGCTTGGGCATGTCAAACCTCCGGGATGGTTCCTGTGATATTATTTCTTTCGGTAACCGGAAGGTTATAAAAGACACGATTGCAATAATATTTCGTATGTGATAGAATAACGTCAGATTTTAAGGAGAAAGAGAAGTTATATTGCAATAATTTAACGAATTCAACGGAAAAGCTGAGGGGAGAATAAAATGCGTAATACTAGGCTGGCAGATATCGCAAAACGAACAGGGTATTCTATTAATACTGTCTCACATGCTCTGAGAAATAAACCGGATGTCTCTGAGAAGACAAAGCGCCATATCCTGCAGGTAGCTGAGGAGATGGGGTATATTGAAAATGCGGCGGCCAGCTATCTGCGCTCCGGAAGAAGTAAGAGCATTGCAATTATTGTAGGTGATATCTCCAACCCTCATTTTGCGATTATGACCAAAGAGATGGAAGCGTGCCTGAGAACCTTTGGATACAGTGCGTTTGTGCTGAATACAGATGAGGATGAGGAGCTGGAAAAAAGGGCGATTATGATGTCGATCGCGAAAAACGTTGATGGAATTATTATGTGTCCGGTTCAGAAAACACATGATAATATTGATTTTATCAGCAATGTTCATCACATTCCCTGCGTTTTGATCGGACGGCGGTTCGAGGACAGGAATCTCAGCTATGTAATCTGTGACGATGTGAACGGAGGATATGTGGCGGCTGAACATCTGCTGAAATACAATCACAGAAATATTCTTTTTATCAATGCGCCTTCTCATGTCTCCAGCTCCCGTGACAGGGAAGCGGGTGTGAAGAAAGCTTTTGAAGCCTACGGCGTAGATCCGGGGCTGCTGAAAATCTGTGAGATTACACTTATGAACAATGCGGAAGAAATTGTGGAACTGCTGAAAAAGAACAGTGATGTAACAGGCATTTTGTGTTTCAGCGATTATATTGCACTTCAAATATGTCATTTCTTAAAGTCTCTGGGTAAAAGGGTTCCGGAGGACGTTTCCATAGTCGGCTTCGATGACATTGTGTCAAAATTTTATCTTCCGCTGATGCTTACATCAGTTACTTCATCAAAGACCAAAATGTCGGTAAACGCGGTGAATATGCTGATGAATCTGATTGAGCAGCCGCAGAGTAAGTCGGAGCAATATGTTCTGGCCACGAAGCTGGTGGAACGGGAAAGTACAATCTGGCTGAACCGACAGGATGACAGCATCCCGGCTCTCAAAGGAATGCGTTAAATCTTATCTGGTAAATTTCACTCATTTATTTTGGAGAAAATATTTTGAAGAAACAGGATGAAAGACTTGACAGAGAGGGAAAAATGTGAGATATTTTCATTAACGTTAATATTGTTCAGATTGATATACAATTTCAGGCGGTTTATTTCAGGGCATGCCTTTGGGGAAGGGAATTGAGAGGAAGAGTACAGTGAACAGGATTATCAACGGTGAAGTTGGAGAATTTTATCAGTGGACGGACGAAGAAGGAAATGTGATGAATGTCAGCGACGGCGGGATGATTTATGTAGATGGCAGGTATTACTGGTATGGCCAGAAGCTGAGAGCGCTTCCTTATGCAGGGGAAGGCAGGGGCGGACAGACCACTGTTGAAGGTGTGGTGATGTATTCTTCCGCGGACTTATATCATTGGAGATATGAGAGAGTGGTTCTGGCATGTTCCGAAGATCCGGACAGTCTCTGCTTTGGGCCCATGAGGTTTGAACGTCCCAAAATTGTGTTCAACCGGAAGACAGGGCAGTATGTGCTCTGGTGTCATTATGTGAAGTATCCCGGCGATCATGGGGAGCAACCGGGAACGGCGGAAGCGGCGGTGGCAGTCTGTGATAAGGTAAACGGAGAATACAGACTTTTAAAGGTCTGCAGGCCTGTTGATGACAGGGGACTGGTACGGGATTCCACGGTTTTTCAGGATATTGACGGTACGGCGTATTTTCTGTATGACAGACAGGTGGGGCAGGACAGGTGCCTGTATATTGTAAAGCTTACGGATGACTATCTGGGATTTTCCGGGGAGTATACAAGAATAGAGGCAGCTTACTGGAGAGAAGCGCCGTGCCTTGTATTGTATGACGGATATTATTATATGATTACTTCCGGCCTGTCAGGATGGGCGCCCAATCAGGCTGTCTATTTCAGAACCGGAGATTTGATGGGCGAATGGGAGAATATGGGGGACCCATGTGAGGACGACCTGTGTGGTACCACTTATGGGGCGCAGGGAACTTACATTTTCAGAGTGGAGAATACGGATTTGTGTATTTTTATGGCGGAGAGACATAATACTGACGACTTTGAAAAATGTTCCTATGTGTGGCTGCCGATCTGTTTTGGGGCGGACCATACATTGAAGCTGACTTACAGGAGAGAGTGGCAGCAGGAAGATTACCGGTAGAACCGGATGGCAGTCGTACAGCGATTTATGACAAAACTGGAACAGGGAGGAAAGGGTATGGAGAGAGCATTTTCGGTAATACAGTTCGGAGCCACAGGAAATGGTGAGACGCCTGACACAAAAGCGATTCAGAGCGCCATTGACGCCTGCCATGAAAATGGGGGCGGAACAGTGTATTTCCCCCCGGGGAATTATGTGTCGGCGGGGCTGACGCTGAAGAGTAATGTGACGCTGGAGCTGGAGGCCGGGGCGACGCTGCTGAAGAAAACGGAGCCCGGTGAAAACGTTTTCCTGCAGGGGGAAAGAATTGAAAATGTAACGATTAAGGGAAGAGGTGCTATCGACGGCAGACTCATTCCCGGCAGAGGTGTGTTTACCCTGGTAATCCGCAATTCAGGGAATATCCGGATGGAGCAGGTGAAGGTGCTGAATTCTTCGGACTGGGCGTTGACTTTTAACGGCTGTTCTCATGTGAAGCTGCTGGGAATCAGCATAATTGACGGTCGTAAGGACAGTATTGATCTGGTCTGCTGCCAGAATGTGCAGATAGACGGCGTCTATATCAAGGGAAGCGGCGATGACTGTATCTGTATTAAAAATGAGAGCGAAGGGCATCGCTATGACACCAGACCGGACTGCGGTTTCCTGAGCGAGAATATTGTGGTATCCAACACGGTGATTGAAGATACCACACATCCTGCGTTTAAAATCGGCACAGGTACAGCGGGTATATTCCGGAATATTATTGTACATGACTGTATCTTCAGAAACTTTAACTCCGTCTGCTGCATTCAGCTGATGCGTCCGACCATGAAGGAGACGCCGGATCGGGTGATTGAGAATGTGCGGATGTCAAACATTTTCGCCGAAGGCTGTAATTGCCTGGTGGACATTACCCAGGTGGATGTGGCCGGACCCATCATCAGAAACATATCACTTGAGAATATCCGGCTGGAAAGTGTGAAAAGGGTTTCCCGTATTATGGGATACGCCGGAGCGCCCATTGAAAATGTCTCGCTGAAAGGAATTTCCTTTGCCGGACAGGTACTGACATCGGAGAATCCCCTGTTGAAAATGGAATATGTCAATAGAGCCGTTGTCAGCGAATGGAGCGTGGAAGGGGAATATAGTCCGGTGATTTCCCTGAAAAACTGTAAAGAGGTTCTGACAGATAAGATACTGAGCAGTCAGAAGGCTCCGCTGCTCAAGGTGGAGGGAAGTGACTCGGAGAGGATTGTTCTGGATACCGGGTGTCTGGCAACTGCGCCGGAGGCAGTGATTGCGGCGGAGGATGTGCCGGAGAGGGCTGTACTGCCGGAGGTTGCAGGCCCGGAGTATTCGTTTGTGGAAGGAGAGCTCTCTGTTTTGGCAGGAAGCGGATTCAACGGGAAACTGATGGTGAAAAACAAGGGGGCGGAAGGCTGGTTCAGACGACAGGTTACTGTAAACGGACGGCCCGCTGCCCTGGCTGAGAGCTGGCTCTACAGGGGGGAGACGAAGGAGATTCCCTTTACCACCTGCCCTTTGTATGAGACGGGAAAATGCAGGGTCAGCGTGGAAGGGCAGGAATGGGAGACCGAGGTCATACAGACACCCGGGAAGCTGTGGATAGACCCTTCCGTGGAAGTCAGGGAAGAAGCGGCGGGATTTGCATTTCTTCTCCGGGCACAGAATCTGGGCGGGACGAAGCTGACAGAGGCACTGTATCTGAAAAAGAATGATGTGGTGCTGGATGAAGCAGCCTTTGCTCTGATGCCGGGAGAAGAGAAGGAGATTTGCCTGCGTTCAAAGTGTCCCCATACAGAAGGAGACAGATATCAGATTCCCGGATATCTGGACTGGAATTTCCGACTTGCCGCAAACACCTGTTCAAAATATGAGATGGAGGGAAACCGGATCAGCATTACGGCGGGAGGAAAGCTGTATTCAGATACTGGGGAGCTGGAATATTTAAGGATTTTCGAGTATGCCGCCATGTATCAAAGGACAGAGGGGGATTTTGAGGCCACTGTCCGGGTAATGTCCCAGGATTTTACCGGCCAGTACGCGTCGGCGGGTCTGCTCATCTGCAATAACATGTCCAGGGCGGAAGAGGACAGAAGTCTGGTCGTCATGACCATGGCTCCCAAGTACGGCGCCATGGGAATCTGGAGAGCAGACGAAGACGGGGATGGAGAGACGGAGATGCAGACCTGTCTGTCCGCCAATTACGGTTACTGGCTCCGGATTGTAAAACGGGGAAATGTCTTCCGGGCATATTACAGCAGTGACTATGAGAACTGGAAGATGGATCCGAACATTGCCAGGGTAACAGCGGCGGAGAAGACACAGGATGTGGCAGTTTTCTCCTATGCCAACAGTGTGAGAAATGAGGTTTGCAGGGCAGTATTTCAGGATTTTACCATTCGGAAGCTGTAACAGGGAATACGGCTCCTGAAAAGGAAGAGGGGAAGAAACTATGTGGGAGGGAAAATCGGAGCAGGCAAATTATATTTTGAGATACTATCTGCCCTGCGCTCCTCTGTTCGATGAGGAAACCATCCGGAATCGTATGGAGGGACTGCCGGAATTCTGCGTCAGGTATCAGATTCCAGCCGTCATGCTGTATGTGGATTTGAATCCCTGCTGGTACTATCTTCCTGACACCCCGGAACACACAGCTTATTATGTGGAGGTGGTGAGGCAGCTGGCCGTACGCCTTAGAGAAAAGGGCATATCCTACCAGCTGAATTACCAGAATCTGTTCGGAGCCACGGACGGTGCCGCGGATCTGCGGAATGTATACCGATGGGAAATGTACGTGGACGAGAAGGGAATGGAATCCGGAGGAGTCGCCTGCATGGCGGGGGAGAAGTTCCGTGAAACTGCGGGGAAAAAGCTGCGGATGTGGGCGGCTACCAGGCCGGACGTCATCTGGATAGACGATGATATGCGATTTCACAATCACGGGACGGCGGTGAAAGCCCGATGGCAGGGAAAGCATTCGGGGAGGAAGACGGATTATGGGTGCTTTTGTCCGAGACATATGGCCATGTACAATGCCAGGATGCATACTTCCTACACCCGGGAAGAGCTGGTGACAGAAATCCTGGAAGGCAGTGCCAGAGCTGACTGGATGGCGTTTACCGGGGAGTGTATGACAGAAACGGCCCGTTGGGTGGAGCATATCATTCATGAGGTCTCGCCGGAGACCGGAATTGCCATTATGACTTCCACACCGGATGTACACAGCGTGGAGGGACGCCACTGGGGAGATTTTCTGGAAAGCTTAAGCGGAAAGGATATGCCGCTTCTCAGACCCTATTTCGGACCCTACAGCGAGTCGGCGCCGAAGGATTTTTTCACTTCTTATCTGATGTTTGAACAGTTGAAAGTCAATGTGGCCGGTCAGTACCGAAAAGAATTCGCCTTTTACCCGGAGATCGAGAACACCCGTTTTACCAGATGGTCCAAATCTCTGGCGGCCACCGGGTATCAGATTATGCTGGCGGCATTTCTGGGAAGTGCGGGAATCACCCTGAGCCTTTATGACCTGGAAGGCTGTGTGTTGGCCGAGGAGCCGGAATACGGAGAGCTGCTGATGAAGCTTGCCCCCTTTGTCCGGACCATGCGAAGCTGGGGGCTCTGGGAGTGGCAGAGTGACGGAATTGCGCTGGTGACGGCGCCGGAGCGGGCCGGAAGTCCCTGGAATATGAAAAAGGTCAGAGAAATGGATGAGCTGGCACAGGGAAGAATGTGGGATACGGTGCTGGTAAGATGCGGCATTGCCTGCAGGTATGTGACGCCGGAACATTTGGAAGAGACTGCCTGTGTGGCGCTGGATGCCTGTACGGCTGCGTTATTGAGGGACGAAGAGATTCGACTTGTACTGACGAAGGGCGTATTGCTGGATGCGGGGGCCGCCGGGATTTTGATAAGGAGAGGCTTCGGAGCCTGCCTGGGGGCGGAGGTCGGAGAGTCTGTGGAATGCGTCAGTGCCAGCGAACTGCTGTGTACCATGCGGCATCAGGACAACAGTCCTGTACGTGTTCCTTCCCGGATAGACGGTGGAAAGTGGAGCCATCTTCTCCTGAAAGGGGCGGAGGAGCTCAGCCGTCTGATGACGCCCGGGGGAAGGGAATATCCGGGCTTTACGGAATTCCGGAATTCACTGGGAGGCAGAGTAGTCATTTATGCGGGCAACGGAGCGGTGGGAGACGGATTTTACACAAATTACCGGGTGAGACTTTTAAAAGGAATCTGCGGACGGCTTTCCGGAGGCAGCAGTGTGACTGTGGACAATGGGTCTTACATGCTTTTATGTGTAAAGAAGAGGAAGAATGAGATGGCTTTGTTTGCGGCAAATCTGACTGCGGACAGGGTGGATGAGATGATGATACGCGTACCTGGTAAAGTGAAATCTGCCAGCCTGACAGATGGAAACGGCACAGGCGGGGAACTGGAGGTTGCCGGAAATGAGATTCGCTGCAGGGGCCTGAACCTTGGGCTTTATGAGGGGGCAGTGATACGGCTGCAACGTTAAAAAAGCAGTCCCCTTAAATGTGCATGCTTTTTAAGTTTAAAGAAGTGTCAGAAGCACCACGCCGATAAACGGCAGTTTTCCGGCACTTTTTTAAAATTACGGAGACTGTCACAAAAATCCATACAAAAATAAAAAATAATATTGACAGACATTAACGTTAATGGTACAATTGGCAATAGAACACGGCAATAAATGTAACCAATAATGTATGGAGGGAAAGAAATGAGAGAACGCACGAAGAAACTTATGAGCCTGCTCTGCGTAGCCGCATTGTGTGTCGGTATGTTTGCCGGGTGCGGGGGGGTGATTCTCCTCGGGACAGTGTAGCATCCGACTCGTCACAGGAGAGCAGCGGCCAGGGGAGTGGCAGCTCGTCCGATGGGTCAGACACACCGGATGCGGCACAGTCTGCACCGGAAGAATTTACGTATCCCATGGAGCATGTGAAGCTGACAATCAACTACGGCGATGAGGAGAAAAGCTGGGGCAGCCTTACCGCGGAGGAAGCATTTTCCGATCCTGAAAAGTATCTGATGGGGGGCATAGGGGTACTCTCTCAGGGTTCCGGCGCTTATATTGAGAGCAATGGAATACATTCTGACAGCCGTAGTGAAGAATTCATGTATATGCTGATTTCCCGCGACCTGCCGGATATTATAGTAAATTGCTTTAATAAGTCCTATAAGGGCGGTCCTGCGGCGGCGATTGATGAAGGTTACATTATTGATTTGAATGAGCACCCTGAATGGATGCCTAATTACCTGGCCTATCTGGAGGAGAATCCGGATATCAGGAGTCAGGTGACCACAGATGATGGGAGAATCTGGTGCTTTGCGAATGTGGAAGACACGGAATATGGAATGCAGGACAGAGGACTGGTGCTGCGTAAGGATATTCTGGATGAGCTGCAGATGGAGGTACCCGTCACCATAGATGAGTTTGAAGCGGTGCTGAGAGCAGTGAAGGCGAAGTATCCGAATATGATTCCCTTTTCCTCAGAGATGCGCTGGCTGTATCAGCAGGCGATGCTTTCCAGCATCAGCAATGCTTATCAGTGCTCTTATCCCTTTTACTGCGTGGATGGGAAAAATGTGCAGTTTGCCATGTATGAGGATAGCTATAAAGAATTCCTGCAGCGCATGAACCAATGGTGGACGGATGGTCTGATTGATCCCGATTTCCCCAGCGCCAGCAAAGGTGATGTCCGCGGCAAGCTGGCCAAAGGCGAACTGTTTGCCGCACATCAGCAGGCGGGCAACTCTGCCACGTCCGTGAAAAGCTGTGAAATCGAAGGGGCGGAATTTACAGCGATTCCCGCGTTGAAAATGAAAGAGAGCGATCTTGTGTTTAATTATATGACCACAGGAATAAAGACTCTCTATACATTTAATTTTTCTGTTTCCGCAACCTGTGATAACGTGGAGGCGGCCATGAGATTCTGTGACTATGGCTATACGGAAGAAGGACAGACTTTATATAATTTCGGCGTGGAAGGCTTAAGCTACACCAGAGACGCCCAGGGCAATATTCAGCTTTTGCCCGAGGATGAGCGCTGGAAGGATGAGAAGGGAAACGGACTGGCAAAACGTACCTGCTGGGCAGGCGAAGTCATAGGTCAGGGGCTGTACATGGATGAGATACAGAAAGAATTTGCAGATGTCTATATCGGGTATGATGCCTGCGCGGGAGCGGAAACTCCCATGAATGATGAAGAGTCCGCTGCCTACGGCAATTATTTTGCAGATTTGGATACCTATTGCCAGGAGAAGGTGATCGGACTGGTTCTGGGGACGGAAAGCTTTGACAACTGGGAAACGATTAAGGCTACCTGCAGAGACACTTATCATGCAGATGAAGTGCTGGCGGCTGTTCAGTCGGCTTACACAAGAAATATAAACCAGAACTAAGCAGATGCTGACGAGAAAGGGAGGGAGGCTTTCCCTCCCTTTCTCCATAGAGAACTTTCAGAGAAACGGAGAAGGCGGCAAAACGAAGCTGCGGAAGGAGTGAGCAGATGAAAGGAATTATGCTGGATTGTTCCAGAAACGGTGTGATGAAAACAGAGACCATTGAGCGTTATGCCGGTATCATGGCGAAGATGGGCTATGACACATTAATGCTCTATACGGAAGAGACTTATGAGGTGGACAACGAGCCTTTCTTTGGCTATATGAGAGGCAGATATACAAAAGAGGAGCTGAAGAGGCTGGATGGAATTCTGGCAGGTTATGGAGTGGAGCTGGTGCCCTGCATTCAGACTCTGGCCCACCTGAAATGTATGTTCAGATGGGACGAATACCAGGATATCCGCGACTGCGACGACATCCTGCTGATTGACGAGGAGAGGACTTATCAGCTGCTGGAGAGGATGTTTTCCACACTGCGGCAGTGCGTTTCCACCACAAAAATTCATGTCGGGATGGATGAAGCGCACAATGTCGGCCTGGGAAAATATCTGGAGCGGCATGGATATGAGGATCGCTTTCAGCTGATTTGCAGGCACCTGAACAAAGTCTGTGAGCTGGCTGCCAGGTATGGCTTCGAGCCCATGATCTGGAGCGACATGTTCTGTAAACTGGCGCTGAATACCGCAGATTATTATCAGGGCGGAAGTATCAATACAGAATGGCTGAAGGAGAAGGTACAGCTGCCGGAGAATGTGTCCTTTGTGTACTGGGATTATTATACCACAGACAGACAGCGCTATACCAATATGATAGAGCTGAACAGGGCTTTTGGAAGAAAGGTGATTTTCGCGGGCGGAGCCTGGACATGGAAAGGCTTTGCACCGGACAATGAATTCAGCATGAACGCCACAAAGGAGGCTTTGCAGGCATGCAGAGAGGGCGGCGTTGAAGACTGGTTTCTGACCGCCTGGGGAGACGACGGGGATGAGTGCTCTAAATTCGCCGTGCTTCCCGCGCTGATGTATGCCGCGGAGATAGACAGGGGAACGGAGGATATGAGTATCATTAAGGAACATTTCCGGGAGATTGTGGGGGCGGATTTCGATACTTTTATGCTGCTGGACAGACTGAACATCGACAGAGGAAATACCGGAAGCTTCTGTAAGTATCTGCTTTATGTGGATGTGTTTATGGGGTTTGAGGAGCCGCGGCACAGTGGGCGTGAGTATGGCGGGTATTATGCACAGCTGGCGGAAGTGCTTCACAATGCGGAGGGCAAGGGAGAGTATGCGTACCTCTTTGACTCTTACGAGGCGCTTTGCAGAGCGCTTGTGGTTAAGAGTGAGCTGGGCAGGAAGACCAGAACCTGCTACCGGGAGAATGACACGGACGGGCTGAAAAAGCTGGCAGAAGAGGATTATGTGCAGGCGATTGAAGCCGTCAGGGCCTTTCACAGAGCCTGTCGGAAGATGTGGATGACAGAGAAGAAACCTCATGGATTCGATGTGCAGGATATCCGGCTGGGCGGACTGATGCAGAGACTGGAAAGCTGTAAAGAACGGCTTGAGGAATATCTGAGAGGAGAAAGCGCTTCCATTCCTGAGCTGGAGGAGGAGCTCCTGCAGGTGAAGGTTAAGAGGCCATGGCGTTATATTTCGACCTGCAATGTAATATCGGACTGATGGTGTGCGTCGGTGTAACGGGTCAGGGAACTGTCTGAACCGTTACATACTGCGGAAGGGAATAAAGGAGCTGACAATATGGAATTGATTAAGATTGGATTTATCGGATTAGGCGGCCGCGGCCTGTCCCTGTTGAGAGAGGTGGTTCTGAGACAGGGCGAACAGGTGACGGCTGTCTGTGATGTGTACGAGGACAGAGCACAGGCCGGAGCGGAGGCAGTTGTGAACGCCGGACAGCAGAAACCTGCGGTTTATGCCGATTACCGGGAGGTAATCAGGGATGAAAATGTGAATACTGTCATTATCGCCACAGCGTGGGAAAGCCATGTGGAAATCGCTCTGGACGCCATGTATGCAGGTAAGGCCACGGCCATGGAAGTGGGCGGCGCCTATGAACTGAGGCACTGCTTTGCGCTGGTGGAGGCTTATGAGAAGACAGGCACACCCTTTATGCTTCTGGAAAACTGCTGCTTTGGCAGACGGGAGCTGATGGCGCTGAATATGGTCAGGAAAGGCCTGTTCGGCCAGGTGGTACACTGTGCGGGGGGCTATCACCATGACCTGCGAAGTGAGATTGCCTGGGGAAAGGAGAACCGCCATTACAGGCTCCGCAATTATCTGAGCAGAAATTGTGAAAATTATCCCACCCACGAACTGGGTCCTATTGCCAAAGTGCTGGATATCAATCATGGGAACCGGATGCTGACGCTTTCCTCCACAGCCTCCAAAGCGGCAGGACTGCGCGACTATATTCTGACACAGAAAAAAGATGACGAAATCCTGAAAAACAGTACGTTTGCGCAGGGAGACATTGTAACTACCGTCATTAAATGCGCCCGGGGCGAGACAATTACGCTCACACTGGACACTACTCTGCCGCGGTATTATTCCCGGGGATTTACGGTCAGGGGAACGAAGGGAATGTACGAAGAGGCTACGGATTCTGTGTTCCTGGACCGGGAAGAGGATCTCGCTCACGATTTTGACTGGAGGAAGCATTGTGTCGGCAATGCCGAAAATTACCAGGAGGAGTATGATCATCCCATCTGGAAAGCGTACATCAAAGAAGGGGTCAGAGGCGGGCATGACGGAATGGACTGGCTGGAATTCCAGTTTTTCTTCCGCAGTCTCCGGGAAGAGAAGCCAATGCCTGTGGATGTGTACGATGCAGCAGGCTGGATGGCCGTTACCGCACTCTCGGAGATGTCCATAGCAAAAGGCGGCGCGGTGGTGGCTTTCCCTGATTTTACAGGCGGGAAATGGCATATGGCTCCCGGCTTGTGAGACGGTATCTGCCCGGGCAGATGCGGAACGGGAACAGGAGGGGCTTATGACTGGCAGTATTTTTCATCTGCAGCGATTTTCTCTTTTTGACGGACCTGGCGTCAGGACGGTGGTATTTTTGAAGGGCTGTCCGCTGCAGTGTGTGTGGTGCCATAATCCGGAAGGATTTTCAGCTGCGCCGCAGATAATGTATGACGCCGCCCGGTGCATTGGGTGCGGAGACTGCGCCGGAGTCTGCAAAAACGGCGCTCATGCTTTTACACAGGGGGTGCATGTGTACGACAGAAGTCTGTGCACCGGCTGCGGGACCTGTGCGGCTGTCTGCTGTACCCAGGCGCTGTCACTTGTGGGCAGACAGCTGTCTGTGGAAGAGGTTATGGCGGAAGTCATGAAAGATGCGCCGCTTTATCGGGAAAGCGGCGGCGGTGTGACGCTTTCCGGGGGAGAACCGCTGTTGCAGGCGGACTTTGCCATAGCGCTTTTAAAGGAGTGTAAGAAACAGGGGCTGACCAGCTGTGTGGAAACCTGCGGCATGGTGGATGCAGATAAGCTTATGCAGGCTGCCCGGTTTACGGATTTGTTTTATTTTGACTACAAGGCCACAGGGGAGGAAATGCACAGGAAGCTCTGCGGCGGACCTCAGACGCCTGTATTGGAGAACCTTGCCAGGCTGGAGGCCATACAGGCCAGGGTGGTCCTGCGCTGTCCCATGGTGCCGGGGGCGAATCTGTGCCCGGAACATATTCTGGGTATCGCTGAGACAGCGGGGAAATATACC
This sequence comes from Acetatifactor muris, assembly GCF_024623325.1. GTDB lineage: Bacteria > Bacillota > Clostridia > Lachnospirales > Lachnospiraceae > Acetatifactor > Acetatifactor muris. The sequence goes on from NZ_JANJZD010000037.1 coordinate 16,118, forward strand.
TGTATTCATGAAGTACAGCTGGAACCCTTTCACAGGCTGGGCCTTGGCAAGGCGGGGAAGCTGGGAATCGAGGGCATGTATGACACCGCGCCCCCTGCCCGGGCGGAGATAGAGCATTATTGTGAGAAAATCACTGGTATTTGCGGCAAAAGATGTATCGTAAGCTGACTTTGCAATATGTCTGAAAAGAAAACGGTACAGAGCAGACCCTGATTTATCGGGAAAAACAAGGAGAAGACAGATGAGAGATTACACGAGCACAGAGGAAAGAATTGTGCTTTCCTCCCGCATGGCTGCAGTAAAAAAGGAAATCAGCCAAAGGCTGCGGGTATTCACCTATCGGGAAAAGACCTGGTGCTGCCCGGTGGAAGTGGACAACATGACGAATCCGTTTCTGGCCGAGTTCACGGAGCATCCGGATGCGCCCTATGTCATCAATCTTGCCAACAGTATTGTGCGTTCCTGGATGGAAACCCCGTTTGTGATATTTGAAAACGAAGCTGTTGTAGGCATCACCCGTCCTCAATATGCCATGATAGAGCATTTCAGCCTGGGCATTCGCGGTGCCGAAAGCGTGCTGGAGGATCCCGACAGGGAACAGGCTGAAGCGCTTTACCGCAGGCTGGCTCCGCTGACAAAGCGTCACATTGCGGAGGAGGGGGAGCGCACTGTCGGCAGGACAGAATTCGAGGCGCTGGAAAAGGACGCGCTTTTTCATGCGGGCGGTTACCAGGGGCACACTGTGCCCGACTATTCCAGGCTGCTGGAAAACGGACTGGACGGCATGCTGGCGCTGATAGACAGATACGCTGCCGAAAATGTCAGAGATCAGGAGAGCGCGGATTTCTATGAGGCAAATCGCATCATTATCCGGGGAATGTCGCGTTGGCTGGAAACATACGCCGAGAAGGCCGCACAGCTCGCCGAAAGCGGGCAGGCCACCGATGTCCAGAGGAGATATTATCGGGAAATAGCGGAAAACTGTGGGTATGTGGCGCACAGAAAGCCCCGGAAGCTGTATCAGGCGGTGCAGCTGATATGGTGTCTGTCTCTCTGGGACTGGGTGGACTGTATGGGGCGTATGGACCAGTACCTTTATCCTTTCTATCAGAGGTCGAAAGAAGAGGGCGACATTATTTCAACCGAGGATTCGATGGTCTCCATTGTCTTCAAAATCTGGGAAAACGGCTCCCACAATGTAACACTCTCCGGACAGAAGCCGGACGGTACTGATGCTTCCAATGAGCTGTCCTATCTGCTGCTGCAGATATTGCGTGAGATTCATGATACGCATCCCCGCATGTCAGTGCGCGTACATAAAAATTCGCCAGGAGAAATGCTGGCCCTTGCGGTGCAGCTTTGGTCGGAGGGCATGTCTGACCCCACGGTTGTAAGCGATGAAACGGTAATAAAAGGCCTTATGCAGATCGGCACGCCTCTGGAGGATGCACTGGATTACACGATGCTGGGCTGTCAGGAGATAGAGATACCGGGAAAGAGCAACTTTGGCTGTGAGGATGGACAGTTTAATCTGGCCAAGCTTTTCGAGTATGCCATGAACGGAGGCATGAGCACTTCAAATCCCGCTGTCAGGGTTGGCCCGGACACCGGAAGGTTTGAAGATTTTACATGCTTTGAGGATTTCTTTTCAGCATTTCAGACACAGCTTCAGCATTTTGTCAGAATATTCTGCCATTTGTGCGACAGCGGGCAGGAGGTACGCGCGGCCAATTTTGCCAAGCTGGTCAAAACGCCCTTCACGGAAGGATGCCTGGAAAAAGGAAAGCCCCATGACGCCGGCGGTCCCATATATAATTACGGCGTTGTGGAAACCGCGGGTCTTGCGGCAGCGGCGGATTCCTTTACGGCAGTGAAAAGGCTGGTCTTTCAGGAGGGGAAAATATCCAGGCAGAGACTGATCTCCGCGTTGGCCGCCAACTTTGAGGGGTACGAAAAGGAACGGCAGATGCTTTTGAATATGGCCCCCAAATTCGGCAATGATGACCAGGAGGCCGACGCCATGGCAGCGCGGGTGCTGGATTTATTCTGGAGCGAATGCGGAAAGTACAGGTCCATCCGGGGGGATGTCTACACAGGAGCCTGTTCGCTGCTGGCCGGTGGCATCGGCTTCGGCAAAAAGACAGGAGCGCTTCCCGACGGGCGGTTTGCGGGTGAACCGCTGGGCAACAGCATAGGCCCCCGCCCCGGTGCGGATAAAAACGGAGTGTCAGCCATGCTGAACTCGGTGGCAAAGCTGCCGCTTGAAAAAGGGGTAGGCGGTACCACTTTAAATGTTGTGCTGACCACCAGAATGCTGTCCGACCCCACGCTGCGCACGCATATTGCCTCGACAATACGCACCTACCTTCTGGGCGGCGGGCAGATGGCACAGATTACCACGGCGAATCTGGAGGATTTGCTGGATGCGAAAGCACACCCGGAGCGCCATGGAGATCTGATCGTGCGCATCGGCGGCTTCAGCGTTCAGTTTGTGCAGCTTGACGAGAGCGCGCAGAATGAGATTATCAGCCGTTATAACTGAAGTACAGCCGTTTTGGCGGGAGCATGAGGGGGGAAATATGAGCTATTTTCATTAACGTTAATGCACGGTGCCATGACGCATGAGAGATTATTGATATGGAGGTGTTGTATGAATCAGGTTTTGCTTGACTATATTACTTCTCATAAACATCACGAATTTAGAAAAGAGTTTACCGAGATTAACGACATAAGCGAGGAATACAGGCGCCAGGGGCTTTCCCCGAAGGAAAGGATGACGAGACGGTTTGAGCTTTTGACCACGCTGGAAACTCCGATATTCCTGCCGGAGGAAAGAATCTGCTATATGAGGACGGTAAAAAATATGCCGGACTGCTTTACGAAGGAAGAATGGGCCCAAATCAGAAGGGAGCATTTTATCCATGAAAAGGGCTATCTGTCCAATCTTTCTCCAAATTATGAGAAAGCAATCCGCAGGGGGCTTATGTCGCTGAGGGACGAGGCGGACGAATATGGGAAGAGAATGATAGATGCTGTCTTTAGCCTTTCCGACAGATATTGCCGGGAAGCGGAAAAACAGGGCAGGAAGGAAACAGCAGAGGCGCTGGCTCACATTCCCCGTCAGGGTGCGCGCAACTTTTTCGAAGCACTTCAGTTTTTCAGAATCCTGCATTTCAGCCTGTGGCTGGAGGGAAATTATCATGTCACAGTGGGACGTTTTGATCAGTATATGTACCCTTATCTGAAGGCGGATATGGAGAAGGGAATCTATACGGAGGAGACAGCGCTGGAGCTGCTGGAGGACTTTTTTATCTCCTTTAATAAGGACAGTGACCTGTATGTGGGTGTACAGCAGGGAGATAATGGCCAGAGCATGGTTCTGGGAGGAACGGATGAAGAGAAGGAGGCGCGATTCAATCTGCTTTCAGCGCTGTGTCTGCGCGCCAGCAGAGAACTGATGCTGATTGACCCGAAGATTAATCTCCGTGTGAACAGGGACACACCGCTTGAGGTGTTTGAATTGGGCAGTGAACTGACCAAAGCGGGGCTGGGGTTTCCGCAATACTCCAATGACGATGTGGTGATCGACGGACTTTTAAAGCTGGGGTATGAACCGGAGGATGCGCGCAATTATGTGGTGGCGGCCTGCTGGGAGTTTATCATACCATACAATGGCGCCGATGTGGCCAATATCGGAGCGCTTTCCTTTCCAATGGTGATTGACAGCTGCCTGCATGAGGATCTGTACAGAAGCGAAACCTTTGAAGAATTTTTGGAGGCTGTCCGAAAAAGGATTGTGTATGAGTGCGATCAGATCTGTGATAAGATAAAGGATATCTGGTTTGTGCCGTCACCGCTTATGAATGTGATGATGGATGGAGGAATCTATGACGGAGGGAAATATAACAATTTCGGCCTGCACGGCACGGGAATTGCAACGGCGGTGGATTCTCTTGCAGCCATCCGGAAGTATGTCTATGAGGAGAAGCGTATCTCCAGGGAAGAACTGATTCAGGCGGTAGATACCAATTATGAGAATCATCCGACGCTGCTTGCGCTGCTGAGGAATGAGGCGCCGAAGCTGGGAAATGATGAAGAGTCCACAAACGAACTTCTGGAGAGGCTTCTGGGAATGTTCTCGGATGCGCTGGAGGGCCGGGTCAACTGCAGGGGAGGAAAGTACAGAGCAGGTACGGGAACGGCGATGTATTATCTCTGGCACGCCAATGAGATGGGGGCTTCGCCGGATGGGCGGAGGAAGGGAGAACCCTTCGGCACGAATTTCTCCCCCAGCCTCATGACAAAGATAAAAGGCCCCTTTTCGGTGATCAAATCTTTTTCCCGGCCGGATTTTACCAGGGCTGTCAACGGAGGACCGCTCACCCTGGAATTCGCCGCTTCCATGTTCCATGGGGAGGATGACGTGAAAAAGATTGCGGCCCTGGTAAAAGCCTATATTACCATGGGCGGGCATCAGCTGCAGCTGAATGCGGTGGACACAGAAAAAATGAAGGATGCGCAGCTGCACCCGGAGAATTACAGGCAGCTGGTGGTCAGAATATGGGGATGGAGCGCATATTTTGTAGAGTTGGACAGAGATTTTCAGGATCATGTGATAATGCGTCAGCAGTATAATGTATAAAGGCGGACAGGGAAATGGAAGGAACTATATTTGATATAAAAGAATTTTCCATTCATGACGGGCCGGGTATGAGGGTCACTGTCTTTATGAAGGGCTGTCCGCTGAGATGTATATGGTGCCATAACCCTGAGGGACTAAAGCCCCGGGCGCAGCTTCTCTACAGGAAGAATCTGTGTACCCATTGCGGCAACTGTCTCTTACCCTGCGGGCACAGCGAGTGCAGGCCCTGGAAGCGGTGCATTCACGCGTGCGCCAACGGCTGCCTTGCTGTCTCGGGTCAGCGTGTTACGGAAAAGGAAACGGCGGAGATGGTCATTCAGTACAACGACTTTTTTAATCTGTCTCAGGGCGGTGTGACCATTTCAGGGGGAGAACCTCTGCTGCAGGCTGATTTTGTCTGTGCCCTGGCAAAAAGGCTGGGCGGCATGCACAAAGCCATACAGACAAGCGGCTATGCAGAGGAGGAAACCTATCAGAAAGTTACAGACCATTTTGACCTGATCATGCAGGATATCAAACTGGCTGACCCTGAGATGCACCGAAAGTATGCCGGCGTGGATAATGAGCTGATTTTACGCAATATTGCGTATTTAAAAAGGAGCGGGAAACAGTTTGTCTTCCGTGTGCCGCTGATTCCCGGGATTACGGATACAGACGAAAATCTGATTCAGATATCGAAGATTGCAGGAGACAATCCTGTAGAGCTGTTGAAATATAATCCTCTGGCCGGGGCAAAATATGATATGCTGGGGATGCGGTTTTCACTGGGAGAGGTCAGGAACAGAGAGGAAAGGTTTGAGCGCTTTTTCCGGAATGCGGTATTGGTAGAATGAGACAACAGTTCCTGCAGAACACTGAATGGTGCGGACACGGTACAGTGCGCGGAAAGGAGCCCATATGAAACTGGTACCTGAGATGAGGACAATATCCGGTGGGGATCCGGCCGGGAGAGTGCGGGTGAAGGAGGAAGCCTTTTCCCACGGAGTCAGTGCTGTCTATATAAAAGCCCTCTCCGGGGAGCCGCTGGATCCTGACTTCGGCATAAAAGTGGACATTGAGCCGGAGGGTGAGATAGAAATGTGTATGGCAGTATTCCGGCTGACGGAATACTGGTGTGCCCCCTGCTTTGCAAAAGCATTTTCCGAGGTGCCGGATGAGACACAGGGCCTGATTTACAAGAAAAAGGACGGCATTTACGGGGTGATTCTTCCGGTGGTGGGAGAGCAGTATAAATGCGTGCTGAAGGGGACGGACACAGGGCTGTGCGCAAGGGTGTTCAGCTGGTATGACAGGCTGCTTTCCTGCGACGAGCTGATTTTTGTGTATGCCGAGGGAGAGAATCCTTTTCAACTGTCAGAACTTTGCTTCAGCAGGGCCGTAAAGCTTCTGGGCAACCGATGCAGGCTGCGCAGGGAGCGGGTTTATCCGGAGATATTTGAGTATCTGGGATGGTGTACCTGGGACGCCATGCAGATAAGGGTCTGTGAGGATGGCGTGTTGGACAAGTGCCGGGAGTTTCAGGAGAAGGAGATTCCGGTAAAATGGGTGATTCTGGATGATATGTGGGCCCATGTGAAGGATTTTGAGGGCGAAGCGTACGATTCCTTCAGACAGATGGTGGATTTGATGCATCGCAGCAGTCTGTATTCCCATGAGGCGGATCCTGTCAGATTTCCGGAGGGTCTCTCCCACACCATCGACAGAATTAAGGAATTCCATATGGCTGTTGGCATCTGGCATCCCACCACAGGGTACTGGCGGGGAATCGAAAAGGGAAGTCCGGCCTGGCATACGTTTAAAGACTATCTGACAGAGACAGAGGACGGCAGGTACATTCATGACTATAAGCCCGAAAAGGCATATCTGTTCTATAAGACATTTCATGATTTCCTGCGAAGCTGTGGGGCAGATTTCGTCAAGATTGACAACCAGACCATGACCAGACGATTCTATCGGGGGCTTGCGCCGGTGGGAGAGGCGGCCAGAGGATTTCACAGCGGGATGGAAGCCTCTGTGGGAGAGCATTTCGGCAGTACAGTGATCAACTGCATGGGGACAGGCAGCGAGGATATGTGGAATCGCAGCATGAGCCCCATTGTCAGATGCAGCGACGATTTCCTGCCGGAAAACAGAGAGTGGTTCACAAAGCATATTCTGCAGTGCACCTTTAACTCTGTGATTCAGGGGCAGCTGTATTACTGTGACTACGATATGTGGTGGACAGATGATGAGCAGGCGGTGAAGAACAGTGTGCTGCGTGCGGTGAGCGGCGGTCCGATCTATGTCAGCGATCAGCTGGGACGCAGCAGGAGGGAGATTCTGGAGCCTCTTATCCTGTCGGACGGCAGAATCCTGCGCTGTGACAGGCCGGGAATGCCCTCCGGAGACTGTCTGCTCTCTGACCCCACGGTGAGCGGCAGGATTTTCAAGGTTCAGAATCAGACCGGCGACAGCGGTGTGATTGCAGTCTTCAATCTGAACGGAGATGGCGGAAGGGTGAACGGAACCGTTTCTCCGTCAGATGTGGAGGGGCTTGCCGAAGGGACTTATGCGGTATATGAGCATTTTTCCGGAGCGTGCAGAATTCTGGGATATCGGGAATCCATGGAGGTTGTGCTGGAGAATATAGATGAATACAGACTCTACATTCTGGCACCGGTTAAGGACGGCTTCGGAGTAATCGGCCGAACGGATAAATTCATATCTCCTGCCGCGGTGGAAGCGGTGGCGGGACGTCAGATTCTCCTGAGAGAGGAAGGCCCCTTCGCCTGGGTGGAAGATGGGGCGTTAAAGAGACGGAACTGAAAACAGTCATGAAGCCCTGTATTCCCAACAATTACGGGTACTGGCTCCGGATTGTGAAACGGGGGAATGTCTTCCAGGCCTGTTACAGCAGGGATAAGAAGAACTGGACAAGCAACCCGAATATCGCTCATGTGACGGCGGCGGAAGAGACACAGGTGATACTTGAGAATGGATAGAACGGGATGGAACTAAAATCAGCAGTCCTTCGGAACAATGCCGGAAGAATTTACGGACGAGAAGCGGCCGGGAATTCTTCCCTGAGGGGGCATTGTTCCGGAGGCAGCGGAACTGGAATAAGAGGGAAACGTACTTGCCTCTGTCGGCAGGCGGGAAGGAGGGTATGAGAACAAGCCTGAGAAAAGAGTCTGGAAAGTCTTCGTACATGGATATGACGGACAGGTACAGACAGAGTGCAAAGAGGAAGGTACACAGGTGATACTTGAGAATGGATAGAACGGGATAGAACTAAAATCAGCAGTCCTTCGGAACAATGCCCGGAAGAATTTACGGACGAGAAGCGGCCGGGAATTCTTCCCTGAGGGGGCATTGTTCTGGAGGCAGCGGAACTGGAATAAGGAAGTACACAGGTGATACATGAGAATGGATAGAACGGGATGGAACTAAAATCAGCAGTCCTTCGGAACAATGCCGGAAGAATTTACGGACGAGAAGCGGCCGGGAATTCTTCCCTGAGGGGGCATTGTTCCGGAGGCAGCGGAACTGGAATAGGAGGAAAAATTATGTTTTCAGAAAATGGAAGAAAAGTAAAAATTGCAGTGGTAGGACTCGGCGGACGCGGACGCGGCTGGGTGGAGACTTTCCTGAAGATGAAGGATGCGGATGTAATCGGCATCTGTGATATCAGAGAAGACCGGATTCAGGAGACTCTGAAGATTTATCAGGAACTTGGAGTTACCTGTGACGTGATGACTACAACGGACTATAATGAATTGTATCAGAATCCGGAAATCGAGGCAGTGGTCAACGCGACTTCCTGGCAGGTGCATCACAGGGTGACAATTGCAGCTCTGGAGGCGGGAAAGCATGTGGGACTGGAAGTAGGCGGTGCGAACTCTGTCCAGGAGTGCTGGGATATGGTCCGCGCGGCGGAGCGTTCGGGGAAATTCTGTATGCCCATGGCAAATGTCTGCTATGGCAGAGAGGAGATGACGCTGATCAATATGACCAGAAAGGGCATGTTCGGCCAGGTGGTGCACTGCGAAGGCGGTTACGGGCATGACAGACGGCCGCAGATTGGCTGGGGGGATGAGCTGGGACATTATCGTCAGCTGAACTTTACCAAAAGAAACGGGGAACTGTATCCCATGCATGCCATCGGCTATATCTCTAAAATACTGGGTATCAACAGAGGAAACAGAATGCTTTCACTGATTTCCGTTTCTTCCAAAGCGGCGGGACAGCATGAGTGGTATCTGGAGCATCGTCCGGACACCCCCTTTGCGAACCAGCAGATAAATCAGGGAGATATCGTCAATACGGTGATTCGTCTGGCCAACGGAGAGACCGTGATGCTGACCCATGACTGTACGCTGCCCAGGCCTTATTCCCGGTCAGGACGCGTACAGGGGACGAAAGGACTCTGGATGGAGGATAAGGGTCAGTATTATCTGGAGGGGGCAAAGGCTTTTGAGGGGGAAGAACGTGCCTGCTGGCATGATTTCGAGGAAGCCATGTCCGAATATGAGCCGAAGATGTGGAAGGAATTCAGGGCATCCGGAAAGAGCGGCACCCACGGCGGTATGGATTATCTGGTGGGCAGGGCATTTGTGGATACACTGCAGAAGAATGCAATCCCTCCTGTGGACGTCTATGACGCGGCGCTGTGGACGGCAATCACCTGTCTGAGTGAAGATTCCGTTTCCACCGGAGGATTTGTGGCGGTGCCCGATTTCACAAACGGAAGATGGATGGACAGAGGAGAGGACGTCTGCACCACAGCGTTTTCACTGGACCGGGAGGTATAAGTGAGCCGAGGAGGATTTAGATGAATCGTGATAATCTACTGGTGAAGCAGCCCTTTGACCCCGGCTGCTACACAGAACAGGTAAATCAGCTTTTGGAGCGAATGACAGTCCGGGAGAAGGTGGGGCAGCTGAATCTGGACCATGTATCCGACTCCGGTGACCTGACGGACTGCAACCTGGGGGAGCGCAGCTCCATGGAGGCGGAAGCGGAGAAAGTGCGCAGGGGTCTTGTGGGAACCATGCTGATGAAAGGCAGGGAGGAAGCCAATTATTTCCAGAAGGTTGCAGTGGAGGAATCCAGACTGGGCATTCCGCTTTTATTTGGCTTTGATGTGATACACGGTCATAAAACGGTCTTTCCGGTTCCGCTGGGGGGCGCGTCCACCTGGGACCCGCAGATGCTGGAAGAGGCGGAAGAATATGCCGCCAGAGAAGCGTATGCGGACGGAATCAACTGGATCTATGCACCCATGATAGACCTGTGCAGAGATCCCCGGTGGGGCAGAGTGGCGGAAGGCGCCGGAGAAGATCCGCTGCTGGGGTCTCTGATCGCGCAGGCGAAGGTCCGGGGACTGCAGACTGTAAATCCGGAGACCGGATATCCTTATGTGGCGGCATGCTTCAAACATTTCTGCGGTTATGGCCTCTCTCAGGGCGGAAGAGATTATGAGGAATGTGAGACCAGTCCGCGCACGCTGTTCATGGATTATATGAAACCCTATCAGGCGGCGGTGGACGCGGGGGCTTTGAGCACCATGAGTGCATTCAGCGTATTGAACGGTCAGGCAGTCACCGGAAGCCGTTATTATCTGACGGAAGTGCTCAGAAAGCAGTTCGGTTTCCGCGGCTTTGTCTGCTCCGATTACGGTGCGGTAAAAGAACTGGTACACCATCGGGTGGCGGCGGACAGAAAGGAAGCCGCGGCACAGGCGCTGCTGGCAGGTGTGGACGAGGATATGGGTTCTCATGCCTTCGCGGACTATTGTGAAGCGCTGTATGAAGAAGATCAGCGCTTTGCGGAAGCAGTGGACGAAGCGGTGCGCAGGATTTTAAGTGTGAAATTTGCCGTGGGATTGTTTGAATTCCCGTATTTCCCGGAGGAAGCAGAAAAGTATATGCTGGCGCCGGAGGCCCGGGAGGCTGCGCGCAATGTGGGAAGACACAGCATTGTATTGCTGAAAAATCAGGAGAAGATTCTGCCGTTGTCCCCTTCTAAAAAATACTTCCTCACAGGCCCTCTGTCTGACAATGTGGAGGAAATGCCGGGAGCCTGGGCGCAGTATCATCCTGGTACCAATGTGATATCCGTGAAAATGGCCCTGGAAGAGGCAGGACTTGACTTCCTGCAGAGCGATGGCTGTCCTTTTACGGGAAAATACTGTTTTGACAGTCAGGATGACAGTGGTTTTGCAAAAGCTCTGAAAATGGCGGAGGAATGCGACGAGATTATCTATGTGTGCGGTGAAAAAGCCGCCTGGTCCGGAGAGAACAGAGGAAGGGTCAGCATTGACCTTCCAAAGCAGCAATACAGGTATCTGCGGGAGCTGAAGAAGACAGGCAGGAAAATCATATCCGTGCTGATGTGTGGGAGAGCCATGAGCTGCCAGGAGCTGGCAGAGAGTTCGGACGCCCTGGTTCTGGCGTGGCATCTGGGAACGGAGGCCGGACATTCCATAGCGGATGTGCTGCTGGGATCTTACAGCCCCAGCGGCCGGCTGCCCATTACCTTCCCCTGTTATACAGGGCAGGTGCCCTATTATCATTCCTGGCTCTCCAGCGGACGCAGCCGAGAGTCTCTGATTCGCTATAAAGACGGGGAGAACGGTCCCCTTTATCCCTTTGGATACGGTCTCAGCTATGCGGAGATCACCTATGATGCCGTCCACATTTCCCGGAATCGCTGGAAAGCGGACGAGACAATCCGGCTGGAGGTGGTGCTGACCAATCATTCGGAAATGGATGCCTATGAGGTTGTGCAGGCATATTATCAGGATGTGGTGAGCTCACTGCCCACACCTGACAGGAAGCTGTGCGGGTTTACCAAGATACTGGTACCCGCGGGAAGTACGGTGAAGGCGCAGATGCTGATTCCTGTGGAGAGGCTGGCACTGATGACACTGGATCTGAAGGAAGTGGTGGAACCGGGAGAATTTATCCTTTTTGTGGGCAGAGACAGCATGTGCGGCGAGTCTGCCAGGATTGTAGTGGAGTGAGAGAAGCAGGAATTGTTGTGAGGAGTAAAGCATGAAGATAATAAAGAACACAACCGCCCGGGAGCTGGGCGAGGCCGCCGCGGCTCTGACGGCGGAGAAAATCAACCAGGCCATAGAGAAAAACGGCAGAGCGAGAATCATTCTGTCCACAGGGGCCTCTCAGTTTGAGACACTGAAGGCTCTTGTGGATAAGGACATTGACTGGAGTAAAGTGGAGATGTTTCATCTGGACGAATATGTGGACATATCGGAGGAACATCCTGCCAGCTTCCGCAGGTATTTAAAGGAAAGATTTATAGATATTGTACATCCCGGCAGAGTATATCTGGTGGATGGGAATCACCCCCGGGAGACCATTGACGATTTGACAGAGGAAATCACGAAGGCGCCTGTGGATGTGGCACTGATCGGGATAGGGGAGAACGCCCACATTGCATTCAATGACCCGCCGGCGGACTTCGACACAAAAGACTCCTATATCATTGTCAATCTGGATGAAAAATGCCGGATGCAGCAGGTGGGGGAAGGCTGGTTTGCCGCTCTGGAGGACGTGCCGGCGCAGGCCATTTCCATGACACCCTACCGCATTATGGAAAGCAGAACCATTATTTCCGCGGTGCCCTATGGGGTGAAGGCCAATGCCATCAGACTGATGATGGAAAATGATCTGACGAATCAGGTTCCGGCCACGCTGTTAAAGGAGCATGGCGATTATTATCTGTTTGTGGATCAGGATTCGGCGGAAGGGATAGCAGGAGCAGGTACGCAGCCGGCCTGCTGACCAATCCGGGGCTGTATATATTGTGTTCGGTTTATTCGGGGAAGTATGGGGAGCGTGTGGAGACGCAGCGAAACCAGGAACAGGAGGAGAGTTATGGCAATACCGATTCCGGAGGAAAGAGTGGCGAGATTTGAAAATATGGGCCTGGGGATGTTCATCCATTACGGACTTTATTCCCGGCTGGGACGGGGAGAGTGGATCATGCATCTGGGCAAAATCCCAAAGGAAGAGTATGTGAAGCTGGCGGATACCTTCACAGCCGGGGAGTTTGATGCCGGTGAGATTGTGAGAACGGCGAAAAAGGCGGGGATGAAGTATATCACGCTCACAACGAAGCACCACGACGGTTTCTGCCTGTACGACGCGAAGGGGCTGTGCGGCTATGACGCTCCCCATTCGGCCTGCGGCAGAGATCTGGTTCGTGAATTTGTGGATGCATGTAATGGGGAGGGAATCGCACCGTTTTTCTATCATGCCACCTATGACTGGTATCAGGAGTCCTTTGAGAATGACTTTGACACTTTCTTACAGTATCTGCGGGACAGTGTGGAGCTTCTGTGCACACAGTACGGAAAAATCGGAGGCCTGTGGTTTGACGGGAACTGGTCTAAGCCTGCCGGTACAGACTGGCAGGAGGACAGGCTGTATGCAGTGATACGTCGTCACCAGCCGGATGCAATTATTGTGAACAACACAGGGCTGGGTGCCAGAGGAGCGCTCGGCAACTCCGAGATTGACAGTGTGACCTTCGAACAGGGCCGTCCAGTGCCCATGGACAGGGACGGTATGCCAAAATATGTTGCGGCGGAGATGTGTCATACTATGAATGACCACTGGGGATTCGGCAGAAACGATTACAATTATAAGAGCCTGCCGGAGATTATTGAGACCCTCTGTGCCTGCAGAAAAATCGGGGCGAATTATCTGCTCAATGTGGGCCCTGAGGGAGAAGGCGCTGTCCCGGTCATGCAGAAAGCCATGCTGGAAGCTCTGGGGAGCTGGATTGAGACCTGCGGCGGGGCAATTTACCAGGGAAAACCCGGCAAAATGACTGGGGAGGACAGGAATTTTGCTCTGGATATGGAGGACAGGAGCTATCTGTTCATCCATAATCTGAAGGTGCAGGGAAGCAGCCATGTAGTGGTGTCAGAGGGCGGCCCCGGGTTCCGGCATTTTGCCGGATGCGAACGGAAAGTGCGCAGTGTGAAATGGACAGACAACGGAGAATCGCTGGAATTTGTTCAGAATGGCGGGAATCTCTGGGTCAACGCCACCGGTTACTCCTATGGATGCAACTATGTGGTCAGAGTGGCAGAGGTGGAATTTGAGGATCAGCACCATAACAGGAAGCTGTAATTGGAAGAAAAAAACAGTTTAACCGGTGGGAAATATATAGTACAATGTCAGGAGCGGGATAGCACATTTTGTTGAAGTTCTTCTGTTTTTTTCGGCATAATGGGTTATTTTACATACGCAGGAAGCATCTGGTAATTAAGCTACACAAAAATGCAACAAAAAGAGGAAATAATGTTGACAGATATTAACGTTAATGATATAATGGGCATCAAGATACAGTAACGTTAATGAAACCAGTAAACTACTTTAATGTAAGGGAGAAAGCAAAATGAGAAAACGAACAAAGAAACTTTTAAGTCTGTTGTCCGTAACTGCACTGTGTGTGGGCATGCTTGCCGGGTGTGGGGAAGGAAATGCTTCCCAGGACAGTGTGGCATCCGGCTCATCACAGGAGAGTACCGTCCAGGAGACCGGCAGTTCATCTGATGCGTCCGGCTCCTCTGAGGAGGCGCCGTCTGCGCCGGAAGAATTTACGTATCCTATGGAGCATGTGAAGCTGACCATTAATTTCGGCGATAAAAAAGAGTGGGGCAGTATCACTGCGGAGGAAGCATTTTCCGATCCTGATAAGTATCTGATGGGGGCGATCGGGGTAATTTCCCAGGCTTCCGGTGCTTATGTGGAGTCCAATGGCGTGACGTGGAGCAGCGATAGTGAAGAATTCATGTACATGCTGATTTCTCACGACCTGCCGGATATTCTGGTGAATGGCTTTAACAAGACCTATAAAGGCGGTCCCGCTGCGGCCATTGACGAAGGCTACATTATTGACCTGAATGAACATACCGAATGGATGCCCAATTATCTGGCCTATCTGGAGGAGAATCCGGATGTGAAGAGTCAGGTAACCACAGATGACGGAAGAATCTGGGGCTTTGCAAGTATTGAGGACACAAGTTATACCATGAAAGACAGGGGGATAATCCTCCGCAAGGATATACTGGACGAGCTGGAGATGGAGGTTCCCACCACTGTAGATGAATTCGAAGCGGTGCTGAGAGCAGTGAAGGCGAAGTATCCGAACATGACCCCTCTTTCTTCAGAGATGCGCTGGCTGCATCAGCAATATATGTTTTCCTGTATCAGCAACGCTTACCAGTGTTCCTATCCTTTCTATTGCGTGGATGGGCAGAATGTGAAGTTTGCCATGTATGAAGACAGCTACAAGGAATTCCTGCAGCGCCTGAACCAGTGGTGGAATGACGGGCTGATTGACCCTGATTTCCCCAGCATCAATAAGGGCGGCGTCCGCGGTAAGCTGGCTACCGGCGATGCGTTCGCAGGCATTCAGGGAGCAGACAATTCCGCCACATCTGCAAAGAGCTGTGAGATCGAAGGTGCAGAGTTCCTGGCGATTCCTGCGCTGAAAATGTCAGAGAGTGATCCGATCTATAACTTCTGTCTGACAGATATGAAGATGCTCAATAACTTTACTTTCTCTGTGTCCGCAGACTGTGAAAATGTAGAAGCTGCCATGCGTTATCTGGACTTCTGCTATACGGAGGAAGGACAGACCTTATACAGCTTCGGCGTGGAAGGCCTGAGCTATACGAGAGATGCCCAGGGCAATATCCAGCTTCTGCCCGAGGAGGAGCGCTGGAAGGATGAGAAGGGCGATGGCCTGGCAAAACGTACCATGTGGGCCGGCGAAGCCATCGGCGGAATGATGTACATGGACGATGTGCAGAAAGAATTCGTAGACGTTTATCTTGAATTTGACGCATACGCGGGAGTGAACGTCCCCATGAATGACGAGGAGTCCGGTATTTACGGCAGTTACTACACAGATCTGGATACTTACTGTCAGGAGAAGCTGGTGGGGCTGATTATGGGAACGGAAAGCTTTGACAACTGGGAGACCATCAAGGCTACCTGTAAAGACACTTATCATGCGGATGAAGTGCTGGCGGTTATTCAGTCTTCTTACACAAGAAATATGAACCAGAACTAAGCAGATGCTAACAAAGGGAGGGAGGCTTTCCCTCCCTTTCTCCATACCAGATGGCTGTTTTATGACAGAACTGAAATAACGAGGTGATTTATGAGCAGATTTATGGCACGCATGCGTGCGAATATGAGGGAATCCAAAATTGAGCACAGGGCAAATACCACGCCCTGGAAGAAAGACTTGAAAAAGAACTGGGGATTGTACTTCTTCATCCTACCGGTTATCGCCTATTATCTTATTTTCTGCTATTATCCCATGTATGGAGCAACCATTGCGTTCAGGGATTACAGTCCCGCAAAGGGGATTCTGGGAAGTGACTGGGTGGGATTGAAGAATTTTGTCAGTTTTTTCAGCTACCCGGATGTGGGAAGACTGTTCCGCAATACCATGATCATGAGCATAGTGGGACTGGTGGTGGGCAGATGTGCCAGTATTACGCTTGCCTTAATGTTCCATGAGCTTCGATGGAAAAGATTTAAAAAAATAACACAGACCATTTCTATTTTCCCGCATTTTATATCAGTGGTAGTAACCTGTACCATCTTTATGCAGTTTTGCATGACGGATGGTCTGTTTAATGTGATTTTGGGCTGGTTCGGCGCAGAGCCGAAGAACCTGCTGGGAATACCGGGAGCCTTTGTGCCGATACGCCAGATTATGCATCTGTGGCAGGGCATGGGATGGAACTGTATCATTATGCTGGCGGCCATGTCCGGAGTGGATCAGCAGATTTATGAGGCGGCCAGGCTGGACGGCTGCGGGCGTATTCAGCAGATGCGGTATATTACGCTGCCGGCGATTTCACCTACCAGAGTGCTGACGCTGATTATGTCAATAGGAACTTTGCTGAGTGTAGGTCATGAAGACATTATTCTGTTATATAATCCCGCGATTTATGAGACGGCAGATGTTATTTCCACCTATGTGTACAGGAAGGGACTGGTAGAGTTCAGTTTCAGCTATTCCACGGCGGTGGGCCTGGTGAACTCTGTGCTCAATATCATCCTGCTGTTGCTTGCCAATAAGATTGCGAAGACTGTTTCGGAAACCAGTCTGCTGTAGGGAGGTGGAAGATGAAGACGAAACTACTCAGAAAACTGAAGAAAAATGCGCTGGATATTGTGATTGCGGTCATCCTTTTTTTCCTGTCAATCGCCATGCTGTATCCTTTGATGTACGAACTTGCCGTATCCCTGAGCACACCGGAAAGTCTGGTGACGGCGCCGAAGATCATGTGGTTTACCCGGGAATTTTCCACCCTGTCCTACGAGCTGCTTTTTAAAGAGACAAATGTGTTAACCGGTTATAAAAACACCATGATTATCATGTCGATAGGCCTTGTGCTCAATATGGTGCTGACAATGATTCTGGCGTATTTCCTGTCCAGAAAGAGCTATAAGGTGAAGCTGAAAAAGCCGATCACGGTGATGATTATCATTACCATGTACTTCAGCGGGGGGATGACGCCCATGTTTCTTCTGGTCCGGGATCTGGGGCTTTTCAACAGCTACTGGTCCGTTATCCTTCCGGGAGCAATCAGCACTTACAATGCGATTCTGCTGCGTTCCTTCTACCAGTCGATTCCGGACAGTCTGGATGAATCGGCGGAGCTGGACGGGGCGGGACATGCCACGATTCTGTTTAAAATCTATATGCCGTTGTCAAAGCCGGCCATGGCGGTAGTGGCCATGTACTATGGTCTGAGTCATTGGAACAGATGGTTTGAGCCATCTCTGTATCTTTCGGACAATCAGAAGCACCCGCTGGCATTGATGCTGAGGAAACTGCTGATTGCCACTGACGCCGCAGGGGCCAGAGGAATGCTGGGCTCCACCCAGACCTATGTAAGTCAGCTTTTGTATGATGAAATCAATACTTCCATGAGTGCAGCGCTTGTAATCGTGGCAACCGTACCGTTTCTGCTGATCTATCCGTTCCTGCAGAAGCATTTCCAGACCGGAGTCATGATCGGATCGCTGAAGGGCTGAAAAAGAGCCGCCGTATAAAGAAAAGGTAAAACGGGAGGAAAGAAAAAGATGAGGATTGAGACAATTGTTACATCAGAGGAATTATCTGCCATTCGTGCAGGACGACAGGCGGAAATAAATTTTCAGCCCATGACGGAGGAGGTACACAGACATTACACAGAGCTGGCCAGGGAGAGGGCGAATAAAATCATGGACGCGGAGAGCATTTCCCCGGAAAAGATTCCCGGGAACTGCTATTACATTTCACATTTCGGCAGCGATGAGGCCGACGGAAGATCGCCGGAGAGTGCATGGCAGACCATAGAACGTCTCCACAGAGCCTTTGAGACGCAGGAGGTGACAGCGGGCGACGGCGTTTTCTTTGAGCGGGGAAGTGAGTGGAACAGCCGATTCCACACAGAGACAATGGGGGATTACGCATTGCTTCTGATGCCGGGAATCACCTATTCCGCATATGGAACCGGCAGGAAGCCTGTATTTATGAACTGCCTGAGCGGAAGCGGAAAGGAGAAGTGGCGGGAGACGGAGTACCCAAATGTATGGGCCTATACAGGGAATGCGGGCGGCCGATACGGGGATGTGGGCAACATCGTCTGCGACGGCGGAAAAGCCTATGGAATCAAGGTGACTCCCCATGAGCCCAATCATCCTTACCAGCCCGGTGTAAAGACTGTGGATTCCGGTATGGTGACAAATAAAATGGAGGTATTTCATTCCGGTGATACCCTTTTTCCCAATCCGGGCGGACTGTGCAATAATCTGGAGTTTTTTCACGATTATGAGGCAGAAGTCCTGTATCTGTACTTTGACAGGGGGAATCCGGGTGCGTATTTTTCAGAGATTATGATTTCCAGGCGGGGGAATGTTCTCCGCAGCGAAGTAAAGTCAACAGATATCATGGTAGACAATCTGTGTGTAAAATACGGCGGTTCCCACGGAATGAACCTGGTGGACTGTGAAAATGTGACGATTCAGAACTGTGAGCTGGGCTGGATAGGCGGCAGCCTTCAGGAGATGACGGGAACAGTGCGCTATGGAAATGCCATTGAGAACTGGGGAGAATGCGACGGCTTTTATATCAGAAGCTGTGTGGTATATGAATGCTACGACGCCCAGCTGACCACCCAGTATATCAGCGGAGAACCGGCATGTATCATGCAGAATATTGAGTTTTCCGGAAATGTGCTGGCATTCTCCAATTCCCCCATCGAGCTTTGGAATAACAATACACCGGAAAAGCTGGGGACGGAGAACGAGAATCAGTTTTTGCATGTGCGTGTTATGGATAATTATATGTTCTATTCCGGTTATCAGTTTGGTCATCAACGGCCGGTGAAGAACGGAAGCTTTGGCTGTCTGGGGGCGAAGGGATTCTACGAAGTATTTAAGGATACGGAAATAACGGATAATGTGATGCTGTATTCTGCGGTGATGCTGCATTATACCCGCTCGGTGGGGTACAGAAATTCTCCGTATGGCATTATGCTTGACAGAAATGTGTATGCGATGCAGAAGGATAAGAAATATTATGCCAAAAGCTGCGAGTATCCGGAGACCAATGAAGGAAGCGCCCGCCTGTATCCCTATTCCCGGGAGGCCCTGGAGACACTGGTATCCCTGGGGACTGAGGAGAACAGTGTGTTCTACTGGTATGACAGTTTCCTGTTCCCGGAAGAGGAGCAGGGCGTGTATCTGATGCTGAATGTATGGGACCCGGAGAGCGGGGAGCAGTAAGAAATGAAGGAGGCGGCCGCGTTTTGTGCGGCCGCCTCCGGAGGAGCTGTCTGTGACAGTTCCTCTGAAAAGGGAAATCGGAATCAGTGGTACATGGACATGTAGGGACCATGTGCCTCAATCATTTCATCCACCATTTTCACCATGTCGTCGATTGACAGCTCTGCCGCGGTATGAGGCTCCAGCATGACAGCTTTGATGATATCATCCCGCTTTTTGGTGCGGGCGGCTTCGATAGTCAGAAGCTGAGGATTGATATTGGTCATGTTCATGGCGGCCAGCACAGGGGGCAGATGGCCGATATAGGTGGGATGGAAGCCGTATCCGTCCACAAGGCAGGGCACTTCCACACAGGCCTGCTGGGGGAAATCCTCAATCAGATGTCCTGTGTTGAGCACATTGCCGCCGATTTTGATGGAAGACCCGGTACAGATTGCCTCCATAATAGAGGATGCATACTCTTTGGAACGGGTATGGTCCAGTTCTTTTTCCGTCATCATTTTCTGCCGCAGTTCTTCCCACGCCCTGATCTGCTCTTCGCATCTTCTGGGATATTCATCCAGAGGAATGTTATAGCGTTCAATGAGCTCAGGGTATTTGCTTTTCAGGTAAAACGGATTGTACTCTGCGTTGTGCTCGCTGGATTCCGTACAGAAATAGCCGAATCTGGCGATATAATCAAAACGGACCATGTCATGATGTTTTTCATTGGCATTTTTCAGGGCGGCACGGCGGCGGATTTCAGGATAGAGGTCATTACCGTCCCTGTCCTGGATGGCCAGCAGCCAGGCCATGTGATTGATGCCGGCAATGAGCTCTTTTCGACCCTCCATTTTATCTTCCATGTCCACACGGGACAGAAGGTTTCTGGAACAGCTCTGGACACTGTGGCACAGACCAACGGTCCTGATGGAGGAATAGCGCTGAATATAGCCGGTCAGCATAGCCATGGGGTTAGAGTAGTTTAACAGGAATGCGTCAGGACAGACCTCTTCCATATCCCTGGTGAAATCTTCCAGCACGGGGATGGTGCGCAGCGCGCGCATGATGCCGCCGATTCCCAGAGTATCTCCGATGGTCTGGCGCAGGCCGTACTTTTTGGGAATCTCGAAATCAATGATGGTGCAGGGATCATAGCCGCCCACCTGAATCGCGTTTACCACAAAGGCTGCTCCCCGCAGAGCCTCTTTTCTGTTTTCAACGCCCAGGTAGGTCTTGAGGGCGGCACGGCCTTCGTTGACCTTTCGGTTGATGGCGGAGAGGATCTGAAAGCTGTCGGACAGCCGTGCGGCATCGATGTCATACAGTGCGATTTCGCTTTCCTGAAGGGCGGGAGTACACATGACATCACCCAGCACATTGCGGGCAAATGTGGTGCTTCCGGCACCCATAAACGTGATTTTCAGCATACGGTAAAACCTCCTTATAATTTTGACTGATGTGGATTGCTGTCTTTTAAGTCTACCAGCCGGAGCTCGAGATGACAATTGTATAAAGGTTGTAGAATTTGGTAAAAGGGAAGGTGTATGGAAAATAAAGTCAGCAGAAGAAAAGTGTATGAGTACTCAGTTATTCCCGGGTGGTGGCACGGAGTTACACCGCTGCATTACGGGTATGAGGAATGCTGTTCCGGGCATACCTTCGGACCTGCCGCGAGACAGTATCATCTGCTTCATTATATCCTGGCAGGGAAAGGCACTTTCTGTAAGGACGGAAAAGTATATCCGGTGGAACAGGGGGATATGTTCGTGATTCTGCCGGAGGAAATTACCACCTATCAGGCGGATGAGGAGAAGCCGTGGAAGTATTGCTGGATTGGCTTTGAAGCGAAGGATACGCCGGAGTTCCTGAAGTGTGCGGTCATCCGTCAGCCGGATGTCAGGCGCCTGTTCGAGCGGGTGCGGGAGGGACAGTGGGGCCTGAAAAATGAAGGCAGTGTATTTACACTGTTGTATGAGGTTTTATGGCATTTGTCAGAGGAGAGGCCCCGAAATCACAAAACTGTAAACGATTACGCCGGATATACCAGAAATTATCTGGAAACCATGTATGCGAAGCCCGTGTGCATTCAGGAGATTGCGGAGGTGCTGCACATTGACCGGAGGTATCTGACCACACTTTTCCGCAATGCATATGGGATACCGCCACAGACATATCTGCTTCAGGTCCGTCTGACCCAGGCAAGAGAACTTCTGGAACAGGGGTATGGCGTGGCAGAGACAGCGGAGATGACAGGTTTCACAGATATTTCCAATTTTTCAAGAAAATATAAGGCCATTTACGGTATGTGTCCCAGCGCTCAGCGCAGTTCCTGATTTTATGAGGAAAGCGTTCTGAGAAGTTGCAAACGGCAGAATCTTTGTTATAATATAGAAATAGCCCTTTTTATATCAATTATAGCAGAAGGATAAGAGTATGCTGTTTAATTCGGTTATTTTTATAGCGGTCTTTTTGCCCATTGCGTTGACAGGCTGGTTTTTATTGAACCGTCTGAAGAAGCCTTTCTATGCGAAAGCTTTTCTGACAGGAATGTCTTTGTGGTTCTATGGATATTATAATTTGAGCTATCTGTGGATTTTGCTGGGCAGCATTTTTTTCAATTACGGAGTCAGCTGGCTTCTGGCGAAGACAGACAGGCCCGGGGGCAGACGCCGGCTTCTTGGAATGGGGCTGGCAGGGAATCTGGGTTTGCTGTTTTACTATAAGTATTTTAATTTTTTTGTGGACAACTGTAATTTTTTCTTCCACGGGAACATTGTGGTGGAAGAGATTTTGCTTCCTCTGGGAATCAGCTTTTTCACCTTTCAGCAGCTTTCCTATCTGGCGGAACGGTACAGAGGAACGATTGCACACGGAAGCTTTTGGGATTACAGCTGCTTTATCAGTTTCTTTCCGCAGCTGGTTGCCGGCCCCATTGTGCTGTACCAGGAGTTTGTACCCCAGCTTCAGAGCCCGGGTGTGAGGAGACCTTCCTGGGACTCGCTGTATGACGGCTTTTCTCTGTTCATTCTGGGGCTGGCGAAAAAGGTTTTGCTGGCGGATACGCTGGCTGTTGTGGTGAATGCGGAATTCGACAATATCCTGTATCTGGATGCCCTGTCTGCCTGGGCGGTGGTGTTCTTTTTTGTGTTTGAGCTGTACTTTGACTTCAGCGGTTACTCAGATATGGCAAGGGGACTGGGCCGGATGTTCGGCTTCCGTCTGCCGGAGAATTTCAATGCGCCGCTGACTGCCGTGTCTGTTAAGGACTTCTGGCGAAGATGGCATATGACGCTGTCGCGTTTTCTGATGACGTATATCTATTTCCCGCTGGGGGGAAACCGAAAGGGGAAGGCCAGACAGTGCCTGAATCTGGCGGCGGTGTTCCTGGTCAGCGGAATCTGGCATGGAGCCAGCTGGAACTTCGTCTTATGGGGATGTATCCATGGTCTGGCTGTCATATGGGAGACCATATTCCCGAAGCTTCGATTTCGGTGGAAGGCGGTGAATCAGCTGGTGACAGGAATCTTCCTGGCGCTGGCATGGGTTCCTTTTCGGTGTGCCACCCTGTCGGATGCCGTCCTGCTGTGGCGGAAACTGTTTGCGGGAGGGTACACGGGAATGTTCGCGGGAATCTGCAATCAGCTGCAGCTGGCTGAGAATTATGCCGTGAGAAAATTCCTGGAGATAGCGGCTCCGCAGTATGTAAATCTTTTTTATATGCTGAACTACACAGTGCTGCTGGGAATCTGTGTGATACTGGTGACCAGAGAAAAGGCAGAAGTGTGGATTGCGGAGAAAGGCAGGACGGCAAGGGGGACTTTCTGTATGGCGACTTTATTTACATGGTCATTTATTTCCCTGTCACAGGTCAGTATTTTCCTGTATTTCAATTTCTGAGAGGTATGGAGGATGAGGCAAAAGAAGAAAGGTCTGATACTGCTTTTGGGCTGCATTGCCGTGGAGCTTTTCCTGATTGCGCTGGCGGTGTGGTTCTTTGACCCTTTTTATCAATATCATGCCCCTTTTCCGGGACGACAGGCGGTATTCAATGACCGGGACAATCAGATGCCCGGAAGCATAAGAGTGATGGATTATGACAGTGTGCTGGTGGGGTCCTCTGTAGTTGAGAACTGTGACAGCGAGTTCCTGGACAGGCAGTTCGGATGCCGCTCGCTGAAGATAATACGGGCTTCCGGGTCGGCGGCGGATCTGCTCTATTATCTGGATATGGCATGGAAAGAACATGAGCTGACAAATGTATTCTGGTGCCTGGATCTGCCGGCGCTGAATTCAAATGCTCAGAATACTTTTCAGCAGGGGAATGAAATTGACTACCTGCATACCGAAAGTATATTGGATGACGGAACATACCTGTGGAATAAAGATATTCTGTTTGTGACCATTCCCAACATACTGGCATACGAGAAAATGGGGAGGAATGTGGGCGGCCACGCCTATGACTGGTCCGAGGGAAAGGAATTCAGTGCGCAGAAGGCCATGGAGGCGTATGCAAAGCCTGCGGACGTATGTGAAGCGGCAGATTTTTCCCATAGGAAGGAAGACATCGGCAGAAATGTGGAGGCGCTGGCACAGCAGATTGAAAGCCATCCGGAGACCACATTTCGCTTCTTTTTCCCGCCCTATTCCATGAGCTGGTGGGACTGCGCGTATGTGAACGGCGAGCTGGAGGAGAAATTCTATATTCTGGAGCAGACATTACCTGTGCTTTTGGCCTATGAGAATGTGGAGGTGTACTATTTCCAGGATGAGGTGCAGATTATCAGTAACTTGGATAATTATATGGATTTGGTGCATTATTCTCCGGAAGTCAATCAGTATATGCTGGATTGCATTGCGGCGGGCGAGAAGAGGGTGACGCCGGAGAACTGGCGGGAAGTGACAGCGGGAATGCGGGAGCTGGTGCAGCTGATCACAGGAGATTTGATTTACAGGTATTATCCGAGGCAGTAAGGGGCGGCAGTCCGGATAAGAAAGGAATTTGATTGAGAAAGGATTCTTAAATCATATGGACAGAGAGATTGTAAAACAAAACATTTATAACAGGCTAAGCGGGGTAGAAAAGCTTCTTGCAGATATGCTTCCTTCAGAGGAGGTATATGTCGATATCCATAAATACATCCAATATGTGCGGAAGGACAGCCGGGGCCTGGAGATATGGACGGATGCATTTAATGTTGCTTTAAGGGAAGAAAAAGCCATATATATCCCCAAGGCAGAGCAGCCATACTATATCGATGGTTCTGTGATCATACCTTCACAGCGTCACATCAGAGCGGATGAGGACGCTGTGATACGACAGCTGGAAGGGGTCAGAGTATTGATGTTCCGGAATGAACACACTGTGGATGGGACATACTGTCCGCCTGGCAGAGCGAACAGGGATTCTGATATTTCCATCACAGGAGGGAGATGGGAGGAGTCTTATACTTCGCGGGCCGGATACGGAAAGAGCGGGATGTATGATGATAACAGAAGCTTTTATGGCGTGTCAACCTGTATGCTGTTCAACAATATTGAGAATCTCAGTCTGCGGAACATGACCTTTGCCCACACTGCGGGGTTCGCCGTCCAGGCGGCGGAAATGGAGAATGCCATTTTTGAAAATATCACTTTTGAGAATTGCTATGCGGACGGACTGCATATCAACGGCAATTCTGAAAATCTCATTATACGGAATATTGCCGGAGAGGTTGGAGATGACCTTGTGGCGTTGAATATGTATGACTGGAAGAATTCCAGTGTGAACTTTGGCCCTGCAAGGAACGTACTGTGTGAGAATCTGCGGCTTGCGCCCAACAGCAGATATAAGGCGCTGAGAATCTCGCCGGGTGTGTACTATTTTGAGGATGGATCCGGTATCAACTGTGCGGTGGAGGATTTTATCATCAAAAATGTGTCAGGCATTCATACTTTCAAGCTGTATCTGCAGACCCCCAGACACAGGGTTGGGGAAGAACCCGGGAGTAAGGAAGTGGGAAGCGGTGATAATCTGTTTTTTGAAGATATTACAATTGATCTGACCCAGCCTGTGGATAAATTTGAGGAATATCTGACATCCGACAGGGTGCGGGGCGCTTTTGCAGGCTTTGAAATCGGTACAAATATCGATAATATCAGTTTTGAGAATATTAATATCAGGTTATATCAGGACAGGTATCCCATGTCATTCCTGGCATGTGTGGGTCCAAAATCCATCCGGACAAAGGATGGCTGGGAAATTTTTGATCCCTATGTAGACTGTAAGGTAAAAAACCTCCATGCAAAAAATATAGTGGTCAACGGAGAAAAAATAGAAGATATCAGACCCTATATTTATGAAATCGTCTTTGATGACGTATACGGTGACGGACTTGCGGTGGGAAAAGGAGTGTTTGAAAGGATTTCTTCCTAAATATTTATCCAATGGGACAGAAAAGGAGAACAGATCCTGGTGAAGGTCAGCCTGGAAAGGAAACAGTGAGAGCCTGCAACAGTAAAAAAGTAAAAAATTCTCTTGCCAAAAGGATACAGTTATGGTAAGATAGATGCGTTGACAAGCCGGAAAGGCAGAAAACGCGGCTCCATGGTCAAGCGGTTAAGACATCGCCCTTTCACGGCGGTAACACGGGTTCGATTCCCGTTGGAGTCATCTGACTGTCAGAACAGTCAATATAAAAGCCCGAGAGGGTATGCGGACCTTTAGCTCAGTTGGTTAGAGCAACCGGCTCATAACCGGTCGGTCCTGGGTTCGAGTCCCCGAAGGTCCATTTGGGAGTAATCCCACCGCAGTACATAAAGCATGATATTTTCCGTAAAGTTATATACGGCCCAGTGGCTCAGTTGGTTAGAGCGTCGCCCTGTCACGGCGAAGGTCGTCGGTTCGAGTCCGATCTGGGTCGCTTTTCTTTTAAAATAATTTTTATGCAGGTGTAAAGTCCGTCGAAAGAATCGCTTTACACTTTTTTGTTGTATTTCTGTTTTATGGGACATAGTTTAAGCCGCCGGAAATTCTCCGCTGGTGTCTGGGGAGTGACAGGGCGACTGGTGCTGCCGGCGCAGCGACTTTAACAGGAGGAAAGTATGCTTAAAATTATTACAGACTCAGCATCGGATATTGTGGATAATACACGGGAAGATCTGACAGTGCTCCCGGTGACAATCACCTTTGGGGAAGAGCAGTTTCAGGACGGGGTGAATCTCACCCACAGGATGTTCTATGAAAAGCTGATAGAATGTGACGAGCTTCCGGTTACCAGCCAGGTGGCGCCGTTTGCTTTTGAAGAGGCTTACCGCAGGGCAAAGGAGCAGGGAGATAAGGTGATTGTCATCACCTTATCTTCGAAGCTGTCAGGGACCTGGCAGAGTGCCAATATTGCCGCGGAAGAGTATGGGGATGTGGTGGTGAAGGTGGTGGACAGTGAGAATGCCAGTATGGGACAGCATGCGCTGGTGGAGTATGCGCTGCGGCTGAAGGACAGCGGTATGGAAGCCGAGAGAATCGTGGAGAGGCTGGATAAGGACAAAGGCCGTATCAGACTGGTGGCTCTGCTGGATACGCTGGAATACCTGAAAAAGGGCGGGCGCATTTCCAGGGCGGCGGCAATGGCGGGAAACCTTCTGTCAATTAAGCCGGTAATTGCCATTCAGAGAGGGGAAGTGGCCATTCTGGGTAAGGCCCGGGGCTCCAGACAGGGCAACAATCTGCTGGCAGAGCAGATTCGCCAGACCGGGGGAATTGATTTTGAGAAGCCTTTTTTCCTGGGATATACCGGGTTCAGCGATGCGACGCTGCAGAAGTACATAGCGGATCATGAGGCATTCTGGAAGACTTCCGTGGATGCGCTGGAGACTTCCAGCGTGGGGGGAACCATCGGAACCCACGTGGGGCCCGGAGCCATCGGGGTGGCATTCTTTTCGGCAGGAGAGATGTAAAAGGGGAAAACTGTATACGGTATTTTGACTCAGAGTAGAGAGAAAACGAATTGGAGGAATATTTATGAGAGAAGTGAATCAGCAGTTTCTGACCGGTGAAAGGGCTATGTTTCAGGCCAGCGACTGTCATATCAGTTACTGTACCTTTGCGGACGGCGAATCGCCTTTAAAGGAAAGCGGCAATCTGGAGATTGACAATACTCTGTTTAAATGGAAATATCCGCTGTGGTACTGCAAAAATGTGACCATGAAGGATTCCACCCTGTTTGATATGGCGAGGGCGGGCATCTGGTATACGGAGAATATTTCCATAGCCGACACGATTATAGAGGCGCCCAAAACTTTCCGGCGGACAAAGGGAATCCGGCTGCGGAACGTGGATATGCCGAATGCGGCGGAGACACTCTGGAACTGCCGGGACATTGAGATGAAGAGGGTGATGGCAAAGGGAGATTATTTTGCCATGAACAGCAGTAATATTGTTGCGGAGAATTTTGATCTGGTGGGGAATTACAGCTTTGACGGCTGTTCCAATGTTGAGATTCACAATTCCCGTCTGCTGTCCAAGGATGCTTTCTGGAATGCGGAAAATGTCACGGTGTATGATTCCTTTATCTCCGGGGAATATCTGGGGTGGAATTCCAGGAATATCACATTGATCAACTGTACCATAGAAAGTCTCCAGGGAATGTGCTATATCGACAATCTGGTGATGAAGAACTGCCGGCTGATGAATACCAATCTGGCTTTCGAGTATTCTCAGGCGGATGTGGAGATAATCGGAAGTGTGGACAGCGTGTTCAATCCGAAGGGAGGAATCATCCGGGCGGACAGAATCGGGGAGCTGATTCTGGACGGCAGGAAGGTGAAGATTGATCAGACGCAGATTGTGGCAGGAGAGATTGTGAAAAAGTCGGACAGGGCATCCTGGGAGGACTGACGATGAAATATGATTTTGACAGAATGACGGACAGGCGGGGTGTGGGCTCTCTGAAATGGGATGTGCCGGAGCGGGAACTGCCCATGTGGGTGGCAGATATGGACTTTGAGACCGCGCCGGAGATTATCGAGGCTCTGAAGAAGAGAGTGGAGCATGGCATCTTTGGCTACAGTGTGGTGACAGAGGACTGGTATGAAGCCTACCGGAGCTGGTGGAGCCGCCGTCATCATCTGGAAATGGAGAAGGAATGGCTGATTTTCTGTACGGGCATTGTGCCCGCCATTTCCAGTGCGGTGAGGAAGCTGACCACCGTGGGGGAGAATGTGCTGGTGCAGACTCCGGTGTACAATATTTTCTTCAATTCCATCCGGAACAACGGACGAAATATTCTGGAGAGTCCGCTGGTTTACAGAGACGGGGAATATTCCGTTGACTTTGGAGACCTGGAAGAGAAGCTGGCGAACCCCCAGACTACACTGATGCTTCTGTGTAATCCCCACAATCCTGTGGGGAAAATCTGGGACAGAGAGACCCTGTTCCGGATAGGGGAGCTGTGTGCGAAGCATCATGTGCTGGTTCTATCCGATGAGATTCACTGCGATTTGACGGACCCGGGATACGAGTATGTTCCTTTTGCATCCGTGTCCCAGGCCTGCAGAGACAACAGCATTACCTGTCTGGCTCCCACGAAGACCTTTAATATCGCAGGGCTGCAGACCGCGGCGGTGATGGTCCCCAATCCGGTGATCCGTCATAAATTAGACAGAGGACTGAATACAGATGAAGTGGCGGAACCCAACGCTTTTGCGGTGGGAGCGGCAGTGGCGGCTTTTCAGAAGGGAGAGGAATGGCTGGAAGAGCTGCGGGAATATCTCAGTGAAAACAAGCGACGTGTCAGGGAATTTGCAGAGAAGAATCTGTCCGGAATCAAAGTGGTGCCCTCCCGGGCAACCTATCTGCTGTGGCTGGATTGCAGCGGCATTACGGAAGATGCGGGAGAACTGACAGCTTTTATCCGGAGGGACAGCGGCCTGTATCTGACGGAAGGCGAGGAGTACGGCGCCTGCGGGAAGGCGTTTATCCGGCTGAATCCCGCCTGTCCCAGGGAGCGGCTGCTGGATGGAATGAGACGTCTGGAGGAGAGCGTGAGAAGATTTACCGGAAAGAACGGCAAAGAATAATTTATTCCCTTGTAATACGCAGATAAAAGATCCTGTAAAGGTGTATATGTGGGGGAGCTTTCTGCAAAGTGAACTGAATCAGGTATGCGAAGATTTCGGGTTGGAAGAAATCGAAATGATGAAGTATTATGATGCGGAAAACCCTGGGGTGATGGCGGCACAGGCCGATAAAGCGGAACAGCTGATTCGAAAGATCATTGAAAACGGAGGCGGGAGAATCCGGGAGTTTGCCAATGAGAAGGAGTTCCTGCATGAAATATAAAAATGCTCAGGATATCCTGCCGGATCATTTACTGCGGGAACTACAGCAATATGTGTCGGGAGAGACGATGTATGTTCCGAACAGGGGGAAGGAAAAGAAATCCTGGGGAGAGGCCTCCGGCGCAAGAGATTTTTATCAAAAGAGGAATGCGGAAAATCATATATTAAGTTATGAAATAAGAACGAGAAAAGGAGAAATGCCGTGAGGGTAGTTCTCCTTTTCCTGTGCGCCAAGTATCTGGACATGGAATTCGGCGGTATGGTATAATGATTCTGCATTCGCAGAATTCAAGCCAGCATAAGCTGTCTTGCCGCCACTGCGCGGCGCATTATACCGGCACCCCATGGCTTGAAAATCAAATGTCTCCTTCGGAGCCGCTTGATTTTCTGCGCACATGGTATAATGATTCTGCATTCGCAGAATTCAAGCCAGCATAAGCTGTCTTGCCG
>NZ_JANJZD010000038.1 GCF_024623325.1 Acetatifactor muris
ATCTATTACTCTTTTGTCGGCAAGGTAGAATTGCCCGACTAAAGCCCGACCCGTCCGGCAGTCAGCCGGACAGGGAACGGCAAAATTTTTTACACTTCTTTTACTTCTTTATCTCACATGAGCAAAATCACAGGGCATGAAACAGGTCACGGCTAATTAGAGGTAATCAAAAGAGGAAAGGAAAAGCACAATCCAGACGGAACCGGCGATACCGTCAAGAAATGTTTGTGAGTTAGCAAGAATCCTGATATAATGGGTGTAAACGCCCATCTGGGGCAGAAAGGCAGGGAGAAAAATGCACATCAGCTACAAACCGCTCTGGCACACACTGATAGAGCGAAACATGAGGAAAGAGGATTTAAGGCTTGCCGCTGGACTGACCACAAATATGATAGCCAACATGGGCAAAGAAGGGAAACATATCAGCATGGACACGCTGGCACGAATCTGCGAAACGCTGGATTGTGGCATTATGGATGTGATTGAGCTGGCCAGTGACGAGCCTTCCACCACAGGAGGGAACGACAATGGAAAAACTGAAAGAAAGAATCACAGAGAACGGTATTGACTATATTCTGGCAGGCGATTACTATATTCCGGACTTGAAGCTGCCGGAGGAGAACCGCCCCATCGGACGCTATGGGCGGCTGCACCGGGAATATCTCAAACAGGAACACCCGGCACGGTACAGCTCCCTTATCCTGACCGGGAAATTGTGGACATACCTTGCCGACCTGAACGAGCAGGCGGAGGAACGGCTGGACTTAATCATGGAGCAGATAAAAACCGCCGAGGGAGTGACCGAGGAACTGAAAACCCAAAACCAGCTTGAATGGGTAGGCCGGATGAACAATATCCGCAGCCGGGCGGAGGAAATCATAAACAGCGAACTGATTTATATTTGATTGGACATGGAAAGGCCAGCCGACACCCGGCTGGCCTTTCTAACCTTCCTTATGCTCCAATACTGCCCGAATCATGGCAACGGCGATTTCCTGCTGGCTGGGCGATGTGCTTTCCCACAGTTCCGCCAGCTCCCGTATTTTGCTGACCTCATTATCTTCCAACGCATCCCGTAGCAGATAATCAGGGGAGATTTTCAGTGCATTGCAGATATTGATAAATACGGGCAGGCTGGGAACCTTTGTGCCGCCCTCAATTTGCCGGAGGTAAGTTGCGTTGATATTGCACAGTTCCGAGAGCCTGTCCGCCGTGAATCCCCGGTCTTTCCTCACCATGTTGATACGTCTGCCTAATCCTTTTCCTTCCATAATGCCCACCCATTTCATAAGCTTTTAGCATTTATTTTGTTCACTTTTAGACTACATCACGCATAGGGATTGCAATAGATTCTAAAAGGCTATATAATATTAGCTAATAGACTATAAATTATGAAAGGGGAACAACAGAATGGAACTGAACTATTTTAGGGACAGGCTTTTCGATTTACTGAATGACAGCGAGGGGATGGGGATTGCCGACCTGAACGCAGACGAGCGGAACAGCCTGCTCACTGTCAGGACAGAGGACGGGAACGTATTTGAAATCGTATGCCGACAGGCAGCGGGGAAGGAGGATGGATGGACGACCGGAAATTGACCGTTTATAATGGGCGAGGGGCTTTCAAAAAATCGCCGCCGCAGATTCTTTTACAGGGGAACTGGCTGGAACAAGCCGGATTCTCCGCAGGGGACAAAATCACCGTGAAATGCCAGCAGGGGCAGCTTGTTATTACAAAAGACAGAACAAGAGCAGACTTACGAGAATAACACTTTATTGCAACTAAATGAATTTTTTGTAAAGTCTATTCCATCAGGAAAGTTATTGCGGTATAATGGAGTCATTGACAAATCTGTAGTTGCTCATTTTGACGGCGGGGCAAACGATAGGAGGGATATATCATAAGCGAATTGATGAAATTTGCCAGCAGAAAAGAATTCCGTGAATGGCTTTACGAGCATTGTCTGTCAAATGAAGGTATTTGGCTTTTATTTGGTAAGGCTGGTGGGCCAAAAACTATAAAAGCGGGAGAAGCTTTGGAGGAAGCCCTCTGTTTTGGCTGGATTGACGGACAGATGGAAAAGATTGATGATAAAACCTATAAGAAGTATTTTTCTCTGCGCAGAGAAAACAGCAAATGGTCAGAGAAAAATAAGGCATTGGTGAAAAGGCTTGACGAACAAGGGCTTATGACTGACTTTGGCAGGAAGAAAATAGACGAAGCCAAGAAGAATGGCCAATGGGACGCTCAAAATCCTCTGGCAATCATTACAGAGGAACAGATTGCCTGCCTATCCGCACTGTTGGAAGGGTACGAACCTGCTTATACAAATTTTCAAGCCATGCCCCCATCCGTAAAGAAAACTTATACACGGGCATACCTTGATGCTAAGACAGACGCTGGACGGGAAAAGCGAATCGCATGGATGGTGGACAGGCTCAATAGAAACCTAAAACCCATGTAATCAATTTGAAAGGAGTAACACCATGGAAGAATTAAAATTTATTATGGAGAAGTTCGTTGCGTCTGGTTGGGATTTAATATCTATTCCCGCACAACAATGGTTAGAGGGAAAAGCTGATAAAGACACTTTAGTATCAGCAATCAAGCAAGCAGACAAAGAATGTGAAAGCTGCGGTTGCGAATTAGACCCGTTGTATAAAAGAGCTTTGGAATTGATTTAATATCGCCAGCAATTCTAGTGTACCGACCTATTGACATTTATGGTAAAATGTAGTAAAATAAAAAGAAACGGTGGTGATACATTTATGGGTAGAAAACGAACTTACCATATCTTTTTATCTGATGACGAAAAAAAGCTTCTCCATAGTACCATAAACAATAAAAAAACATGTAAAACAATTATCCGCAGATGTTCCATACTTCTTGAACTGGATGAAAATGCCCCCGCACATCTGACCCAGATGCAGATTGCAAAATCATATGGTGTTAGTAAGGCAACTGTTTCAAATATTGTAAAGGCATATGCCGACGGCGGCATTAAGTCAGTTACAGCGATTAACCGCAACCCAAACTCAAATGCCCGCCGGAAAGCGGATGGCAGGACTGAAGCGGAGATCATCAGGATTGCCTGCGGGCCGGCTCCGGAAGGAAGGTGCCGGTGGACACTGCGCCTTCTGGAAAAGCAGGTTCTCCTGGAGCTTGATGAGCCTGTCGGGCGGGAAACAATCCGCCGTGTTTTAAAAAAACGAACTCCATCCCCACATGAATGAATACTGGTGCATCCCGCCAAAAGAAAATGCGGATTTTATAGCACACATGGAAGATATCCTGGATGTATATGAAATGCCGTATAACCCGGAAATCCCGGTGGTCTGCATGGATGAAAAACCATACCAGATGCTGGATAACCGTCTGGAACCGCTGCCTGTGCGCCCTGGCGATATACAAAAAACGGATTCCGAATATATCCGTAAAGGAACATGCAGCATTTTCATTTTTGTGGAGCCGCTGTCAGGATGGCGTTATGCCAGTGTACAGGAGCACCGCACGGCAGAAGACTGGGCTTTAGAAATAAAACATCTTCTTACCGAATGTTATCCTTGCCATGAAAAAATCATCCTGGTAATGGACAATCTGAATACACATGTGCTGGCGTCGCTGTATAAATGTTTTCCGGCCCCAGAAGCCCGCAGTTATGCAAAAAGGCTTGAAATCCACTATACACCGAAACATGGGAGCTGGCTGAATATTGCAGAGATAGAACTTAATGCTATGACACGCCAATGCCTTGCCCGGAGGTTAATGGATCTGGAAACCGTCAGGCAGGAAGTTTCTGCCTGGGAAATCATGCGTAATGAAGATGCGTGTAAGGTAACCTGGCATTTTACGGCAGATGATGCGCGGAATAAGCTGGCTTCCTTGTATCCTAAATTTTCTTCTGCAGAGGAATAAAACACCTCTGCAGAATTACCATAGATAACAATGGGTCATCACACTAGTTTATCAAGCCACGTTCTCAACTAAATACCGCCAGCACAAAACCGCTGTTACATGGAAACATACACAACCATGCAACAGCGGTTTTTTTATTTCCGTTTCTTTCTCTGTCCGACATAGCTTTTGAAGAATTTGGATTTTTCAAGGATATGTACAAGCTGCCGGAACTCCACATCAGACAGCTTGTTATAATTGATACCCAGCCGCTTGCAGTAAAGCGCAGCCTGTTTTTCAAGGGGGCTTCCCTTGAAATTCGCAACATCCTCTAAATCCTGCTTCAATTCTTCGGCAATGGTAGTTGGCGGCGCACTCTCACTGTCAGACTTATGTGCAGCACGAATATCCCGGACGATTACGCTTATATCGTCCTGTATCATGTGGCTGAAATATTCATCATCCTCAATGTGTGCAGCCTGCAAAATCCGGAGGTACGGGTCATCCTCTCCGGGGCGGTGGCGTTCTATAATTTCGTGCCGGACGGTATCCACAAGGGAGTTGAGGTTTTGAATCTGCATGGAGGCAAGCCCATCTACATAAACCTCAATATCAGCCAAAAACTTTATAAAATCCTTGTGGGTGGCAAGTTCGCACAGCAGACGGTTGTTAATCCGGCCGCTTTTCAGAAGCGCAACCATTTCATCACTCAAATGCAATTCTGTTAAAGGCGTGTTGACCTGCTCCCTGTTTTCTGTCCGACATAACAGATAATCAATGGACACTCCATAAAAATCTGCCAGCGTGATAAGGTTGCCATGATTGATTTCTTTATTGTCCTTAGATTCATAGCTGGCAAGGGCAGATTTTGAAATCTTTGTCAGTTGTGCCAGTTTTTCCAGATTCAGCCCTTTGTCCTTGCGCAGTTCCCAAAGGCGTTCCTGTATGGTAGTCGCTCCTTTCATGGGCGCACGCTCCTTTCTGGCGGCTGCTTCCCTGCCGCTTAACTGGATTATACCATACTTTCCACAATCGTGGAAATTTCCGATATTTGCCCTTAATTCCTTTTTTGTGGACATACGGCACAAGGCTCAAAAATGTTCTATGATACAGGTAGTTCATCGATGGATTATTCCAATCGAATGACCGGCCTGTATGGGATATGCTCCCCGGCGATGTAGCGCAACGACTTCCGGCAGGGAAACGGAGGAACCCTGACCGCAACGAGCGTACCAAGGAGAGCGAAACGCCGCCAAAGACGGGGGCAGGAACGACAGCAGAGGGAACCGGCAAAATGAACACCGAAACGATACCGAAACACAACAATTTCACGGGGCATAGTCTGCCCTGTCCGTAATACCAAGGGGGATTTTGGGGCGGCTCTACGGCTGTATTTCCCTTGAAAATCACCCCGAAACGCTACACAAAAAACTACTGTCCGCCCATTCCGGCTGTTACTGCTGAATCGGGCGGTTTTTCTATGAAGGAGGCACTATGCCGAGAATGTCAAAAAAGCGGAAGAAAGAGCTTGCTTTCTTCCTGAACGACCGGGGGCGCAGAAGCTACAATGAACTCTGCCGGAAATGCCAGCATGAGTGCAAGCAGAGTTTCCGGGCTGTCATGATCGACTGCCCCCGCTACCTATCCAAACGAGCCAAAAGGAGGACACCACCCAATGAATTATGAGTTTATGATAACCGGAACACACCTGCCGCCCTGTATGCCGCTCCCAAGAGCGACACTCCGCCTGCCGGTCAGCAACACGGCAAAAGTCATGTACGCCCGCCTGCTGGATGAAATCCTGACAAGGGGAACCGAGGACTGCAACGGGATTTTGTTTATCCGCTTCCCCATCATGGAGATAGCGGCGGCACTCTCCCGAAGCCCCCAGACCTGCAAGCGTTCCTTAAACGAACTGGAACAGGCCGGGATGATTATGCGTGTCCGTCAGGGAATCGGGGAGGTCAGCCACATCTATATCCTGCTCCCCAAGGAGGACGCCGCCCATGAATGAGAAGCTGGAAAAACTGAATCAGGAGATTGAAAAGACCGAAGCAAGGCTGCGGAGGGCGCAGCATAAAGAGAAAATGCTGGAACACCAGATAAAGACTCTGAACCGGAAGGAACGGACGCACCGGCTCTGCACCAGAGGGGCAATGCTGGAAAGCCATCTCCCCCACCCGGAATCCGTGACGGACGGGCAGGTCAGCACCATCTTAAAAGTCCTGTTCTGCCGGAGCGACACCAAGCGTCTTGTAGCACAGGTTCTTGCAGAAAATCAGAAGGAGGACACGGAATGAAATTTTCAAAAAGTGAGCTGGATATTATCTACCAGTACGCCGCACCGACCAAGGAGGAAACCCTTGCGGGCATGAAAGAAATTGTGCCGGTGATAAAAGATATATTGACCAAGGCAATCGTGGAGAACGCCATCCGAAAACTGGAAAAGATACCGGAACCGGAGTGCAGCCAGTTTGTCGCTGCCACAAAAGCACGGTTCCTTGCAGAACGTGACAACTCCATCCGCCAGCGGCTTGCGGCGGCAAAGCTACAGGAGCCGATTATGCAGGGGCATGACCTGTCAGGAAAGGAACGGTTCCACCCGGAAACCCGGCACATGATTACGCTGGAAGTGCAGAAAGATTGTTTTGTCGGTTTTAAGGGAGAGCGGTTCCGCTTTTACCTCTCCGATGAAGGCTACCGGAACGCAAAACACAGCGAACAGGAAGGGGAAATCAAGATAAAGAGCCATGCCGCCGTTGTCGCCGGGAAGCTCTATCCTGACAAGAAACCCAGACAGCGGGAACGGTAAAAACGGCAGAAAAACGGAAACCCGGAAAATCCCCCTCTGAAAGAGGGCGCAATTATACACCACTTAGGGAAGTGGTGCATTGCGCCCTGCCGGGAGCGTCCTGCGGACAGCAGATGATTTCCACAGATTTTCAATCTGCTCCAATCATCACAGGGGAAGCTACCCTTCCCCTGCGCTGGCTTTGCCAGCTACCCCTTTGTGGCTTTGCCACCCGGAAATCTTTCAGAAAGCGTATTCCATTTAGCAAGTTAAAGCTGTATAATAGTGCCAGCGATAAATCAGGATTTGAGAGGAGGAGTTTTTTATCATCAAACAGATTAAGCCATTTATTATCCCTGTACTTTTTTTGACATTGATAGACCAAACTATAAAAATAATTATATTAAAGTTATTTATGCAAGACGAGTTTGATATAATATTTCATTTGTTGCGATTTAACCCAGAACAAAATACAAATTTGTCATGGTTTGGAAATTTTGCTGATGTTTTTTCAAGTTCATTTCTTATGGTTGTTTTTAACATTCTTGCCATTTATATTATTCTATCAGGATATTTATTGTATAGAGCAAAAACGAAGAAAACTAAATTTTCAGTGAAAATAATTTTAGTTTTTGGGTTGGCAGGTTGTTTGTGTAGCTTAATAGATAAAATTTTTTGGGGAGGAAGTTTAGACTTTTTGCAGATACCAAACTTCTTTATTTTTGATATTAAGGACTGTTACCTTACAGTCGCAGGAATTATATTTGTTATCATCGGTATTTTACATAGTAAAGAAATAACCGTTAAAGAGTATTTGTACTTTTGTAGGAATAAATTCAAATTGTAAAATTTTAGCTTATCAAACTGATAACTCATCAAAAACTAAATACCTGCCGCCCACCAGCGGCAACGCAAGCAGGAAACTGAAAAAAGGTATCCTGCTTTTTCTATGCCCGGAATCCGGGAGAAAGGAGGGCGCACACTTGCCATGCCCGCACTGTAAAATCACCATCATTA
Organism: Acetatifactor muris; assembly: GCF_024623325.1. Taxonomy (GTDB): domain Bacteria; phylum Bacillota; class Clostridia; order Lachnospirales; family Lachnospiraceae; genus Acetatifactor; species Acetatifactor muris. The sequence goes on from NZ_JANJZD010000038.1 coordinate 7,704, forward strand.
AGCGGAGCAACAATGAATCCGCTGTTTCTGCCGCCGCCTACCAGAGCGGCGAAAAGCTGTTCTCTGAATACGACCAAGAGCAGAAATACTATCCCTACAAGAACGAAGTCACCCACAAAGAAATCATGCTCCCACCCCATGTGCCGCCGGAGTTTGCAGACCGCAATACCTTATGGAACTCTGCTGAAGCGCAGGAGAAACAATGGAACTCCCAGCTTGCACGAAGGTTCGTGCTTGCCATTCCAAGGGAAATCCCGCCGGAACAGTATGCCGACCTTATCCGTGACTACTGCCGGGAGTTTTTTGTTTCCAAAGGCATGATAGCCGACTTTGCCATCCATGACAAAGGGGACGGCAACCCCCACGCCCATATCCTGCTCACCATGCGGGCGATGGACGAAAAGGGCAAATGGCTCCCCAAGAGCCGCAAGGTATACGACCTTGACGGGAACGGCGAAAGAATCCGGCTCCCATCCGGCAGATGGAAAAGCCACAAGGAGAACACTGTAGACTGGAACGACCGGAAGTACGCCGAAATCTGGCGGCAGGGATGGGCGGACACGGCCAACCGCTATCTGGAAGCCAATGACCGCCCGGAACGGCTTGACCTGCGCTCCTATGCCCGACAGGGGATTGATAAAATCCCCACCGTCCACATGGGGCCAGCCGCCTGCCAGATGGAGAAGAAAGGAATCCAGACCAACATCGGCAACCTGAACCGGGACATCAGGGCCGCCAACTCCCTCATGCAGTCCATCCGCCAGATGGTGCGCCATTTAAAAGGCTGGATTGCCGAATTAAAGGAGAAAAAGGCCGCTTTTCTGGAAGCGTTGAAGCAGGCCAAGGAGCCGACACTCCCAGAGCTGCTTTTTCAGTATCTGGAACTGCGGAGCGGGGAGCGTGCCGACTGGACTTCCAGAGGGAAGCTCAAAGGCACAGTTGCCGACTACAATAAAGTGCAGGCGGCTATGGACTTCCTGCGGAAGAAAGGAATCTCCACCGTGGAGAGCCTTGACACCCGGCTGGACGAAATCAGCCAGAACGCCGTTTCCGTCATGGGGAGCATGAAAAAAAGCGAGAAGCGTATCAAAGCCATCAATACCATGCTGTCCTACATTGACAAATATGAAGCGAACAAGCCAGTCCATGCGGAGTATGCCGCCATCGGCTGGAAGAAGAAAAAGGAGAAGTTTGCGGAGAGCCACCGGGAGGAACTGGACGCTTACAATGCCGCCATCCGGTATTTTAAAGCCAACCTGAAAGGCAACTCCTACTCCCGCAAAGATTTGGAATCCGAACAGGAACAGCTTGCCGCCGCCCTGCCCGGACAGAGGAAGGAGCTGGAAGCGGTTCAGGCAGACGTGAAGGTACTCCGTGACGTGCGCCACTGGCTCAACCAAGTGCTGCCATCCGAGCAGTACCGCCAGACCGCTGATCCGGGGAGGAAACCGTCTGTACAGGAGAGCCTGAAAGGGCGGCAGGAACGCATCCGGCAGGAGCAGGCAGCGAAAAGCCAGCCGAGCCGGACAGAGAAACAACAGAATATGGAACTTTAATCAGGCACTTGTTTTGTGATTGGAAACCGCAGACAAGCGCCTTTTTCTTTGCAACAAAATGGATTTACCGACAACGTGAGCGACATTGTGTCGCCCACGTTGGGATTATCAGGAGGGAACGCCTATTGAACGTATTTGAAGCCGTGAAGCAGTCCGTCACCACAAGGCAGGCTGCGGAGCGTTATGGAATTAAGGTAAACCGGAACGGGATGTGCGTCTGCCCGTTCCACAACGACAGGAACCCAAGCATGAAGGTTGACCGCCGCTTTTACTGTTTCGGCTGCGGAGCCACCGGGGATGTGATTGACTTTGTTTCCCGGCTCCACGGAATCGGGAGCAGGGAAGCCGCCCTCATGCTGGCGCAGGACTTCTCCATCCCCTACGAGGACGGGAGGAACACCGGGAAGCCGCCCATCCGTCCACGCCTGCGGAGGGAAACCGAGGAACAGAAATTTAAGCGCATGGAGCGGCACTGTTTCCGGGTGCTGTCCGACTATTACCATCTCCTGCGCCGCTGGAAGGAGGAATACGCCCCACGCCAGCCGGATGAAGCATGGAACCCCCGGTTTGTGGAAGCCCTGCAGAACATGAGCCGGGTGGAATACCTGATGGACGTGCTTCTCTCCGGGGATATTCACGAGCGGGCAGCCCTTATCACAGGACACGGAAAGGAAGTGAGGAACCTTGAAAGACGAATGGCAGAATTTACCGCCCCAGATACGGCAGGAAATAGCGAACATGGCAGGCAGCACCGAGCCGCCCCGGAGCGTTGAGGAAGTCAAGGCCATGCTGGAAACCACCGAGAAAGGCGGCTTCCGCAACAGCATGAGCAACTGCCTGACCGTGTTCCAGTGCGACCCGCTCCTGTCCGGGGCGGTTGCCTACAACCTGCTGACCGACCGCACCGATATTTTAAAGCCAATCGGCTACAAAAGAGCCACCGGAAGCCCTATGACCGACACGGACATGAAATATATCCGGCTGTATCTGGAAAAGACCTATGGCCTGACAAGCGAGAAAAAGATACAGGACGCCGCCGACCTTGCCGCCAATGAGAACAGTTACCACCCTGTCCGGGATTATTTAAACGGCCTGACATGGGACGGAACCGGGCGGATACGCTTTTGTCTGCGGCACTTTCTGGGAGCCGGTGAGGACGATTACACTTACCAATCCCTGCGCCTGTTTTTATTGGGAGCCATCCACCGGGCATTTTCCCCCGGCTGCAAGTTTGAAGTCATGCTCTGCCTTGTGGGAGGGCAGGGAGCCGGGAAGTCCACCTTCTTCCGCCTGCTGGCAGTCAAAGACGAGTGGTTCTCCGATGATTTACGGAAACTGGACGATGACAACGTATACCGGAAGCTGCAAGGCCACTGGATTATTGAAATGTCGGAAATGATTGCCACGGCAAACGCCAAAAGCATAGAGGAAATCAAATCATTTTTGAGCCGCCAGAAGGAAGTCTACAAGATTCCCTATGAAACCCATCCGGCGGACCGCCCAAGGCAGTGCGTGTTCGGCGGCACATCCAACGCCCTTGACTTCCTGCCCCTTGACCGCTCCGGCAACCGCCGCTTCATTCCTATACAGGTATGCCCGGAACAGGCGGAAACACACATTTTAGAGGACGAACCCGCTTCCAGAGCCTATATCAATCAAGTGTGGGCGGAAGCGATGGAGATTTACAAAAGCGGCAGATGGAAGCTGACGTTCAGCCCGGAAATGGTGCGCTACCTGAAGGAACACCAGCGGGATTTCATGCCGGAGGACACCAAGGCCGGGATGATTCAGGCTTTCCTTGACAGCTACCCCGGCGATACCGTCTGCTCCAAGCAGCTTTACAAAGAAGCCCTGAACCATGATTTTGACGAGCCGAAACAATGGGAAATCCGGGAAATCAACGAGATAATGAACCAGTGCGTCACCGGCTGGAACTATTTCTCCAATCCCCGGATGTTCGCCGGGTACGGCAGACAGAAGGGATGGAAACGGGAAAACGCACGGACAGAACCGGCAACAGACAGCGGCAACAGGACGGAAAAAATCCCGGAGGGATTTACACCAGTGCCGGAACAGATGGAACTTCCCTTCTGAAAAAATCCGGTCAGGGACAGCCCGTTGCATACTCCGTTGCTACCCCGTTGCCGAGCCGGTTGCCGGGGGAAATCCCGTAACTGCGGGCTTTTCTCCCCTTTAACAACCAAAGCAACAGAAAAATAAAAGAAAAAGTATAAAATAACCCAACCGCCAGACAAGGATTATCTGCGAGGTTTTTTGAAGCCCGTTGCCGGACTTCGTTGCCGGCCTTCCCTGTCTGGCCTTTTCATGTATGGAGGACAACTGCCTATGGCGAAAAATAAAACAGAGATTCATGTCACCACAGTATTTGACGGCGAGCTGGACGCTACGGACGTTTTCGTGAGCCTTATCGCACAGAAACACAGCAGAAAAATAGATAAAGAATATCTTGCTAAAACGCAAGAAATGAGATATAATAAAGACGAGGTTCATAGCGACCGTGTTCCGTCTGGATTGTGCGGGTAAACGGTTATGATGAACACTTTTGAATATGCAGGGATGGACACACTCCTTGCCGGGAGCTTCCGGGCAGCTATCTATTGCAGGCTGTCCAAGGACGACGACCTTGACGGGACGAGTGCCAGCATCGAAAACCAGCGGGATATGCTGGAAAAGTTCTGCGAGAAGCAGGGATGGGAGGTCACGGCAGTCTATCAGGACGATGGCTTCACCGGCCTGAACATGGAACGCCCCGACCTGAAACGGATGTTGAAAGCCATCGAGCGGAAGCAGATAAACCTTGTCATTACAAAGGATTTATCGAGGTTAGGGAGAAACTACTTGCAGACCGGGCAGCTTATCGAGGACTTCTTCCCAAGGAACGGTGTACGGTACATCGCCATGAATGACGGGATAGACACCATGCGGGACAACAACGACATTGCGCCCTTCAAAAATATCCTGAACGAGATGTACAGCAAGGACATTTCCAAGAAAGTCCATTCTTCCTATGTGCTGAAGGCGCAGAAAGGCCAGTTCACCGGCTGCCTTGCCCCCTTCGGCTACCGGAAAGACCCGGAGGACAGGAACCGCCTGCTGGTGGACGAGGAAACCGCCCCGGTTGTCCGGCTGATTTTCGGGTATGCGCTGGACGGGCACGGCCCCAACTACATCCGGCGCAGGCTGGAGGAAGGGAAGCACCCCTGCCCCACATGGTGGAACCGGAAGCGGGGACACCGGAATATCCGCACCAAATGGGAAAAGAAAGACCCGGAGAACGGGCGGTACGTCTGGGACTTCTCCGTGATTAAGGAAATCCTGATGAACCCCGTCTACACCGGCGCAATCGCTTCCCAAAAGACCGAGTACCGCTTTAAAATCGGCACGATCCGGGACAAGAAGCCGGAGGACTGGATTGTGGTGGAGGGGACGCATGAGCCGCTGATAGACAAAAAGAGCTTCTCCATCGTGCAGGAAAAGCTGAAATCCCGCCAGCGACCGGGCAAGTCCGGGGAAATCAACCTCTTTGCAGGGCTGATAAAATGCGGGGAGTGCGGGAAGGCTCTCACCATCCGCACCACGCATGAGAAATTCCCGAAGCGTATTTTCTCCTGCAAGACCTACAACGCCTATGGGAAGCAGCACTGCACCCAGCACCGGGTTGAGTTTGACACGCTCTATTCTCTTGTGCTGAACAAAATCCGGGTGTGCGCCGCCGCTGCCCTGACCGACAGTGAAGCGGTAGCCGACCAGCTTACCAATACCTGCGAAGCCCAGCAGAAAGGCCAGAGGGAAGCGATGGAGCGCACCCTTGCCAAAGACGGGGAACGGATTGACGTGCTGGAAAAGATGGTGCTGCGGCTCTATGAGGACATGGTAGCCGGACGGATTACAGAAGAAAACTTCAATCTCCTGCTGGAAAAGACACAGAAGGAACAGGCGGAATTAAAAGCCAAAGTTGAGGAAGGACGGAAACGCCTTGCCGATGAAATCCGGCTTGCCGTGGACGCAAGGCAGTGGGTGGAATCCATACAGGAGTACCAGGACATCACCGAGCTGGACGCTCCCACCTTAAACCGTCTGATTAAAGAAATCGTTGTCCATGAAACCATAAACAGCGACAAAACAAGACACATTTCTATCGAAATTCATTTTAATCTCAAACCCATACCGGAAGTGGAGCAGGTCACAGGCTGACCGCTCCCCTGCTCCGGGGAGGTTCTTTAAAAACTCCATATATATTTCTTGACGTGCCGCCGCCCGCCAGAAAGCTGTATTGTTCCTACTAATTGGGGATAACACAGCTTATGGCGGGCGGAGGTATTGCGCTGGTGGGTGCCACGCTGATCCCGCTGCTCTCCGGCCTGTTCGGTTAATAGCCGATGGGCAGTCTGTTTGAATGGATAACAGACTGGATTAAAGAGGGCTTGATTGAAGCGATCACAGGACAATACACCGGTATCTTTGAGTCCGTCAACAGCCAGGTCTCGGATGTGGCCTCCCAGGTAGGCCAGACACCGCAGGGATGGAATGGCGGCGTGTTTTCCATGATACAGAACCTTTCGGAAACCGTCGTCATTCCCATTGCGGGAATCATCCTGACTTTTGTTCTTGTCTATGAACTGATCCAGATGATCCTGGAAAAGAACAATATGCACGATTTTGATACGTTCAACATCTTCAAGTGGATTTTCAAGACCTTTGTTGCCACATACCTGCTCACCAACTGTTTTACCATTGTCATGGCGGTGTTTGACGTCGCCCAGCATGTGGTAAGCAGGAGCGCCGGCGTGATAAACGGAAGCCTGGATGTTACCGCCGCGCTGGCCGACCTGGAGACGCAGCTTGAGGCAATGGGGATGTGGGAACTGATCGGCCTGTGGCTGGAGACCAACATCATCAACCTGTGCATGTGGGTATTGTCCATCGTGATCTTTGTCATTGTGTATGGCCGCATGATTGAAATATATCTCACGGTCAGCCTGGCACCCATACCGTTTTCCACAATGGCAAACCGTGAATGGGGGCAGATGGGGACGAATTACCTGCGTTCCCTGTTTGCTTTAGGTTTCCAGGGGTTTTTGATTATGGTCTGTGTTGCGATCTATGCGGCGCTGGTCCAGTCAATCCCTTCTTCCGGCGACATCCACGGCGCGATCTGGGGCACGGCAGGCTATACGGTCCTGCTGGCCTTCGCCCTGTTTAAGACAGGCTCGCTGTCCAAAAGCATATTTAACTCGCATTAGCGTGTAACCAACCTACATTTTAACAAGAAGGAGGACTTTTCTATAATGAGTAAGACAAACAATGAACCCATGCAGCCGGAGGCCCAGGCGGGCGAGGGCTTGAAGCTGGATGTGACGGTGCGCCCGATTGCCCCGATGGGGAACCTTCTGGCTTTCGCCAATGTGACGATTGGGGACAGTTTCAAGATTGACGGCTTCCGTATCTGCTCCGGCGAAAACGGCCTGTACGTCAACATGCCTTCCACCCAGGATAAGCAGGGAAAATGGAGGGATGTCTGCTGGCCGGTGACGGCGGATTTCCGCAGGCAGCTCAACGACGCCTTGATCGGAGGGTACGGGCAGGCGATTGAAAACCTGCAGGCCACCCTTGAAGCGACAAAGGGAGCGGCGGAGAAGCCTTCACTGACCGGCACCCTGAAAGAAAATGCCGGCAAGGTCAAGACGGCCCCGGCAAAACCCGCCCCGACAAAGAATGAGCAGGCCCGGTAATGGCGGAGGCCGGGAAATATGGCATCGTGTACGCAGACCCGCCCTGGCGCTATGATATGAAACGCGGAAACGGGGTGGCTGAAAACCACTATCCGACCATGAGCATGGACGAAATATGCGCGCTGCCGGTTGCAGACCTTGCGGCCAGGGACAGTGCGCTTTTCCTGTGGGCCACCTTCCCGCAGCTTAACGAAGCCTTCCGGGTGATCGAGGCATGGGGGTTCAAATATAAGACGCTGGCCTTCCTCTGGCTCAAACAGAACCGGAAAGCGGATTCCTGGTTTTACGGGATGGGGTTCTGGACCCGCTCTAATGCGGAGGTATGCCTTCTGGCGACACGCGGGCGCCCGAAACGCCAGTGCGCGGGAATCCACCAGTTTGTAATCTCCCATATTGAGCAGCACAGCAAAAAGCCGGACGAGGTACGGGATAAGATCGTGAAGCTCATGGGCGACCAGCCCAGGATAGAGCTTTTTGCGAGGCAGCAGACCCCCGGCTGGGATGTGTGGGGCAACGAGGTGGAATCCACGGTCACGATGCAGGAACAAAACCAGTGAGATAAGCATGAATGGAGGTGAAATTACATGCCTTATGTACCCGTACCCAAAGACTTAACAAAAGTCAAGACCAAGCTGGCCTTCAACCTGACGAAGCGCCAGCTTATCTGTTTCAGCCTGGCCGCGCTGGCCGGGCTGCCGGTATATTTCCTTACCCGCGGCGCTGTCGGCAATTCGGCGGCGGTGCTGATGATGATCGGGCTTATGATGCCCTTTTTCTTTTTCGCCATGTATGAGCGGGACGGGCAGCCGGCGGAGAAACTTCTGAAAAACAGGCTCCGCTATAAGCTCTGGCCGAAGAAACGGCCATACCGGACAGAAAACCTGTATAAATCCATGTCAGAGAAGGAGGTTATGAGGATTGCCAAAAACCAGACAGCAGGAGGCCCAGGAAAAGCGCCTGCAGAGAAACATCAGGCAGGCCCAAAAAGCCAGGGCCGATGCAAAAACAGGCGGGCGTAATGCTTCCCGCGCAAAGCCGTCCAGGAAAGGCGGCTTTTTTGCCGGGCTCAAATCGGATGCCCCGCAGACGGTCCAGCAGAGTATTCCCTACAAGGAAATGTACCGGGACGGGATCTGCCGGCTGACGGATAAGCTCTACACCAAGACAGTGCAGTTTTTTGATATTAACTACCAGCTCGCACAGGCGGATGACAAGGCGCAGATTTTTGAGGGCTACTGTGATTTCCTCAATTATTTTGACGCTTCGATCCGTGTGCAGCTTACCTTTGTCAACCAGCGGGCCAACATGCAGGATTTCGCCCGCAGTATCGACATCCCCGTCCGCGGCGACGAATATGACGGAATCCGCAGGGAGTATGGGGATATGTTAAAGGGCCAGCTCCAAAAAGGCAATAACGGCCTTACCAAACGGAAATATATCACCTTCGGCATTGAGGCCGACGACCTCAGGACCGCAAAAATGCGCCTGGAGCGGATCGAGGCTGACGTGCTGGCGAATTTCAAGGCCCTGGGAGCCCAGGCAAGGCCGCTTAACGGGCTGGAACGCCTGGAGCTCCTTCACAGCCAGCTCCACCCGGACGGGCAGGAAAAGTTTCATTTCACCTGGGCGGACCTGCCGAAAACCGGGCTTTCCACAAAAGATTTTATCGCGCCCTCCGGCCTGTCGTTCTCGAATGACGGAAAGACCTTCCGGGTGGCCGACCATTCCGGGGCGGCGTCCTTTTTGCAGATTTTAGCGCCGGAGCTGACGGACCGGCTGCTGGCGGAGCTGCTTGATCTGGACGACGCCGTGACGGTGAACCTGCATATCCAGTCTATCGACCAGGCGCAGGCTATTAAAAATATCAAGCGCAAGATGTCCGACCTGCAGAAAATGACCATTGAGGAACAGAAGAAAGCGGTCCGTGCAGGGTATGACATGGACATCATACCTACCGACCTTGCCACCTATGGGGAAGAAGCAAAAAATCTCTTACAGGATTTGCAGAGCCGGAATGAGCGGATGTTTTTAGTCACGGTACTGGTGGAGAACATCGCGCCGAAACGCCAGAAGCTGCTGAACGATATTCTGTCTGCCTCCGGCATTGCGCAGAAATATAACTGTGCCCTGAAACGTCTGGACTTCCAGCAGGAGCAGGGCCTGATGTCCTCCCTTGCCTTAGGGCTGAACCAAGTTGAGATTGAGCGTGGGCTTACGACCAGCAGCACCGCCATTTTCGTGCCGTTCACGACCTGCGAGCTGTTCCAGGAGGGCGAGGCGCTTTATTATGGCCTGAACGCTTTAAGCAACAACTTGATCATGGCGAACCGCAAGAACTTAAAGAACCCCAACGGCCTGTTCCTGGGAACGCCGGGCAGCGGCAAGTCTTTCTCGGCAAAGCGCGAGATTGTCAACGTGTTCCTTCTGACGGAGGACGACATCATCATTGCAGACCCGGAGAATGAGTACGGGCCATTGGTGCAGCAGTTCGGCGCCCAGGGGCAGGTCATTGACATTTCCCCGACCTCCACCAACTATATCAATCCGATGGACATTAACCTGGACTATTCGGATGATGAAAACCCCATCACGCTGAAAAGTGATTTTATCCTGTCCCTGTGCGACCTGGTGATCGGCGGCAAGGAGGGGCTTTCCCCCATTGAGAGGACCATTATTGACCGCTGCACAAGGCTGGTGTACCGGGATTATTTGCAGGACCCGCGCCCGGAAAATATGCCGGTCCTGGGAGATTTGTACGGGCTGCTTTTGAAGCAGGCCGAGCCGGAGGCGCAGAATATCGCCACGGCGCTGGAAATCTATGTCAACGGCTCCCTGAATGTATTCAACCACAGGTCCAACATTGACATGAACAACCACCGGGTACTCTGCTTCCAGTTAAAGTCTCTGGGGAAGGCCCTGAAAGAGATCGGGCTTCTCATTATGCAGGATGCCGTTTGGAACCGTGTCACGGCCAACCGCTCGAAGCATAAGACGACCTGGTTCTATATTGACGAATTCCATCTCCTTCTGAAAGGCCAGACCGGAAGTTTCAGCGTGGAAATCTGGAAACGGTTCAGGAAATGGGGCGGCATACCGAGCGGCCTGACGCAGAACGTGAAGGACCTGCTGGCCTCCCGTGAGATCGAGAATATCTTTGAGAACTCGGATTTTATCTACATGCTGAACCAGGCCCAGGGGGACCGGCAGATTCTGGCGAAGCAGTTGGGGATTTCCCCGCACCAGCTTTCCTATGTGACCCATTCCGGCCCCGGCGAGGGGCTTCTGTTCTTCGGGAATGTGATTATCCCCTTTGTCGATCATTTCCCGAAGGATACCCTGCTGTACAGCGTACTTACAACCCGGCCTGATGAAGTGGCAGGGACGAAAGCATGAGAAAACGAAAATACCCTGAAAGCGATTGGAGGTGAGGACAATGGCGCGTGACAGGAATTTTCAGAGAAAACAGAAAGACGCCCGGATGCCGGCGCGGGATTCCCACGGGGAGGACCGCATGGCGGCCCGGCAGGGAGAGCCGGATTTTGACCTGCGCCGGGCAAGGGACGCCCCTTCTTCCGGCACTTCAAGGAACCGCAGGCAGGCGGCACCGGTGCAGGCAGAAACTTATGGATCAGATATATTTGCAGGCTGCGAAAACAGCGATACGGCGGCACAGGATTCCCCTATCCAGGTTTTCCCCGGACAAGAACCAACCGGATCAGAGCCATATGTGCCGGAAACCGGGCGGGGCAGCCAGGGACAGGGCAATGCCGTTTACAGGGATGCCAGGCGGGAGAAACCCAGGCAGGCTGATTTTAGCCAGGAGAGCCCAGGGAGGCGCAATACCGTTTACCAGAATTTCAGGCAGGAGGAACCCAGGCAGACGGATTCCAGCCAGGAGAGCCCAGGGGGACGCAATGCCGCTTACCAGAATTTCAGGCAGGAGGAACCCCGACAGGAGGATTCCAGCCAGGAGAGCCCAGGGAGGCGCAATACCGTTTACAGGGATTCCAGGCAGGAAGAACCCAGGCAGGCGGATTCCGGCCAGGAGAGCCCAGGGAGGCGCAATGCCACTTACCGGAATTTCAGGCAGGAAGAACCCAGGCAGGCGGATTCCGACCAGGAAAATCCCGGAGAGACATCTTTTGCAGAACACGATCCGAAAGGTACGGATTCCCGGTATGGGAAATTATTTCAGGAAAGCGCCGGGGCACAGAAAGGGGAAGAAAAATCCGGCCAGGCAGGACGCCGGAACCGGACACGGCAGCATGGCAATAAATACCAGCAGCGCTTCCGGGAGACGGCACAGGCAGGGGAACAGGCGGCGCAGGCAGAAGGGAAGGCCGGGGACGGGCAGAAGAAAATTTCCAAGCTGGAATTTACCGCTGACGAGCTCCCACCGGAGACGGCGGATAAGAAACTCACGAAAGCCAGGCGGAAGGCAGAACGGACAGCGGAAAAGCTGGAACAGGCGGAAAGCCGCCTTCCTGCCCGCCGCAGGCTGCGGATGGAAACAGCTTCCGACCCTGATACGGGCAAGGCCAAAAAGCGCCTGAAATTTGAAAAGGAGGTGAAGTCCCAGCGGGCCCATGTCAAGGGCCCCGTCCCAATGCGCCCGGTAAAGGCCGGCGCAAATACGGCAATCGGCTACGCCCATAAAAAGATTTACCAGACGGAGAATGAGAATGTCGGCATTAAGGCGGCCCACCGCACCGAGCTTGTAAGTGAATCGGGGCTGCGCATGGCATATCACAGGCATAAGACAGCGCCGTACCGCAGGGTGGCAAAATTGCAGCAGAAATCAGCCAGGGCCAATGCCCGGCTTGCCTACCGGCAGACTTTGCATGACAGCCCGGAGCTGAAGAAAAACCTCCTTGCCCGGATGTGGCAGAAACAGAAGATAAAACGCCAGTATGCCAAAGCAGCCAGAGAAGCGAAAAAAGCGGGAAAGCGTGCAAAGGACACCGCCGTTACCACGGAAAAGATCGCGGCCGGCGTGGTCCATGCCGTCAGGCGCCACCCGGTCCTATGCGGGATCGTGCTCCTGCTCCTTCTGGTATTTTTTCTGATCGCGTCCCTGATTTCTTCCTTTTCCAACCTGGGGACCGGCGGGCTGGGGAGCCTTGCAGCCTCTACCTACCTGGCGGACGATGCGGACATCAACAATGCGGAGCTTGCTTATACCGAGTGGGAAACGGACCTGCAGATGCAGGTCAACCGTGTGGAAACAGACCGGCCCGGCTACGACGAGTACCGCTATAATATCGGCCCCATTGAGCATGACCCCTATGTCCTGATGGGGTACCTCACTTCTGCCTATCAGAATTTTACCTATGCGCAGGTCGAGGGCGTCCTCCGGGAGCTTTTTAACGGGCAGTATTCCCTCTCTTTTTCAGAAGAAACGGAAACCCGCTACCGGACGGAAACAAGCACTGACCCGGAGACCGGCGAGGAAACGGAGGAAGAAGTGCCTTATGAGTGGCACATTTTGAATGTAACGCTTACTTCCGTGCCGCTTGAAAACCTGGTGGTTCCACGCATGGATGCGGACCAGAAGGAAATCTGCGAGATTCTATTGCAGACCAAAGGCAACCGCCAGTATGTGAAAAATGTATTTGGCACGAACTGGCTGCCCTATGTCACCAGCTACTACGGCTACCGGGTACACCCGATCAGCGGGGGAAAGAACTACCATACCGGCGTTGACATCGGGATGCCCCAGGGCACGGAGATTCTGGCCGGGCATGACGGCACGGTCACGCTGGCCGGTGAAGCCGGAGGATATGGCCTGTGCGTTGCCATTGAGGGCGAGGCTTATGAGGGGCACTCCCTCACCACCAAATACGGCCACTGTTCGCAGATTCTTGTATCTGCCGGGCAGGAAGTAAGGGCTGGGGACGTGATCGCGAAGGTCGGCAGCACCGGGAATTCCACCGGGCCGCACCTGCACCTGGAGGTCCTGGTTGACGGCCAGTATAGGAACCCTTTATATTTTGCCGATACCGGCGATACCAGCGAGCGGCATTTACCAACAGTGGGCGCAGGCGGCGGAGGGAATTATTTTGATTACGATGTCCCGCCGGAGGCCCTTGCGGATGAAAAGTTTGCCGCCATGCTCGCGGAGGCCGAGAAGTATTTAGGCTATCCGTATGTATGGGGCGGCGCGAGCCCTTCCACTTCCTTTGACTGTTCGGGCTATGTTTCCTGGGTAGTCAACCATTGCGGCGTGGGATGGAACTTCGGGCGGCTGACCGCGGACGGGCTTTTAGGCGTATGCACGCCTGTATCAAGCGCGGATGCAAGGCCCGGCGACCTGATATTCTTCCAGGGCACCTACAATACCAGCGGCGCAAGCCATGTGGGAATCTATGTGGGCAACGGGATGATGATCCATTGCGGGGACCCGATCTCCTACGCAAATATCAACACAAGCTACTGGCAGCAGCATTTTTATACATTTGGGCGTCTGCCCTGACAGATTGGAGGTAATGAATTGAACCCTAAGATTGAGAAACTGGAGAAAGAGATCGACAAGGCCAAAACAAAGATCGCGGAGATGCAGGCCAAACTCCGCGACCTGGAGAAACAGAAAACGGAGCTGGAGAATACCGATTATGTGGCGATTGCCCGCAGCTTCCATCTGACGCCCCAGCAGTTGGCCGAATTTCTGAAATCGCAGCAGCCCGCCCCGTCCGGGAACGGCACGCTGCAGAAGGAGGATAGGAATGAGGACTAAAAAAATCTCTCTGCTACTGGTGCTTATGCTTGCCGTAAGCGCCATAGCTTTCCCCCTGACGGCCTATGCCGCCGGGGACAAAGATACCACGCCGCCCGAACTTACGGCTTCCCTGGACGGCGATACGCTGAAAATAGAAAGCAGCGACGATAATTCCGGCGTGGAGGCGGTCTTTGTGGACGGGAACCGGATCGGAACCCTGACGAACGGGGCGGCCTCTGTCACCTTAAAGGATTATGCCGGCACGGAAAAGCAGGTAAGCGTGTACGCCCAGGATTATGCCGGAAACCGCTCAAAGGCCGTGAAGTTTGAGAATCCCTATTATGAGGAACCGGCGCCCACGGAAAAACCTGCGGCTGCAACGCAGGAGGACCAGGGCGGCACGGCGGCAAAACCGGCGCAGGCCCAGGCTGCTTCCCCCGGCAGCACAAACAGCAATGCCGGGAACAGCAATTCCGGCAGCAGCCACTCCGGGAACGGTTCTAATACAGGTACGAATACGGGCGCCAATACCGGCGGCAATACAGCCTCCGGCACAAACGGCGGCGGCTCCGATTCCCAGGAGGAAACCGCTTCCGCTATCCCGGACGGCGCATTTACCCCGGAGGGCACCGGCACGGTGTTAGATACGGCCATCGGGGAAGATGGGGATAAACAGTTTTACACCATCACCTCCGAGGACGGGAATGTGTTCTATCTGATTATTGACGGAAAGCGTGACGGCAACAATGTCTACTTCCTGAACGGCGTTACCGAGGCCGACCTGATGGCTCTGGCGGAAAAGAGCGGGGACACCATGAGCGCTATCCCGGCGGAGGACGTCTGCACCTGTACGGAGAAATGCGCAGCAGGGGAAGTTGATACCGCCTGCCCGGTCTGCAAGAATGACCTGAAAGGCTGCACCGGGAAGGAAAAACCTGCGGAAACGGAGGAACCCGCGCAGGCCGAGCAGCCGAAAAAGGACAAGGGCAGCGCCGGCACGATTATCTTCATTCTCATTGCCCTGCTTGCGGCAGGCGGCGTTGGCTATTATGTGAAGATCGTCCGTCCGAAACAGCAGGCGGAGGATGACGAGGATTTCGAGGATGACGGGTACGGCGAAGGCTTCGACCCGGACGAGGCTTACGGCGGGACGGAATATCTCTCCGAGGACGATTTTGAGGACAGGATCAACGAGGAACAGGAGGACAGCGAGTAAAGCTGTCCTTTTGTATTCCAATCAAATATAAGAAAGCGAGGATTTCTATGGTAAATATGAAAAAGCACGGCCTGAAAAGGCTCCTGGCGCTCCTGCTCTGCGCGGTATGCCTCTGCGGGGTGTTCCCTTCCCAGGCGTCTGCCGCCTCCGTGGGCCAGAAGGCAAGCTCCTGGCTCGGAGACCAGTACATCGGTTCTGACAGGCAGCATTATTACAGCCCGGCGCCCTACACCTACCTGGTCTACAATTCTGACGGGACGATGGATGTGCGCACCAGCTCCGGCGGCAGCGCCTACCGGCATTACATGCTGACAGATTCGGGCGGGGTGAGCCACCATGTCTATTGCGTGGAAAGCGGCATTGCCTATAACACTTCCGACAATACCTATACATCGGAAAGCGGCACCAACAGCAATTACCTGAACCTGCTCCCTTCCGAGGCAAGGCGGGGGATCACCCTCACGACAATCTACGGCTGGAAACCCGGCGCTTCCCTCCCTGTGCCCGGCATTAACGAGGACGATTATAAAATGGCGACACAGATCATCCTCTGGGAATACCAGCAGCAGCTCCGCAGCGACCCTTACAGCCGGCACGGGAACGGCCAAGCAAAGGCAGACCAGTATTTCAGCGTGATTGCCGGACGTCCTGCGGAAAAGGCATATAACTGGATTCTTTCGCAGGTCGCCTCCCATTCCACGGTCCCCTCCTTTACTTCCACGAAGAAAAGCGAAGCCCCGGAGCTGGAGCTGAAATGGGACACGGAGAAAAAAGTCTATGCCCTGACCGTCACGGACACCAATAACCTGAAAATCAACCTGGAGACCCTGAAAGGCAGCGGCGTTTCCGTCACAAGGAACGGGAACAAGTACACGTTCACCAGTAAGAACATGATTATGGACCCTGTTGCCTATGAATTCCGAAAGGACATCCCTGTTGCCAACGACATGCTGATCTGGGGCAGGCCGGGCTACCAGACCATGATGACCGGCGCCAGCGACCCGGTTTCCTTCTTTGTAAAGGTCAAGACCGAGACCTACGGCACCGCAAAGATTGTCAAGACCAGCGAGGACGGCATTGTGTCCGGGATTCCTTTTCAAATCTCCGGCACGGACATCCTGGGGAATAGGGTGGATGAAACCGTCACTACCGGGGAAAACGGACAGATTAAGGAAAAGCTGCTGCCCGGCACCTATCTGGTGAAGGAGCTGCCGGTGGACCGCTATGTGACCCCTTCCGCGCAGTATGTCACCATTGAAAGCGGCCAGACCGCCACGGTCCATTTCAGCAATATCCTGAAAAAATTCCGTGTCCATGTGGTAAAGAGTGACGCAGATACCGGCACCGCCCAGGGCGACGCCACCCTTGCCGGGGCCGTTTACGGGATTTATAACAACGGCGAGCTGGCAGACACCTACACCACCGGGCCGGACGGCAGCTTTATGACCCGGTACTATGTCTGCGGCGATAACTGGACCGTGCGGGAGATTGAGCCGAGCACCGGCTACCTATTAAACGATACGGTCTATGAGGTGGGCGCTTCCCCAACGCTCTATGAAGTGGAGCTGAACACCGCCGAGAACCAGGTCAAAGAAACGGTCATTTATGGAAACATCCAGCTTGTGAAGCATACGGACGACCCGGACCCGGATGTGTCCGGGGATGAAAATACGGACGAACCCAATGAGGGCGTCATTGAGCGCCCGGAGGCCGGCGCGGTTTTTGAAGTCTATCTGAAAGCGGCTGGCAGCTATGACGAGGCGAAGGAAAGCGAGCGCGACCTGCTCACTACGGATGGGGACGGCTTCGCCGCCTCTAAAATGCTCCCCTACGGGCATTACACGGTGCACCAGGTTTCCGGTGAGGAAGGGAAAGCCTTTATCCCGGATTTTACAGTCTTTGTTTCCTCCAACGGGCAGACCTACAGCTATATCCTGAATAACCGTACCATTACCGCAAGGCTGCGTGTGGAGAAATGCGACGCGGAGACCGGCAATCTTATCCCGATGACGGGCACCGGCTTCCAGATCAGGGATCTGTCCACCGGGGAATTTGTCACCCAGGAAATCTACTACCCGAACCCGGAAACCCTTGATACCTTCTATGTTTCGGATGAAGGCTGGCTGATGCTGCCGGAGCCTCTGCACACCGGAGATTATGAATTGTATGAGGTGGCGGCGCCCTACGGTTATGTGCTTTCCAGTGAGCCGGTGCCCTTTACCATTGACGGCAGCGAGGCCGTTGTCACGGTCACACAGCACAATATGCCGCAGAAGGGGCAGCTTACGATTACCAAGACCGGGGAGGTATTTGCTTCCGTCCAGGAGAACGGCGGCCTGTACCAGCCGGTGTATGAGGTCATGGGGCTTCCGGGCGCGGTCTATGACGTGATCGCGGATGAAGATATTTATACCGGAGACGGTACGCTTCGGGCGGCAAAAGATACCGTCGTGGAGACCCTTGCCACCGGGGAGGACGGGACGGCGCAGAGTGGGCTTTTATACCTGGGGCGCTACCGCCTGGAGGAACGCCAGGCGCCGGAGGGGATGGTCTTAAATACCCAGCCGGAATATGCGGAGCTTACCTATGCGGGTGAAACCGTGGAAGTGACACAGGCCGCTGCCGGCCTCTATGACGAGCGCCAGAAGGTGGATGTGAGCCTGTCCAAAGCGCTGGAAACGGACGAGCTTTTCGGGCTCGGCATGAATGAGGAATACAAGGATATTTCTTTCGGGCTGTATGCTTCCGCAGACCTGACAGCCCTTGACGGCAGCGTGATCCCGGCAGGCGGGCTTCTGGAGGTGGTTTCCGTTGACCCGGATGAGGCGGGCGGCTATGGCGCTTCCTTTGCCTCCGACCTTCCTTTTGGCAGCTACTATGTAAAGGAGCGCACCACAAACAGCGCTTATATCCTCCCTGATACGGAATATCCGGTTGTTTTTGAATATGCCGGCCAGGAGGCGGCGCTGGTACAGATTCTTGTAAACGAGGGAGAGGCTGTTTCTAATGACCTGCTGCGCGGGCGTGTGGACGGCATGAAAGCCGGGGAGAACCCGGAGGGCGGCGGAGATGTGAAGCTGGCCGGCGCGGTTATGGGCCTGTTTAAGCCCGATACAGAAGAATTTACCGGAGAAAATGCGCTGCTTACCGTTACCACCGCGGAGGACGGCAGCTTTGCCTTTGAGAATATCCCTTACGGCCACTGGATTGTAAAGGAGATTTCTTCCCCGGCGCTCTATACGGTAAGCCCCGAACAGCACCATATTTATATCGGCGTGGACGGCCAGAGCATTGAAATCAAGGTGGAAAACACCCTGATCCGCGGCAGCGTGCAGGTGATGAAAACCGAGGCGGTAGACGAGCCTTCTTCCGTGGAGAAAAAGGACAAGGATAACAACACCTTCCTGCGTTTCCTTTCCGGTGCGGCGTTCGATCTGTATGAGGACGCCAACGGCAACAAGGAATTTGATTCCGAAGATACGAAGATCGGCACACTGAAAGAATCGGATGCGGGCTACCACACGGCGGAGGACCTTCTGGCAAAGGGCTATTTCGTGAAGGAAAGCAAGGCACCGGAGGGCTACCAGATGGATGAAAAAGCCTACTATTTTGAGATCACCGAGGACGGCCAGGTGGCCGTTGTGGAAAATGGAGAGGCCGGGCGCGGCTTTACCAATGAGGCGTACCGGGGGAACCTGAAAATCACGAAGGATTCCAGCGACGGGCGCAAGGACGGGTTTGCTTTTGAGGTCAGGAATGCGGACGGCTCCTATTGTGAGACCTTTACCTCCCCGAAATCCGGCGTGATCGAGGTCAAGGGGCTGCGCGTCGGCATTTATACCGTAACGGAAATCTCCAACCGGGCAAGCAGGGACTATATCATTCCCGACGCCGCCACGGTGGAGATCAAGGCGGACGAAACCGCAACGGTCCAGTTCTTCAATGAAAAACCGGAGAAACCAAAAACGCCGGACACACCGGAGAATCCGAAAACACCGTCCAATCCGTCCAACCCATCCAACCCGTCCACACCGTCCAATCCGGGCAAAGCGGTACCGCAGACCGGGGATGATCATTTCATTTTTCTGTATGGCGGGCTTCTGGCGCTGGCTGTGATCGGCGGCGGTGTGTTTACGGTATGCCGGTACAGAAAAGGGAAGTCCAGAAAGATTTCACCGAAAGCAAAAGCTGCTAACATTGCGGTGATTACCCTCTGCGCAGCGCTGGCTCTTGGCAGCGGGTTCCTGATTGTCCGTGACCTTAACCAGTATGCCGAGAGCGCCGGGACCTATGACGGGCTGGCGGAACATGTGGAAATACCGGAGCAGGCCGCGGAGCCGGAAGAACCGGGGACAGAGGAAGAAACAGGCAGGGAGGATTCCAGTGTGGTCCTCCCTGTTGTTGATTTTGAGGCCCTCAGGGAAAACGGGCCGGACATCATCGGATGGCTTAACCTTCCCGATACGGCCATCAACTACCCGGTAACGCAGACAGACGATAACGAGTATTACCTGCACCATCTGTACGACGGCACCTATAACAAGGTGGGCTGCCTGTTTGCAGACTATGAGAACCGGGCGGATTTTTCGGACCGCAATACCATTATCTACGGCCACAACATGCGGGACGGTTCCATGTTCGCCGCCCTGAATGAATATGGCGGGCAGGGCTATTATGACGGTCACCCGCAGATGTACCTTGTCACCCCTGGCGGCGGCTATACCGTGGAAGTCTTTACGGCGTTTGCGGCAGAGCCCGGAGAGTCCGGCAGCGACGCCTCTCCCTGGAGGCTTAGCTGGAAGGATGACGGGGCCTACACTACCTGGCTTTCTGAAATGGCGGGCCGGTCTGTCATTGAGACCGATGTAACGGTGACTTCCAGTGATAAGGTGCTGACCCTTTCTACCTGTACGCCCGGAGGCAGGAGCCGCTTTATCGTCATGGGAAAGCTGGCGGCTATAAACGATTAACAAGCATATGGAAACCGGTGCGGGGGCTGTCTGCTCCCGCACCTGCTATATAGGAGGATTTTTCTATGGTGAATACCATTGTTTCGATACCCGGCTACGTCCATCTGTACCGCTCCCTTCTGCGGTTCTATGACATGCCGGAGAATGAGGTCCGGGAAATGCTCTATCTTCTGAATACGGCAAACCTGGACTGCTACGAGTATTACCACCCGGAGCGTGATGTGGTCCAGAGCGGGCCGGTGGCCTTTAGCGGCTGGCTGGAGCATGGGGATTACCGCCCTTACCGGACGGAGGTACAGCTTTATAAATCCCTGCTGTTCTTAAAGCGAAGCATTGACCGTGACCTGATCGTGACCGCACAGCGGGAGGCGCTGCAGACGCTGCGGTGTATCATTTCCAACCTGGAATACCGCTTCTACAAGGCGTATGGCATGGAGATCGAGGACAAGCGGACCGTGTACGGGGAATGTACCTACCACATGGTCCCCAGGGAGGACGAGCCCAGCGTGTGCCTGATGCACGACTGGATTTATCTGCCGAGTGCCTGAAATGCAGCGGATAAAAGATGTAATGCGTATTTTGTTCTGCTTCAAGTAAAACTGTCCCGGATTCTATACCGTATTCGGGACAATCCATTTTTCAAAGGAGGGATGCCATATCACACAACAGGAAGTCAATGCCGTGTTTGACGAACAGGTGCGGCTCTGTGCCGACACATTGCAAAAGAAAACGAAGGAATATACCGGGGACGATACGGACCGGCTGGGGGCTTTTAAGGCGGCGGCAGCCTTGCAGCACACCACGCCGGAGCGCGCCCTTGCCGGGATGCTGGCGAAGCATATCGTTTCCCTGTACGACATGTGCTTTGACAATGATACGGATTACGGGATGAGCATATGGGAGGAAAAGATCACAGACAGCCTCAACTATCTGTTCTTATTGAAAGCCATTGTAAAGGAGGGACATACCGATCAGACGGATTGAAGTAAAAATATTGAACTGCCAGGCGGTTTCGGAGGCCGAGAAAAACATGGTCTTTGCCGCCCGGCTCACCCAGAGGGGCCATAAGATCGCCACAATGGACGATTTGATGGCCCTTTATGAAAAATCATTCAGTGAGGATTCTGTGGCGGTCATCAGCGCCCTTCCCCACCCGACGGTCCAGAAATTTGCGGTGATTACCGTCGCCGTAGTAGGGGCAAGCCGGAGGTTCCTTTCGCAGATCACCCGGCACCAGAACGAAGTAAAGTTTATGAGCGCGTCCTTACAGTACAGCAATTATGCGGGGCAGGCGGATTTTGCCATACCTTATGAGATCATCACCGCCCCGGCAGCGGTCCGGGAACTGTACTTAAAAAGCTGCCACGATGGCATGGGCTGTTACGAAAAGCTGTGCGCCGAGGGGATCGGCCATGACGCGGCGGGATATGTCACACCTCAGGGGCTTCGGAATGTACTGGTTATCAGCGCCACGCCCTACCAGTGGAAACACATCATCGGCCAGCGGGTATGCCGGCGCAATACGGATGAGACCCGGATCGTGCTCTTAAAAATCTGGCAGGAGCTTTATACATTAAGCACGGCGCTGTTTGCCCCTGATCTTACAGGTCCCTTCTGCCAAAAAGACAAATGTCTGGAGGGGAAAATGACCTGCGGGAACAAACTGAAAGCGGATATGACGCCCGGAGACATCCTAAAAACGGACTATCCGGCGCTTCTGGAAGGAGGCGGCGCATGAAGATCAGACTGATCGACTTTGGCGTGCCGGAGGACCGCCGCCCTTTCCGTCCGCATGGGAACGATGCCGGCGCGGATGTCTACATGCCTTATGACTGCACGTTACAGCCGGGGGAGATCGCAAAGGTTCCTCTTGGGTTCGGGATTGAAGTACCGGACGGATATGCGGGCTATGTATTCCCGCGCACCAGCATGGCGGTAAAAGGGCTGGTCTGTGAGCTGCCGCCGGTGGATTCCGGCTACCGCGGGGAGATTCATGCGATTATCAGCAATGTAAGCAGCCAGACCCAGGAGATTTCCAAAGGTTCCCGCGTGGGGCAGCTTGTGATTACCCCGGTTGTCATTGCGGACTTTGTTTCGGAGCTGGGTAAGCAGCGCGGCACAGGCGGGTTCGGGAGTACAGGAAAATAAAAAAGTGACATTCCGGGAGTGATTCTTGGTTTATCGCCAGTAGTGGGATTGGGCATATCAGGAGGATTGCGGGATAAAATAAAAGAAAGGCAGCAAAAAGCGGCCAGCACCGTGGCCGCTCATTTCCTGCTATTGAGTTCTTTCATAATTCCCAGGAGATAAGAAAGCGACCTGGAATCCAGTTTTTTTGCCTCTGTGATAAATTCCTTTAAGGCTTGCGGGTCCGGGTTCCCTTCGTCAAAAAATTCCTGGGGCGTCACGCCCAGATATTCACAGATGTAAAGGAAGGACTGCATGGAGGGAAGGGACTTTTTATTTTCAATGTTGTTAATGTAGTTATTTGCCTGTCCCAATGACAACGACATATCGCGTGCAGATACGCCTTTCTGTGTCCGCAGCTTTGCCAGCCGTTCCGGGACGAAATCTTCATACATCGCCTCTACCTCCTATTCTGTAATAGATTGTACCTTACACCCTTCCCTTATTCGCAAAATTAAAAAGGGTGTTTGTGTTGAAGCGCTAAAATAAATCTATTATAATTTGATAAATGAAGAATACTAACTATCGGATGGAGGAAAAGAAAGATGGAAGGAAAGACATGCTGTGTCACCGGGCACAGGGATTTACCGCAGAAAGAAATCAACCATGTAAAGGCGGCGCTGCGGCGTGAGATTGACTGCGCCGTTGCGGACGGGTTTACCCGCTTTATGAGCGGCTTTGCGGACGGCGTGGACCAGTATTTCGCAGAGATTGTACTGGAAAAGAAAAAGACGAATCCGGCGCTGGAGTTGGTTGCGGTTATCCCCTACCAAAAGCGCCTGGACAGCCTGATGGAGAAAGGGCGGACCTATGAAATGCTGGAGGCATGTGCGGATGTTGTCGTCATGCAGGAAAAATACCATCCCAGCGTCTATTCCCACCGGAACCGCTACATGGCCGAACACTCAGACCGGGTGATCGCCGTATATGACGGGAGGGAAAAAGGCGGCACGGTCAGGACGATCCGGTTCGCGCACCAGATGAAAAAGGAGCTGCGGGAAATCCCGGTGGGGGAGATCATCCTGCCGGGACAGCCCGCAGCAGGAAGAAAATAGAAGAATGGATAACTGATACCTGATGATGCGCCTGCTTTCCAGTGGGCGTTTTCTTTTTACCCGGAAGGAGGGCTGTTATGTGTAACCTGGTGATGTGCTCCCTGTGCTTTTTAGCAGGCACAGTGGTGGGCGTGATGCTCATGTGCCTTCTGCAATCCAGCAGGCGCATTGACGAAGATTTTGAGGAAATGCAAAGGAGGTCTGGATATTGAAGTTAGTCATTGCAGAAAAGCCTTCCGTCGCCATGTCGCTGGCGGCGGTCCTGGGCGCGAATGAGAAAAAGGACGGCTACCTGGAGGGCGGCGGCTATCTGGTGAGCTGGTGCGTGGGGCACCTGTTGGAACTGGCGCAGCCGGAGGCGTATGGGGAACAGTATGCCAGATGGCGCTATGGCGACCTGCCGATCCTGCCGGAAGAATGGAAATACGAAGTGCCGAAGGATAAGAAAAAGCAGCTTGGCCTCTTATGCCGGCTGATGAAGGACAAACGGGTGGAATCGGTGGTATGTGCCACGGACGCCGGACGGGAGGGCGAGCTGATCTTCCGTCTGGTCTATGGACATGCCGGATGCAGGAAACCGATGGAACGGCTCTGGATTTCCAGTATGGAGGACGCAGCGATCCGGGACGGATTTGAGCACCTGCGCCCCGGCAGCGACTACGATAAGCTCTATGACGCGGCGGTCTGCCGGGCCGGGGCTGACTGGCTGATCGGCATTAACGCCACCCGGCTTTTTTCTGTCCTGTACGGCGTCACTTTGAATGTGGGGCGCGTCATGTCGCCCACGCTGGCCCTCCTGGTGCAGCGTGAGGCGGATATTGAGGCATTTGCGAGCAGGCCCTTTTATGTGCCGGAGATCACCTGCGGCGGATTTACTGCCTCCGGCGAAAAGCTGCCGGACAAGGCCGGGGCTGAAAAAATCCGTATGGAAAGCGACGGGCAGGCGGCTTCGGTGCTGTCTGTGGAAAAGCAGGTCAAGACGGTGCAGCCGCCCCGGCTTTATGACCTGACGACCTTGCAGCGGGAATGTAACCGTATCTATGGCTATACGGCGCAGCAGACCCTTGACTATGTGCAGTCCCTCTATGAGAAAAAGCTGGCGACCTATCCCCGGACGGACAGCCAGTTTTTGACCGAGGATATGCAGGCAACCGCCGCTTCCCTGATCCTCTGGCTGCGGGACAATATGCCCTTCGGGAAGGGGTGTGCCGGGGAACCGGATATTGGCCGGGTAACGGACAGCGGCAAAGTCACCGACCACCACGCGATTATCCCCACGGCGGAGATCGCCCGGACGGATTTGTCGGGGCTTCCTTCCGGGGAGCGGGATGTGCTGACGCTGATCGCCGCAAGGCTCCTTTGTGCCACGGCCCAGGCCCACCGGTTTGAGGCGGTGGCGGCGGTCCTGGACTGCCGGGGCCATTCCTTCACGGCAAAGGGGAAAACCGTGTTGCAGGCCGGATGGAAGGAAGTGGAACGCCTTTACCGCATGGGATTAAAAGAACCCAGGCCGGAGGATGACGGGAATACGGACGCCTCCCTCCCCATGCTGCAGGAAGGGCAGGTATTTGAAACGGCCTCTGCCAGCATCCGGGAGGGCAGGACTTCCCCGCCAAAGCATTATACGGAGGATTCCCTTCTGGCGGCAATGGAGACCGCCGGCGCCGGGGATATGCCGGAGGACGCCGAGCGCAAGGGGCTAGGCACCCCGGCCACCCGTGCCGCCATACTGGAAAAACTGGTATCTGCCGGTTTTGTGGAGCGCAGGAAAAAGCAGCTTATCCCCACGGAGAAAGGCACAAACCTGATCCTGGTGCTGCCGGATAACATCAAATCCCCTGTCCTGACGGCGGAATGGGAATCCATGCTGAAACAGGTGGAACGCGGCGAGCTGGCAGCAGATGCTTTTATGGGACAGATCGCGGACATGAGCCGTGCGTTGGTAAAGGAGCATACTGCCCCGGAGGAATGTTTTGCGGGCCTGTTCCCGGATGCAAAAAGAAACGGGCGGGAGGCGGTGGGCGCCTGCCCCCGCTGCGGCGCTTCCGTGTATGAGGGCAAAAAAGGGTTCTTCTGCGATAACCGGGACTGTTCCTTTGCGCTGTGGAAAGACAATAAATTCTTTTCCGGAAAGAAAAAATCCATAACAAAGCCTGTTGCGGCGGCCCTTCTGAAAGAGGGCCGCGTTTCCATGTCCGGGCTTTACAGCGAAAAGACGGGAAAGACCTATGACGCGGTGGTGCTGCTGGATGACACGGGCGGAAAATATGTGAATTTCAGGCTGGAATTTCCGGCGAAGAAAGGCAGGGGGAAATGAGCGGGCCGCCCTCACGGGAATTAACCAGGCAGGAACGGGCGGCGATCCGAAGGCAGGTGACGGAGCTGTGCGCCAACTATGACAGCCGGGATAAGCTCTGCCGTCCTCTGGACTGCCCCTGTTACATGCTGCATAAATGGTGGACCGGCTCTTTCTGCCGCTACTTCCGGGAGGCGGTGCTGCCGACGGACCCGGCGCTGGAATCTGCCGTTACCGACGAGGACACTTCCTTAAAACAGAAAACCTGCCCGGTCTGCGGGAAGGCATATCTTCCCACCACCAGCCAGGCATACTGTTCGGATTCCTGCCGCGCCTTTGCCAGACGGAAATCCGAGCGGGAACGCAAGCGCCGGATCAGGCAGAACCAGGGGTGATATGTCCGCAATTTAACCCAAAAGAGGCTTGGTTTCAGTGGCTTCCGGCACCCGGATTGAGGGGAGGCTGGATAAGAATACTCCGGCACCCTGAAACGGCCCTAAGTTGCGGACAAAAAGAAAAATGGGGAGGGATGTTTATCGGAAAAATAAAAATTCCAATCGTGCCGGAAGTCATGCGGATCGACACATGGACGCAGGCCATTGACATACAGCAGATCGACAACCGGCGCTTCATGTATAACCCGGACATGGGGCTGTTAGTATTAGGCCGCCAGTATGCGGCTGTAAGCCTGACGGATTCCAGCCACGCCGGCGAGCTTGCGGCTGCCGGTATCACAAAGGATTATGATGCCTTTGTACGGGGCTGGGTCGGGACCGGAGGGGATTACCCTGTGGGGGTGGTCCATTTCGCGCCCAGCGTGGATGCACGGAACATAGGATTATTTGACCGGGCATTTGACACTTTGAAGATGTTTGCGGATAACGGGCTCATGTGCGGAACCGTGGTCCGTGGGTTCGGGAAAGAGTGGGAACAGCCGGCCTCTGCCATTTTAACGGATATGTGGCAGCCGGCAGCAAAGCCTTCCGTCCGCAGGCAGCTAAAGAAACAGCCGGGGGCAAAAGCCGCCCGGCAGAAAACCAACCATCAACAGGAACGATAGGAGGCGGATTTATGAATATCAACACGGTCACAACCGACGACCTGCGGGGCATGGAGGGCAGAGACGGCCTGATCCTGCAGGGCTGCGGCGGGGATTTGAAGGAATGGGTGGACGGGATCAATGAAATGTTCACCGAGGCGGGCATTTTGAAGGATAGCAGTAAATTTGAGGATGTTTCCACTTTCCAGTATGGGGAGCTTACCTGCCTGCTCTACCCTTTCGAGGATGTAAAGCTGGATATCGGGAAACTTGCCATGTGGCGGTTACAGACCCATGCGGATTTCGGGGGCACCTGGCTGTCCGATTTTGTGCCGAACCGTCTGGGCGGCTTTATCAGTGAGCCTTCGCCGGAGCCGGAAAAGCCGGACTGCGCGCTGATCGGCCAGGACGGGAATATTTTCAACCTGGTAGGGATTGCGGCCCGCACCCTGCGCAGGAATGATATGGCGGACCAAGCAAAGGAAATGTCGGACCGGGTGTTTGCTTCCGGCAGCTACCATGAGGCGCTGAACATCATCGGCGAGTATGTCAATATCACGGATTCCGAAAGGGAGCCGGAGCACAGGGCCTCGGTCCGGCAGCAGATAAAAGAAACAAAGACGGCGGAACCGGACAAAAAGCAGAAAACACCGAAACAGCAGGAACGGTAAGGAGGATCACAGGATGGGAAAAGAAAAAGTATACGGCGTGTGGGCGGTCCGTAGCGGCGCTTCCATTTTTGGACGTGCGGAGGGCTGGTGCAAAGAGGACGGAAAGCCCCTGGAATTTGATTCCGAAAAAGCCGCCCAGGATTATGCGGATGAGGCCGGACGCCATGCCACGGCCAATGTCCGCTACTATGTGGAGGAAAAAGAGCCGGAACCGGGCGCAATAAAAAAACATGCGGCACAGCCGGATTTGGATGCCCGCACCCATGAGGATGCAGCGCCGAGAAATGACGCGGCGGAAAAGCGCGGCGAGATTCCCGGCAGGCAGATCACGCCGGAGGCGGACCCTCTGGTGGAAATCCGCTCTGCGGTCCACAGCAACTATGCGGGCATGGTCGCCATGCTGGGCGCGGATAACCGGGTGTACCTGGGGCGTGAGGAACGCTGCCACTGCCAGGATATGCAGGCATCTTATTATGACAACCAGGACGGCTCCCTGTGCTTTGTCTGCGACCAGCCGGATATGTACTATTTCCTCTACGGGGAGGGCTGGGCGCATACCCAGGCGGAAATGCTGGAGCGCGGCCTTACCCTGCGCCAGTATGAGGAATTTGCAAGGCTCCGGGGCGGCGTGCTCTCACAGTTTACGCCCCACAGGGAGATCATGTTTGCCGGGCAGCCCTTCCAGGCGCCGGAGAGTTATCTGCGTAACGCGGAGCTTTACGAGGAAGGACAGACCGGCAATTACAATATGCTGGACGGCAGGCTCAACAACGAACCGCCGGAGCGCCCCGACCTGACGGACGGGCAGACTTACGGGGAAATCCGGGAGCTTGCCCCGGAGACGCTGCCGGAGGAAACGCCGGAGAAACCTTCCCTGATGGAACGGCTGAAGGCGGAGCGCCCGGAGCATGGGGAAAGGCAGGCCGGGCCTCCCGTGCCGGAAAGGGAAAGGTAGCGTATGGGGCTGAAATTTGAAGATGTGGACATTCTGGATTTCCTGGGGAAGATCGTGGAGCTGAACACCCACCACTATAAGGATGATTTTGACCTGGACAGGGATCTGATCTTAGGGCTTGCAGGAACAGGTGAGCCGGAGGACCGGCGGCTTCTCTGGATGTCGAGGCCGTGCGGCACCTATACCCTCCGGGAGCGCGAGGTTTACCTGGAGGGGAGCTATGCGAATAACGTGTGGCGGTTCTACCATGAGCAGACCAGGGACACGGTGCTGGCCTACGCTCTCTCTGTCAAAGACGCACAGGATGGGAAGGTGGCGGGAAATATCTACCCGCTGGATTATGGGGCGCATGTGGAGCAGATGAAGCGGCTGACCTGCCCTGTTGGGAAACTGGCCGTTACTTTTGGGGATGGGACCAACATCATAATCCCGTGCCAGGAAAAGGGACGGCTTATAAATGAGCTTACGCCACTGCATGGGCAGCCAAAGTCAATCACCGATCTGCCGGAGAATGAGCGGGAGCTTGCCATGATCCTGAAACGGGAACGGTTCAAGCGTTCCTACCATGCCACGCCCGGAGATTTGAAAAAATACATGGACGGCCTAAAAAAGAGCACCCTCCGGGGAAAACTGAAAGAGGCGCAGGCGGCGGCTTCCACCCGCAAACCGCCCTCCCATAAGAGGGAGACTGAACGATGAAGGGCGGGCATAATAAAAAATCTGTCCGCATAGAGTTCGTCATGTCCGAGCAGGATGCGGAGCTGGTAAGGGAACGCATGGCGGAGCTCGGCATTACCAACCTGTCCGCATACCTGCGCAAGATGGCGGTTGACGGTTACATCATCCATCTGGACATGAGCGACATTCAGGAAATGATACGGCTCCTTCGTATCTGCTCCAATAACCTGAACCAGTATGCCAGGCGCGCCAATGAGACCGGGAGTGTTTACGCTGCCGACGTGGACGACCTGCGCACCCGCCTGGACAGCCTGTGGGACGGCATGGATAAGTTGCTGCGGGGATTTGCGAACATTTCGTAAACAGGAAGAACCGCCGTTGCTTTCCGCAGGCCGGCACGGTAAAATTTTAATGGAGGGGTAAATATGCTTCTCTATGAAATACCCTTCGGGCATACCTGGATGTCCTGAAAAAAACGGACACGGGATTAGGAAAGGAGGCGGACGTATGCGTCTGATTGGTAAACTGCTGGCACTTCCCTTTGTAATCGTTACAGGGATTCTTTATCTGTTCTGCAAATTTCTTGTTGTGGTTTCCGGCGCCGTGCTGGGGATTCTGTCAGGGATTGTTTTTCTGGCGGCACTGGCGCTGTTCTTCGCAGCCGGGTTCTGGCCGGGAATGTCCTGGCTGGTGGTCGCGTTCCTTATCAGCCCTTACGGCCTGCCGATGGCGGCGGCCTGGCTGGCCGGCATGATCGGCGGCGTGAATGGCGCCCTGAAAGATTTTATATTTGGTTAAACAGTTTCGGCGGGGCGCATTGGCAGCCACGCCCTTTTTCTATAATTACGGCTGTCTGTCAGGGCAGCTTTTTGATTGGAGGGATTTCATTGAAAGATACAACGCCAATTTATTTCCATTCTGCTACCTATGCGTATGAGCATGGGGAACTGGATCAGTACCACGCTTCCCACAAAGCTAACATTGCGTGCAGGGAGGCAATCGAACAGGCCATTGCGGACAACTACCGGGACAACCGTTTAGGCACGGCATGTGTGCAGCAGGTCTTACAGAAATTTGATCCTGAACGGATTTTTTATGTCCTTGCCAACACGGTCCGGCAGAAAGATTACGACGGGCGCATTTCACGGGACAATAAGGCATGGGCGCAGACGGTCCCGGTCTGTGAGGATAAGGACGGTTTCGGATATGACCGGAATGTCTGCTTTGCTGTGGACCGCTGCAATCCCGGACTTACCGACCTGTTTCTCTCCCAGGCCAGGCGGGAGTGTGCGCCGGCCCAGGAGCAGAAACCGTCCGTGCGTGACAGCCTGAATAAAAATGCCGGGCAGCAGGCGGCGCACAGTAATAAAACAAAAGTGAATAAAGAGCAGGCACGGTAACAGGGAAAATTTCTCATTAAGGGGGTGAAGGGATGGCAACCACACGGCTCATGCCGCTGCATGTCGGGAAAGGCCGGGATGTTTCCACGGCCATAGCGGACATCATTGACTATGTAAAGAACCCACAGAAAACGGATTTCGGAAAATTCATTTATGGCTATGAGTGCGACACCCGGACCGCTGACGCCGAGTTTCTTTTATCCAAGCGCCAGTATACGAACCTGACCGGGCGTGACCGGGGCGCGGATGATGTGATCGCCTACCATCTCCGGCAGGCATTTAAGCCCGGCGAGGTCACGCCAGAAGAAGCCAATCAGATCGGGCGGGAACTGGCGTTGAAACTCACAAAGGGAAACCATGCCTTTGTTGTCTGCACCCATGTGGATAAGCACCATGTCCATAACCACATCATCATAAACTCTACGACGCTGGACTGCCAGAAAAAATTCCGCAACTTCTGGGGCTCTACATGGGCAATCCGGCGCATGAATGACAAGCTGTGCCTGGAGCACGGGCTTTCCATTGTGGAAAATCCGAAACCCAGCCGTGAGCATTACGGCACATGGATGGGAAGTCAGAAACAGCCTTCCCATCAGGAACAGCTACGATGGGCTATAGACGCAGCCCTGGAAGAAAAGCCGAAGGACTTTGAAGAACTTTTGAAAAAGCTGGAGGCGGCTGGGATCGAAGTCAACCGGGAGCGAAAGCACCTCCGCTTTCGCCTGTCGCCCGAAGATCGGTATACCCGGTGCGACACGCTGAAAGGCGACTATACCGAGCAGGCCATCAAAGAACGGATCGCCGGCACCCGGACGGCAAAGCCGCGCCGTACCTCCCCACAAAAGCCGGTTTCCAAAGTCGGGCTGCTGGTGGATATTGAGGCGGCGATCCGTGCCGGCAAAGGTCCGGGATATGAACGCTGGGCGAAGGTGTTCAACTTAAAACAGCTCTCCCAGGCGGTGATCTGGCTCAAAGAGCATGGCGATATGGGCTATGAGGATTTGCAGGAAAAATCAGACGCCGCCACCGCCAGCTTCAATGCGCTGTCGGTACAGATCAAGGAACTGGAATCGCAGATGGCCGCCAACGGGGAGTTGCAGAAACAGATCGTAAATTATGCCAAGACGCGGGCGGTCTATGTGGAATACCGGAAAGCCGGGTACAGCAAAAAATTCCGTGCGGCGCATGAGACGGAAATCCTGCTGCACCAGGCGGCGAAGAAACACTTTGACGGCTTGGGGATCACAAAGCTACCCTCCGTCAAATCTCTGCGGGAAGAATATGCCGGGCTCCTGGAGCAGAAACGGAAAGCCTATTCTTCTTACAAGCAGGCCAGGGCTGACATGAAAGAGCTCCATAATGTCCGGGCGAACGTGGAGCATTTGCTGGACATTCCCACCGGGCGGGAACCGCAGAGGGAATCGCAGAAGTCACGGCAATAGGTTTCTCTTCGCTTTTGTTTTTCAGCGTTCCAACGGAATGCGTAGCCATCACCGCAGGTGATGATCTCAGGGGTTTGGGGACATGTCACCAACAAGCATTTAGCAGAAATTCCGGGAACGGGATTTCTGCTAAATACGCAATCTTACGGAAGATTGCATTGCTTGCCAGTAAGTTGCCTATTTTGAATTATGTGAGTGCTAACCACATATATCTGCAAAGAATTTAACTGCGCCTTCAATATCTTCATTGTTAGGCCGCCCTTTTGCAATCCCTCCAATTAGTTTGAATGGGCCAAATGTATCAAAACCTGGACAGCCATAGCTTCCGATTATTTTTGCATTTTTAGAATCGGCAATCTGTTTGATAGAATCAATATAAGTATTTCGCTTTACACCGCAAGTGTAGAGGAAAAACACTTGTTTATCTTGTGGCAGATATTCTTTGGCGCACTTTAAAATATCATCATGGAATTTCTGATAGTAGATACCAGAAGCAAAGCCAATCAGATCATAATCAGACCAATTTATTTTTCTGGCGTTGGATGTGTCTGCCAGAGTGACATCTCCTTGCTGTGCGATTGCTTCTACCAGTTTTTTTGTATTGTCATGGTGTTCCGAATGGTAAATAATCAATACTTTCATTATACATATACGCTCCTTTTATTTTTATGAGTAGGAAATTTCAATAGAAAACTCTTTTCCATCTGTTACAGGTGTGACAGATAATACTTTGTTGCCTTCATTCTCCAAAGCAAGTACAGCATGTCGGGCGGCAATGCCTACATCAATTTTATTCAGCTTGTTTTTCAGGATAATGCGTTTTATGCCACGTCCGGTATCATGGATGATTATTTTTCCATTCTGAAAATCCAGTTTCCACGGCTGTGAGTTCAGAGAGGATGGAGCCAAACGGACAGCCTGGGTAATAGGATTATCATGCCCGCTGATCTCACTGGCTGCGATTCGCTTAAATTCATCCAGACTTTTTCGCATGGGGACATCCGTATTACCAATGGCAAGGGCAATACAGAAACGCTCTGATTCCTTTTTGGGTTTTATGTTCATAAACCAGCCGCAGCCCAGCCCCATGCTCTGGACACACAGGTCAACCTTTTGCAGTACAAAACCGACATTGGCGTAAGCAGGCGGTGAATTGTCGCAGAAACCGAGTAAATAATGGGACGCCCCCTGATTGGCGGAAACTTCCGCAGCCGGGAGCAGCTTGAAATCAGCGTGCTGCCCGGTAAGCTGTTCCGCTTCGGTGGCACAGGCAAGGATATGGTCTAAACGGTCTCTCGGGACAGGTGAGTTCAGATAATTGCGTACCTGTCTGCGTGTGAAAATTGTTTCATAGAGTGTCATAGTGTTTTCCTCCTGAAAATATGATTTTATTTACAGAGCTAATACCGCTACGAACAGGAAATAAAGTAATGGCTGATGAATCATGTATAAACCGAGGGAATGCCGGCCAAACCATTCCAGCGTCTTTGATTTACTGCTTTCTAAATGTGTGAGCAGCTTACAGTGTGCAAAAAGCCGATGTGTAAAATATCCGGCAGTATACAGGAAAATCCACGGCAGCAGCGAAAAATAATCTGTTGAATGAAAACCGGGCATGGGAAATCCCAGGTAGGTGGTTACAAAATTATGATACCAGTTATCCGGCAACGGCAGCAGATTCCAGTTGGCAAAACCGAGATAACCCTGATTGATATTTCTGGTGAGAAGAAATAAGGTAATGCTGAAAATCAATCCATACACAGGTCTGCATTTTCGCAAGACCTTTTCTGCCGGAATCATCAGGAGCATACAGGAACCGATCAGGGTGAGGACACCGAATCGAACCCTGTTTTGCGGCATTGCAATCAATGTAGCTAACACAATCAAAAATCCCAAACTAAAGACAGTAACGCCTCTTTTCAGTTTTTTCTTTCCCAATGGTTCGCAGAAGCCGGAAAGGAAAATGAATGTATGGCAGATACATTGCTGCCATATATAAGCGCTTTCCGATTGATACCATTGCAGGTCGAAGCCGAAAAGATAGACCAAATCCCATACCGCATGGTAAGCGATCATGTTCAGAAGTGCCAGCCCCCGTATACCGTCTAAAGCAAAATATCTTCCAGATTTCATGTATCGTATCCTTTCGTATGCAGCGTCAGGGGAAGGGTTACGGTAAATGTCGTGCCTTTGCCCTCTTTACTGGAAACAGCAATATCCCCGCCATGCAGATCGATGATCCGCTTTGCCAGCGCAAGCCCCAGGCCGTTTCCCTGGGAGGAACGTGAGAAGTCCCCCTGATAGAATTTTTCAAATACCCGCCGCATTACGTCCTCGCTCATACCGATTCCATTATCTGTGATGCTGGTTATCAATGAGCCGTTTTCCCTGCGGAGCAGGATATGGATGATTCCATTTTCAGGGGCAAATTTAATGGCGTTGCTTAAAATATTCTGCCACACATGGGCGAGCAAATCTTTATTGCCATAGTAATCCACAGCGTCCAGGTCGATTTCAAGTTCCAGTTGTTTTTCCGTCCAGCCTTCTTCCAGAAGGAGAAGGATTTCCCGAAGCTGTTCATCCAGACAAAAGGATTCCTTTTTAATGCCGATCTCCTGATTTTCCAGCCGGGATAAAAGTAGAATATTGCTTGTCAGTGTGGAGAGGCGCCTGGTATTATACAGGATTTTTTTTGTGTAATCCTGGCGTTTTTCCGCACTTATATCTTTTTTCTGAAGCAGGGTGGCATAACCCTCTATGGCAGACAGCGGCGTCTTGAACTCATGGGAGACATTTTCCACAAAATCTGTGCGGAGGATTTCTGTTCCGGCCAGTTCCTTTGCCATCAGGTTAAAGTTATGGGCCATCTCCCTCAGCTCTTTGATTCGGATGTTTTCGTCAAGGGACACATCGAAATTGCCCCTTGCCACTTCCTGGGTTGCATTGCTCATAGCAATGATTGCCGTGAGGGGATGTCTGCCGGCATAATTGGAGATAATGGTGCCGACAAGAATGCTGACAAGGGCGATAACGAAAAATACAATCCCCCGGTTCTGCCGGACTAATATACCGGTCCGGATCAGCAGTAAGGTAAGGAGAGCTGAAAAAAGGATTGTCAGCGTCAATGTAAGGAAGGTTAAAAGGGAAAACATGACCGAGAGCCGTTTCGGACACTTCCTCCATTTTTTTGTCGGATTGCTTTGTTTCGGTTCAGAAGATTTTTGATTATCCATGTCTGCTCACCGCCTTATATCCCAAACCACGTACCGTGACGATCTCAAAGTCTGCATTATTTTTGAACCGCTCCCGCAGGCGGCTGATATGGACATCCAGTGTGTGGGAATCCGCTTCATTGTCCGGCCCCCACACATCATCCATGATCTGCCGTCTGGTAAAAATGCGGTTGGGAGAGGTTATCAGCTTATATAACAGGTAAAATTCTTTCTGTGGCAGTTCAGTGGTTTCTCCGTGTGAGGAAATCGTCAGGGTGTCACAATTAAATTCTGTTTCGCCAAATTTGCTTTTACGCTGGCTGACAAGCTGGCTGCGGCGCAGCAAGGCTTCCACCCGCCAGACCATTTCATTCACATCAATAGGTTTTACCATATAATCATCCGTACCCAGGCGAAATCCCTCGCGTTTGTCGGTGGCGCTTTCCTTAGCCGTGATAATCAGGATGGGCATAGTATATCCTGATTCCCTTAATGCTTTGGTAAGCTCAAAACCATCCATGCGCGGCATCATAATATCGGAAATAACCAGATCAATATTCGTGTTATCCAAAATATCAAAGGCGGCAAGTCCATCAGCCGCCGGAACAGCCGTATATCCATTATCCGTAAGAACCGTACAGAAAAGGTCGCGCAGTTCCTTATCATCTTCTACAACTAAAATCTGAAACATCTTTAGCACCTCCGCTATTAGTATAGCTTATGAGCAGGCAGCAATAAAGCGATTTGCTGCTTATCTTATAAAAATTTTATACGCCCAATCTCAACTGAACCTCAACAAAATTTTATTTTTGCAAAAATATGTGTCCGTTGAGGTTCAGTTGAGAAAAGCGGGATAGGATGTTTCATAACTTCTCGGAATCTCAATGAATGTGATTCTAACTGAAAATTGACAACTGAATATGGTGCAGGAAAAGAAATTTGAGAAAAATGGACATAAACATTGGACATAGTGGGTACTATGCCTTGAAAAA
>NZ_JANJZD010000039.1 GCF_024623325.1 Acetatifactor muris
AGAAATACCGGAAGTCCCCCTGGAGAGTACAGGGTAGATAGGGGTAAGGTGAAGGTACAGTAATGTACAGAGCTGATACTTACTAATCGGACGAAAGCTTAACCAGGAAGGTAAGAAGAGAGTTTTGGGTGTTTGGATACAGTGTTCGGTTTTGAGGGTACAAAAATTTATTTCGTAGTAAATGAAATTTTATAGAAGACCGGAGAGAAGAGTAGATTTTCTACTCTTTTTTTACATTATAGAAGGGCTGCGGAAAGGCAGGGATTATATCATGCGTATTATGCTGGTGGAAGATAATGAAGCTATCATTATGGGACTGGAATATCTGCTTTCTCAGGAAGGATATCAGGTGTTGACTGCCAGAACAGTGGCGCAGGCTTCGGACTTTTTAAACAGGGAAAACTGTGAGCTTGTGCTGCTTGACATCGGACTTCCCGACGGGGACGGACTTGCATTGTGCAGACGAATCCGACAGGAATGGCAGGTTCCCGTAATCTTTCTGACAGCCAGAGATGAGGAAGACGATGTGGTGCGGGGACTGGACATTGGTGCGGAAGATTATGTGATCAAACCTTTCCGCAACAGAGAGCTGGTATCTCGTATTAAGAGAGTATTGAGCAGAAGCGGGAAAGGAAGCAGAACTTTTTCCTGCAGAGATATTCTTCTGAATCCGGAGACAGGGAGGGTGTATCGCAATGACAGAGAAATATCGCTGACAAGGCTGGAATATAAAATTCTTTACAGCATGATGTCCTGTCCGGGAAAACTTTTTACCAGGGATGAAATACTGGCTGATATATGGGATGTATCCGGTAATTTTGTAAATGATAATACACTGTCGGTTACCATGAAGAGGCTTCGGGAGAAGCTGGGAGATACCGACGGCCAGATTATCAGGACAGTGCGGGGGATGGGATACAGGCTGGAAAGATAATGAAACAGGTAAAAGGTAAGGATAAAGCAGGAATGAAGATTATCTGGAACAGAGAATTAAAAAAGATTGTCCTGGCAGCTGCCGCGGCATTTCTATTCAGCAGCTTTCTGGTCAATTTTCTTGTGGGAAAGTATGTTGCCGACGCCAGAACAGAATACAATGAAATGCTGGCTGCCCTGTTCGGAAGTGTGATGCAGGCATACCCTGATGTGAAAGAGGAAGAAGTGATAGAAGTTTTAAACGAAACCGGAAATGGAAACCGAGGGGCAGATATTCTTGCACGGTACGGCGTCTATGAGGACTATGGTGCTTCTTCCTTTGCAGAAAAAGAGGGGCAATTTCTTTTTGTGACGGTATGGGCGAATGGTATTCTGATTTTAGTCTATCTGCTGGTGGGCGTATTGTTTTTTCTCTATCTCGGAAAACGCCAGCAGGAAATCGCTCATCTGACGGAGTATATGATTGCTCTGAACAGAGACCGCTATGAACTGGAGATGGAAAACAATGAGGACGACGAGCTGAGTGGTCTCCGAAATGAACTGTATAAGCTGACCGTCTTACTGAAGGAGCAGACACAGGAAGCCCTGGAGCAGAGGCAGGCACTGGCGGATACCATGGTGAATATTTCTCATCAGCTGAAAACGCCGCTTACCTCGGTAACGGTTCTTGCAGATAATCTGTCTGATAATCCGGATATGGACAGAGAGACAAGACAACATTTTCTGGCGGAGATTACCCGTCAGATCACCGGTATGTCCTGGCTGATCACCGCAATGTTAAAAAGGGCCCGGCTGGATGCCGACGTTGTGGAGCTGGAGAATACGAGACTTGGCGTAAAGGAATTGGTGGAGGAGGTGATTGAGCGGCTGGAACTTGCGACAGAGTGGAAAAATCTTACCATATCGGTGAACATTTCCGAGGATGCGCAGTTTATGGCAGACAGGAAATGGATGTCGGAAGCATTGATGAATATTGTGAAAAATGCGCTGGAGCATAGTCCTGTGGGCGGCAGAGTGGAAATAACAGGGGAAGAAAATGAGATTTATACGCAGATATTCATCAGAGATTACGGTAAGGGGATTACAGAAGAAGAAAGGAAGAAGCTTTTTCAACGCTTTTATAACGGAAGTTCTGTCAGGGAAGACAGTGTGGGTATCGGCCTGGCGCTGGCGAAGGAAATTGTGGAAAAAGAGGGTGGAAGTATTTTCGTGGATTCCAGCCCCAACCGTGGGACTACTTTTACTCTGAGATTTATGAAGTCTTAACTTAAAATTCTTTTGAAATGTCACGGAAATGTCATTTAAGTTTTTTATACTGATAGCAGATTTGATTTCGTGACAGGAGAAAGGAGAGATGAAAGAATGGAACGGAGCAATTCTCTGGAAATTCTGAGGACAGAACACTTATTTAAACGGTATGGAAAGGGGAATAATGAGGTCATTGCGGTAAATGATGTATGCATTTCTGTGGCCCAGGGAGAATTTGTGGCAATTGTGGGAAGCTCGGGCAGCGGAAAGTCCACACTGATGCACATGCTGGGAGGAGTGGACAGACCTACCTCCGGAAGAGTGCTGATAGAAGATAACGACATTTACAGAATGAATGACGATAAGCTTGCCGTGTTCCGCAGGAGACAGGTGGGTTTGATTTATCAGTTCTATAATCTGATTCCCGTGCTTACGGTGGAGGAAAATCTGACTTTGCCCTGTGAATTGGATGGGAGAAAGCCTGATTCGGAGATGGTGCAGGATCTGGCAGGACTTCTGGGACTGAAAAAACGGCTGAATCACCTTCCAAATGAGCTTTCCGGCGGTCAGCAGCAACGTGTGGCCATTGGCAGAGCTCTGATTACCAGGCCCGCCATTTTGCTGGCGGATGAACCTACAGGTAATCTGGATACCCGCGCAGGTAACGAAATTATGGAGCTTTTAAAAGTATCCAACCGAAGATACCGGCAGACGGTGATTATGATTACCCATAATCCGGAGCTGGCAAAACAGGCAGACAGGATTCTGCGTATTGAGGATGGGTATGTGTCCGAAGGACGGAGAGGAGCGGGAGCATGAGAAGCAAAGGAAATGTGCTGAAACAATGTTGTTACCGCTCACTGAGAGAGAATCGGAAACGCACTGCTGTGACGATTGTGGGCATTGTCATGGCGGCCGCACTGATAACGGCAGTGGCCTGTATGGTGGTAAGTTTCCGGGCAAGTATGATAGCCTATGAACGGCTGAAGAACGGAGATTTTCATTATTGCTTTCAGGAAGTGCCGCAGGAATATCTGAAATATTTTCCAAACAATCAGTATATCCGGAAATACGGACTGACAGAGGAAATCGGATATGCAGTGCTGGAAGGGAGTCAGAATCCCGATAAGCCTTACCTTTATCTGTCAGCCATAGACGAGACGGCGGAGGGCACACTGGCATTGCAGCTCACAGAGGGAAGAATGCCGGAGAACGCTTCCGAGCTTGTAGTGGGCAGGCATATTCGCAGCAATGGTATGGTAGATATGGAAGTGGGAGACACGGTGAAGCTTTCCGTTGGAGACAGAGTGTCGGAAGGACACAGGATGCCCCAGGAGACTCCCTATCTGGAAGGGGAGGAAGCGCTGGAAAACGTCAGAGAACAGACTTATACTGTTGTTGGCATTGTGGAACGACCCAATACGGAAGTGGAGCCCAGAATTGCGCCGGGGTATTCCGCATTTACCTGTCTGGAGGAACCTGAGAAAGCGAAAGTACTGAATGTATATGCAACTTATACCAGGCGGGGACTGAAGCAGGCAGACCAGGTGACAGCGGGAATTCTCGGTGTCCCGGTGGAGCTGTATCAGAACTACTATAATGGCAGACTGGAATTATGCACAGAGGAAGAGATTCTGCAGATTCAGAAGGCTGCAAAGCGTGTATTCGAAAATTACTGGCTGCTGAAGTGGGAGCTTCTGATTTTTTCCTCCACCACCATGAATCTGCTATACGGAATGTCGGCAATTGCCATTTCGATTATCATTGTTACCAGTGTCTTCTGCATTCATAACAGTTTTACCATATCTCTGACAGAGAAGACAAAGCTTTATGGCAGACTTGCTTCCGTGGGCACTACTTCGGGACAGAGGCGGAAAATTGTCTATTATGAGGCGTGTTTTCTGGGAATTGCAGGTATTCCACTGGGAGTGTTGAGCGGGATAGCTGCTGCTGCGATTCTGGTGAAGGCAGTGGGAGGACTTGTGGAGGATGCGCTGGGCTTTCCTCTGGTATTCGCACTCTCCTGGTCTATGATTCTGCTGGCTGTGGCGCTGTCAGCGGTCACCATATTTTTCTCTGCATCCAGATCCGCCAAAAGAGCCGGAAAAATCTCGCCAATCAGCGCCATACGGGCAAATGATATGGTGAAGATACAGAGAAAAGAGATGCGCTGCCCTGGATTCATCGGGAAACTATTTGGTATCGGCGGCAAGATTGCATACAGGAACCTGAAACGTGCAAGGGTAAAATACCGCACTACCATAATCTCCATTGTAATCAGCGTGGCTGTCTTTATCGGTATGTCCACTTTTGTGGAACTGATGGAGCGTGCTTCTGATATTTACTATGAAAATATGACCTATCAGCTGCGGGTCAGTATTTATGACTGGAAATTTTATAACCAGGCTCTGGCTGTCACAAAGATAGACGGTGTGCAGGAGGCCGAAATAGTGCGGTCAGCATATTTTCAGGCACAGCCCGGGGATATCGCATACAGGGAAGAATACCGGAAAGCTTTCGACGAGAAGGAAGAGACAGAGGATGAAACGATAGTTGTGTGGTCGCTGGGAGAGGAAGCCTATAAGCGATATTGTGACAGAATCGGGGTCTCCGTGGAAGAGGCGGAAGACAGGGCAATCGTCATAGCGGAGTATTATTGGGAGACACTGGATGAGGACGGCACACGTTATGTGGAGGAAGGTAAGATCGCCGAATTCCGAAAAGGAGATATCATCCGGGGAAGCGGGCAGATGGAGGATGTGGCCATAGAGGTACTGGCACAGACAGAGGAAGAGATTCTGTATCAGGGCAACAGGAGCATCAATAATATTGTATTGATTGTCAGTGATCAGTGGATGGACGCACATCCGCAGCTTGACCGATATGATAATATAGAAATCTGCATCAAATGCGATGACGCATACAAAGTGGAGGAGAGCGTGCGGGATATGAAGCTGCAGCATTTTACCCTCACAAATTACGAGACGCAGTATAGAGCCGACCGGAGTATGCATCTGGTGGTGGCGATTTTCCTGTACGGCTTCATCACAGTGGTGGCCCTGATCGGGATTACCAATATTTTCAATACCATAACCACCAATCTGGACCTGCGGGCACCGGAGTTTGCCATGCTGAAATCCGTGGGAATGACCGGACGGGAATTCAGGCGCATGATTTGGCTGGAGGGCGTGTTCTATGGAGGAGGGGCCCTTTTGATCGGAATCCCCCTTGGAATTCTGCTGTCTGTCTGCTTTAACCGGGTCTTCGGAAGAGGCATTGTCATGGAGAAGCTCCATTTACCATGGATGGGAACGGGTGTCTCCATTGTGGCGGTGATTTTGCTGCTGTATGTTATTATGCATTATTCCATGAGAAAGATAAACCGGAAAAATATTATTGAGACCATTCAGAACGAGAATATTTGACAAGATTTGAAGATTATAGTTTCATTTTTCTTTCAAGTATGGTAGAATGGGTGTACAGAGTTTTTCGATTTGCTCTGAATGGCGGGGAACTGTTCCTACTTGGAAAGGTTCCGGGCAGGAAAGGATATGGTTAGAGATGGATAGTAAAATTTTGTTGGAAAACGGGACCAATGAATTAATGATTTTGGAATTTCAACTGGGGGATAATTGCTATGGCATCAATGTGGCAAAGATCAGGGAGATCACGAAATATGTGCCGGTGACTCCTGTTCCGAACGCACATCCCAGCATCGAAGGTGTCTTCATGCCCAGAGACGTGATG
Source organism: Acetatifactor muris (assembly GCF_024623325.1). GTDB lineage: Bacteria > Bacillota > Clostridia > Lachnospirales > Lachnospiraceae > Acetatifactor > Acetatifactor muris. The sequence goes on from NZ_JANJZD010000039.1 coordinate 5,929, forward strand.
ATTACCGCAATTGATCTGAAAAACTGCCTTGGACGCGGCCAGTCTGACCCGAAAGGATTGTTCATTATCACGAATTTTAATAAACTTGATATTGCTTTCCATGTGGATAATGTACTGGGAATTCACACTGTATCATGGACTGAAATCATTAAGCCGGAGGTTACCATTTCCAGTGCGGAAGAGGGGGTAGCCATCGGTATTGTCAAGAAGGAAGACAGATTGATTATCATTCTGGACTTCGAGAAGATTGTTACTGATATTAATCCCGAGACCGGACTGAAGGTTTCTGATATCAACGATCTGGGAGACCGTGAGAGAAGCCAGGTACCTATCCTGATTGCGGAGGATTCGGCTCTGCTGAACAAGCTGATTGTGGACTGCCTGAAGAAAGCGGGTTATGAGAATCTGACGCATACGGAGAACGGAAGGCAGGCTTATGATATTATCAGTCGGTACAAGGCTTACGGCACCCTGCGTGACCATGTACGGCTGGTTATTTCCGATATAGAGATGCCGGAGATGGATGGGCACAGACTCACCAAGCTGATCAAGTCGGATGAGGCCACCGCGCACATTCCTGTGGTTCTGTTCTCCTCTCTTGTAAATGATGAGATGAGAAGAAAAGGAGAATCCCTGGGGGCAGATGCACAGTTATCCAAGCCTGAAATTGGGAATCTGGTAAAAATAATAGATCAGCTTGTTGCGGAAAGACATTTGAATATGTAAAGGTCTTAAAAGCTGGGAGAAAATATCCCGGCTTTTTCTCTGTGTATGCAGGTGACAGCTCAGACAGCCGGGTTTTGTCTGACTGGAAAAGTGTGTGGAAATGGATGTGGATGAGCTGGAATGGAAAGGGAAAATATTCTGGAAAAGCTGGAACAGTCCGATATGATTCTGGTAGGGCTGGGAGAAGATTTTGATAATACACAATTTCTCTGTCAAAGGGAACCATACCGAAACGGAGTCGAAATCCTGACCAGGGCCGGTGCCGCCTGGCTGCTTCCGGCCTGGAATGAGTTTTGCGGTGAGGAGACAGGGGACAGAAGGGTTTCTGAAGCAATTGAGAAGGCAGCCGGCCTTCTGGAGGGAAAGAATTATTTCTGTGTTTCCGTGTCTACCAACAGTGGGATTCCTCACTTTTTTCAGAGGGAGGAAAGTGAATCACCGATGGGCGGCAGAGTGGTAATGCCATGCGGCTCCATTTTGAAGAAGCAGTGTTCGAAATGTTGCGCGGAGGCGCCGGTTCCGGTGACGGAGGAAGATAAGAGCATACTGGGGAGATTTTTCAGGGATTTATGGGAAGGAAATTTTTCGGGAGAGGTGCCTTTTTTGACGGGGGTATGCCCCGGATGCGGCGAACCTTTTATCCTGAATACCGTATATGCGGAAAAGTATAATGAAAAGGGCTATCTGGAGCAGTGGCAGCGATACATGAAATGGCTGCAGGGGACATTGAACCACAGGCTGGTGATCCTGGAGCTGGGGGTGGGAATGCAGTTTCCCACGGTAATACGATGGCCCTTTGAAAAGGCTGCTTTTTTTAACAAAAAGGCATATTTTTACAGAATCAATGAAAAGCTGTATCATCTGACAAAAGAACTGTCGGAAAAAGGATGCGGAATTGCTGAGAATGCGATTGATTGGCTGAGACAGCTGTGTTAATATATAGAGAGAATGACAGCAGGCGGCGGACAGACGGCTGCGGAACTGAAATGGAGGAGAAAGTATGCCTTCGCAGGAGGATTATTTTGATAAGCTTTTAAAGGAACTGCCGGAAGAGGAAGATTCGGATGCCCGGGAGGGAGATGCGGACGAAGAGAGAGACACGCTGGATGACTTCCTGGATGATTTACCCGGGGATGACAGCCGGAGTGCTGATCTGGATATGGTCAGCGGACTGTCGGAAGAGGATATTGCGGCGCGTCTGTCCGCTGCGGCACAGAATGCCGAAGGACAGGGCGGAGAACGTCAGGACCTGCCGCCGGAAGACAATCTGTCAGGCGATGTGCTGGATATCCCGGAAGGCGCCGGTGACAGTGAGGTGCGGGAGATTCAGGATCTGCTGAAAAAATCCGACAGGAACGAAGCTATAGACAGCCGGGCAGATCACATGGGGGATGAAGACAGTCCGGTGGAGAAGCTGCTGGCGGATATTGAAAAGGGAGAAACGGAGGCCGGGGAAGCCCCCGTCAACAGGAAAGAAATGAAGGCTTTGGAGAAAAAGCGGCTGAAAGAAGAAAAAGCTGCCGCAAAAAAAGCTGCAAAAGAGGCGGCAAAAGCAAAGAAAGAAGAAAAGCGCAGGCAGAAGAAGCGCAGAGGCGCAGCGCAGGAACCGGAAGAGATCTCGGGGCAGAAGGATGGGGCGGGCATAGAGGAATATGATCTGCTTGCAGATAAGGATTTGCTCGACAGTATTGTATCCGGTGCAGAACATCTGGAGGAGGAAGCAGATGGTGCGACTGGAAGCGGAAGGCCGCTGATGCCTGATGAAGATACAGAGAGTTATCCGGAAGCGCAGCCGGACTCGCTGGAGGAGGCGGCTCCTGATATTATCGCGCTTGATATGGATGAGATAGACAATTATCTTCCCGATGTGTCCAAAGAGGTGCCGGAGAAGGAGGAAGCGCAGAAAAAAGGGCTGATGTCGAAATTTGTCAGCTTCCTGATGGAAGAAGACGAGGAGCCGGAAAATGAAGACGTCAGGATGTCCGAGGAGAATCAGGAAATCCTTGACGAGCTGGACAGGGAACAGGCAGGTAAAAACAAAAAGCCTAAAAAGGCGAAAAAGAAAAAAGAGAAGAAAAAGAAGGAACAGAAGCCCAAAAAAGTAAAGCCACCGAAACCGAAAAAGGTGAAGAAACCCAAAGAACCAGAGGAGTATCTCCCGGGCAGGAGGCTTACGTTTAAGAAAATGCTTCCCATATTTTTACTGGGGGCCACTGTGGGTGCGGTTGTCTTTATTTTTGTGAATCTGTCGGTGGGTTACACCATAAAGCGTGAGGCGGAAGCAGCCTTTGAAGCGGGAGATTACCAGACCTGCTATCTGAAATTGTTTGGCAGGAAGCTGAATGAAGAGGAAGCTGCGATGCTCGGAAAGTCGGAATGTATTCTCCATATGAGAATGAGATATCAGGAGTATCTGGCGGTTGCAAAGGAGGGATCGGACGCGGAGATACTGGACAGTCTGATTCAGATTGTAAATGATTATCCTGCATTGTATGAATATGCGCTGCAGTATAATGCGGCACCGGAAATTTATGAGATTTATACCGGAATATTAAATATTCTTAATGAGAGATACGGAGTCACGGAGGAGCAGGCCAGGGCAATTGCAGCTATCGATGGGAATATTACCTATACGAAAGCCATTTATGCCGTGGTGGAAGGCCGGGGATATGGCGCGGATACAGTGCCGGATGCACAATTGCCGCAGAATCCCACAGATGACATTCTGCAGCCGGGAGAAAGTGACATTTCCGGTGAGGTTTCAGATTTGCTGCCTGAGGAATCGGAGATAGGGTCAGGTGATTTTATGGACAGTGGGTCAGGAGAACTATGATTGGAATAATTGATTATGATGCCGGAAATATAAAAAGTGTGGAGAGGGCGCTGGCCTGGCTGAACCAGGAGACCGTGGTCTCCAGGGATGCGGAGACGCTTCTGCGCGCGGACAGGGTCATTCTGCCGGGAGTGGGGTCTTTCGGAGACGCCATGGAGAAGCTGCGGGCTTACGGTCTGGTGGAGGTGATACGGGAGTGCGTGGACAGAGGAACTCCTCTGCTGGGAATCTGTCTTGGGCTGCAGCTTCTGTTCGGAAGCAGTGAGGAAAGTCCGGGGGTGGAGGGACTTCATCTTCTGGATGGCAGAATTGTTCGGATTCCTTCTGCAGAGAGCCTGAAGGTACCCCATATCGGATGGAACAATCTGAGCTTTCCACGTGAAGGACGTCTCTTTACGGGGGTTGGTGCGGAAAGCGCTTATGTTTACTTTGTACATTCCTATTATCTTCAGGCCGACGACCGGGACATTGTGACAGCAACTACGGAATATGGAGTGAAGATGGATGTCTCGGTGGAAAAAGGGAATCTGTTTGCGTGCCAGTTTCATCCGGAGAAAAGCTCTGATCCGGGGATGCAGATACTTCGTAATTTTATTGCGGTGCCTTCACCGTGCAAATGAACAGGGCAGAATGATATATAGCCGGGGGTAAGAATGCATACGAAGAGAATTATTCCCTGTCTGGACATTAAGGACGGGAGAGTCGTAAAAGGAATCAATTTTGTGAATCTGAGGGATGCGGGGGACCCGGCGGATGTGGCGGCTGCTTATACGCAGGCAGGAGCAGATGAAGTGGTCTTCCTGGATATTACAGCTTCTTCAGACAGCAGAGCCACGCAGCTGGAATGGGTCAGAGCGGTGGCATCCAGACTGTTTATTCCGTTTACCGTGGGAGGAGGTATCCGTACTGTAGAGGATTTCAGAGAGATCCTGCGGGAGGGGGCCGACAAGATTTCGGTGAATTCTGCTGCAATTATGAATCCGGGTCTGATATCGGAGGCGGCGGAGAAGTTCGGAAGTCAGTGCGTGGTAGTGGCCATTGACGCAAAAAGGCGTGACGACGGGAACGGCTGGAATATTTATAAAAACGGCGGGCGCGTGGATATGGGAATGGACGCGGTGGAGTGGGCCGTGAAAGCGGAGCAGCTGGGGGCCGGTGAAATCCTTCTGACCAGTATGGACAGAGACGGCACCAAAAATGGATATGATCTGGATTTGACGGCTGCAGTTGCGGGGGCGGTGAGCATTCCAGTGATTGCTTCCGGCGGAGCAGGGAAACCGGAGCACTTTTATGAAGCTCTGACATCTGCCGGGGCCGAAGCCGTGCTGGCGGCCTCTCTTTTTCATTATAAGGAACTGGAGATTCGGACGCTGAAAGAATATCTCAGAAGCAGGGACGTCAGTGTCAGACTGTAGGAGGAAGACCAGGGCTTCCGCGAAAGGACTGAGATTTGGAGAGCAGGCTGTACAGTGAGGGAAAGGCAGTAAATGACCTGCGTGAAATTGGAAACGAAAGATAAGAAAGGATGGACAGGAAAATGGGAATGATTGAAAATGACTGGCTGGCAGAGATTGGGGCAGAATTTCAGAAACCATATTACAGGAAACTGTATGAATTTGTGAAAACAGAGTATAATACAACCCAGGTTTTTCCCCCGGCAGATGATATTTTCAATGCTTTTCACCTGACGCCGCTGAGCCAGGTGAAAGTGGTTATTATCGGACAGGATCCCTATCATGATGTGGGACAGGCTCACGGACTGTGTTTTTCTGTGAAGCCGGAGGTAAAGATTCCACCCTCTCTTGTGAATATTTATAAAGAGCTTCACGATGACCTGGGCTGTTATATCCCCAATAACGGTTATCTGGTCAAATGGGCCAGGCAGGGAATCCTGATGCTGAATACCGTCCTGACGGTACGTGCCCATATGGCAAATTCTCACAGGGGAAAAGGATGGGAGGAATTTACCGATGCGGCAATCCGGGCTCTGAATAAGCAGGACAGGCCTGTTGTCTTTATCCTCTGGGGACGTCCTGCCCAGATGAAGAAGAAAATGCTGGATAATCCGAAGCATCTGATTCTGCAGGCTGCTCATCCGAGTCCGCTGTCGGCGCATAACGGATTCTTCGGCAGCAGGCCTTTCAGTCAGACCAATCAGTTCCTGCAGGAGAACGGACTGGACCCCATCGACTGGCAGATAGAGAATATATAGGGCCATAACGGCAAATGTGCAGAACTTAAAGTGAGGAGAATACAATAACAAAATGAAAAAGAGCGCTTTTGTAACCAGAGAACAGGCAGAAGAAATTACAAAGGCATATCCGACCCCCTTTCATATTTATGATGAGAGGGGGATTCGTGAAAATGCAAGAAGACTGAAGAAGGCTTTTTCCTGGAATCAGGGATATAAGGAATTTTTTGCGGTAAAGGCTGCGCCCAATCCTTTTTTGATGGGGATACTGAAGGAAGAGGGCTGCGGGTGTGACTGCTCTTCTTATACGGAGCTGATGCTGAGTGACGCCGCAGGCGTGCAGGGAGAGAATATAATGTTTTCCTCCAATGAGACACCGGCGGAGGAGTATGCTTTGGCGGCAGCCCTGGGGGCCACCATCAATCTGGACGATATAACGCATATTGATTTCCTGGAACAGACGTTGGGCAGCCTGCCGAAGACTTTGAGCTGCCGCTTCAATCCGGGAGGATATTTCGCCATGGGAACGGAGATTATGGATAATCCGGGAGATGCGAAATATGGTTTTACCAGGGAACAGATGTTTGAGGGATTTCGGATTCTGAAGGCAAAGGGTGTGGAGAATTTCGGCATTCATGCGTTTCTGGCCAGCAACACTGTCTCCAATGAATATTACCCCACGCTGGCCAGACAGCTTTTTGAACTGGCAGTGGAACTGCAGCGGGATACGGGAGCACATGTTGCCTTTATCAATCTCTCCGGAGGAATCGGGATTCCCTATAAACCGGACCAGGAGGCCAATGATATCCAGGTGATAGGCGAGGGTGTCAGGAAAGTATATGAGGAACTGCTTGTGCCTGCGGGCATGGGGGATGTGGCAATTTATACGGAGCTGGGCCGTTTTATGACAGGGCCTTACGGACACCTGATTACAAAAGTTATCCATGAGAAGCATACACACAAGGAATATCTGGGGGTGGATGCCTGTGCGGTGAACCTGATGCGGCCGGCCATGTATGGGGCATATCACCACATTACTGTGCTGGGAAAGGAGGAGGAAGCCTGTGACCATCAATATGATGTGGTGGGTTCCCTCTGTGAGAACAATGACAAGTTTGCCATTGACAGAATGCTTCCCAAAACGGAAATCGGAGATTATCTTGCCATTCACGACACCGGTGCACACGGCTTTTCCATGGGATATAATTACAATGGAAAACTGCGTTCGGCGGAGCTTCTGCTTAGAGAGGATGGAAGCGTGGAGCTGATTCGCCGTGCGGAGACACCGAGGGACTATTTTGCCACATTTGACGGGTTTGAGGTCTATGACAGGCTGTTTCCTGGAGAGAGACGTGAAGCGGAACGGGAAAATCAGGGATAAAAGCAAATAAATTGTGGTCGGAATTTGGCAGACTGCGGAGAGGAAAGAATATGAGATATCCGAAATTTTTGCCGGAGGGCGGTACCATCGGCTATCTGGCGCCTTCTTTTGGCTGTAATACAGAGCCCTATCTGTCAGCATTCAGGCACGCGGCGGAGAAATGGGAGAGTATGGGATACCGGCAGGTATTCGGTCCCAACTGCTACGAGGGAGAAGGTGTGGGCATCAGTAATACACCGGAAAAGTGCGGGCAGGAGGTCATGGATATGTTCCTGTCCGGGGAAGCGGACTGCCTGATTTCCTGTGGAGGCGGGGAGCTGATGTGTGAGATTCTGCCTTTTGTGGACTTTGAAAAGCTGGCGCAGGCCGAGCCCAGGTGGTTTATGGGATATTCTGACAATACAAATCTCACCTTTCTGCTGGCCACGCTGGCGGATACGGCTTCCATTTACGGCCCCTGTGCAAACAGCTTCGGCATGGAGCCTTGGCACAGAGCTTTGTCAGATGCCTTCGAAATACTGAGAGGGCAGCGCAAGGTGGTGGAAGGCTATGACCTGTGGGAAAAAGAAGCGCTGAAATGTCCCGAGAATCCGCTGATACCCTACAATGTGACGGAGCCCAGAGCCATTCGGACTTTTTATGGAAGAGAGCGGACAGCGGAAGAAATTGTCTTCACAGGGCGGCTTCTGGGCGGCTGTCTGGACTGCCTGGTAAATCTGACGGGAACCCGTTTTGACAGGGTGGCAGAGTTTGCAGAGCGGTATCAGAGGGACGGAATTATCTGGTTCCTGGAAGCCTGCGATCTGAATGTATTTGCCATCCGCCGTGCCATGTGGCAGATGGAGGAGGCCGGCTGGCTGAAATATGTGAAAGGATTTCTGATCGGCAGACCTGCAAACGGGGAGCCGATGATGAATCTGAATGCTTATGACGCCGTGCTGGAAGTGGCCGGCCGCAAAAATGTTCCTGTGGTGATGGATGTGGACCTGGGACACCTGCCGCCCATGATGCCCTTGGTGGTGGGAAGCATGGGAGAAGTCACTGTGCGTGGGAACGATATTCGGATTGGTTTCCTGGATTTGGAATGATGTCGGAGAAGAATACGGGAATCAAAAGAGATGGTGGGTTTGAACCCGAACAGAAAACTAAAAGTGCTGAAACACCTGATTTTAAGGGTGTTTCAGCACTTTTTAATACTGCCGGCAGCGGGACTTGAACCCGCACGATATATTAAAAACCTTGATTTTATGCGGGTTCTGCAGATGATAATTTAAAAGGTAATCAAAAAGGTAATCAGACATATGTTCGATTAAAAAATTGCAGGAAAGGAGTATCTTGCACGTATGACAAAAATATTACTCCAATTTAAGTATTTCTCTTTGTACTTGATATTTAAAATGATTAAATTTTTATAAAATGTAATGATTCTAGGTGTCAATTATAATTCTAATAAATCGATTTATATTTCAATATTAGCCTAATTCGAGGCAAAAACTTCTAACATATAGAAAAGATCTCATGAACAACTCAATTATAGTCTTAATAAGGCGTATACGCATCTATAATCATATCTTTTGGTTTATGACTATGTTAAACACGGGAACAAATGCTATTGCTGCCCGCCTCGGTGATGATTATGGGCCATTTGCCATTATTCCAACTGTTGATGAAACAGTATTTAAAAATGATAGTTCATGGGTCCAAAAGAAAAATGGGATTGTTATAGTACATATATATGGCATGGTGAATGTAAATGCTCCATTTGAACTACTAACATTACCAAAAGGGTTGCGGCCATGGTCGCATGTACGTGCAGATGGCGCAATTATTTATAATGATGATGGTAAAGTGACATCAAGCGGAACCATTCTGGATAACGGAATAATCAGGATAAGCGGGCAAGCTGGGAAGTGGGTTTCTTTTACCATTGCCTATCCTGCAGCTAATTAAGCCTTTACTTATACCATGAAAGTAGTGTCAAACATTGCATGTTCACCAGCCCTTAGCCGTGCTCTAATATATCCTTCAACTGTTACGACGCAATAAGGATAAACGCGTCCTTCCGGCGCTCCAATATATATAACTCCACCAGAATAATATCTGTATTTTGGCCTCCACCCTTCTGGTAAAAGGAATATATTGTTAACCTCGCCTATGTCTTTTGTTGTAGTGAAATATATCCACAAGTGGACAGTATTTCTGTCCTTTGAAGCACCACTGTCAATCACTGTAATGGCGGAATCTAGCGAGGTAAGACTTGTAAGATATTCTGTTCCCGTGTTTAATGAATTTGAAGTGCTGGGAAATGTCGGTTGAAATCGAATTTTGGATATGGTATAGTTGAAGGCATAGGAGTAACCGTGTTACAAGGTGGTAGCCTCCCTAACTTGCAAGAGAAGGGAGGTGGTGCGGATGGAAATGTTTTCATTTCAGGATTTAATCTTGTTTGCGACATTTTTAATTACACTGCTTGCCTACATAGATAGGAACAACAAGCGAAAATAAACAAGCCTACCTTGTCACTTGGCCGGTGAAGGTAGGCTTTTAAGCTGAACGGAGGTCAACCACTTTGTGGGCGGTTACTCCTTTTATGTTTACATAATAACATGTTACGAACATATTTGCAACATTTTTCAAATAACTGAGATTAACTAAAATTAAGTTAAAAATATTTACAAGTTTTGGTTGACAAAAGGAAAATTATGGATTATAATGCAACATATAGTGAAGAGGGAAAATGGAGGGAAATGTTATGCTGACAAGATTTGGTAAGTTTTGCCGTAAGTTGCGAATTGAAAATGGCGAATTACTATTTGACATGGCACAGCGTTTAGGCGTTTCATCAGCTTTTCTGTCAAAAGTGGAAAATGGTAAATCTAAACCACCTGTGGAATGGAAAGAGGAAATTGCTTCCATGTATAATTTGTCAACAGAACAGGTAGAGGAATTAGGTGCAAGCATAAAGGAGGCCAGAGTGAAGAGGGCGATTGATATTAGTATGATGAGCTCAGACGAAAAGGATATGATGTTTGCATTTGCGAGAAAGCTGGATTCAATGGATGAAATTGATAAGAATAAATGGAAAAAGTTATTAAATATGTAGCAGTAGGGGGGATTATGCAAAAAGTTGTTGTTGAACCGATGTCAAGGAACCAAATTCGTGATTTTACAAAAGCATTTAGAAAAATAATTGGAATGGAAAATGCTCTTTATTTTCCTATTGTACAGTTTATTGAGTGGGTTTTACCACAAATGGGATTGGATTATGAGTATGTATCAGAACAAGAAATGGGAAATGCATACGGGATTACTCACACTGGAAAAGGTATAATGAAAATCCGAGAGGATGTATATGAACGAGCTATAAAAGGTAATCCAAGAGATAGATTCACATTATGCCATGAATTAGGGCATTTTCTGATGCATTCGCCTGAAAGAGTTGGTTTTGCTCGCGGAGATGCGCCAGCTTATATGGATCCTGAATGGCAAGCAAATGTTTTTGCAGGAGAATTGATGGCGCCCTTTGATCTTGTAAAAAATATGAGCGTTAGTGAAATATCGCAGAAATGCGGAATGTCCATGCAGGCAGCTCAAGTGCAATATAGTACTTATCATAATGCTATGTAAATGGTGAAAGCCAGTTTTATGCATAGAAAAAACCAAGCACACAAGATGCTTGGTTTTTGTTGAAAAGTATTGCTGCAGTGCAGCTGGTTATACTTTTGCCTGAACAACTTTAGTATAACACTGTGGCATTCTTTTCGCAAGAGAAATTTGCGAAAGGAGGACGTGTTATGTATATTTTTCGTGCCAGTATTACTACAAAAGATGGTATAAAAATTTATGCTAAAGACTATGGAAAGCGTGCATTTCGCATCTGGATAGGCGCTAGATCGAAAACGGATAAGAGTAACTAATTAACTGAAGTAGCATTTTGCCAGCTGAAATGTTACTATTTCTTAATATTTTGGAGGAATAGACATGGCAAAAACAAAATCCAGTATTAGAGGCACTCAGAATAAAAAGATTGTCCCGGTGAAATCCTATGTGAAAAGAGATGGTACTCGAGTAAATGGACACAGAAGATCAACTCCTAATTAGGACACTGATTAGGGAAATGTCAATAAAAAATCCTTCAGCATATGCTGAGGGATTTTTCATTAATTGTGAAGATATGATATGCTTGTCTTACCAATAATGCAGATCGGAGGCAAGACTATGAATATCAGGACAAACTTAATTCAAAGCGTGATTGGCGCGCTCAGTGGCAAGGCAGATGACAAAATCATTGATCTGGTACAGGATGTGCTTATCATTCAGCTCAATCGATATGAGCTGAATGAACGGTGCACAGAGGTAGCAATCCGGGATGATACCGCGGAAGGAATACTGGGCAAGTACATAGCCACAAAGCGTATAGAGGGTAAGGCAGAAACCACCCTGCGGCGATACCGGGAACAGAATCTTGCATTGATAACTTATCTGGGGAAGCATCTGAATAAGATTACCACCAATGATATACGCTTTTACTTATCTGTTAAGCGTCAGCGGGATAAAGTCAGCAACCGGACTCTGGACGGCATGAGACGGTGTTATGCAAGCTTTTTTAAGTGGCGGCATAATCAGCCGTAATCCATGCGCCACATTGGCCCAGATAAAAAGCCGTAAGGTGGTAAAAAAGCCGTATTCCGCCGCGGAGATGGAACGGATCCGCAAGGCCTGCAGAAATGCCTGGAATCTGGCACTGGTGGACTTTATGTATTGTACTGGTTGCTGTGTGTCGGAAGTGGCAGGACTGGACATATCGGATGTAGATTTCGAGCGGATGGAATGTGTCGTGCTGGGGAAGGGAAACAAGGAACGGAAGGTGTATCTGACAGAAGTAGCAGCCATGCACCTGCAGGAGTACCTTAATAGCCGTTAGGATTCCTGCGAAGCACTGTTTGCAGGAAGAGGGAAGCGGCTGGGGAAAATGGAATCGAAGCTATTGTAAAGAATCTGGGAAGGATGTCAGGGGTAGAAAAATACACATCCGCATCGATACCGCAGGACTTTGGCCACAAATCTGCTAGACAGGGGGATGAATATACAGGACGTGGCTGCCATACTGGGCCATGCAGACCTTAAAACCACACAGATTTACTGTTATATCAGTTAAAGGCAGCTTATTGTAAGTTTGCGGCATAAATAAGGTAATAAATAGGGTGGTGATGACTCCGGGGAAGCTCCGGAGCTTTTAGTATGCAAAGGTTTTAGAGCTTTGTTACACCGGTGCAACTGCAGGCCAGCAGACAGGCATCAATTAAACACGGGAAGAAATTATGTCAGACTTCCACTTTCCTGGTATAATGAGGAATTCATCGAATTAATTTCAGATAGTTTCTGTGAAAAAACAAACAATATAGTTCATATTTATATTCATTTCAGAACAAAATCAGGTTTTGATATGACTTCAACTGCATTTTTATTACCAGAAGGATTTCGGCCTAAAACTGATTTTTATCAAGCAGGAATTATTTTTTCAAGTGCTTCCACATGTGGCAATAGACAAAGTGTTCCATTTTGCAAAATTATGAATACAGGTCACATTGCGATTTTAGCGGAAAACGGAGATTGGATTTTCATAAATACAAATTATATATGTGAATGATTTAAATAAGTTAACATATAGCATTCCGATCTTGTCATTCGTATTTTACTTGGTAGGAAAATGAAATTATGCACGTTTGATTAGGCGGCGCCCACAATCTAATTTTTCCACTTTCATCTATATATATGTAACATAAGTTCCCTGTAATTTGGGGTCCTAAAGCACTAGAATCATAAGCAATTCCTGGAAAATATAATGATGCATTAGGTAATAATGGCTTAAAAGGTGGGAATAAAAAGATATTATTTCCGTCCAAAAATTCATTAACGCTTATCACAAAATTTCCATAGCAAATTTTGTCTCTCTCAATTAAAGAGCCGGTTAAAAATACTATATTATTTTTAATTGTACTGTTATACCACGGTAATGTGTCACTTTCTGAACTGTTGGTCAATCTTTGATAAATGACAGGTGCTTTTCCCGTGTTTAACATAGTTGCAAATGAATTTATAAATTGATAATGTAAAATTTATAAAAATTTTATAGATTATTTCATCATTTACATCCAGATTTCCCATATTTCAATTGTACATGAAAAAATATAAAACAGAAAGAGAAGTATGCTATGCATGGCATACGAACGTACATTCGATTTTTGCGTTTCCATGCAAATTAACGGAAGACATAGGCAATCTTCTAAATTTTACTAATTTCATGGGAAGGAGCGTTGAGTGCCTATCTCAACAAAAATAAAAATGGATATTAGATTAAACATCATTCAAGCAATTGTAAATCATCTTGTAAAAAGGGTGGACAATGAAACTATAAACATAATACAAGATATTTTAACAATTGAACTTAATAATTATGAACTACAGGAAAGATGTACCCAAATTATTGTACGTGATAATAGTAATGAAAACTTATTAAAGAAATATATTGCGACAAAAAGAGTTGAAGGTGCTTCGGATGCTACCCTTAAAAGATACAAAGAACAAAATATTGCACTTTTAAATTATATTGGAAAACCAATCAAAGAGATAACTACATATGACATTAGATTTTATCTTTCTATTAAAAGAGATAGAGATAAAGTTAGTAATAGAACTTTAGATGGAATGAGAAGATGCTATAATAGCTTTTTTAAATGGTTGACCACTGAAGAATTTATATCTAAAAACCCATGTGCTTCGTTATCACAAATTAAATATAAGAAAACTGTTAAAAAACCGTATTCTGCAACTGAAATGGAAAAATTACGAAATGCATGTGAAAATGCTAGGGATCTCGCATTAGTAGAATTTTTGTATTCGACGGGATGCCGTGTAAGTGAAGTGGCACAACTTGATATTATGGATATTGATTTTGAAAATATGCAATGTACAGTACTCGGGAAAGGTAATAAAGAACGAATTGTATACATGACTGAGGTTGCAAATATGTATTTACAAGAATATATATGTGGAAGAAAGGATTTTTCTGAGGCTTTATTTATCGGTAAAGGTGGTAAACGATTAAGTAAAAATGGTATAGAAGTACTATTAAAAAGATTGGGTAAAAAAGCTAATGTTGAAAATGTCCATCCGCATAGGTATAGAAGAACTTTAGCAACGAATTTACTTGACCATGGAATGAATATTCAGGATGTTGCCACAATATTAGGACATGCAGATTTGAAAACCACTCAGGTATATTGTTATATTAGCCAAAAGAACGTACAAAATTCATATCGAAAATTTGCTTCTTAAAATTTTGATAAATAAAAATCGTAAAAAATAGGTTACCACATTTTATGTTTTTCTATAATGTAAATGTGATAACCTAATTGTGGTGCTATTTATTATTTAATGGCATTCGTAAAAATTCTTTCCTAAATAATTTGTAAAATCCCATTTTTACATTTACTACCAAGTCTGTAATACATTCACCAATTGTGCATAAAATCGTAGATATTAGTACTTGAACTGAGTAATCTAAATCTTATCCCAATACATTATTTTGAGTATCAATACACAAAATACTTAATGTTTCCACCAGTAAAAACATAGAAATATGAGCCCATTGCCTGTAAACATATTCTATACCATAGTATATAGCCCCACATAATATAATTAATACAGATTTTCGGATTAAGTGTTTTATTATACTATTTTTATTCGTTTAACTATTCTGTCCTTAATAATGTATTCATACCAACTTTAACTTGCTCCATAGCCGAATTATAAGTATCCAGATATTCACCAGTTAAATCAATACCATATTCAATGGCATCAATATCTTCTGCTTTATCTAAAGTACTAATATACATTTTAAGTTGATTAAAATAAGTAATATGATGCATTTTATTTATGGTAGCTGTAGTATATAATTCGATAATCTGTTCCATAGTATACAATTTACAGCTATTCCCATCTGAATGATAATACATAGGAACATTTGCTTGTATAACCAAATCAAATATTTCTTTAAGATTCATCTGATCTTCTTCAGTATAACTGAAATGTTCTATAGTTCCATCAATATTTATGTCCACACCACTAGTAATATTAGTATTACATATTTTAGAAAATTTTGATATTTTTAATAACTTTAACTCATCAACAGTAGGGACATAAGGTTCGGGGAGAAAATCAATATAATTTTCATCAGATATTTCAGGTATTTGAGATTCAATATATATGTCATTAGAGTTATTAGTTAAAATGTATGTTAACTCATCTATTTTTCTATATAGATACTTCATTTCACTAAAATCAGATTGTTCTATATAATTATGTTCATTTAATTCTCTAAAACCACTTAATAGAATTGAAACGTGTGGAACTTCAACCTTATTTTTAAATTGTATTTTTATATGGTTTGATTCTTCAAATGATAAATTAGCATTTACATGATTTTCAGTTCCGATAAATCTTATAATTGACATTATAGTAATTTCCTTTCTTTATTTTGAAAGAATATTACAAAAATATTACATTTTTTCTTTATAAATGGATAAAACACGGGAATGAAATATACCGTATACGGCGGTAGCGATGGCGATGTACAAAAGGCTATCAAAGACAACTGGGACACTATGCCTACAGGTACATATAATGCACTTGTAATGTGCGGAAATTCATGGTGTGCGACTGTTGTAAAAAACTCAAACAAATATGGCTCGGTTCTTCTTCATTCATATGCGCTTTCTACTGTAATAAGAATGCGCATCCTGAATGGAACATGGAGTGTCGATACTTTAGCAAATGATGATCGTCTGGGGGATGATTACGGGCCTATTGCTATTACTCCAGACGTTGATGCAACAGTATTTGAGAGTAGCGATTCGTGGCTACAGAAGAAAAACGGTATTGTTGTAGTCCATGTATATGGACGAGTTAACACAAACACTGTATTTACTTTATTAACATTGCCCAAAGGCTTACGCCCATGGGCACATGTACATGCAGATGGAGCAATTATTTATAATGACATTGGCAACGTTTCGTCAAGTGGAACTATACAGGATAATGGCTTGATCAGGATAAGTGGTCAGGCCGGAAAATGGATCTCTTTTACAATTACCTATCCTGCATATAATAGTTAATTAGAAATTTTATACCAGTCATACCACTTACCTTCTGCATCTCGAAATCTTATCCAAGACTGCATGTACGAGGTCTGACGTTGCAAAATATAACTTCCACTGTTGATTACTTCAAACACGCAGGCTTGCCTAAATGCAAAATTTGTTGATGATTGAACATTCGCGGAATAAAATGAGTATATGCCGGGTGTAAGTAAAGTATTTGCATCTGCATTCGCGGGAATGAAGCGTTGTCTTCCTCCAACAGCAAAATCTTCCCATCCACTCCATGTAATGTTATAAAGATAATTAATCCATATTTTACGGTCTGCCGGACAGATCACCAATATAAATTCTTCATCTGAAACATTTGATTTTATAACATATAAACGTCCACCTCGAGTAATAATTGGAGGCGCATCAGGCAATTTGTTCGCATTTTCCGAAGTAATAGCATAAAATCCAGTAGGCGCGGAGGCTAAAGATGGATATTTTGCTATATCATACTTCGTAAAATTTTTAAAGGTTCCCATTCCCGTGTTTTGTACAGTATATTATTTATGGTAAATAATATGTAATGTAATATTATTGTAATATTTATACGACTATTAATAATAAAGTTAAACTTTAAAATGATATTTGTAAATTTATTTATGTGTTTTTTTATTTGGAATTAAGGCGCAAAATAATTTCCCAAAATTTAGATAAAAAATATAATTTGTGTATGGTTATTTTTTACTATATTAATTTTATATATTTAATTATAAAAGCTTATATCCCAATAAGATATAGTTGCAAACAACATTTTGACAGATTAAAAGTATAAGTGTTTCAATAAATCAAAAACAAACATATGTTCATTAAACACGGGAACTATTTACCTCGGAACAATAGACCATGTATTAACAGATTCAGAAATAGGAAATATAGCCAAAATATATAATATACCGGACTTTAAAGCATATATCGCAGTTATGCTTCCAATAGTGGAAGAGCCATTTTTGCAAGCAGGTGGCTCACATGTAGTGTTTGGAATGGAATATGGTATTCATAAATGGGGCTTTCAGATGTCGTTTGGCTATCTTATAAAGCATCGAATCCTCAGTAATGGAGTATGGGGAGGCTGGAAAAACGTAACAATGAGTTAATAATGCTACAGATAAGGGAGCCTATTATTGTACTCTTACCCTATCTGATACCAATCGTACCAGACCTTATGTGAATCACGGAATCTTACCCAGCATTGTTCAATTCCGGTCTGTCGCTGTATAACGTATCCAGCCGCCCCAACAATAACTTCTAATACAGAGGAATTTTTGAATGCAAAATTTATCGAAGATTGTGAATTAGCATTATAAAGTTCATATGTTCCCGTTGAAACTATTGTATTCGCATCTGCTTTTTCTCCAATTGCTCCTCGATAAATAAGACTTCCCGTGTTTAATGTAGTAACTTGATCCTGTAAACTCTTACCAGCTTTCGCACTTAATGCAACATTTGAACTGGTAGCGGTGAGAGAATCTGTAATACCATCTATTGCCCCCAATTTTGTTTGCGCTGTTTTATTGTCATCAAAATGCACTGTGTTTGAACTTGTCCATTGTGAACATAATTTGTAGCCATTATCAGATAGGATATACCTTTTATATTTACCATATCCGCTTAAAATACTCATCTTGTTTCCTCCTCATTACATGGTTGTATCCAAAATTTTTTGTTATGTAGAGTCATCCATTCTGGTGATGGCTTCACAAAACCATAATATTCGTCTTCTTTTGCAATAAAATTATTTAAGCTCCATAAAAATAATTTGCCTTTTACGTTGAAAAAAGCATCCTTCAGTGAGGGATGCTCTGACTCGTTATGTCTCATTTATTTCTCCTATTTTTAATTAAGTGTATTCTTGAACCCAGAAATCGCCAACTTTTTGGGTGGATGGTTCTGTAGATTGCACAAGTTCTGTATTAAGTCTATTATTATTGCTGTATAAACAACCATCACTACCAATGTAAGTAGAATTTCTGGAATATGTTTGTGTATTTGAAGATTGTACAGTTGCACCAATTATAAATAATTTGGAATTATTGTTTGTAGAACCTGTGGTATTCTTAGTATCTGTATTAAGATCACCGACAAGTTCATATTGGGCACCATTATACACAAATTCATAAATCCGATTTGCTTCAAGATATCCCGGAGAGATTGCAGAACCACAATAATATATAGGTACAGCACCTGTACTATTAACATTTAGTGTTGGATTTGTGGCTGTGTTAGTTACAGTAAATTTAACTTTAACAGTTGCGCCCACAGATAATACAAAACCTGTAAGACTAATGGTCTTTGCTACAGTTGCAGCGGCAGTAGAGCAGGTTGCATAATGAATAACATTTGACTCTCCATTAAATTTTATTCCATCGATAGTTCTTTCTGAGGATAATTTAGCAGCAAATGCTGCTGTTTCTGTTTTCCCCAGTTTACCATCTACTACGTCTTTAATATTGTTGGTATCTTCTTCATTAGCATAAGGGATATTTGCTCCAGAAATATTAGTAATAGACCCTGTGTCCCCTTTAGGAATACTAAGATTGATAATTGGATTTTCTGGTGTTCCTGTTATCGTTACACTTGCTTGTGTACCAGGAGCACCTGTAACAACAGTACCAACAGTTAAATTTGGAGTTAATCCAGTATCACCTTTCACACCCTGAATACCCTGCACGCCAGATAAATCTGTGATAAAAACCATACCAGATGCATCTTTCATAAAAAGTTTTCCAGTATCTTCATCTTCAACACTACCTGTGTGTATCATAATAAAGTCATAAAGATTAATATTATCAGAATCATCGTTCATTGCTGCAATAGAAGAGTATGTTCCGCTTATCTTAAAAGGTTTCCCAGATGGAAGACGAAGATTTAATTTTTGATTCCCAAAGTCACCTGTAATTGAAGCTGTCGGATTTTCCTCAGAATCACCAGTTTCCACTATACCAATTTGAATAGTATTTAGAAGATTAGGAGAAGTGGAAGATTGTCCTTCGCGATTAGTTACTTTGACTTTAAAGGAGTTAGATTCTTCAAGTGCTTCAATGTTAGCAGTTTCTAATTTAGCAAGTTCAGAATCTATGTCATTTGTAAGTGCTTCAAATGTTTCTGCACGTTCAATTTCTGCAGTTTCTCTGGCTATTTCATTTTGTAATCGTTCGTCTTCATTTTCATTTCTAGTATTTTCAGCTGTCTCACGGTTGTTTTCATTACTATTTCGTTCTGCTTCAGCAGCATTTCGTTCTTCCTCTGCTGTACACCTTATGAGTTCAGTTGCGGCTCTATTAGATTCAGCATCCTGTCTTTTTTTTTCATTATCAATTCTTATAGTTTCATTATTCTGGCGTTCATTTTCTTTAGAACTTCTTGTTTCTTCCGCAGTTATTCTGGAAGCTTCATTATCAAGACGCTGATTTTCAGAATTAATCCTGATTGTTTCATTTTCTCTTCTGTTATTTTCTGCTGTATTTCTAGCGGATTCTTCAGAATCACGTTTTTTCTCAGCTTCATCTCTACTGAGTTCAGCATTTTCTCGTGAGATTTCATTGGCAATTCTGATTAATTCTTGTTCTTCGACATTAGTCTCTAAGGTTCTTATGTCAGAGATTGCTTTGTTTGCTATGTCGATAACAGTATCTGTTTTCAGTATATTGTGAGTTAACAATTGAAATTCATCAGAAGAAATAATGTGTTCAATATCAAATGTAGCAGGAGTAGTTATAATATAGAAAGGGAATGATTTTAATTGACTATTTGTACGTTTACTCATAAGTACAATCTGATAGTCACCACGCCCCTTAACAGCACTCATTTGGGATGTAATGTCAATTTGTATGTAACCTTCATCTGTAATGTGACACTCATTTACTATATGATGAGTATCAGGTTTAGTGCCCATTATTGCGATAACACAATCATCTTTATCTATAACATATTGTGTCCCATTTTGAATTAATTCAACTTCAAATCCTCTGATATTATTACCATCACCTTGCATAGTTGGGATCTGTACAAAGTTATTGTTTGATGATAAGTCTATTATGTAATGTTGAAATACACTATTCATTTATTTGATCACCCTCTTTTTATTATACTCTTGTAAGAACAAAAACCTCATCTCCTTGATAAATAATTTTTTTGATACCATACATTGTCCCATTTAATTTTATATGCCCGCTTTGTACAGATATCATATTACATGAAATAATTGCTGATCCAGTAGTTTTTGCAACAATTTTATCAGCATCCAATTGTTCTACATTAATTTTATCAGCTCTGATATATCCAGCGGATACCCAGTTTTTAACTTCCATAAAATTAGTATATACTTCATTGGAAGAAATTGTACTTGTTTCCAATGTACCAATTCTGGCAACAGCAGCATTTAATTCTGTAATACTTGCTTTTTCAGCAATTAAGCTTCCAAGTGCTGCTTCATTTGCAAATAAATTTCTAATATCTACGTTTATTGCGTCGATATAGTTAGCTTTTATGTAATTTGCAGACAAGGATTCGATATGTGTTACACATGTGCCGGAAAATGGTGATGATACGTTACTGCCATAATAAGAAGAACCATTAAAATTGCCCCAAGTTACTCCATTATTGTAATTTAAACTACCAAAATTACTCCCATTTTGTACCCCAGTCACATAAATGTTTTTAAATGATGCAGATCCATTGCTGTATATATACCAGTTACCATTAGATGCATATATTGCATTATTACTTATTTTTGCACCACCAATAGTTCCTGAGGCTGCAGTAATAACACCGTTTTGAGTGACACTAAAAACATTATTTGCACCTAATGCAATACCACCTTTTCCTATATATACCCCATTTTCGGCGGAGGTAGGACTTGTTTTTCCATTATAAATAGCATTATTGATTGTAAAATCACCAATGGTTCCGGATTTCGCGGTTAATACTCCTTGAACAGTAATCTTGAAAATACTATTTGCGCCAAGAGCAATTCCATCAGTTCCAATATAAATTCCATTAGAAGCATTAGAAATAGAAGACTTGCCATTATAAATTTTATTTGTTTCAAGTACAAACCCATTTGTTCCACCAAGAAAACCTTTTTCTGCGTATAGTGTACCATCAGATAAAGCTTTAAACTTACTATTTGCGCCAAGAGCAATTCCATCAGTTCCAATATAAATTCCGTCAATATTTGATATTAATGAATCCTTTTTGCTATAAAGCTTTCCATTTTTTATAATAAATGCATCTTTACCACCGATCCATCCCTCTTCAGCTTTTATAATGCCTTTAACTGTAAGCAAACCATTTTCATCAAGAGTTAATTTCTGCTCATTACTTGCATTAAATTCAAAAGTACCAGTACTTAAATTTATAAATGAACCAGATTTACTTGGAACATAATTGGAAGATTTTATTATACCTCCAATGATTTCATCTCCTTCAAGGACAGAACCACCTATATAACCAGCAATTACAAAATCAGCAAAAGTACCAAAACGAGATTCTGTTACACCTTTTATAGTCACAGTAGTTCGTCCTACACTCATTGAAACAGTTTTCCAATTATCTGAGGTAAATAAAATTCTGCCACCACCGACAAAAATGGAATCTTTATAAGCATAATCCCCTGAAATGGTATTAACAAAGATTCCTCTTGTATCAATAATCATTTCAGAATCATCACCATTTTTAAGATATTTACCTGCCGCAATTAATCCTTCATCAAGAATTTTACCTATAAGAGAAGTATCTTTCGCTGATTGGCTCCAATAAGACGAATTAAATGACACAGATGTTGCCACATCAGAAGTTGTTCTTATAATTTCTGCAATATCTAAGTACCGATCTTTTGTGTTTCGTACAATATTACCGAAGGTAACAGAAAAATCAGCAGGATTGTAAAAGTTAATATGTGTCGAAAGTAATTTTGCTTTTATTGAAAAATCATCCCGTAATGTTACCCATATGTAGTTTCCTGGTTCAAATTCGTCACAGAATTCTTCAAATTCCGGGATGGCAAATAAATTTATTATGTCTGAGCTAAATAAAAGTTGCGGAATTGATGCTTTAGCAAGTTCCCTTTCGCCAAATTCTAGCAAACTATGAAGCATTTCAAACTTTTCATCATTTGTCATTGTATCTGTTACAATATAATTTGAGCTGTTTAGATCATCTTCTCGGATAAAAGAACATAACTCCTTTAATTCCTCTTGAGAAAAGTTATTTTGTATATCCACATCAGATATAATAGTATTCATTTCATTCGATATAGATATTTGATTATTTTTCAATGAATTAATTTGATTTTCTACTTTTTTTATTTGAGAAGTGATATCTTGAATGGTATTGTAAATGGGCAAATATTCAGAATTATAAAACGAGCTTGAGGGATCTCCATGACCAGACTTCATAGAAACGGATTGTTTTTGTTCATATGCTGATAATTGTTCTTTTAATGGTTGTAAGCCATATTCTTCCCAGTTTGTACTGCCTGATGTAGATGGCATTTTTTCATGTTCTAAGAAATTTATTTGTGTAAGATAATTTTGATATTGAGATAGAAGAGAAGTGTATATAGGTAATTTTAACTTTCTTAAAGCAACCCAGGAATTATATGCATTATAAAGCTTTGCGCTCATATATTCTGTAGAGTTATAATATCCGAAGTTATATATTTTATCATATCCCATATTAATTTCACGAACTGTCAAATCATCAGATCCGGTTATTGTCAAACATGTTTTTATATTATCCATATTACAAGATATATTTGTATTTTTTAAAAGGTTTATATATGATACACAAATATTTGTATCTTTGCCTATGTTATCTTCTTTATATATATTAATAGTATTATTTAATGTATCAAATAAAAAGTAACATTCGAAAGCACTTGCAACATCATTGTTAAGGAAAGAATATATATCTTGTTTGGTTATTTCAAAACTTCTCTGCATCGTTATGAGAGATGTATCTATATGGCCAATTTCCCAGTCAGGACATTTTTCCAATATAAGATGTAAAAGACTTTTGCTTTTATCTCTAAGATTATAAAATTGAACCCCATCAATACTTTCAACAGTCCCCATATTTATTACAAATTCTTCAAGATTTTTATTAGCTAATAAACACTCATAACTTTTTGCTGTTACAGATTTAGATTCAAGTTTGCTTCCCTCAGATGTTATATTTATAGATGTAATACTGAAAAATCCAACATCTGGCAGTAATATATATTTCATATCATTTACTAAATCATAATATGGGTTTTTAATGCCATCTATATAAAGATATGTAGTAAAATTTATTTCATCTAAGTTATTAAAATTGAAATCTATAGTTTTATTTGTGCATTGTAATATTCCGATTCTTTCTTTATTTGATTTGCATAATACATAGTCTGGTATAATGGGATTATCAAAAAAATCCCTAGTTATTCTCATACAACAAAACCTACCTTTCTTGGGACTCGAAATATCATTGAAATTTTTGCATCGACATTTGATACATATTCATTTTTGTTTGGTATTAATCGAAACCATTTAAGATTAAAATCATTGAGCAATAAATCGTGAGATTTATTAGACGTTATAATTTGACATTTTGAGTTAACAGTTATTTTTTCATTAGATTTTACGTTTTTAATTTCAGTATCCCAATTATCATTAATATTTGTAATCGTAATATGACCAGCATAAGAAGGCACAATAGACACTATTGGATAAATATAATTATTTAAATCATCTGTATTATTATAAATATAAAAATGTTGATTTGCCTTTGCATTTATTGTAATAGAATATTCTTTTGACCAGGCAAAATGAGAATCACATTCCAAATCAAGAATTATTCCAGCAATATGTCCACCAATTCTTTTATAAGAAACATTATTCACTCTAGCTCTATACCAAAGATCTTCATCTAATTCATATGTAATTAGCTTTGTCCATTGATATCCATTAATGCCTGTTAATATACGTAGCACACTACGACAATCTTTTTCATTAAAATATAACTTATTATATAATGGATAAGGATTTTTTATTAAAGTAATCTGTAAATGCAATTTATCTGTAAAGTTTTGCCCTATATATGTTGGGACTGGGTTGTTTCCTATAAATTCTTCTATTGTAGAAACGTTCATACCTATTTCATCAACAAATTGTTCATTATAAGAAAATGATGCTATTATTAACCCATAGTCAGATGCTCTAAAATTTCCAATAATCAAATCTTTATTTACAATTTCTATTTTCCTCACCAACTTTCTTTAATATATTTTTGATAATATCATATAAAAATAAAAATAGAACATACGTTCATTAAACACGGGAATGCTAAAATGTATAAAAACACAAGCGACAAGCATGGAAAATGGATGGATTGAAATTCCGAAAGAGGCTCTTGGAATAAATCCTCAAAGGATCGTATCAGTTGTTGGCAATAGCTATGTTATTCCTTATTCTATTAGAACTAATTCGCTTGTTGCAATGATTTTGTCTATAATAGATGGAAATATTGTAGTAGTTCCCAATAGCACTACATATTTACGTATATATTATATCTAAGTATAAACAGTATTTTGGCATACATGCAAGAGCGATTAATAATGGTACTTGGTATGACTGGAATTTGATATACAAAAATTAATTATATAATGCGTTCCAACTCATCCATTCGCCATTCATGAAGTCACATTTTATTATTTTATTTATGCTATAACCAAAATAAGCAACACACCCATATTTATCATCTACCATATAGCTTAACGCTAATCCAGCACCTCCGCCCGTTTTATTAATAGCTGTGTAGATCGGATTGTTAAAATAGGCTACATTCAATATTGTCAATTTTATTGATAAAGTGTTTTCGGTTAAATAAGATAGGAAATTCTGAAGTTCACCGTTATTATTTACATTAACGTATTTTACTTTTAATATGCCGTTCCCAGTTCCCGTGTTTAATTTATTTAAAGAACTTTGTGATACATATTTTTCAAAAAATGTTGACATTTAAAAACTGTCAATTATACTTCTAAAAAGAAAGCTGAAAACTTATTTTTAAGCTTTCAGCTTTTTAAAATATGATAATATTACATCATATAATTATCTTCTGTATGTAATACCATCATGCATTTTATTTACAAAATCATTTACAGCTTCTTTTGCAATAACCTTCATCTGCTTAATATTTGAACTATCAATACTTCCCTCAACATTAATAAGACTTCCTATTTCTATAGGATTATTATTTATATTCTTATCAATTACAGGTTTAGGAACACGGGCATATTTCCATAAATCTTCCATAAAATTAACTGGTAACATCTTATCAGGATCAAATTGTGCCCATTTATAAATATTATCAGTTTCAGATTTAGTAAGTATCTGGTCTCCTTCATTACCAATAGCATAATTCCCAGATTTCAGTTTAGGAAGTGTAAGCTCTGGACCTTCTTCATTTTTAACTCTTAGACCACCTTTTGCATTACGCGTCCCAGATGCATATTTCTTTACCAATGTAGTATTTATATCTGTGACATGATCCTTTTTGTATTCCATTGCTTCTGCATATGATAGATTATCTTTCCATATTCTTCCAGTCATTTTATCTATCAACTGATATTTACCAGTATTCATGTCATTCGCTTTGCCTGTGCTTCCACCATTATATCCACCAGTAGAAGATGCATTATTCATATTATCAATAGCCCGCTTTGCACTGTTTGCAGCATTTTCAATGCTTGCCAGTGAATTCACAATACTGCTGACATTGTATCCGCGTTCCAAAGCATTAACCAGGCTCTGTTGCAGGGCATTTGTCATATTAGCCAGATTGGCCTCAGCATAATATGATGTGGTTAGCTCATTAACAAGATTATCTGCTTTCGATGAGAACATCCATGCAAGTGAATTCGCAGTGTTATTTGCTTGTGTCTGGAGATTCCATACTTCATTTTCCACACCCATGATATTTCCAATGAATGCAGATGTATTCTGAGACAGTACTTCACCATAGCCTGCGATTGCGTTTCCACCAGACTGCCAGGAAGAGATAAGAGCAGCAGATATTGTGATTCCATGCTCTACAGCGATTTGGGCAATTTCCTGTCCAATTAAAGATGCATTTTCTTTTACTGTGTTGAATGACTGATTCAGGATTGCTTCTTTGTTATTCAAAGATTCTCTGAGGGATTCAATTTCTTTATTCTGTGCTGCCTCATATTGCTCAAACTGATTATTTAAAGCCTCTTCCTGCGCTTCGATGCTATGCAGATATTCCTCCTCAGATAATGCTTTCTTTGCTTCTGCAAGCTGTTCTTCAAGTTTCTTACGTTTTGCAACTCCGGATGCTGATGTGTCATATTGCAGTGCGGCTATTTGACGTTTCAGATCTGTAACGGCTTTCGTTTTATCTGCAATACTGTTTTTATAATCATGTAAATCTTTCTCTGATTTCAATGCTTTTATCTGGGATTGTATAAGTTCGTCATAAGCATCAATTTCTTTTTCAATCCCCTTAATCTGGTTCTCGACTCTGGCTTTGTTTAACTCTAAAATGGCATTTTTTGCTGATTCAGTAGCATTTACAGTATCCCACTGTTTTTCATTCAAACTAGCTAACTTATCAGCATACTCAGTTGCAGTATAATTTCCGGCCATGTATTGAGCATTCAATTCATCAATCTCATTGCCATACTGCTTGATCTGATACTGTGCCAGTTCATATTGCTGTGATAACAGTCCCAGCTGTGTAATGCCTTCTTTTGACCACATCCCCTTTTCATCTGATACATCAAACCCATCAAATAAATCAATGATATTTGAGAGTTCAGAGTCAAGATTGGAAAACTGTTCTTGGATTCTGTTGAAAACTTCCGTATGGAGATTGAGTAGTTCATTGTCAAATTGTTCGATGGACTTCTTGCAGTCTAAGATGTTGCCGTCCACTTCGCTGAGTGCATTGACCATTTCAATCCATTCGTCGGTTCCTTTTTGTCATTCTGTTACTTTCGGTTTATCAAACCTACTGACCATATACAATATATGGCGGTTAGCCATTTCTGGCTAACTCTCACATTTCTTTTTTGATTGGGATTATCGTGTGAGATCGGACTGAATCTTCATCCTCTCAGGACAGGAGAGGAGAGTAACGGAACCTCATATGTTACCATATAAGGTATTACAGTCTCTACGGATTCTGATTTTAGATAAATAAAGAGCAGGTGTGTACATCACCTGCTCTGAATGCTGATACAAGCTGGTCGAAATAAGCTTGCACGATTCGTAGGAAAAACCTCTTTAACTGACGGAGATAAGCATTTCATACCTCCTGATTATATAATCAATTGGTAACGGCTTCTCTCCTATATTTATATTATATAGATTCTATTCTTTTATGTCAATATTATTCTCAAATTTTCTTGATTTCATGCGCAAGGTATTATTTTCCTGCTTTAAACGGCTGACTAGTTCTTTCTGATCGGAAATCTGCTTTTCATATTTATCAATCTTCTTTAAAGAATTATAAAATTTTTGATATAATTCTGGAAATTGAATACCAAATACTTGTTCTTGTATCTGTTCTACGATATCAGAGTTTATAGAAACAGTCTCTTTATCAATTCTGCCTGGTGATATAAATTTAGTATCATTTAGCTTGAGAATACAATCTTTTTCAAAACCTTCTGACATTAGTGCTTGTCTATATTTTTTGCTTGCAGTAGGATTATTTATAGGATGATAACAGCTCGAAAAATATTTAGTACCAGAAGTCATTGGGACAATGAGTATTTTCCCATCTTTCTTGCCAATGCATAATCCATGATGAAAGTATGCCAATTCATCAGAAAATGTTTTCCCGAAATCAATATAATAAATAGACCCAATCTTTGCAGAGACTACATTACCATAACCATCCGTAAAATCTGTTTTTTCATTATTTCGAATCCAATTAGCATCACTTAATATTATAGAAGAAGCATCATATGCACTTAGATTTTTTAAACCTTTGATATAATTTTCCATTAATTGAACACCTGCTAATATTATAGAAGCTGTTTTTTTGGTCCGTTTATTCTTATTATCTTCTGTATTTTCACTAAACCGCTTAATGTCATTTATATCACTCCAAAACATATTTGCAGTACTCTTCATCATAATCGTTATTCTCCTAATCATCAGTATTATAATATTCCATTATATACCAATAATCGACAGAGTACTATTCAGAACATACATTTGTAGCCAAATCATAAAAATCAATATAATCAAATAAATCCAAATTTTCTATCTAAAATCAGTCTTTCCTCGGTCTTAACGTTCCCATACGCCTTTAACCGATATAGTTACTTTGTTCATCCTACATTACTGTAGGAGAGGGCAACAATTTACCCTTCCAGAACTAATAGCATTGCTCATATGGTTTATAAGCTGTGCTTTTTCAGCTTCTAATAATTGTAATTGTTTCTGTGACTGGTCAATCTGTGCTTTAAAGAAAGATTCTCCGATTAATTCCCCAGCTTCTTTTAACAGGTCAACCTGTTTAGAGATCAAATCTTTACTGTTATCACGAAGATCAAACTGATTACTGAAATCCTCCATGATATTGTTGAACTTCGTTAATTCCAGCTGACGAATCTCTTTTTGTAATTCAGCCAGGTTCTGCTGACAGTCTGCAATTTCATCAGCCCAGGATTCATACTCCTTAATGGCTTCTACGACATTTTTATTACCTTCTCCGATAAAGTCAATGAGAGCAACAGCACCATTTCTAACCTGGTGCGCTATATCAGCAGGCAGTTTTGACAATGCTTCATTTGCTTTCTGGGTATACATAGAAAGAGCATCTGTGTAGTTGTTGAATTTCTCTTCTGTAATACCTAATTCAGCATCAATCAGGTTGTTTTTGGCGAATGATCCAGACACATTATCGAGAGAAGTGCTTAAGAAAGACAGAACATCGTTTAGTACTTCAACTCTTCGTTTGAAAAAATCAATAGTTTCGGAGAATTCAGATTTAGCTGAGGAAGAAGAGTCTTTTATGGAATCATTTATTTTACTCCTTTCCTTTTCAAGCTGTTGAATCTGATCTGCATAGCCGTGACCGCCGATTCCGCCATTATTGTCAAAAGTAGCCTGTAAATTTTTCAGTATTTCTATCTGTGAATCAATATTTGAGATTGCATCGGCATAACCTTTAATATCAATTTCAAGCTGTGACTGGAAATTATCCAGGTTAAATTCTTTCGGGCTGTATTCGGAGAGTGTGGTATTAAAATCTCCGGAATGTGTCTCTACTTTGATACCACCTTTAGAGGTAGAACCTCCGCCGCGTTTTCCTTTTCCTAATTTCCCACCACGTTCACCTTTTGGAGCTGCTTCGATTGCATCTGCAACATCCCATACTTTTTCCTGGAGATATTCAAAAGATGTCTGTGCATTTATGGAATTGATGTCTATGGAATCTGCCATGGATACAGCAGCATTATCCATATTTACAGCGATATCCTGTGCAACAGCTCCCACAATACGGTTAAATTCATCTGTGTTACCTGCCATGTTAGCGGCTACAGCGGCATATGCCCTATCTTCTTCGAGGCCTGCTTCGATCAGTGCTTTCAATAAGCTATTTGCTGCATCTATGCGGTACTGGGCAATTTCTTTTGTGATATTCAATCTATTACTTTCACCATCACTGGCTACTGACCATACTCATCATTGTGATATGGCGACATGTCATTTCTGGCATGTTCTCGCATTTCATTTATTTGGGATTATTGTGCGACAATCATGTATTTCAACATGAAGGAGCCTTCCGGCTGTTTGGACTGGATCTTCATCCTGCCTTAGATGGGTAGGAGAGTAACGGAGGTTGTATAGTTGCCTATATAACCATTACAGTCTCTAGGGATTCTGATTTTAGATTTTAGAATTAGAAATCTGCAACAAAAAGAGATGATATAAATAGCTGGGTGGCACTCCAGCATCTCTTTAAGTCCATAAAAGGAGTGACGGCTGCCTGTTCCGTCCTTATTTATATCATCTCTCTATAGTATGTATTCATTTTTCTATACTTATATTACATCATCGAAGGAAATTTGTCAACAATATTTCCAAGCACGATTATTTTTTATATATTCATTCAATTGTGCTTTTACATTATCGAGATTAAATCCATATATTTTTGTAATCTAAAATCAGTCTTTCCACGGTCTGACCCGTCCCATCGGGCTTTAACCGTTATAGTTACTTTTTATAATCCACATTACTGTGGAAGAGGGCAATATCGTTTACCCTCGCCTTCGGCAACCTGCTTCGCTATATTAAGCTGTGCCTGGGCATAATCCTTCTTTATGATTAATCCTGCTTTGTCAGCTTCCAGCTTAGTTATCTGGGCTTCAATGATGGATTTATCGCCATCAAGAATACTATTTACAACTTCTTCATTTAGAGTGATCTGACCATTTGCGGTTACCTGTGCATGGTCAAGAATTTCAGGATACATCTTTGCTAATTCTGCAGCTGCATTTGTTGATATGGTTAATCCATCTGCAACTGTTTCCTGAACTTTGGCCAGATTCTCAAATTGTGTGATTACACCTTCAATTACATTTGCCGTATCATCCCATGTAGAACCAATAGAAGTTGCATAAGACTCAATACCCGAATCCCCATAAGAGCTGAGGCGTTGTAGAGAATCTATAAGCAGATCTACCTGTTCGCGCTCTGCATCTGTGGTGAGAGAATCTTTTAAGGTTTGGAGATTCTGTATTAATGAATCAGGCTGTTGTGCTATAAGTACGCTTAATCCTTCAGATAAGTTCCCGAATCCTTCTGCTGTTAAATCTATGTAGGGTACAAGCTCGGGGAACTGTTGCATTAGATCTAATACTGCTGATTCATCTAAGGTACCACTGTTGAATGATTCCAGGGCGGAGCGGAGTGTGGTTAGAGAAGATTGGATGTCAGAGAGTGCGTCCTTGTAGGTGGAAATGTCGAAGGAAGTGGTGGGGGCATTCAATGTTGAACCTTGAATATATTCCTTTTCAGCTTCCGCAGCATCCCTAGCCCTTTGTGCGATTTTCTGCCAAGTGTCAATTTCTTCCTGTGTGTTGATAGAATGTTCCTTGAAAAAAGCAGTAGGGTCGTAACCGTCAAATTTATCTTTTGCAAAATCTACTGCACGTTGGTACTGTGCTTCGAGGTCGTTAATTGTTTGTTCACTGTCAGTGATAGCAATAGGAATTTCAATACCGTTTTCTTGACAATATGCTTTTATAATTTCTAAAGCATTTCTGAATTGTTCTACAAACTCACGAATAGATTGCTCATCTGTAGGAATAGCATATAAGTCTGCCAAAGCAGTTTTTGTTGTTTCATCTTGTGAAAGTGCTTCAACAAAATCAGTTATTTGACGTTTTACTGACTTCATTTTATCTTCGTCATAAGTTAAATTACCGAACCAATCACGAGATACAATATCGTCAATATTAAATCCTTTTAAGAATTCATTTACAAATTTTTGTTGCTCGGTTGTTAAATTAGAATAACCATCTGCATACTCAGCAATATATTGTAAATCTCTTTGAATAGATTCATTTGCTATAGACATAGAATCTTTCATATCTAAGTATGCTTGTGCACAATCTTTTACAGTAAGAATTCTATTTTCAAATTCATCCTCTTCTAATCCAACGTTTTCATAAGATAAAGCATTAGTAATTGCGTCAATATTTTTAGCTATTTCGTCAACATATTCGTCAAAGAACCAATTAGGCTGATAATATCCATTTTCATTAAAAAATTTCTCCATTTCTTTATCAATATTATCTATACCTAATGATTTCAATATTTCTCTTGCAAGGTCTTCACTACTATAACCATTATTATATCTTTCGCTATAATTAAATGCTTTATATAACGCATTAGAAAAATCAGTTGCTTTTACTGTACTTGCTGCAGACATGTCTTCAGTCACCCAACCACCTTCAAAAGCATCTTTATATTCTGCAATATATCCTGACATTGAAGTTTTTAGATTTTGAAGATTTGTAATTTTTCTTAGTTCATTACGATATTCCTGTTCCTGCAATTCGATAGCACGTTCTAATAGTCCGTTTTTATCAGCAATATATCCGTTTTCTGTGCTATAACCTTCAGCAAGAGAGGGTGACATACCAACGATCTGCTGAATGATTTCTTTATATCTTTCATATTGCTCAGTAGTTAGAGATACATTATCTCCATACTGGCTTACACCTTTTGATAATTCCTCAAATTCTTTCTTCAACCCATTAAGCGTTGATATATTACTTTCATTGGTTGATTTGAATTCTTCATATTTTCTTCTTAATTCTTCTGCCTTTTCAATTGCTTCTTCATTTGCATGGACTAACTTATCTATTCCTTTTACAACTAAGCTAATAAGTAATCCGATTCCCATACCGATAGCTGCATTTAAGGCTGTTTGTGCTATGGTTAATCCAATAGTTGATGCCTTCGCCGCATTTTGTGCAGTAGCCATACCTTGTGCTGAAACTTTTCCTCCATTGTATGAGGCTACCAAGTTCTGTGCCGCAGGACTTGCATTTAACATAGTCCTATTAAATGCTGTTTGCGAAGTTACACATGAATCAATCTGGGAGTTATATGCTTTGATTGCTTCTATATCACTTTTTGTAATAGCATTAGCAGGAGTAAATACACTTCCTATTTTACCAAATACACCATTAGCATTTTGCCAGTTTCTTTTATAAGTGTTCCAATCTTTATTAAAAAGTGCTAAAGTTTTTCTCGTTTCATCTACAGAACTTGTGATTGTTTTGAATATCATACTATTAGAATTTGTAACTTGTGGAGAGTTACATGAGCGTTGTGGATACGCCCAATTGAGTATTTGTGGAGAATACTCTTTTGGCAATGTGGAGTTGCCGTTTGTTGTATTTTGTGATAAAATGAGAGTCACTTAAACTTATTTTAATAAAGGGGTTGTTATAAATGAAAAAGAAAAAATGTTTATTAGTCATTGTGTTAATTTTAGTTTGCGTAATTACTTCTATATGTGCTAATTTTTTTATAAATAACAAAAATGATGAAAAAATTCCATTAAACCATTTAATTAATGCTATAAACAATCGTGATGTGTCTGAAATACCAAAAGCATTTCACGAATATTGTTCATTGTCAGTTGAACAAAATATTTCAGAAGAAAAATTTGAAAATTACATAAATGGCATTTCTGAAGATTTTGGTGGTGATTTTCAAATCTCATACAAAATTATTCATATGAGCAGTATGTCAAAAGAAGATATTGAAATGTATGAAGATAATGCAAGAAATATATACTCTAATTATCCCTATTTTTCAAATGGTGGTACAATTAAATTTGATAATATCTATAACATTACAACCGAGATGACGATAAAAGGTAAATACCAAGAGGGAAAAGGTAATGTCGAATTTACTGTAGTAAAAATTGATAACAAATATTATTTTCTACATATACCCAATCAAATGATGAGCGTATTTATAGATTATTAAGTCATATAACCACATCCTTTCACTTTATTTCAGAGCAAGATTGCTCTATAAATTATGCCAATTCAAACTATTAGTATAATTTATACAGCAGTCTTATTTCTGTTACATAAAAACGCTGACTTGAAATTTTAAATTCCAGTGCAGAAGTAAATTCCACTGAACTGTCTAAAGGTGGAATTTAAAATTTCAATTTTCGGTTACATAAAAACATACATTCAACTCTATACATATTCGACATTTTATGGTATAATTATTCGAATATAACAAATAAAGTCAAACAGAACAGAGGAATTCTTTATGGAATTGAGGATTGAATCATATTGCCACAAAAAATCATGTTTTATAAATACAGATGAACCATTTACAGAGTCCTTTGATTATGAAACTACTATCAGCACTTGTTATTTTAAGGCTGGGTTTAATCTATTCCTAATAGACGAAGATTGTGATGAGGAAAATATTGTTGCAACTGTTGAAGGTTATTTTTTTAACTATAACTACATAGAGGCTTATGATATAAACATTATTGATAGTGCTGACACCATATCCAATGATGCATACAATGCGATTGTAACATTAAAAAATAACAATTTTTTACTTGCAGAAGTAGATATAGGATGTAGACCTTTAATTTGTTATCTCAGTAGATTCTTTATTTATCCTAATTATAGAAATAACGGCATTGCAACTTACATACATGAAAATCTTCAAGAAATATTTGAATACGTTACAAGCGACTTGACAAGTTTATTTATTACATTGCCTTGTCCGCAAATTCCAACTTTAGATGGGAGTTGGGAAAACATCAGGGATGATAATATGTTTGAAAAAATGATTAGATTACTCAACAAACATGGATTCAAACCTATTGGCAAAGAATTTTATTACAAATCATATACATAATTAAACAGGATGTAATATACCATGATTCAAAGTGAAAAGGAACAACGTGCAAAAGAAAAGGTTTTATCTCAAATAAACAATCTTCCTCGATTTTCGCATATGTTCTTTACTGAAAATGAGACTACTACATTTACAACAAAACGTAATTACTATATTATTTTCTATGACTTTTTAAGCTATATAAAAGACATATATAAAATTTCTGATACTAAATCAATACCGCCTTATGTATTAGAAAACTTAACAATAGATAATATCGAATCTTATAAAAATATATTACTTGAAAAATATAGTCCCAACACAGTTAATTCAAAAATTAATAGTATTAAAGGAATATTTAAGTTTTTGTATCATAATCATGCTATCAGTAAAAATATCATGTCACAAGTAATCATTAAAGATATAGAAATAGATAAGACCTCAATAGGTCAAACGGATATAGATCATTTCTTTCAAGCAATTGCCAGTAAAAATGATGAATTTATTAGAAAAAGAAATTTATCCATTGCGTCACTAATTATTGATACAGGTTTAAGTGTGCAGGATATTATTGAACTTAATATTTGTAATGTGTCTGATGATAAAATTATTTATCAAGACAGTGGTGGGAATATCATACAATACATACTTGGACAACAAACAAACACATATTTGAAACAATATATGGATATTATTAACAGCGAAAATGTGAATCAACCTTTATTTACTTCTGCTCAAAAAGGCAGAATATCAAGTGAGGTCATACAGAATCTTTTTAAAAGATATAGCAATGGTATAAATCCATTAGATTTTCAAGCAAAACCTTATGTAAAAATCAAAGATTCACATAATTATATTTTAACAATTAATCCGAAAGATTATAAAGTAAAGGAGAGCAAAACAATGAAAGACAAAATCAAAGCAAGTGAACTATTTGTAAAATTGGTAGTTAATTCCCAACACTCTATGAAATCAGAAGATCAGCAGCTTATAAAAAGAATAGCTGAAAATCACAGAAGTATAGAGGGCGATATTGAGAAAATATTAAATGATATTAGCATGAGTAACGAATATATGCGAATCTCCATAATTAGAACCACAGTTATAACTCTTATTGAATTAGGTATAATAGAAAAGGATGTAGATATACTTAATTCAGATATTTCAAATCAGTTAATATCAAAAGCAATGGATATTTTTGAAAATTCTAAACATTAATAAGAAAATGCATAATGTTGAATCATGAAAGACTCATCAACACAGGTGAGTCTTTTTATATCCAAAACAAATCAATTTTACTGTCAAATGTTTTGAATATCATACTATGATTTATTATAGGTTGTGGACACCTATTTATTCTGCATGTTGTGGAGACACGCATAAGTAGTTGTGGAGACTACTTGTTTTATATGGATAAATATGATAAAATGACTTTCATAATAAGTTATTTAGTAAACGGTAGATAGTGAGTACCTATACAAAACAAGAGCAAACCTGTATGATAGAAACAGATTTGCTCCAGTCTTTATTTCACTTCACCTTTATCAGGCTTGCGGCAATTCGCTGGCAGGCCTGGTG